>NZ_JXMS01000033.1 GCF_001672295.1 Halodesulfovibrio spirochaetisodalis | reverse complement strand
GGCACCCTTTTTCTCTGTAGTGTCTTCGGGTTTATGTATGCAGAAAATATCCCATTTGCCGATGCTCTCTATTTTTCCGTCGTTACTGTAACCACAGTAGGTTATGGAGACATCCACCCAACAACTGGAGCTGGGAAAATTCTCGCTACTATTCTCATTCTCTCCGGCGTATGCACCTTCACTATCGTCCTCACCAGCATGACCGAACGCCTGTTAAATGCCAGAGAGAAACGCGAGCGGCTGCAACGTCTTAACATGGTCATAGGAAGCTTTTTCAGTGAAGTGGGCACCAAACTCTTGTTCCAAATTTCCAGTCTGGATACGAACCTGCCTACCGTGCAAAGCAGACTCGCCAATTGCGGTAAATGGCAGGCAAAAGACTTTGCCGGAGTACGCCAGCACATGCTGAATTACCCCTTTGAAGCCCAACATGCTGGAAACGATTTAGAAGAGCTCAAGCAGCTATTACAAACCCACACGCCTTTTTTGATGCGCATACTAGAAAACCCCAACATGGCTGAGCATGAACAGTTTACAGATCTGATGTGGGCAACATTCCATCTAAAAGAAGAGCTACTTAACCGAAGCACTCTCACCGATCTTCCTAAAACAGATCTCAAGCATCTTTCGGGTGATATCCACCGAGTATACAAGCTGTTGCTCTCCCAATGGATAGACTACATGCAACATCTGCAAACGGACTACCCTTACCTTTTCTCCCTCGCTGTCCGCACAAACCCGTTCGACAAAACATCCAGTGCAGTAGTACGATAGTCGGTTGTGCCTTTATGCGAGATTTCTGTGCACACATTATGTGACTATACCAAAAGAAAAAAGGCAGACTGAAATGAATCAGCCTGCCTTACTCTTATCTATGTTGTCGTAACCAGAACAATTTTCTTCTATGCATTAAGCCCCCCTTAGTCAGAGCACGATTGTTCTGCCCAGAGGCTTGCCCCAAAAGCACCACACATATCTGGTTGATCTGCAATATAAACAGTAGCGCTGCTTCCGAGTTCCTGTTGCAACTGATTGCGTATGCAGGCGTTGTTTGCCACGCCACCGGAAAATACGAGAGGGTATTCTAACCCTGTTCGCTTTAACATGGTGCACGTCCTGCGTACGACAGCCTGATGCAAGGCCAACGCGATATCTGATGGAGGAAAACCTTGTGCCATAAGCGATGTTGCTTCTGTTTCCGCAAATACGGTGCACATACTGTTAATAACAGGCGGGTTAATACCCTCTAGCGCATATTTCCCAAACTGTTCGACATCCATTTGAAATACCGCAGCCGTATACTCTAAAAACTTTCCAGTTCCTGCTGCACAACGGTCATTCATTTCAAATTTGAGAACTCTCCCTTTGTCATTAAGGGCGATAGCTTTGGTATCCTGACCGCCGATATCAAGAACTGTTCGGGCGTCTGGAAATAACGCATGAGCGCCAAGGGCATGTGCTTTGATTTCAGTAATCGTTTTGACTTCATACGGAAGCTCAATACTTTTAACCAATTCACGGCCATAGCCTGTTGCTGTGAGCAGTTTCGGTGTGTGACCATGTAATAGCTTTCGGCATTGTTCGAGGGGTGAAAACGTAGTGGGAAGCTGCGCGGTATGAATAATTTTTCCTGCTTGCTGTACCACCAGTTCAATTGAACGTGAGCCAATGTCTATCCCTGCAAACATCGCTAATCCAACATCTCAACAAAAGCTTCTACACGAGTCTTAAGCTGCTCAACATCTTCCATGCTGTAATCAGTTTCAATAGACAGCATGGGAATGCCCTTCGCTGACAGCACATTATTTAGCTTTATGGCTTCGTGTGCATATGGCTGACAGAAAGATAACGCATAGTGTATTACGCCATCGGCATTAAGTTCTTTTGCCATTGTTTCTACATTGCTCATGCGTTCGTTGTTTGGCGTAAAGCAGGCACAGTCTATTTTCATATAGCGGTCAACTAACGCATCAATCAGTCCATCTAGAGTGTCTGGCGTTTCATCTACCAAGTCCCTGACATTTCGGGAGCCGATACACGATTCTTCGCCAACTATCACAGCATTGGAGCTTTCCATAACATACGGCAATTTCCAGTTTGGAACAGCCATAGGGCATCCAGACACCAACAAGCGTTTAGTTCCAGCAGGAACTACACCTTCTTTCTTTTCAATGCGTTCTTCAATTTGATCACAGAGTGTGTTGATGGACTGGGTGAAACGAACCGGATCGTCGTAAAAAGAAACCTGATTAATAAGTAACGCATCACGTCCAGATATCGGGGCAGGATCGGCGGCTCTCAGGCGGGAAAGGCGCTGTAGTGCTTTTCGTTTTTCATTCACTATAGTGATTGATTTTTGTAAATTTTCGAGTGTGATTTCAGTACCGGTAAGTGCTTTCAAGGCTTCTTTATGCCTAAGCACTTCTGCCTTAAAAAGAGCTTTAGCATCTGCTGTCTTTGTTTGCGGTACTTCCATAACATGCATTGAAACATGATTGCTGAATGCTTCATATGCCTTTTTCTTACCATCGCATGTTGTTTCACCAACGATCAGATCACATGACTCTGTGTATGGACAAAGACGGGCAAGTTTGAATCCGATAAAAGATTTGATGAGTGCGCATGTATTACGGGGAACGAGCTTTTCCGCTTCCTCCGTTCCAGCATCAGCACCTGAACACAGTCCCACATGTACAGCGTCTGCAGCTAATGTGAGCTCTTCTGGAACAAAAACACAGAAGGTACCAATGACCTTTTTCCCTGCTGCTTTTGCGTCCTGAAGCTCTTTGACACGCAAACCATGTACTTCGGAGAGAACAAAATCCAAGTACTCCATTCCCTTGAGTCTATTTTGCTGAGAAAGATAAATATCCCCGTAAAACTTTCCCAGTACTTCAAGCAGGCCATCGTGTGCCGAGATATCCAGATTTAAATTCTCCCACATGGCTGTGTATGCAGCATCGCTCATTGTCTTCCTCCAAGATGTTAAAATTACTACCGCTATACATGCGCAGAACATCTTGAACAAATTGATAAAATGAATACGTATTGGGATTTTTCATTAACAAAAACAATGAAGTTAGCACGTTGTTCTCAATCTTAATATTCAAGAAAAAAAGCGCCCGCCTAACTATATTAAGCGAGCGTCTTATATCCTCCACAAAATGTTCCCTCAGCAGGAATAGTGTTACCTTTCTCTTCGTATCGAAAAGCCAAATATCAATTTTACCAGAAAAACAGACGGCAACCACACAAGTATTTGCGGAACTGGAACGACAACATAAAATAAAACAAGACCAATACATACAACAGCTGCTGCATTAATTTCTTGCTGCTTAAGTGAATCAGTATAGTTTACAAATAAGCCAGCAGCAATTGTGTATGCTAGCAATCCAACACAATACCACATGTGCCCCACTGTTAAGACGAGGAATGCAATGTGAATTATGTGTTCAAAATAGAAAGCAATTCTTTTAGCTGGCTTATTTTTATAATAGATCTGACTCGATTTCGTAAAATTGGCTATCGCTCCAGCAAAAATGTCCAATATCGTTACCAGAAATAGTATTACTTTCCACATAGGTAACATTGCTAGCTCTGGTGAGCTTTTATAGCCAACAACCCCTACTAATAGAAAAGTAATACTAAAAATTGTTATTTTATCTCGTCTTGTGGGAGTCTCGCCTAAAAATTCTCTTGAAAATCCGTTAAACATTTCTAATTCCTTTTTTCATTTTAACTTTGGTAGATTAATCGGCTTTTTTATTCCACTTGGACGAAAATAAAAATTGACGCTGCTCCTGTCAATCTTTTTAGACTATTTGGACTAAAAAGATGACAGCTGACCTTACTCTCGCAAAAGCAGCTTCAATTTTACTGCAGTTATCCACCTTGAATTTTTTCAAGAAAAAAGACCGGAAAGCACTCCTTTTTTAGTCCAATTGGACTTTTACATTGACAAGAATGGCCCCTGCATCTACTTTACAGACCAAGCGGACTATAAAAACACAAAAAAACAAACCTTGAACGAGGGGCGGGCAAACTATTGCCCAATTCAAACAACATTTCGTAGCACTGTTACGACTGCATCGTCCCTAAGCCAGCTCAAATACCTTCTTTAGAAAAACGTAGGGTGATCTAACGTTAGCGGATGACAACCTAACAAGCATAAAATCTGTATTCGTTATAGGCAGTAAGGCTAGTCATGAATAATCGTAACTTAAAAATTCTGTTAGTTGATCGTCAGGAAATATTTCGAATTGGTTTAAAGATGGTATTATCTAAAGCCACAGGAATAACTGTTGTAGAAGATGTATCTACCGAAAATTCAATACTTCCTAAAATAGAACTTACAAAACCAGACATCATCCTTATTGATGACTTAGAGACAAGCCTCAGGCTGATAAAAAGAAAAATTCCAAGTAGAATACTCTTATTAACGAATATAATATCTGAAGACGAGCTTGCTACTATTGTTAAAGCAGGAATCTTGGGTTTTTTAGAAAAAACGGCTTCACCGGAAGAGTTGGTTGAAAGCATTCGAAAGTTAAACTGTGGGCTGCTAACAACTAATCCTACCATTGCAACACAGGCTTTAAGGTTACTTATTACTTCTCATGACCTTACTGCAGAAAAAACATCACAACTAACTTCCAGAGAAATAGAAATTCTACAACTGGTGGCAACAGGAAGGGATAATAAGACTATATCGAATGAGCTAAATATTAGTTGTGCAACTGTTTCAACACATTTGAACAATATTTTCTGTAAATTAGGTTTAGCCAATAGAGTTCAAGCAACATTGTATGCACTACGGAATGGACTCTCTAGCCTTTAATATTTCAAGACCTTATATTGTATAAAGCATCTTCGACTAATTTACCGAGTAAAAACATAAATCAAACAGCTTCAGACAATAGTTTCGCGTCTCTTACAAAGCTAAAAAGTATTGCCGAAAAAATTCAAACATGAATTTATCTTATATAAAAATTGATATTATCAAATCAATATCACTCTTCCTACATTCTACGTTGCTTCCAACTTTTTCAATTACCATTTAAAAAAATAATTTTATACTCTGGCTGTTAGCTGTCTTCTAGCAACCAACTGAATTTCTTCAGAGCTAAAATCTTCACCACGAAGAACGCGATGAGTTAGCAAGCCTAGTAGCATCGTATATAGAGTACTCGAATTTTCTTCATCTACAAATCGAAACAGTAACTCTTGATATTTCTTATTTGAGATGTTCATTAGCTCATCTTTTGCAACTACATCTTCACCAATAGTCTCAATATATTCCATTACGAGATTTAGCTCTTGAAAAAAACGAGAAGACAATACACGGAATAGACGTTCAAAGTTCTGACATTTTTCGTCTAGGCTAGCTACATTCGCTAATGGAACATCAGAAAGAACTTCAAAATCGTAGTTTACAATAGCCTCAGTCGAGGCTTTAAAAATTTCATCTTTACTTTTAAAGTAATGATAGACAGCACTTTTACTCATCTCAATATGTTTACAAAGCTGCCTCATACTAATGCCTTTGTATCCATATTCAAGAAACACACTTGCAGCTTTAAGAGCAATTTCTTCCCGCATTTTTGCATGGTCTACAATCTTGGGCATATTTATTCCTCATTGACCTAATATTTTTTTGTAACAGTTGGCACACAATGTGGCTTGGAACTATCACGATAACTCAAAGTGGAAAAGAGCCAGACTTTTTCTTATTTTTAAAGCAAAAAGAGGAAAGAGACAAAAAAATCCACCTGACAAACCAGGTGGATTCTTTCATTCTAAGGTATCAGCATTTCTTTTAAATTAAAAAAAAGGCTTATCCGAACAGGATTCAATACAAAGAAGCCATTCGTGACTATGAGCTTCACATCAGAAGTGAATTTATTATCGTGTGCCCAAAAGCTCATGTGCTAACATCACTATTTTCTCCTGCGCAGCAGAGACATCCGCATCCGACCTTCCATCGATAAGACCTGCGGATCTGATTACTCGAATATCGTACCCATATAGTCCGAATATCTCTGTATAACGTTCCACAATATCGGTGTGCTTTTCTTCAACATCTGCCTGAGTTAGAATAAAAATAGCGATCTTGCCATCAGGTAGGCGACTAGAAAACGGTTGTTCACTGGTATAGTCAACCGCCACCTGCGACCAAGTACGGTCGATAAATTGCTTAAACTGCCCTGATGTTCCCCCCATATAGACAGGAGTTGAAAATACCGCAATTTCAGCACTACGCATCTTATCAAGAACAACTGTAAGATCGTCTTTCAAAATGCACTTGTCAGCCTTTGTATGACATTGCTCACAGCCCTGACAGCCTCTATAATCCATATTATTAAGATAAAAATTATCAACTTGTGCACCGTGAATTTTTGCAGCCTCAACGAAAGACTCGGCAATACGAGCACTAGTACCTTTTTTTCTTGGACTTCCTAGAATATTAATTAGTTTCATAATGTACTTTCCTGTTGATTACCCAAGGTTTATTAGTTCAATAAGTTCAGCTCACCCATCCCCTCCACTCTCAATACCCGCAGGACTCTCAATACCAACACGCTATTTAGATTTACTCCTGCTAAATCAAACACATTCTTGGCAATCTAGTACCGAACATCCTTGCCCTACTATTTTTTAGTGCTTAATTTTTACTCCATGCAAAAGCTTTGCTTTTTAGTCCACTCGGTCTATCTAACAACACACCACTGCTCTGTCAACTTTGCCTACTCACAAGCGCAAATAATCAATTAGTTACGGGCATTCATTAATAGTCGATGATGTACTTACCAGATTAGTAAAATATCCAGCTACACATCCTAATCGTACATTCAGAAATAAAACGAATGACACCCAACGAAGTATCCATAGTGCTTCATTCATGGCAAAGAAAGAAGGCTTAGACCAATTCAGCCTAAGCCTTCTTCATATAACACATTGTATCCATTTCACATGTCGACATTTTCGCCACTCAAACATCTAAACTGAACGTCTGTACCTTCCCGATGTGGTTGTCTCTTGAAATAAAAGATTCTCAGGATTGTGCTTGATGCAGATGAATATGAACTGACATGCTACGTTTTTGAAAAGAACATGACAAGACGTGTCATTAATTTTTCTCTGTAAACTCAGCTCCAATCTTTTGGACTTCTTCCAGAAGTAAATCAAGATCTCGAATGTCTGTTCGATGGTTCGTAATGTTCACGCGTATGGCCAACTGACCATTAAGGAACGTGGTAGAAGGAGCCGCTATCCCTCTTTCTTGCAGAGCGATCACAATGTCCTTGTTAAGCGCATCCAGATCACACTCTGCCTTTGCAATATAACGGAAGCAAACAATGTTGAGCGCAACAGGAGCCAGCAATTCAAACTGAGCAGAGTCCTCTACCTTCTGCCCAAGGTAAGCTGCCTGTCTGCAGTTTTCATCAATGCACGCCCCAAGCTTCTCTACCCCATGTTCAAGCAAATGAGCCCACACTTTCAACGCTCTGAAACCACGGGAAAGTTCCGGCCCAAGGTCTACAGGCCACAAGTCGCCTGCCGCTAGGCCCTTATTCACACCTGTGAGATATTCCGCTCGTCCTGAAAAGGATTGTAGATGCTTTTCTTTGGAACGAATCAACACACACCCAGCATCATAGTTAACCTGCAGCCACTTATGAAAGTCAAAAGCTACGGAATCGGCACGATTCAGTCCAACAAGGCGCTCTTTCGCTGTTTTGCTCAAAATAGCCGTAGCACCAAAGGCACCGTCAACATGAAGCCACAAATTCTCCGCCTTAGCTATTTCCGCTAATGCATCCAAATCATCAATGGCTCCAACATTCACAGAACCAGCCGTGCCCACAACAAAGAATGGCTCAAAACCTTGTGCACGGTCTTCTTTAATAGCTTTTTGCAGCTCTTCAAGATTCATCGAGAAGTCAGCGTTGCAAGGAATTTTCCTCAGCGCTCCGCTACCTATGCCCAGCAAATCAAAAGCACGTGCAATACAGGAGTGAGCCTGCTCGGAAAGATAGCCTACCAATTGCGTCTTTCCTACACCCTGTTCTCTGCACTGAGAGCCGAGCCTTGAATCCCGTGCGACTTTGCAGGCAATGATGGTTGCCATTGAGGTTCCAGAAACAAGAAGCCCGCTTGCTTCTTCCGGAAAGCCCATCATCTTGCGACTCCACTCTATTACCTGCTTCTCGACATAAATGGCACCATGATCACGTCCTCCCAGATTCGCGTTCATAGCTGCACTTGTAATCTCAGCTAAGACGCTTCCCGGGTTACCTGCACCATGCACCCAGCCGAAAAAACGCGGATGGGTGTTCCCTACACCATACGGTAACAACTCCGCGAGCCTCTGCTGCAAAGATTCATGATCAAGGCCATCAACAGGAAGATCTGCCTGTAAGGCTTCTTTCATACCTTCTGGCAGTGGAGTCCAGACTCTTCCTTCTTTTGCTGACTCCATTTTATCCATAGCGGCATCCAATAATTTATGTGCCGAAGCGCGAAAAGCTCCCCAATCATCAGGGTCTAATGTATTTTGCCCCATGGAAATTCTCCTCTAAAATTATTCAGAACCCAGTACTGGCTTGAATATTCAATCACTGAACTGCTTAGGGAAGTAACGTAGGTCTTCTTGCTATGGCAACTTGTTTTCAAGCCCGTCAAACGAGGAGAATACCCAATCTCTACCAACTAACCCAAAAGAAGGACTGAATTACTTCAGTCCTTCTTTTACTACTATTTTCTTCATCGGAAATGACGTCACATATTTTTTCATACGTTATACATAGGTGATCAAGTTCAATCCTACTCCCTGTGGATCTAACACAACACAAAAACGCCCCACTCCCTCAATATCGGTTGGGGGCAGCATGACTTTGCCACCAATTTCCAAAACCTTCCGAGCCGAAGCATCTACATCATCAACAGTTACATACTGATCCCAAATAAGAGGAACATCATCGGGCACGTTTCCTTCTCTGAGCATCATACCCGCAACGACCTTATCGCCCTTCATAGCAACTAGATACAGGTTACCATAAATTGTTTCTGTTTCCCTGAATTCCCAGCCGAACAACTCGCCATAAAACTTCTTTGCAGACTCCAAATCTGAAGTAATCAGTTCATTAAAACTGAACACACCATGCTCTCTTGATGATCCTTGCATACAACCTCCAATAGCATAAAATTATTAGACTTAACCATATGGCAGTAAATAACTGCATACACTTGCAAGCACCTTTTGAAAACATGCGGCACGTTTGAATCTGCTAAACTGTACAACTTTGCAAGCAGAGCTCTTGAATTCTTTAAAATCAGGGAAGCTATCTATTAAATTACATTGTCATCCCGCATCTTCTGAAACAATAAGTAACCATAAAATATATTCAGACATCCAGAAAGTATGTACATCAACTTTGCTGAAGTCTCTTGCGTTGGAATAATTGTTTTATCTCCATGCATTATTCTATTTCGATAAGTATAAAGATTACATTCATTATCAATGGGATACATCGCAAGTTCATTAAAATAAGACGATACTTCCATAGTACACCCCGAAGGCTTATCTATTCTATCAATCTTATTTGATAACCCAACAAGTTTATTCTTTTTTTTCTTTTTCGTTAAGCAATAGTCCCCGCAAGAATCTAGCTTATAAACTGCTCCTTCCGCATTAAGTGCTAACCCACGTTCTTCCAAATAATCCGCTATAATCCCTTCAAGCTGAGCTAAAATAACGAGCACAGCAGCCAAGTATTCTTTCTTTTTATGAAAATACAAGCCCTTCACGATAAAGCTAGTTCTCTCCATCATCGACGGAACCACCGTAAGGTGATCAATCAAGTTATTCCTAAAAGCCTCTGACTCTACAGTTGTTAGCACAACTTCCTCTGCATCATTCGCTGAATATTGCCCCATAAATATAGCGCCATGATTTAAGAAACATGAAAATCCCATTTCGATTACAGCTTTTCTAAACTCCGGACTTCCCTCAAATAATTCGACAATATTTTTTTGTTCATAACGAGCTATTGATTTTAACCTATCAACCTTACACAATTCTTCTGGAACATTCCCAAACGCACTTTTTGGAAAACAAGTATCTGACAACGACAATAGAGAGGTTACTGTTCCCAATCGCTCTAGAATATGAGCTGGCACCTCTTTCAAATCATAAATTGGGCTCTGACTGCCTTCTACAGCTTTCATAACTAACCTTTTGTATCTTGGTTTAAACCTTACGTTAAATATAGCCCTCAGAAGAAATTACATATTTATTGCGCACTGGCAAAAGAACCTACCCTATTAATGAGTAAAAACTATTTTGTGGATCTCCCACTCAGCCATAGGAATGAAATCATTTTTTACTAAAAAACATCTATAAAACTCTGCCAATAAAAAAAGCTGCATTATACAATGCAGCTTTTTTATTTTCATTTTTCCGACCAGCTAGCCTTGGCGTACTGGAACAATCAGAATCTCTACTCGACGGTTTACAGAATCAGAAGAAGAGATCGGCCGTGTCTCACCGTAGCCGATAGCGCTTATTCTCTGAGGTGCAACGCCGTTACGAATCAGCTCATCCTTAACAGCCACTGCCCTGCGTTCTGACAGTTTCTGGTTGTAAGCAGCAGATCCTTTTGTGTCAGTGTGACCGCCGACTTCAATTGTTGTTTGCGGGTATTTATTCAACACATCTGCAATGCGTTTTAATTCATAATAGGCACCCGGCTTAAGAGCACTCTTGTCGAAATCAAAATATGCTTCCCCTTTAAAGGTCGCACGCAACACATCCTGCTCTCTTTGCACACTTGCAGCATCAGAGGCAGCTATGGCGTTACGAAGATCCTGCTCCTGCATATCCATGTACCGACCAATCTGGTTACCTGCCAAGCCCCCAACAAGAGCCCCGATTCCGGCACCAATAAGGGTTCCTTTAGTATCTCTGCCGATCGCCTGTCCTACAATAGCGCCAACACCTGCGCCAATGCCAGCACCAACAGCGGTGCCTTTCCCTTGATTTGTCTGCATATGTGCACACCCCAACAAGGTTGTACACACAAAACCCACCAACAGCAGTCTACAAACTCGCACCATTGCGTGTCTCTCCTTCAGGTTCTTTTTTTTCATAATAATCCGTATGCGCTAAAACCGTCCTCGACGCATACTCATCTATTTCAACCCAGAAGCATGGATGAAAAAGCTTCTGGTCATGCAATACAAACTAACTATAACAACCTTGAAACACATCATTTAGCATCTCGCTGCGTCAAAAAATGAATATCAGAAAAGACGCACAAGCCCCCCATTCCCGAAAATACCATTTCTACATCAGCACATGTTGTTTTTCATGCCCGATATATCCACACTGCATTGTCATCAAGTAGCAAGTTAAAACAGAATAAAACTTGCTAAAAAATATTTTCCCCAGAACCAAACTCTCAACGTGCCCCACCTAACAACCTTAAATAGCAACTGTTGCCATATAAAATTTGATCAACACCTGTAAATCCAGTTCAACTAATATAAGTTATGCAAAATAAGGCACTCCTACTTCCCTAGGGAACTGTTCTTCCGTTGTACAGAGCAAATACAGAAAAAACCAAAGGCTCTGACACTATCAGTGCCAGAGCCTTGTTGATGCAGAAGAACGACAATTCACCTGCTGCCGTGTATCAATAGTTATGGGTTACGATAAGCCACGTTTGGATGCTTTAAGAGGGTTAAGCTTTTTAGCTGAGTTCGAAACAATTTTAATCTTATCCCTATTGCTTTCAAACAACTCAATCGGCGAAAAGCCAAGCTTCTCCAGACGGTTCAAGAAAACAGTGCGATCCATTGCATAACGGTTTGTATCTGCCATTCCGTTATCAACACGATCCGGCGTGGTAAAATATAACCCGTTAGAATCTATCGCAACAAGAAAAGAAGCATCACCTTCTGTTACTTCTTGAATAATCATATCCTCTGTAGTTCCAAATCGATTTATTCGCGCCATTTGAATCTCCAAATTTTTTGAAAATATATTGAAATTGATTATCAACGTCAACACATGGCGTAAACATTTTTCCACCACAATCGAAGAAAACCGCACTTTGCTCAAAGCGGGGCAGCTCCTTTTACATCAATCAGCCATAAAAAAAGCGAGAAAGCATACATGCTCTCCCGCTATACATTTCTATCGCTATCAATTTGCTACAACTCTTTATAATAAAAAGCAGTTGGATACATAACGCCATCAGGATTTGAAGCATACCCCGGAATTATCCCAGCCTTTATCCAGCCTATACTTCTGTATAAAACCTCAGCATTTGAGCCTTCGTGAGTATCTAAAATCAGCAAGGAACATTTGAGGGTAGCTGCATATTCTTGTGCATACTGCATCAACTGCTTAGCAATCCCCATTCTTCTATGGGAGCGCAGAACAAACAGTTTCAAAATCTCTGCCCGATGCTTTCCATTCTCCTTTGGACAAGGAGAGAGTTGCACAGAACCCACGATGCTGGAACCGGCTTCAGCAACAAAGACTCTCAACCCGAACTGAAGTGCCTTTTCAACGTCATTCCAATAAGCACGAGCTTTCTCCTCAGAAAGAGGAGCAAGAAATCCCATAGAAGCACCACCTTCCACTGAATCCATTAAGAGATTAACGAGCTCTTGCTTTTGCTCATCTGAAATTGTTGTTATTTGTCGAACCTGAACCATGTCCTGCTCCCAGCCTGTATTTGATAGTACTCCATAAAGTAACGTTCCAATTTCTTTATAAAAAACGTACTATTATTTCAATAAAATAGACTGTATCCACACTGCGATTTCTTATATAGGCATAGGATACGAATCGGAACGTATGAAAAACATTGCGCCAAAAGCAGTTGGAGAAGATTCGATGACGGATAAAAAAAATCCCGAAAAAGCTGATTACCACCCACATCCCGTTTGTCCTTGGTGGGGAGGATACTTTCTCGACAACTGGGTACGAAGAGTCATTCACAACCCTGAAAAAATAGTTGGCCCGTATCTTCAGGAAGATATGCGTGTTTTGGACATAGGATGCGGGTTTGGTTTCTTCTCTCTCGCCATGGCAGAGATGGTAGGAAATAACGGCGTTGTTATTGCCACAGATCTCCAACAAAAAATGTTGGATGTCATGCTCCGCAGAGCTCAGAAACGCGGAGTTGAAGATAGGATCAAAGCACACTGTTGCTCTGAGCGATCTCTGGAATTATCTGAACAAGTAGACTTTGCACTTGCATGCTGGATGGTGCACGAAACACCGGACATACTGGTATTCTTTAACGACGTGTACAATCAGCTCAAGCCGGGAGCCAATTTTCTTGTGCTTGAACCCAAAATACACTGCTCAGAACAAGTTCTGGAGCTAGAGAAAACACTTGCAGCAGAAGCGGGTTTCAACGTCCATGCTGGCACCAACGCAGCACTCAGCAGCTCAATATTGCTCACTAAACCATCGCAAGGCTGAATACCCCTATGATGTTCTCCCGTCTTGCTCTGATGACTGCAGAATATTCAACACAAGATCATACAGCATGCCTACACACTGTTCCTTATCATATGGAAGAGAACAGGCAGTCATGGAATAGCCTTCCAAATATGGAACCAACAGGCTTACAGCTTTGGATACTGCTGCTTCGCTTACTGCCAGTGGAGCTAAGAACTCAGATATCATCTTGATAAAGCGACGATAAAACATCCTTAGAAACAATTTAATATCCTCATTCCGTGAAGATATTGCCTGTAATTCTCTAAGAATTCGACACATAGCAGAGAGGCATTCTCCATCACACAAGCCGTACTCTATGATACTGCGCACCCGCTTCTGAGGCGTATCTGCATTGGCTGCTATAAGATATGATTCAAAACTTGCATCACACTCTGCTGCATAATACTCGACCATGCCCTTAAGCAGTTCATTCTTATTGGTAAAATAGTATTGAACATTACTTAACGACATGCCTGCACTGACAGCCACCTGCCGCATTGTCAGACCATGCTCTCCGCGCTCACTCAAAATTGCCAAGGCACATTGAATTATTAAGGATATCTTAGGATGTTCTGTTGTAGTTACTTTTGCCACCTGCTTGCTCCTAGGTATACACCGCAGTACCACCCTACCCAGCCAGCTGACAAGCTGGCACCTTCTTTTTCAGAATTGATCACACCAATACAGCCGGACCTTCTTTGACTTGACATACTAGGTCGCTTGACCTAGTTCTGTTTTTAGGTCAAACGACCTATGCACAACTGCACTTTGCACAACAACCCGCACTACAGTCAGGAAGCATCAATTATGAAAGTAATATCTGTTCTTGGAAGTCCTAGAAAAAAGGGAACCAGTAACCGTATTGCACAATCTTTTACAGACACTGCAGAGCGCCTTGGGGCAACCGTAGACACCTTCTATCTAAATGCCCTTACCTATAAAGGTTGCCAAGCTTGTGAACAGTGCCACTCAACCAAAACACACTGTATCGTAAAAGATGATGTAACAGCGATATTAGATGGCATGAAAGAAGCCGATATCGCCGTATTCACAAGCCCAGTGTATTATGGAGATGTCTCAGGACAATTTAAGATGTTCTTTGACAGAACATGGTCGCTGGTAGATGTAGATTTTTCAAAACCCAGCCCGTTCGCCGGTCGCCTCTCTCAAGGAAAGACAGCTATTTTCATCCTCAGCCAAGGAGATAGCGATGATACCTACCACGAGGTCATTACGCGCTACACAGACGCGCTGAAACTATACGGGTATTCTGTAAAAATCCTTCGCGCTACGTCGCAAAACGGCTCACCGGACAATGATGTTTCGGATATTCAGTCTGCTGCCGTTACTCTTGCTGAGCAACTTATACATACATCCAGTTCAGCTGACGTATAACTCAAACTACGCCCCAAAATGTGCCATGTATCGCTTCAAATGTAGTACTCCTAACCTATAATGGTGATACACTCTCTGCACATTCCCAAAAAAACAGGTCTCGCATTCAAGAATGCGAGACCTGTTACTGTTTCTTACTAACTTTGATTATTTAAATCGAAGTTCAAGAGTGTCATTGTGGAACAAGTGGTTAATCTGTGAGTTATCAAACACTGCAATACCAAATGGGTATGCCTTTGTTTTATCGATAAACTGCACGTCATGCACCTCAGCATCCTTTCCTTTAGTCCGCAGCGCACGCTTTACTTCAAGTGTCCACTGCCCGTCCTTGTACTCGATTCGGGAAAGCACATCAGCTCTTCCACCTTGCATTGGAGCAATAGAAATTCCAGGAACAATGTCCCCTTCTTTAAAAGTATCTACAAAAGGCACCTTTTTGCTCGGGATAACATAGTATTGTTCATCAGCTGTAGGGTTCAGGTTCATGTAAGCTGGCGCGGTCTTATCCGCATTGTCGTTATTCTTGTAACCACCTTTACCTGTATCACCTTTTCTGCCCCAGCTTTTGTTCTTCTTGGGATCAGTATTGCTGTCTACGTACTGATCATCAAACATGCCCATTGGCAATGAACGAACATACTTTGCATGCCACATATCAATTGTTTCACCGGCAGAGGCAGTAAACTTTCTTCCTGCAGATGTATCACCCTCAATATCAAGGTGGCAGGAAATCATACACCCTTCAGATTCAAAGCCTTTTGTATTTATGTTCCAGTATATTGAAAATTTATCTTCGTAATACGTATTATCGTGCCCAGTGGTGTCTTTATTGGCCAGTTTTTTCCAGCTTCCGTCTTTTTGCTTAACCCAGGGAAAACGTGCAAGGCTTTTAGTCGGATCTTTGTATGTTATGAGGAAATACACAAAGTTCTCATCGTGAAGAGACTTAATACGAACATCTGTTTCTTTCATTCCCTCGTAGCCATTATTCGGCTCGTATACGAGCTGGTCTACAGTAACCACAATCTCTTTGGCTTTATCCCAAGCACTCTCTGCCTTACCGTCTAAAAGAATCGGAGAACTTGTTTCCGCACTATACAACGTTTGATCAGCTGCAAAAGCAGAATTCGCAACAAATGCCGCCACCATTAAAGCCACTATACACAATACGTTCTTTTTCATTATCCCCACCCCAAGTGAAGTTTCTTAAATGAAACCCATTAACCGTTAATACTTGCCACAAGCCAACTACGCATCACTGCAACTGACTTTCAGCACACCTTGATTGAATTTGATTCTGATTCTCAAAATCAGTTTGAGTATCTAGCCAAAAAAAAACGAGGCATCAAGCACTCGCGAAGTAATTTCTCAAATATTCCTTGCAACCAACCGCGATTATTAGGCGATTTTTTTTGCTTTCACCCCATAGAGACCTCTTAAAAATAAAGCACTTACCATCACCCGCGTTCGTAAATACAACTTTATTTGAGAATCAAACCAAGCAGTACTATCACTCATTTTCAGAGAGGAGGATGAATACGATTAGGTGCAACTTTGTTTCTGGAAGTAAATGTACTTTTACCCAATAAAAACGTGCCAGATAAAAGCATCTGACACATTTTATTCGCCCAATTATTTGATGTGGTAGTGTTACTTTCGGGGCAGTTACCCACAGCGCATATTTTACACGCTTTGCTCCGCTAGCTGCTTACTTAACTCAAGTAACTCCTTCCCGTTTTCAAGCCCGTCAATAAAGCGCTGCGGTATACCGGATAAACCTGTTTGTGCTCCAGCAAGTGCCCCTGTCAGCATTGCTCGCGCCATATTCTGTCCGCCTCCGTTGACTGCATGGAGCACCGCTGAGGTAAAGTCATCATGAAAACGTGCTGCCAGATAATACGCACACGGCAGTACATGATAGATGGCACACGGCATACCATATACCAGAGACACCTTCCATGCCGGTTCAATGGAAATCGCAGGATCATTTGCCGCAGCAGCAACATATCCAGGTGTCAGTAATGCGTCAGGTGAGGCAAATCTTCCTACCCTCGGAGACTCAGTTTCTCCTGCTTGCGGCGGTTCTAGTGATTCTCCCAAAACAAAGTGAAACGGTAAAATTCCCTTTCTTACCTGCGTCATCAGCACACTGGATATATTTCCATCTAACGGATGTCCCTGCACTAATGCTCCCAATACAGCACCATACGCAACCGTCAAAGCAACTACAGTATCGTCATTTTGTGTCAGCAGAGTATTGTCACATATATTCTTTGCCAACGAATCTGGATGCAACGCATACCGCACCGCAAGTGCCAGCGTCCTTTCAATAGCCTCTGTTGTATCTGCCTTTCCGGCAACCTGCCCCCACGGAAGTTTTTGTTGAACCCGACACTTCCATGCTTCACGAATGGACTGACTTGTATATCCGCCCGGCCCATTTATGGGCGTACCGTCAACTAACGGAAACAACTCTTCGTCCATCCGGAGACAAAAATCTTTTTCGTCGTACCTGCCGTTCTCAACAAGAGAACGCACCAGCATTGTAAGAATATATCCAGCCTGAGAAAGCTCACCAGCCTTCATACCCTCATGATATCTTCCGGCAAGCGGTTCTGTGTAGCCGTCAATCCACGTGCCATAGTCGCGATGCAATTCATCCAGATTATAGTACCAGTGCGGTCCAAGCCCCAACGCGTCCCCGATGAAAGCGCCCATCAGCGCACCAGCAGCACGATCCTGCATACTATGTTTCGACATGTTGCACCTCTATGAATTCTGTTTACAGTACTGAACACGATTATCTTCTGTAAAAAGTACAAAAACTCGTTCTACGTACAGTTCTAAAAATAGTTACTGGTACTATAAAATGAATGCTGTACTTAGAAAAGTTTTTTCCTCCACCTTGCGTTCCACCTTAGGTAGCTTGAGCTAAAAAACTAACCGCCTCATAACATCATGCGCAATACACTAGTTTACATAGAGTATTTTCTGTATTGCCGTGAGCTACGCCATCAGGTAAGCCTTACTCTCAGAAATCAAAAAGCAAGTACCGCTATGCAAAGATCTCATTACCAACCGCACCTTAATGCAGCATAGATGGCTAACCAAAGGAATATTACTAACGTACCATGGATACTCAACCTCCTTCGATCGTCGCCTGTCACGATTGCGGATTAATGCAAACACTCCCAGAAATGCTCAACGGTAGCAAAGCTGTATGCGGCCGCTGCAGTGCTGTACTTTTTCAAAAAACACCTGACACCACACAGCGCACGTTAGCACTTGCCGTTACCGGACTAATCCTTTTTGTCTTGGCGAATATATTTCCTTTTCTTTCAATGGAAGTAGAAGGAAGAATACAGGAAACTACATTACTCACCGGTATCATCTGGCTTTTCAAAAATGGAATGCCCGGGGTTTCTGTTCTGGTCTGTTTTACAAGTATTCTTGTTCCATTATTTCAGCTGACTGCATTGATATACTTGTTGCTTCCTGTTCAATTCGGACGCCTTGCCCCTAAAACCTGCGTAATGTTACGTGTTTTCCGGCACGTACTACCGTGGAGTATGATGGAAGTTTTTTTAATGGGAATTCTCGTTTCCATGATTAAACTCACCAAAATGGCCACAATCACCCCAGGTACGGCAATATGGGCATATTCAGCATTAATCGTGGTGCTCATCAGCGCAATTGCCGGCTTTAACCTTGATGATCTCTGGTGCCGAATACCAATAAAAAAAGGAAAACAGACACCGGACTCTGAGCAGGAGTGTGCTACATGCCATAGCTGCTCACATCTTTGCCAGATATCCAGTGCCTCCCATTCCAAATGTCCCCGATGCGGCTCAGGCATACATTTGCGCAAACCTGACAGCTTGCGGCGCACTACGGCATTAGTCATTGCCGCAGCCATTTTATATATTCCAGCGAACCTGCTACCGATTACTATCTCAAGTAAACTTGGTGTCGCTCAAGCCGATACCATTATGAGCGGTGTTATCCACTTTATGTTTACAGGCGCATGGCACATAGCGGCCATCATCTTTGTTGCCAGTATCTTTATTCCGCTCATGAAGCTTGTCATCCTTGTATACTTGCTTCTTTCCATTAAATTTCGACATCAATGGAGACCGGAAACACGCACGAAGTTATACCGACTCACTGAAGCTGTTGGACGTTGGTCCATGGTGGATGTTTTCGTTGTTACCGTGCTTGTTGCCCTTGTACAGCTTGAACCGTTTGCAGATGTACGGGCTGGCTCCGGTGTTCCTTATTTTGCAGCTGTTGTGGTTATCACCATGATTGCTGCAGAAAGCTTTGACCCCAGACTCATATGGGATCAGAAGGATTAATATATGACAGAAGAAAATTCAGCGTCCCCAGCTGCAGAACTGCCACAGGCTAAAATCTGTAAAAAGAGAAGCTTCCCGTTAATATGGGTTGTGCCTCTTATCGCACTGCTCTCCGGTATTGGCCTTGCCTACACAGCCATGTCTGAAAAAGGCCCGAGTGTAACCATTACCTTTGCATCGGCTGAAGGACTTCAGGCCGGTAAAACAAAGGTGAAATATAAAGATGTTGAAATCGGAAAGGTAACAAGCGTTGAGCTTTCTGAAAACTTTCAACAGGTAGAAGTGACAGTCTCCCTTGTCAAAAGAGCAGATGATTACCTCAACGAGCAGACTCGCTTCTGGATTGTCCGTCCACGCTTGAGTGGTGGTACGATTTCTGGATTAGGAACATTGCTTTCCGGCGCGTACATCGCCCTTGATCCGGGAAAAGGGGGCGAGGAACAATATGAATTTACTGGACTGGAAATTCCTCCGGTTGTCACAGACGACACCCCGGGAAAACTGTTTTCATTAAAAGCCCGTGATCTTGGTTCGCTGGATTATAATTCCCCTATTTACTATCGCGGAATCAAAATTGGGCAAGTCGTAGGGTATAAACTCCAAAAAGCTGGTAAAGGCGTTGATATCAATGTCTTTGTTGATGCCCCTTACGACGCGTATGTTAAAGATTCATCACGATTCTGGCTGGCTTCCGGTGTTGATTTGCAAATGAATACCGATGGGATACGAGTAGATACAGAATCTGTCGTAAGCATGTTGATTGGTGGTATCACCTTGCATAATCCAGATCATGTCCTGAACACACCTATTGCTGATGCCGGAGATATTTTTCAGCTTTACCCGACGCGTGACGCGGCTATGACACAGCAGTTTACGCAAAAAGAGTACTATTTGCTAAAATTCAACCAGTCTGTTCGCGGCCTTTCTGTCGGTGCTCCTGTTGAATTTAAAGGATTCCACGTCGGCCGTGTTGTGGATATTGGTATTGAATTCGACTGGAACAACAACGAAGTCCTTGTTCCGGTTCGCATTGAGATTGAAACCGAGCGTCTTAACGGCATTGCTTCGGAAAAAGGTATTAACGATACAAAATCCATTTTGAACTCTCTTGTAGCTCAAGGATTACGCGGACAAGTTCGTACAGGCAATTTACTTACCGGCAAACTGTATATCGCTCTCGACTTCTTTAAAAATGTCAAGCCGGCAAAAGTCAGTGAAGAAGATGGGGTAACCCAGATTCCGACCACCCCGACATCCATTGAAGAACTGACAAGCAACATGTCTGCTCTGCTCGAAAAACTGCAAAAAGTTCCAATGGAAGAAATTGGCAACAGTGCCGTCGAAGCGTTACAGAGCATCAAAAAGACAAGTGACAGCCTTGAAAAAATTGCTGGCTCAAAAGAGCTGGAACTTACATTCCAAAAAACTCGTGAAACAATGGAAGGCGCAAGTTCTCTGCTTTCAAATGATTCTGCAACTATTGTAGAATTACAGCGAGCATTGCGTGAAATGAGTGAAGCTGCAAAAGCAGTACGCTCTCTTGCTGATCAGTTAGAACGTCATCCAGAATCACTTATCCGCGGTAAAGGAGAAAAGTAATGCATAAGAGACTGTCCTTCTTTCTCGTACTAACCGGACTATTCCTAGTGCTCAGTGGGTGCGGGAAAAGCTCTCCGCCTTCCACGTACTATATTCTGACAAGCTCAAGTCAGCAGGCAGAGGGTATTAAACCCATGAGCAACACATCTGTAGGAGTCGGACCTGTAACAATTCCAGGTCATCTTGACCGTTCACAGATTGTTACTTCCACAGGACAAAACCGCATCACTATCCACGAATATCAGCGTTGGGGTGACTCTTTTGAGACTCAGGTAAAAGAAACACTTGCAGAAAACATTTCGCTTCTGCTCAAAACACCTCAAGTAGCAGTATATCCTTGGGAACGTGCACAACGTCCGCAATATCAAGTGTACCTCACCATTCGGCGGTTTGAGGGCAAATTGCAAGGCAAGGTAACTCTGGATGCTATATGGCAGATTGTTGATGTGAGAACAGACAACTCCATGCTTACCAAGCAGTTTGTCCAAGTATTTCCTGTAACAGGAAACACTATGAGCGCCTATGTGCAGGCACAAAGCGATGCACTTCAATCATTGAGTAAAGATATTGTCCAAGGTCTGCATACTGTCGCACGCTCCCGATAGAGAGCTGTATTATGGAAAGACTTCTTGAATTCATACCGCTTGCTCTTTTTCTCACTGCAATGCGTACCATCCCGACAAGCTATGAGCACTATTGGCTGCTCACATACGGGATGAGCGCACTGGCAGCTGCCGCGTGTATCGGATTCAAGTTGGTAACCCGTAGTTTTCAGAATAAAATCCTACTAGGGATTAACGGTTATGTGATCTCCGGAGCCTTGGCAATTGTCAGCGGGCAGTTCTGGCTCATGGAGCTGTATTCAACGCTTCAATCTGCGGCAATGCTCTTGTGGATTATGGGAGCAGGAATATATGGATTACTGTTCTCTGCATGGTTCCCTGCTGTGTTTTCTGACACAAAGCAGACCTCGCTTTATGGCGCCATAATGGCATTACTCACAGCAGGCTCCTTTGGGCTTGCGTTCATGTACCCAGATAGCAGACTGCTATCAGAAACTATCCCGTTTTCTACTCTGTTTATCGCGCATTACGTGCTGACAGCCAGACTACAAGAAAAGCTGGCTACGCAATAATTCACTGATAAAAACAAAAGGCAGATTGAAGTCGATTCAATCTGCCTTTTATCTGTCGCCTGTTATTCAACAGCATCAACAGATTCATAGTGTTCTCCAGTTATCAATTCGCCGGCAACACTTTTTTCAAATTCCATTCCCCAATTTCTCATTGCCTGAAAAATAGGAATCACTGACTCCCCCAATTCTGTCAGTGAATATTCCACCCGTGGAGGCATCTCATTGTACGCCACACGGGAAATCAGCCTGTCTGCTTCCAGCTCCCGTAACTGCTTTGTCAGCATGCGCTGAGTAATACCGGGCATAGTTTTTTTCAGGGCTCCAAAGCGCAGTACCTTTTCCAGCCACAAATGATACAGAATTATCGGCTTCCACTTGCCGCCCACAACTTGCAGCGTCAATTCAAAAAAACACCTGTAACTTCTACCGTCCAGCTCTTTTACGTCACACCTGCGAATCATCATATCTCCATCAGTACCCTGTATGATACTAAGGCACAAAAAAAACCGTACTTGAACCTTTTAAAAATTGTGTCACTATCACCCTATCTAGGCATCTTTTGTTTTTTGTCGAGATCACCTTGCCTCATAAAAAATCAGAATAACATAAGGACAACACATTATGTACGTACTTGCTATTAACGGCAGTCCCCGCAAAGGGGGCAATACTGAAATTCTACTGGAAAATGCTCTTGCCCCTCTGGCAGCACAAGGGTGGGAAACAGAGCTTATTCAAGTAGGCGGTAAAAAGCTCAAGGGCTGTATTGCCTGTAGCAAATGTTTTGAGACCAAGGACAATACCTGCATTATCAAAAACGACATGTTCAATGAGTTATTTGAAAAAATTCTTCGTGCAGATGCTATTATCCTTGGTACTCCAACATACTTTACCGATGTCTCTGCAGAGTTAAAAGGACTGATTGACCGAATGGGCTATGTTGCCATTGCCAATGGCCGCAAGCTTGCCGGAAAAATAGGTGCCGCTGTGGTTGCCGTCCGTCGTGGTGGCGCAACCCACGCATTTGACAGCATCAACCATCTGTTCCTTATGTCTCAGATGATTGTGCCCGGTTCCATTTACTGGAACCTTGGTATTGGCCTTGCCCCGGGGGATGTAAAAAATGATGCAGAGGCAATGGCAAATATGGAAAACCTCGGGCAGACAATCCATTGGTTGGGAACAGCCATGCAGCCACATAAAGAAACGTTCCCTGTTTCTTCATTTGGTAGAAGAGAATAACATATCGCTGTATGCAAAAAAGCCATGCCCAATAGCGGCATGGCTTTTTTTCAGACTGCTGACAAAGTCTTTTTCTTTTTTGTCTCCGACGGGCAGGGGAAATAATTCCCCCTGCACCCCCTATTAGGCGAGAAAAATTATTTTTTAACTAACTTAGCCTCGGCTTAACAAAAACTGTTTTGGGTCACAGTGCAGGTTTGCCATTAAGCTGTTTATTGATCGAGTAAGTATTGCAAGACACTTCTAGCAACACTGGCAATCACTATTACGCGGCACCCAGTCTATGACTCGATTATGGACATCCAGATCAAAGGCGCAACAATCAAACATCATAGCCTGCAGCATCTTGCGACCGCGTTGAACTCTCGACTTTGCACCGGAAAGTGAAATCTGTTCAAGCGCTGCAAGCTCATGCTGTGGTCTATTTTCCAGCTCTGCAATTTCAATGGCTACGCGATATTTTTTGGGGAGCTGGAGCACCATTTTTTCCACACAGGCAGAGAGTGTTTGCTGCACGCTCTCCTCTCTCTCCCCAATTAAAGATTCCAAATCATCCGGCAACTCTTGCGTGACAGTCCGAGCACGATAATAGTCAATAATGGTATTACGCGTTACCCTAAACAACCAGCTACGAATCATCGAATGGTCTGCAATTGTGGAAAATTTTGTATAAAATTTGATAAACACATCATGCAAGATATCTTCAGCAACGTCTCTACTACCAACACGTTTTCTTATGAACGTGAGTAAGCTCTTTTGATGCGTTACCCACTGTGTTTCTAATACATCCACACCATCCTCCGTACAATTCCACTTGCAGCTGTTTGTATGGAAATAGTACCCTCGTAGCATTTGTCAAAATACTTCAAGGTCGAACATCAGCAACAGGCAGAGGTAGATGAACAGTCTCCCACTTCTGTGCAGTCACATGTACACTGTGCAGCAGGATCATTCTTTGCGTTGCTGTATACCGCAATACGCTCTTTGCGTAACTGGTTTAAATCTTCTCGATCCACAACAACCTGCATTCCCTTTTCGGGTGTTGTGACACATGCGTATTTTTGCTCACCGTCCACCTCAACAACACAGCCTTTACAGCATCCATGCTTCCGCTTTGCCAGATAACACGGAGAAGGGATATGAATGTCATATCTGCCAGCCACTTCAAGTAATGTTTTATCGTTTTCAAAAATTTCAACCTGAACTCCATCTATCGTCATATTCATAATGCGCTCCTTTTCTGTAGTAAAACTTTCGGTCTGCCAACTTAGGACAGCCACTCATAAAGATAGACGGTAAACAGCGCTAAAAGACGCAAATTTTCGTTTTTTTTACCTCGCGTATGTAGAGAACAAAAAAAGCGGCACGTTGCAGTTGCAACATGCCGCTTTTCATTCTCTTTATATTGATCCAAATGCCATTAGCGCATCTTGAGGCAAAATTATGCGTTCGAAAGAGCCTCTACACCCGGAAGTGCTTTACCTTCAAGAAATTCAAGAGATGCTCCGCCACCTGTAGACACATGGGATACCGCATCGGAAAGTCCTGCTTTCTCAATCGCTGATGCAGAGTCCCCACCGCCGATAACGGTAATGCTGCCTTTTTCGGTTGCTTCTGCAAGCGCTTCTGCCACAGCAAAGGTACCTTTCGCAGAGGCATCAATTTCAAAGACTCCCATCGGGCCGTTCCAGACAACTGTGCCGGATTTTTCGATGACATTCTTGAAAGTTTCCATAGTCTCAGGGCCAATATCTACAGCCATAAGACCTTCTGTAATTGCGTCTTCTGCAACAATCGCTTCACTACCGATCTGACGTGCATCAAAATCAAGCTTGTCAGTCACAAGGTAGTCTGTTGGCAGCATGATCTTACCTTTACCAAGCTCAAGAAGCTCTTTCGCAAGAGGCAACTTCTCATCTTCGCAAAGAGAATTACCGATTTCACGTCCCATAGCTTTCAGGAACGTACAGGCCATTCCGCCTCCGATGATAAGATTATCAACTTTGGGCAGAAGTGCTTTGATGACATCGATTTTACCGGAAATTTTTGCACCGCCAATGATTGCGGTGAACGGACGCTTAGGTTCAGCAAGTGCTCCACCAAGGAAATCCAGTTCCTTTTTCAAGAGATATCCGCATGCACTTTTCTCCATGAAATGCGTGATGCCTTCAGTGGAAGCATGCGCACGGTGTGCGGTGCCGAAAGCGTCATTTACATACAGTTCTGCAAGCTCAGCGAGCTGTTTTGCAAATTCAGGATCATTATCAGTTTCTGCTTTGTGGAAACGAAGATTTTCAAGAAGAAGAACTTCTCCTGCGCCAAGCTTGCTCACTGCTTCTTTGGCAACTTCGCCAACGCAGTCATCCGCAAAAGCCACAGGCTTTCCTAAAAGCTCTGCAAGACGTTCCGCAACAGGTTTGAGGCTGAGAGCTTCCATTCGCTGGCCTTTCGGACGTCCAAGGTGAGACATAAGAATAACTTTTGCGCCCTCATCTACCAAATGGGTAATTGTCGGAAGAGCTGCCCTGATGCGCTTATCATTATCAACAGCACCATCTTTAAGAGGCACGTTGAAATCTACGCGTACAATTACAGTTTTCTCTTCACAATTGAGATCGTTAATAAAAAGTTTGTCCATGTTCTATGCCTCGTGGGATATGAAAATTTTGTAATAAAGAGCCCAGCAGAAACCACAGCGGCTTACCCGTTAAAAGGCAAGCCGCTGTGTATGATTCATTATGGAACTACTTAGCAGCTACGTGTGCAAGCAGGTCGAGAACTTTACAGGAGTAACCCCATTCGTTGTCGTACCATGAGATAAGCTTAACAAAATTATCATTAAGAGCAATACCGGCTTCTGCGTCAAAAATAGATGTGCAGGATTCACCAACAAAGTCGGTAGAAACAACCGCATCTTCTGTGTATGCAAGAATGCCTTTAAGCTCATTTTCAGAAGCTTTTTTGATAGCAGCTTTAATTTCTTCGTATGTGGCAGGCTTTTCAAGACGACATGTAAGGTCAACTACGGAAACATCCGGAGTAGGAACACGGAACGCCATACCGGTAAGCTTACCGTTGAGTGACGGAATAACTTTACCTACCGCTTTTGCAGCACCGGTTGAGCTTGGGATAATGTTCTGTCCGGCACCACGTCCGCCACGCCAGTCTTTGCAGGAAGGACCGTCAACGGTCTTCTGAGTAGCAGTGGTTGCGTGAACGGTTGTCATCAGACCTTCAACAATGCCGAATTCGCTATGAACAACATGCGCAAGCGGTGCAAGGCAGTTGGTAGTACAAGAAGCATTGGAAACAATGTCCTGTCCTGCGTATTCGTTGTGGTTAACTCCCATAACAAACATAGGGGTCGCATCTTTGGAAGGAGCAGACATAATAACTTTTTTAGCACCGGCACGAATATGACCGCGAGCAGACTCATCAGTAAGGAAGAAACCGGTAGCTTCCACTACATATTCAGCACCAATCTCATCCCATGCAAGTTTATCCGGGCAGCATTCGCAGGAAACACGGATTGTCTTGCCATTAACAACAAGATGGCCGTCCACAACTTCAACGGTGCCATTAAAGCGTCCATGTGTAGAGTCGTACTTCAGAAGGTACGCAATGTAATCAACATCAATGAGATCGTTAATACCGACAACTTCAATATCATCACGCTGTGTGGCAGCCCTGAAAACAAGGCGGCCGATACGGCCAAAGCCGTTAATACCGATTTTAATCATAATGTTCTTTTACTTGTGCTAAATGGTTACGTTAAACCGGGTCGAATGTAACAGCACTCGCTTGTACCATCAGTGAAGTAACGTGCGGGCGAACACGCCTTCCCCGGTACCTATGCCATACCTAGCTTCTTCATCATTGAAATTGCTAACTGCACAAACTCAAATGAACTTCTACTAATACATGACGTAGGTCGCTTGAAAAGAATAGTCCTAGAGAAATTTATAGAGCATTTTTGAAAATTATGACAACACAAAATAATGTAAACGGTCTTACTGTCAAATAGGTTCCCAAAAACAGCAGACTACTCCTAAAGCCAACAGGAGCAATACTTTTCAGCTTCCATACGGCTTTAATGTAAACGCTTTCGTCGCATTCACAGCAAAGTTACAAAACATTGATGAAAACCATGTAACTTTCTATTTTTATTTATGTTTATTTTATTTTGCGTTTTTTATTGTTGTGCCACGAATGAAACGGTTTCATCACGTCAGTTACATGGCAATATAGTGAACTAGAGGAAAAATGACTGGTATTGTTTAGGAGTGATGGCTAGGCGTTTTTTGAAATTACGCTGGAAGTGGGCTTGGTCTGCGAAACCAAGCTGGCTGGAAGCATCGGCAATAGCCTGCCCCTGCTTAAGTAATTCTTTGGCGCGCTTTATGCGCTCGTCAATCTGAAGAGCATGCGGTGTGAGCCCGTAGATTGCTTTAAATTTACGTATAAGGTGATACCGGCTCAGCCCTGCTTCTGTAGCCAGCTCTTGCAGCGAATGATTTTCCGAAAGCTGATCCAGTAACTTTTCACGCACCCTCTGGACGTGGTGTGCAGCCATCTTCCGACTGGCTGCATCTTCGCTACTCTCCTGTGTAAAACATTTGGCAACGAATTCCACCAAGGCACTTTCACAGGCAAGTGCACTGGAATCTTGCATCAAGGCAGCATACAGACCAGAAAACTCGGCATATCGTTTCCTCCCTGTTTCATAGGCTGTTGAAAAACATTGATAGTCCACAAGTGAAGAATCAAATATTTCACGCTGCATTTCCCCGATCCATTCTGCGTCCACAAAAAGCATACGATACGACCACTCTTCTGAATACGGGTTACATGAATGAACATCACCCGGATTAATCATCACCGTATTCATGGCATGAATTCTGTGCATTGCATGATGATTCATGTACTTGGCCGCTCCCTTATCAATCACACCAAATGAAAATTCATCATGTGAATGAGCATGATAGCAGGCGGCAGAGTCAACAGCCGTTCGTATTTCCACAAACGGTAAGCTGCATGTATTCAAAGAAACAGTATTGTCTTTTTTCATCTTTTTCCCGTTATCCAAGCAACATATAGAACACTGCCATACCAAGCAGACCTCCCATAGCGTAATTGAACGCCGCTTGCCGCTCCGGTGTCGACAACAAACCGGAAATGCTGCTTCCCAGCGCTCCCCATGCAGACACGCCGGAAAAACACACCAGAAAAGACATGGTGCAGAAAAACATAAGATACAGCTCCGCAGAAGCCTTTCCCGCTATGAATATGCTTACACCGGACATGGCAAAAAGCCATGCTTTTGGATTAAGCACTTGCACCAGCGCACCATCCCAGAAACCGGGCAGCGGAGCATCAATGCCTTGTGTGGAATCAAACCCTTTTGAACTGGCGATCTTGTACGCCATATACAACAAAAATACTCCACCAAAAATCTTAAGAAGCCAAGTTATTTCAGGCAAGATGTGCGCAACTTCTTTCAAACTCAGACCACAGATTATGACAACCAGAGTATACGAAACAGTCGCACCCAGAATATAGGCTGCGGCTTTTTTATAGCCCGCACGCGCACCGGTGCTTGCTGCAATAATATTTACCGGCCCAGGTGAAATTGCACCGACTAATATAAAAATAAACATGGAAATAAGAACAGACACGTAGCACCCTCCATTGAATTATCTGGAGAGAGTACGGAAAATGAAGCTCAAGATATTGAACAATATTGCGCTGAAAATTGAAAAAGTAACAATAGTGAAGAGAAAGAAGAAACTGAATCCAGTCAAGCATAAAAAAACAGCGGCATGAGATAACATTCATGCCGCTGTATCAACCAAAGAGCGTATTACACCATAAGCTCCTTGCACATGGAGCCAGCAAGTATCAGTACTATAACTATTTAAAGAAAACCGGACGAGAAGAACAACCCAGAATAAGTTCTGTCTGTTCCTTACGGCTCATTGATGTAAATTCACCAATTTTAGTCTTGTAGAAGATGCCGCCAAGAGCACACCATACTAACAGTGCCATCCAGGACTCTGATCCGATTGCACCCGGAGAACCGGGAATGGTCAAAAGGCAAAGGCAGATAACGGAACTTAATGTACCGAGTGCTGCGTTAATTTTACCTTTCTTGGAGCCTTCTTCAAATGGGTGTGCAACCATATATTTATACGCTGCAAGGCAGGAATAGAGATACGCTACAACTGTTCCGATTGCAGACATGTCTACAACCCAGTTAAGAACTTCGCGACCGAAGAACGGTGCAGAGATAGCGATAACAAGCACAAAAACAATAGCATTATGCGGAGTTTGATGTTTCGGATGGATCTGTGCAAACCATGCAGGAAGCACCTTTGCACGTCCCATGCTGAACAGCAGACGGGAAGAAGCAATAAAGAAGCCATTGATACCGGTAAAAATAGCAGCAGATACAGCAATCGCCAAAATCACACTGCCTGCATTACCAAGGCTCATTTTTGCCACTGTACCGGTTGCCCACGGAACATCCATCTGAAGCAATTCCTGATACGGCATCACCACCGCCACAGCAATTGTCACCAGTGCGTACAAGAGCACGCCCCATGCAATGGCCGACAGCATCAGACGCTGAGCATCCTTGTGTGGAAAATCAAACTCTTCTGCTGCTTGCGGGATGGTATCAAACCCAACATACAACCATGGAGCAATGGCTGTGATTGCCATAATGCTGGCAATCAACCCTTTATCTTCCGCATACAGCGGAAACAGGTTTGAAACTGATGCACTTTCCATCAGGCAGGAACCTGAGAAAAGAGCAAACACTCCGGCTACTAAAGCAAATGCCAGGAACACTTGAATTTTGCCTACAAGATCGGCACCGCAGTAGTTTAAAAAGCCACAACCGGCAAGAATAGCAATAAGCATTGCCAATTCACCCGCGTATACTTTCCAACCTACAATAGTGTATAAATACCCGACCTCGAACACACCCGGTAATAAGAAGCGCGATAATAACGCGAGGGCAGTTGCGTTAAGCGCAATAATACAGATGTATCCGAGAACGAGAGCCCAACCGCATATAAATGCTGCAGTCGGTCCGAAGCCGATGTACGCAAAAGTAAATGCGCCTCCTGCTACAGGATACTTGCTCACCATGTTTCCATAACTGATGGCTACAAAGAATAACATTCCTCCACCCAGCATAAATCCGATGCATGCTGCCAAAGGCCCTGCTGAGGGCAGAAAGCGCAGTGCAGGCAGAACAAACGCACCCCATCCAAGAATGGCTCCTAACGCAAGAGCCCATGCCTGAGATGGTTTAATAGATTTCTTTAACGCCGAAGTGTCGTCTGAATTCGTTGAATTACCACTCATAGTAAGCTTCTCCTAAATTAAGGGAACAACCGGAGCTGTTCCCAAGTTTACCTTTTAACCATAGCGTCGTTACCGGCAGGAGAACTAAATCTTGGGGACAGGTTACATACCGCCCAATAAGCAACGATGAGATTCTCATGCAGAGGGGTATCCATACGGACATGACACCGTACAACACCCATGCCTAAGGTTTTGGCACTCTTTTAGGAGCACTCAGCCCTATGCATAGCATGTGCCAACTATACGCGACTTCACAACATGCTGTTTTTAATCATTTTTTAAATCCAACACTGATTCAACGCTCAATATCAATTCATTATTGAATTACTTTTTATCCAAATCGATTCATTTTTAACTTAGATTTTCTGATATCAAGACTTTTCCCACCATTTGACAGCTCGAGCGATAATTTTACGCTTCAATCTCACTTTTCAAAACCCTAACGCGCAGTAGGATACACTGAAAAACAAAGGGCTCAGACCGGTAAGTATCTGCTCGCTTTTCAAACATGAATCATTCAATTCACTTTTGCATTATTTTGTAGAAAACAATCTGACCTATACTTTGCAAAACGGTTATGGTGACCATACAACTTTTCGTAAAGCAAAAATAACTATCTATTTTTTAAATACTTATTAATAAAAAAGTTATGCACTCTCATTTTTTGACACAACAAACTTATTTCTTGAAGCACCAAAACGCGCACGGCAAAAATAAACAAAAACAAATAAAGCAAACGCTATGCAGGCATTTCAAAAGAACCCTACTCTTCATCTACATAGCAATATGAAGGTGACAAATCATCATTTCGTAAAAAAATCGAAAAAGAGCATTTTACCGCTTTACATGGTTAGCGTTTTTGATATTGTTTGTTTGCTCAATCAAAAACAATTTTCGTAACACTCTTTTGCGGAACAAAAGGGACTGCCATGAATCTGTTTTTCAACGTTGACGACTCCAAAATCAATACCGGCTCTGCAAAACTCGCAACTTTGCTCACTGCAGCTATTCTCTTCACTGCTTTTTCCATCAAAGCACATGCTGTAGGCGCAAATGTTTTGCAGTTTGCCCAATACATTAAGTAAGACAGCGCTTACTTAACGCGGCAGACCCACATCTCCACCTGACGGTCTGCCGTCTCTCCTCCTTCATACACGTAAGGCCCTGTATATCAGGGCCTTCTGTTGTATGACAAAACGTACCATCTCAAAATTCAGGTGAATACATAAAAAATCTCCGGAGAAACAACTCCAGAGAGTGAACACTTACGCCCTTACTAGAGCGTATTTTTTGCATTTTTCTTTCTTCACTCAAAGAAAATACAAAATGTAATTTTGTTTAACATTTTAGAATAGATGCGATTGCTTAAGGAATCGCTCTCGAAACTGTTTGAAAGCACAATTAACAATTAGGACTTGATAACAAAAAAAATAATCTGCAATAGTAATTCTCAGCATTGTACATAACGTGCTTGCACGTCTCCGGTAAAGACACTGGTTTCTTGTTACGGCAGACGTTCCGGCACACAGTACCAAGGGGAATCACTATGAACCGCTGGTTACAGATTCTACTCGAGTTACTGCCGCTTCAGATATTTGCTTTATCGTTCCGGTATGTTGATGTTTCCCAGCCGGACAGCTGGATGATGCCGTTTTACGCGGCAGCAGCTACTGCTCTGGTTACCCTTGCAATTTTAGTAAAAAAACAGGTTACACCTGATCCCGTTATTATCGGGATAGATATGTATATTTTACTGAGTGCTGCATTACTCAGCGGAGGCACCGCTGGATTTCCGGTTTTGCTTGCGGATTTAAAAGCTGCTGGAATTCTTGGTGTAGTTTTTCTGGTCTCTCTCTTTTTATATGGCACCAAGCCGCAATGGCTGCTTGTATCCCATAATAAAGTTCCAGAAAAATTTGCTCAGGCTCAGCTTGCAGTAACAGCCATATGTTTTGCTGTTTCTTTCGTTTTCCGTGAAAACGCTTTCATTTCCGGATTACTGATGCTCGGTGTTTTGTATCTTGCACGGCAAGTGCTGTGCGACCAACTTTCCAAGTTCGGTTTTGCAGAACAGGCACTGTAGCGCACACGAAAAACCAGCCAAGCATTGCTGTAAACGTAGCAGACAGGATTATTTCAATGCGAGGGAGGCGCATACACGCCTCCGCCGCATTGCGAATGATCTAGTAGATTACGTGTAAGTACGGGATAAGCCCGTACACAAGCGTACCGAGGATAAGCACATAGCCGCAGCACACAACGATGGTCTTATTCATAATACGACCTTCACTACCGGTAATACCGGTTGCTGCTGTTGCAATGGCAATAGATTGTGGTGAGATCATTTTACCGGCTGTAGCACCAGCTGCGGAAGCTGATACCAGCCACGCCTGATCGACACCGATCTTTGCTGCTACCTGCATCTGCAATTGCCCGAAGAGCACATTTGAAGATGTATCGGATCCTGTAACAAAGGTACCAAGCGCACCCACCATTGGAGAGATGAACGGGTAGAAGGAGCCGGTAAGCTCGGCAATGACCAGAGCAATGGTATTAATCATACCACTGTAGGACATTACCTTCGCAAGCGCGACGATGGCCACTACTGTAATTGCAGATTTGGTGAGCTGCTTTGCAGTACTGGCCAGAACTTTAGTAATTTCGGCAACAGAGACGCCTTGAATCATACCGCCCAGATAGGTGGCGATAATGATAAGAACACCCGGTGTGGCAATCCATTTAATGGTAAATGGTTTGTCCCCGTAGATGGTGACTACAGACTTGATAGAGCCTGCTGCGTCTTTGATTGCAGGAAAAAGATTACTGCAAAGAACAATCAGCGTGAGAATAAGAATGTAAGGAACCCACGCAAGGAATTTGCTCTTTGCAGTAAGTGCATCTTCCGCTTCGGCTGCGGTGCTGCGATGTGCCATACGGGTGTATGCTATGGTTGCCGCCATACTACAGATACTCCCAACAAGACACGGGAGTTCTGCACCCATAAATTTGGCAACATACAGCTGCGGAAGGGCAAAACTAAAGCCGGAAACAATGCAAGCGCCTATTACGCCTTTCAATCCTTTGACCCCGTCAACAAGGGCAACAACAAGGAAGGTAATAAGCACAATAAATACGGTAAGCTGGAATGCAGTAAGATAGCTTACTACTTCAACAGGAATACCGGTAACACTTGCCATTGTGGAAATCGGAATGCCGATTGCGCCGAAAGCAGTCGGAACAGTGTTAGCAACGAGACAGATTACAGCTGCGTGCATCGGAGCAAAGCCCATTGCTGCAAGGATACTTGCCGGAATAGCTACTGCTGTACCGTAACCGGCCACGCCTTCAAGAAAACCGCCAAAGCCCCATGCAACAATAAGCACGAGCAAACGGCGGTCAGTTGTAATGCCTGAAAGCATTTTGGTGATAACGTTCATGCTGCCTGTCTTGGTAGACAGGTTGTAGGTAAACACCGCAGCAATAATAACGATCATAATAGGCCACAGTGCCAACGCACCGCCTTCAGCCGCAGCTGTGGCAGCATCGAATGCAGGCATGTGCCATTCACCGAATACAGCAATTGCAATAGTTGCAACTAAGGTTGCAGTACAAGTTTTATGTGCTGGGAGCTTGAGAACAACAAGCGAAAAGATAAGCCACGCAATTGGCGCAAGCGCCAATAAAAAAGACAAGTATTCCATCACAAGTCCTAGTTCAGGTATGTGTAGGTAGAGACCAGGCCAACGGAACGCTACCTACATGTGTCTAACTCTCTGTCATACTGCCTGGCTGTACCAGAGCTCAGGCAGTATGACAGTCCACCACCCTTTTTACAGGCACGGCAACATCCTGCATAAGGGCCCAGAGTAGATGCCAACCGGTTTGGTTGAGCAATCAACCGGATTAACTATCATGATGATGCTCATTAGCAAAGTCCGGCTACACATTTGCAAATAAAAGTTACCCACCTTCTTGAGACAGCATTGCGCTAAAATTCAAATGTGACTGCTCGCTAATTCACAGAGTATGACCATTTTTTGCACCCAACACATCACAACATAAGCAGCCTGTCTTTGCATATATTCTTACTCTCTAGAACAAATTTACTATTTGAAAAAACTACAATTTACTTTGCAACTTCTTCCATGCTTGCAATTTTCATCAAAAAACAAGCACCAAAATAACGGTTCCATGACTGTAAATTTAATTTACGAACACTAGGCCTGTCTTACAGAATTTAGTGCAGTTTTTTTTCAAATTTTATACATGTGCTTTTTAGCTCTCCATCTTCACCAAGCCCCAAACACAAACATTCCTCACACCACAACAGCATGATATATTGAGATATTTCAATAAAAGCACACGCAAAATGGAATTTTGCATATCTCTTCTTCTTTTTTCCATTGACACAGCACCTTAGAATATTTAAAAAACACTCATATTGATTGAGCAATCAATTTGTTCTGGTACCAAAATAACTATTCCGCAGGTTATTTCATGCACCACCATCCATGCAGGTACCTTCTAATAAATTTTTAGAAATAGAACGCTCTTCATTCGTGTGCCTTCCTTTCACCAAGGGAAGGCACACACTTTTTGTACTCCCCAAATAATCGCCTCATGAAAATATGGGGACAGATCGCTAAAAAAAGAGACCGACATATGCGGTCTCTTTTTTTGTGCTACTAAAATACTATTGAAAACGGAGTTTCGTTTCAGCTAAAAACCATATCCAGAAAAATGCGCATTGCTACGAAAAAGAGAATACACCCCAAAAACTTTTTAACAGCAGCAGGCTGCATCCGTTTATGCATAACAGATGTTCCTAGATAACCTCCACAGCACGCTGCTATTCCAGCAACAAGCCAGATGTCCCATGCGACTGATCCCATCAGAGCATAGGTTACAAACCCTGCAGCTGACGAAAAAGGTACGGCAAAAGCCGTGATTGCGGCAATCTTCTTAGGATTGAACCCTTGCATAATAAGCAGCGGAGAAATCAATCCACCGCCACCAACTCCAAGCAACCCAGAAAAAAATCCTGCCAGAACGCCGACAAGTGCCGGCCCTGCAAAAGGGTGGTCTTCCCGGTAAACAATCTCTCCCTGCTTGCCTTTAAAGAACAGCATCATGCATGATGCAAACAGTAAAAACACCACAAGCGCGCTCATCAGATACTGTATTGGTAAAAAATGCCCGCTCCATGCTCCAATCGGCGCCATTACAAGTGATGTAAGAATTACTGGAAGCCCTAGCTTTACATCCAGTCGTCTGCCTTTGATATTTGAATAGGTTGCTCCCCCCATACTCAACGTGTTGATGAATAATCCTGTAGGGCGTGCAATGCTGAACGGAACCCCAACCCACGTAAGCACAGGAATGATGGCTGCGGCTGAGCCGATACCCCCAAGGGCAAAGATAAAGCTGAAACTGAATGACAAACAGAAAATGAGAACATGAAGAAGATTCATACCATACGTCCTAACTATATTTGAACGCACGGTATCATGCATTACAGGGTGATGCACCAGATAATAACTCTACTGTATCAGTAGACAACCGCTTAAAACTTCAGTCCCTATATAGTTCTCGAACCATAACACCCTGTTCTTGAAAAAATAAAAGAAATAATTACCATTACTACAACAAAAACTAGCCGGTAAAACATCGTATTTGTATCTACAGCACTCAATTTTATTGAATAGAACGGTAAAAAATAGCCTTTGCAAAAAACTTCTCAAGCAGTTGTTTTTACGTCACAAACAGTGTACACATGCATATCATTTTTGCGCAAAACATATACTCTAACGCGTACCCACATTTTTTTACTATACATCCGTTCTTACGGAAACGTTTTGTGCCTTGATCTACATAGTGAGACGTTCCAATTACAGGGGGGGACCTGTTGCTATGCTTTACTCTTTTCGGGGGACGAATTCATGGATCAACGGTTTTATCAAACGCTGCTGGATGCAATCACAGACGGCGTCTATTTTGTTGATACAAATAAAAACATAACCTACTGGAATAAATCTGCAGAAAGACTCAGCGGCTACACCGCCGAAGAAGTAGTCGGCAATGTTTGTTCAGAAAAACTTCTCAGACATGAAACTGAAGACGGGTGCGTTCTATGCAATAACGGTTGTCCGCTTTCTGCCACACTGAAGGACGGAAAGGAACGACAGGAAAACCTGTTTATGCATCATAAGCTCGGCCACAAAATTCCTATCAATGTGCAAGCATATCCAATGATTGGACCGGACGGCAATATTGCCGGAGCCGTTGAGATTTTTTCGGAAAACAACGAATCACTGAATGTCCGCCGTGAAATGGAAGTACTGAGGAAGGAAGTTCTGACAGATAAGCTTACCGGCATCGGCAACCGGCGGTATGCTGAAATCACCATGCGCAATCTCGACTTTGCCATGGAGCAGAATCACGCGCCATTCGGCATTCTTTTTATTGATATTGATGATTTTAAATTAGTTAATGACACCTACGGACACCATGCCGGAGACAACGTACTGCGTATGGTTGCCCAAAACATGAGTAAGTCATTACGTTTTCTTGATGTATTATGCAGATGGGGCGGTGAGGAATTTGTCATATTTATTCCTAATACAACGTTTTCAACCTTATCTGTTCTTGCAGAACGCTTACGCCTGCTTATTCAAAACTCCTGGCTCATGCACGAGAACCAGAAAATTTCTGTGACGGCCTCATTCGGCGGCGCTATTGCCCGTTCGCATGAACCCAGTTCCACTGTTCTTTCCCGAGCTGATAAACAGCTGTATTTAAGCAAAGATTCAGGACGTAACTGTATTTACATTGATATTCCTGAACAAAAAAAAGTCGCATCATCCAATTGCTAAAAAAAACGGGGTGGAGAATCTGATTCTCCACCCCGAAATTTTATTATTTTTGAAATAAATTATGAATCAATTTTCTGAATAATTTCCTGTAGCTGACCTGCCATAACAGACAACTCACGGACACCTTTGGAAGCTGATACAATCACCCCAGCAGACTGTTCGGAAATGACGCGAACATCGTCCACAGACTTGTTGATATGATCGCTTGTGGCAGCTTGCTCATCCGCCGCAGTCGCAATGGCTTGAACCTGATCTGTCGAATCATTTACCAAGGTCACAATGCGTGTCAGCACCTCACCTGATGCTCCGGAAAGTTCGCGGGAACGTGCAACAGCCTTTGCGGCTTCCTCCACACTCAGTATGTTACGCTTTGCCCCATCTTGAATCGCAGTAATGGCATCACCAACTTCTTTTGTGGCCTGCATGGTCTTCTCGGCAAGCTTACGCACTTCATCTGCAACCACAGCAAATCCGCGTCCTGCTTCACCTGCCCGTGCAGCCTCAATTGCAGCGTTCAATGCTAGCAAGTTTGTCTGGTCAGCAATGTCTGTGATGACATTCATAATTTCACCAATGCCTTCTGCCTGATGTCCAAGCGACGCCATGTCCTCATGTACTTGTCTAGACAAGCGAGCAACATTGTCTATTGCAGTAATTGCTTCCCCGACAACCTTTGAGCCGTGTTCGGCTTCAGTACGTGCAGAGTTAGCCTGTTCTGCAGCATTAGATGCATTCTGAGCCACTTCTGTCACTGCAGAGTTCATCTGCTCCATTGCTGTGGCTGCTTCCAATGCGCGTTCATTTTGGCGAGATACAGCGGCATTGGTTTCCTCCATCTGGACTGCAATCTCAGAAGCAACCCGCGCAACATTTGTTGAAACTTCCTCGGATTCGCGTGCAGCTGAGGCAATTTGCTCATTTTTCGATAAAATTTCTTCTTCACGCTGTCGTAACGCAGTCAAGTCCTGATAAATACAGAGCGCACCCATAAGTTCGCCTGTCAGGTCGAATAACGGAGAAGCATGAATGTAGATTTTGCGTTGTCCGCCTTTCCGGCCGGTCAACACAACCTCACGCTTGGTTACTACATGTGTTTCAAGGCTATCTGCAAGAACTGTCCTTCTGGATGCGTCACCATAAAAAAAGTGCGCTACATTCTGCCCGTAGTAATCTTCCGGATTTCCATCCTGCTCCAAAATCGTCAGTAACGATTCGTTGGTGTACGTAAGAACTTCATTTGTATCTACAACGACAAACGGAGTATCTATTCCTGTCAGGACACCATGAGCAAAACCTAACCGGTCTTTCATACAGTTAAACAGCGATTCAATATCTTTTTCAATACTGGCGATATCACTTGCAGTTGAAGCAGAAAAAGACACTGTATAGTCACTGTTGCAGACTCTTTTACATTTTTCATGCAATACGTTAGCGGCTGTACGGAACGTAGCCAACGCAATAAAGACTAACGGTAACACAAGGATAGTAAATAAACCGACAGTTATTAAAAGCGCGGTATTAACACTTGCAACCGGGACGGTTACACCGTTTGATCCTGCATACAGAAAACCATATCCGACACCGAATGACAGCAATGCACTTGCGGCAATCAAAACAAGTTGCATCTTCAGGGAACATTTTCCCATCGTTCCACTCCTTCCCAATATCAGCGACATAAAAGCATGTAATGCAACGCATGCATTACTTCCGGCATTCTTTTTCTGTCAGCTAAAATTAACGCATAGCGCAGTTGACTGTGTTATCACACAATACTACGCAAACTTCTCTTCGGACGATTAGCACTATTCAATATCTATTTCCATAAATTAGATCAGAAAAACAGCATAATTATACATTTTCTTTATACACAACGAACATGCCTACATAGAAATTGCATTACATTTCTAACAGTTAAACTTTGTTCACATGCAAACATACTGCTTTTCTTATTTATTTTTTGTACCGGTACGTTTTATTGAAGTGCTATAGCAATATTCGGGTGGCTATTAAACAAACCCCACTATATATTGGCACAGTATTACAACAAAAAATAAAGGCGAGCTAATGGCTAGAATTGAACAGCACAACATCGTGTACAGGCGCATTGAGGCCGCAATTCATTACATTGAAGAACATGCGCAGGAACAACCAGGCCTTGATGACATTGCTGCGCATGTGCATTTGAGCAAGCATCATTTTGCACGCCTTTTCAAAGAATGGGTAGGTGTCAGCCCAATACAGTTTCTTCATTTTATTACTGTTGAGTACACAAAAGAACGGCTGGCAGAACAACAATCCATACTTGATGCAGCACACTCTGCAGGACTTTCCGGGCCTGGGCGTCTTCATGATCTGTTTGTTAATTTTGAAGGAATGACACCCGGTGAATACAAACAGCGTGGAAAAGAGCTGACCATCACCTACGACTTTGCTTCTTCACCCTTTGGAGAATGCCTGCTTGCAACAACTACACGCGGAATTTGCTATCTGGGATTTGTAGGGCAGTCGCAAGATCACCAATTTGCCGAACTGAAAAGCACCTGGCCTGGAGCATGCTTTGTAAGGAGTTCTGATGCTATTGCACCGATCATGCGTAGTATCTTTTACCCGCAAGGAAGCACAGGAAAAAAATTAACACTGCTCCTCAAGGGAACGAATTTTCAAATCAATGTATGGCGAGCCCTGCTCACCATTCCGGCAGGACACCTTGCGACATATAAGGACATTGCAACGTTGCTCGGAACCCCCAAAGCATCCAGAGCTGTGGGGAATGCGATCGCCGTCAATCCTGTCGGGTACCTAATCCCATGTCATCGTGCGATAACCAGCACAGGTGCCATAAAAAAATACCGATGGGGTTCGACTCGCAAGAAAGCACTCATTGGCTGGGAGGCAAGCAAACGAGAACTGGCGCAGGAAAGCTCCTCTCTCTAGTGCCTGACACGGGTCAACACACTACGCAACGACTTGCAGTTGTCTAAAACGCACACTGGGATTCTCAGCTATCTGTTCGCTACGATAACATTCAGCACATCTACTTCATATATAAGCCCCCTGCAT
>NZ_JXMS01000032.1 GCF_001672295.1 Halodesulfovibrio spirochaetisodalis | reverse complement strand
CAAGTGTAATTCCTATTAAGCGTAGACAGCTGAAGCTGTGTAGTGTAAAAGACCGCATCACAGCAAAAAGAACTAAAAAGTTCTTTAAAAGCACGCTTATAATCATATTATAATAAAAATAACTATTAAGAAGGGTGTAATATGACTACTCCAGATGGTGCAATTTTACAGCGCGACAAACAGACCTACGCAATCGTTCCTCGTACTCCGGCAGGTATGCTGACTCCAGATGTTCTGGAAACTATCGCATACGTCTGTCGTAAGTATGAAGTACCTATTATCAAAATTACTTCAGGTCAGCGCATGGCTCTCGTAGGCATGAAAGAAGAGCAGGTTGAACCTATTTGGGAAGAGCTTAAGTGGAAAGTCGGCCGTGCTACAGAACTTTGTGTACACTACGTTCAGGCATGCCCGGGTACCGCAGTCTGTAAGCTCGGCGTACAGGACTCTCTTGGTTTCGGTCTCGAAATCGAAGAAGCCATGTACGGCAAGCCGTTCCCTGCAAAAGTTAAGTTCGGTGTCTCCGGTTGTCCAATGTGCTGTGGCGAAAGCCGTGTGCGCGATATTGGTCTTATCGGCACCAAAAAAGGGTGGGAAGTTATTGTAGGTGGTAACTCCGGTCCTCGTCCACGTATCGGTGATACTATTGCAAAAGACCTTACTCAAGAAGAAGCAATGGCTCTTGTTGAAAAGTTCCTTGATTACTACCGCGAAAATTCAGCGAAACGTGTACGTATTTCTAAGTTTGTTGAGAAAACAGGCATCGAAGCAATTAAAGAAGCTATCTTGTAGTTTCCAGTAGCTATTTAAATTAAAAAAGCTCAAAGACATGCTGTCATGCTGTCTTTGAGCTTTTTTTATGCATAATTATGAAGGGGAAACGACCGTGACCTCTTCTTGCAGGATGAGCGCCTCTTTAGCGAATTGCTCTAATTTCGGAATAAACCTTTGAATGTTCTCTTTTGTGTCGATAATTTGTATAAGGAGGGGGAGGTCTTCGGAGATACGTAGTATACCGGCAGAGTGTATTTTTTTGTCACGCCCGTAGCTATATAATCCACGGAATACAGAGACGCCAGCCAAGTCTTCGCTTTTTGCCTGTTCCATAATAACTTCGTACAGGCTTTGCCCTTCAAACCGATCTTTTTCACTGATGTAAATACTGAGGCGTAGTACTGTGCCTTGCAAGTGATGCATAGTTTCTCCTAGAGAATTCTGCCAAGGGTAAGGCCGAGTTTGAGCAAAATAACTCCGGTGATAATCTGACCTACGACATTCATGATGAAGTACGGCCATTGTGCGGAATCAAGTAATGCTGAGGATTCAAATATGAAGGTAGAGAACGTGGTAAAAGCCCCCATAAATCCTGTCAGGATAATGGTACGGGCTTCGGCTGTAAAAAAAAGCCTGTCTTCAGCGTAGGCCCAGATTAACCCGAACAGAAAACAACCGATTATATTTACAAGATAGGTACCGATAGGAAAAGTTACGTTTATGGCACGCTGAAATATTCCAGCAAGGAGATAGCGGCTTAAACTGCCCAGTCCTCCGGCGCAAAATAGCAGAATGATTTTTGTCATACAGTTTCCTTAGGTTATGATAACAAAAAAACCGGAAGTATTACATGGCGTTCGAAATTGAACTGAAATTTATACAAGTAAATCATGCATTGCTGCGCGAGAAACTATCAGTTCTCGGTGGCGTATGTAAAGGAAGACATCTTGAACGTAATATCGTTTTTGATTCTCCTGATCGGGAAATGAAAGCAGCAGGAGAGTTACTGCGTTTGCGGACGAAACAATGGAAAGATAGAAATGAGACTGTTCTTACATTGAAACTTCCGCCAAAAGGTGACATTCCTGAGGATGTAAAAATATACGACGAACGCGAAACAAAAGTTGAGAGCTTTGAAGGAACCTGTGGTATTCTCGAAGGGCTTGGTTACGACGGTGCTTTCCGGTATGATAAGATGCGTGAAGAGTGGGTGCTTGATGGCGTAGAAATTTGCCTTGATGAACTTTCATTCGACACAGTTGTGGAGCTGGAGGGAGCGCGGGACGCTATTTTTTCGGTTGCGCAGAAGCTTGCTTTGCCTATGGAAAACTCTTCTACTGCAACCTATCACGAGTTACACAGGGCATATCGTGATCAAAACAACCTTGCCCCTCAGGATAGTTTTTATTTTACTGAAGAAGAATGTCAAAGACTGTTGAACTCACTTTAGTTTAGCAGGGGATAATGGTTTTGAACGCATATTGCCATTATTCTAAACCGGCATTAACAATACTATTACATGTAATGGATTCATTATGGCTGAACACCACAGACCTGATTTTGATTCTGATATTCTGCTTGAAGATGAGTTGAAAGAGCCTCGCAAATTTCGAGTGCTTATGCATAATGATGACTATACCACAATGGATTTTGTCATTTTGATTCTTGTTGAAGTTTTCCGGAAAACAACACAGCAGGCTACACAGATTATGCTGAGTATCCATGAAAAAGGAACCGGAGAATGCGGTGTGTATACCGCGGAAGTTGCAGAGACTAAGATTGCAGTAGTCCGGGCACGGGCCAAAGAAGCCGGATATCCTCTAAAATGTACAATGGAGGAGGTATAATATGCTGAGTATGCATTTAGAACAGGCTATTGCCAATGCGGTTCATGAAGTACAGGAGCGCAATCACGAATTTTTAACCCTTGAGCACCTTCTCTATGGAATAGCACAGGAAGATCAGGGGTACTTTATATTGGAGCAGGCCGGTGCAGATGTGCAGGCATTGCTTAACCGTGTGGAAGTGTTTTTTTCATCACACCTTGAGCCGTTGCCGGAAGATGTGCCTACGGAGATTATCCGTACCATAAGTGTGCAGCGAGTATTGCAGCGTGCTGCTATGCAGATGCAGTCTTCGGGGCGTGAGGTTGTTGAAATCGGTGATGTGCTTGCCGCAATTTTTGAAGAGGAAGATTCATACGCTCTCTACTTCCTGCGCCATATGGAAGTTACCAGACTGGATATTCTGGAAGTTGTCTCACATGAGATGGACGGAAACGAATGGGCAGCAATGGGGGATGAAAGCGCAAATGAATCCCGTACAGATTCGCTTAAAGAATTTTGTGTAAACCTCACAGAAAAGGCAAAGCAAGGTGAAATTGATCCGCTTATCGGCAGAAAGGCGGAGCTTGAACGAACTATTCAGGTGCTCGCACGCCGTCGTAAAAATAACCCGTTATTTGTGGGTGAGCCTGGTGTAGGTAAGACTGCACTGGCTGAAGGGCTTGCTGTGCGCATTGTGGACGGTAATGTTCCTGAAAGCTTCCATGACGCACATATTTATGCGCTTGATATGGGCTCTCTTCTTGCTGGCACCAAATACCGCGGTGATTTTGAATCCCGTCTTAAAGGTGTCATTCAAGATCTTAAAAAAGTTGAAGGTGGAATTCTCTTTATTGATGAAATTCACACCATCGTCGGGGCTGGAGCAACCACAGGCGGCTCTATGGATGCCTCAAATATTTTAAAACCTGTTCTTGCTAGTGGTGGAATTAAGTGTATTGGTTCCACAACGTATGAAGAGTACAAGAACCATTTTGAAAAAGACCGTGCTCTTTCACGTAGATTCCAGAAAATTGATGTGCCGGAACCTACCAATCAGGAGTGTATGGATATCCTGAAAGGGTTGAAGCCATACTATGAAGAGCACCATGGTGTACGTTATAGTCAGCCTGCAATTAAAGCAGCGGTTGAACTTTCTGCGCGCTATATTACGGAGCGTTTTCTTCCAGACAAAGCCATTGATGTGATTGATGAGGCTGGGGCTGCATATCGTCTGCATGGAACACATCGTAAGAGTAATACGATTACAGCCAACGACATCGAACGGGTTGTGGCAAAAATGGCTCGTATTCCAGAACAGCGTGTATCCACTGGTGACAAGCAAAAATTGTCCGGTCTTGTCGATGATCTGAAAGCGCAAGTGTTCGGGCAGGATAAAGCTGTTGAGATTGTCGGTAAGGCTATTCTCCGTAGCCGTGCCGGTCTTGGCAGAGATGATCGCCCAACTGGTTCTTTCCTTTTCTATGGGCCTACCGGCGTCGGCAAAACAGAACTTGCCCGTCAGCTCGCAAGCCAACTCGGTGTGCAGTTCCTTAGATACGACATGAGTGAGTATATGGAAAAGCATGCAGTTTCACGCTTGATCGGAGCGCCTCCGGGCTACGTGGGCTTTGATCAGGGTGGACAGTTGACTGATGCTGTTCGTAAACATCCGCATGCGGTTGTGCTGCTTGATGAGATTGAAAAAGCGCATCCTGATATCTTCAATATTCTTCTGCAGGTGATGGACTATGCGACGTTGACGGATAACTCCGGTCGTAAAGCAGATTTCCGGAACATTATCCTCATTATGACATCCAACGCCGGTGCTCGGGAGATGGCTGTTAAGTCAATCGGCTTTGGAACACAGGGCAAGGTTGATGTAGCACAGCGTGGTTTAAAAGCTGTAGAACGTACATTCAGCCCTGAATTCAGAAACCGTCTGGATGCTATGGTGCCGTTCCACGGACTCCCTGAGGAAATAATGGAACGCATCGTTGATAAGTTCGTGTTGGAACTTGAGGGCATGTTGAAGGCTAAACGGGTGCAGATTGAATTGACAGAAGCTGCTCGTAAGCGTCTTGCCGCTAAAGGATATGATGATGCCTTTGGTGCCCGCCCTATGCGCAGGGTTATCAGGTCAGGACTTGAAGATGCTATCGCGCATGAAGTGCTATTTGGCGAATTACAGAAGGGTGGCATTGCCACAGTTGACGTAAAAGAAGCAAAAGCACCTCAGGATGCAGATGATCTTGGTCTGGCCATGACATTCTTACCATTGAGTACAAAAAAGAAAAAATCTTAGTCGTTACGTGAGGGAGTACATTGTGTGCTCCCTCACTGACGTTTCTTTGCCAGCGAAGTATGCGTTGTAATTTTTTAGTATAGCTGTGCCGGATGACGGTATAACCTAGCTGCAATATTATAACAGATGCTGGACTGCACACTCCCTATATAAAATTATGACAGTGTATTTACTTTCCGATGATGATGTAGCCTTCCCAAACCCTGCTCTGGCAGATGCGGAAGGCCTTCTTGCTGTGGGTGGCGATTTGAGCATGGAGCGTCTTGTTAATGGATATGCCAATGGTATTTTTCCGTGGTACGATGACGATTCTCCTATTCTCTGGTGGTCACCGGATCCTCGTTTTGTTCTCTTTCCGAAAAACCTGCACATCCCACGTAGCTTGCGACGTGTGATTAACTCCCGAAAGTTCACTATTAAGATCGATACCGCTTTTGAACAGGTCATGCGTAACTGCGCCACATCGCAACGTCCCGATGAAGAGGGGACATGGATTGTGGAAGAAATGATTGAAGCCTACTGTGCATTGAATGAAGCAGGACTGGCGCATTCTATTGAAACATGGCGGGACGATGAGTTGGTCGGTGGTCTATATGGTGTTTCTTTAGGTAAGGTTTTTTATGGTGAATCTATGTTTTTCAAAGAATCAGACGCATCCAAAGTGGCTCTTGTATGGCTTGCCAGACTACTGGTTGCGGCGGGGTTTGAGATGATAGATTGCCAGCAGGTGACAGATAACCTTGAGCGTTTCGGTGCTGTTGCAATTTCCCGCGATGAATTTTTGACACGCTTGCATGGAGCATTGGACGCCCCGACTATTCAAGGGCAATGGACGTTTCCTGACGAGTTCTTTCCGCTGTAGGTTCGTCACGTTAGATCATGTTCGGTTCGTGTAGTTCGAGGTCATAGAAGCCGGAAAAATTAAAATCGAGAGGATAGTTCGGTACTGCATGGAACCTGATGAATCCAATGCTTTTACCCTCCGGTATGGATGCAAGGGGAATGGTTCCTTGTGGAACGGGGAAGGTTAGCGGCGCAGTAGAAACTGATTTTAGCCTCGTGTGGTATCGCTGCTCAAGGTAGCGGAGAATAGTGTCTCTTTCTTTTTCCGTAAAGCTCTCTAGAACCATGCGCTGTGTGTCCTCAAGAGTGCCTGTCAGATGAGGCTCAAGTGCATATTTTTCTGTGTCAGTATCAATGCGCTGGTGAAGGATTGTGCTTGGCAATTCGCTTTCAGGAACATCTGAGCGGAAAAGGTGCGCCTCAACGTTTTTGCGTCCTTTAAAGCTACGTATGATGATGGAAATTGTATGAATACGGTCGATAGGTTCGGTACCGAGAGCAGGCAGAATTTTTTTTAGCATATGGCTCCCTCCACGAAAAGTGTGTTTCTTTATGTAGTTGTATGGTATTTGATTGTTGACGGTGTCGCAACAGAGTGATTAATTTTTGCACAACTTCTTTTGTTCTTGATGGTTGGAAATTGCCGGACTGAGAAGGGTAACATTGTAACGTTGAAGTTGAAGGAAGCCTACGAGGACGTAATGCAGGATACACTGTTTAAGTTGGAGACATCGTTTACTCCACAAGGGGATCAGCCGCAGGCCATTGAAGAGCTGGTAACAAATTTGGAGCAGGGAGTGCAGGATCAGATTCTGCTGGGGGTTACAGGCTCCGGTAAAACCTTTTCTGTTGCCCATACTATTGCCCGTGCGCAGCGTCCTGCTCTTATTCTTGCGCCGAACAAGACACTTGCTGCACAGCTCTACAATGAGTTTAAAGAACTGTTTCCCCACAATGCGGTTGAATATTTTGTCAGCTACTATGACTACTATCAGCCGGAAGCCTATGTGCCTTCATCCGATACTTACATAGAAAAAGACTCATCCATTAACGATAACATTGATAAACTGCGGCACGCAGCGACACATGCGCTGCTGACACGCCGTGATGTTATCATTATTGCCTCTGTTTCCTGTATCTACGGTCTTGGTTCTCCAGAGTACTATGCAAAGCTTGTCATCCCTGTAGAGGTCGGGCAGGCATTGTCTATGGACGAGATTATTTCCAGACTCGTGGAAGTACAGTACGAACGTAACGACTACGACTTTCACCGTGGAACATTTAGAGTGCGTGGTGATGTGCTGGAAATTATTCCTGCATATCATCATGAAAAAGCGCTACGTATAGAATTTTTTGGTGACGATATTGACGCCATGCATGAGATTGACCCTATTACGGGGAATATTCTCGGAAGTGTGGGTAAAACCGTCATTTACCCTGCCAGTCACTACGTATCTGATAAAGACAACTTGAAACGTGCGGTTTCAGATATTCGAGATGAACTGCAAGTGCGCCTTGCAGAGTTTAATGCAGGTAATAAGCTGGTGGAAGCGCAGCGCCTTGAACAACGGACTATGCTTGATCTCGAAATGATAGAAGAGATGGGGTACTGTACAGGGATTGAAAACTACTCGCGCCACCTTGATTGCCGTAAAGAGGGCGACCCTCCAGCATGTTTGCTTGATTACTTTCCCGACGATTTTCTGTTGTTCATAGATGAGAGCCATATAACTGTGTCGCAGGTTGGTGCTATGTATAAGGGAGACCGTTCCCGTAAAAGCACTCTTGTTGATTTTGGTTTCCGCCTGCCTTCTGCTTTGGATAACCGCCCGCTTGAGTTTAGCGAGTTTTTGGAACGAATCGGGCAGACCGTATATGTATCTGCTACACCGGGCAAATGGGAGTTGGAACGTACTCAGGGACTTGTCGTAGAACAGATTATTCGTCCTACAGGGCTTGTTGATCCGCAATTGGAAGTCCGTCCTACAAAAGGGCAGATGGATGACCTGCTCGGAGAATGTAAGGCGCGTATAGCTAAGAATGAACGAGTGCTCGTGACGACGCTTACGAAACGTATGGCGGAAGACTTAACGGAATACTTTAAGAGTATGGGAGTTACTACCCGCTATCTGCATTCTGACATTGATGCTCTTGAACGTATGGCAATTATTCAGGCATTGCGGAAGAAAGAGTGTGATGTGTTGGTTGGAATTAACTTGCTGCGTGAAGGTCTTGATATACCGGAAGTTTCTCTGGTGGCAATTCTGGATGCAGATAAAGAGGGCTTCTTGCGTTCTGTTGGTTCATTGATTCAGACATTCGGCCGTGCAGCCCGAAATGCAGGCGGTAGGGTTATCATGTATGCTGATACAATTACCAGAAGCATGAAAGCGGCTATGGGTGAAACTGAGCGCAGACGTGAAAAGCAGATTGCCTTCAATGAAGAGCATGGCATTGTTCCTCAAACCATCATAAAGCGTATTGATACTCCATTTGATTCAATCGCTTCTGCTCCTGATGCGGAAAAAGGTAAGAAGGGTAAGAAAGGCATAGCAATTGCGCCTGAAGTTGAGCACGATCCGAAAAAGCTGGCGAAAATGATAGCAAAGCTGGAACGTGAAATGCGCGAAGCCGCTAAAGAACTGGAGTTTGAAAAAGCTGCGGAGTTGAGGGATCAGATTCACGTTCTGAGAGAACGTCTGCTCGAAACTGGTTAACACTGGGGAAATACATGAGGTTGTTTTCCAAATCTTTCATTGTCCGTCTTATACGGCTTCGAAATCAGCTGGGTGTGTTCTGGCCGCTTATTATCAGTCAGGCAACCCTTCTGGGAGTCGTAGCATTAGCTGTTTACGGCTATATGGAGCTTGAAGGATGGTCAATGTCAGATGCTCTGTATATGGTCGTTATTACGCTCTCGACCGTGGGGTTTGGTGAGGTTCAGCCATTATCTTCTGAAGGAAGAATGCTGACAACCTTTTTAATCCTTGCAGGCGTGGGTAACTTTGCGTTTATATTGGGTGCGTTTTCGCAATTGTTGGTAGAAGGTAGGTTTTTTCATTTTATCGGGAGCCGTAGAGTGCTTAAAACAATCGGCAAGCTCAAAGATCATTGTGTGGTTTGTGGCTATGGCCGCATTGGTTCCGTCGTTGTTAATGAGATAATAGCAGAAGCGCAGGATGTTGTTGTTATCGAGAATGACCCTGAAGCCGTTAAGGCCCTTCAGGAAGAAGGCATCTTGTATGTTGATGGGGATGCAACTTCAGATGAAGTTCTTGCGCAGGCCGGTGTGGCTAACGCTAAAAATTTGATTACTGCTCTCTCAGAGGATGCAGCCAATGTGTATGTTGTGCTAAGTGCCCGTGAGATGAATAAAGATATATACATTGTTTCACGTGCAAGTACACACCAGCGGGTGAGTAAAATCAAACAGGCTGGTGCAGATTCTGTTATTTTACCAAACCATATTGGTGGATTACGTTTAGCTCAGTCCGTGCTGCGTCCGACCGTGACAAGTTTTATGGAGCTTGCCTACGGAAGAAGCACAATGGACATTCAAATGGAAGAGCTGACAATAGGGCCGGATTCACAATTAGTCGGGAAAGACCTTATCGAGTCAGAGCTTCGGCCAAAATTTAATTTGATTGTTATCGCCATTAAGAAGAACGGAAAGGATATGATCTTTAACCCTGAAGGACGTACTGTTCTTGAAGCCGGCAATACGATCATTGCTGTTGGTGCAAACGAAAAACTTAAGGAATTTGCACGACTCCTATAGATTGGTGATACGGATTGCAAGCCGCTATGAACACTTGTTTATATTTATAAACAAGTGTTCATAGCGGCTTTTTTTATTGGTATCTATTGCAGTAGAGGCAGTGTGCTAACCTTTAACGATAGTCGTTTTACATAGCTTTGCGTTGATTTTGACAGTCGATTTCAATATGATCTTGTGAGAATTGAGATTACGCAGCGCTATTTATTTCATCCTTTTTTTCTAAATGCTATGTCACACAGTACGTATGGTAACGAATAAATATCTTATTGCTAGAGATAACGATGGGGAAGGTTATGACGAATCCGGCAAAGATTCTTGTTCTCGGGGTCGGGAACACACTATATACAGACGAGGGTCTGGGAGTTCGCGCAGCAGAGCACTTGTTGGCATCATATGAATTTTCAGAGAATGTGACAGTACTGGATGGTGGTACGTTGGGGCTGAAGCTCATTGACCATATTATTCAATACGACAAGCTTATTGTACTTGATGCTGTATTAGGTGATGAATCCGCAGGTTCAATCTATCGTTTAGTGGGTGAGGATTTACGTAAGAGTCTGGGCTTTAACAATTCTATGCATCAAACAGATTTAGTTGATACACTGATTTTTTGTGAATTGATCGGAACTCGTCCTGATACTGTTGTAATCGGAATGGAGCCTGAGGATTACCAAACTATGAATACTGAAATATCTTCTGTGGCTGCTGGTCGATTAGGTGACATGTGTGAAGCAGCTCTTCAGGAGATTGCTGGGTTCGGGGGAACTTTTTCAGAAAAAGTATAAGTTAGTTATTGTAGTATAAAAAAAGTCCGTGCTGGTTATAATCAGCACGGACTTTTTTATTATTATCGCATTAAGTCTACTTTGTGAGTTTTGCCATTGTCTTTGTCGATGACATGAACGCCACATGCAATGCAAGGGTCGAAGGAGTGAATCACACGTAACAGTTCAACCGGATTTTCAGGATCGGCAATCGGTACACCGACAAGGGATTTTTCCAGCGGGCCCGGAATGTTGTCAGCGCAGCGGGGGCTGAAGTTCCATGTAGAAGGTACAACCATCTGGTACCCATTGATGGTATTGTCCTGAATGGTCATCCAGTGTCCTAAGGCTCCTCGTGGAGCTTCGTTCAGCGCGAAACCGTTACCAGAGGTCATGGTGTGATTTTCGTAGATCTGGAGGTTGCCTGTAGAAAGGTTTGTTTCCAGTTCTGTTAACCAGTTCTGCATAGCGTTACTGATGATTCTGGTCTCAATGGCTCGTGCTGCAGTACGTCCAAGTGTGGAGAGCAGATCAGTTTCTTGCAGGCCAGTGTCGGTCAGGAAGCTTTGCACTGCAGAAACAAACTCAGGTTTCCCTTGTCCATAGCCCACTAGAACACGAGCAAGAGGGCCTACCTCCATTGCATCGCCGCTGTAGCGAGGAGCTTTTGACCAAGTGTATCTGTCTTCTGTGTCCAGTCCGGTAAAGTCAGGCACTGTTTCACCGGAGGCAGGATGGCGGTCTGTGCTTCCGCTGTACCATGAGCGGGCAACATGCTCAGTGATTGCTGTCTGATTTACAGGTTGAACATTAAGGAAGTCACCATTGAAAATAGCTCCGCGAGGCATCAGAAAATCTGCTGGTTCATTAGCTCCCTGAGGGAATTCCCCATACGACATAAAGTTGCTGAACCCACCTACCTTAGTCCATTCAGGATAGCGGGAAGCAACCAGCTTAAGATCAGGCAGATATACTGTTTCAACGAACTTTCGAACTTCATCCATGTAAGCGCGGAATTGCGTCAGGCGTTCTGCAGAAAGTTCACTACCGCATGTAACGCCGCCAACAACAACAGACTGTGGATGCGGGTTTTTACCCCCGAGGATTGCCATCATGCGTGCTGCAGCCAATTGCTTTTTGAGTGCTTCAAGGTAATGAGCAACGATGAGGAGGTTCTCTTCAGGACTGAGTTTGTAGTCAGTGTGTCCCCAATATGCATTCGCAAATGGTCCAAGGTTGCCTGTATCAACGAGACCCTGAAGGCGAGCTTTAACCGCTGCAAAATCAATCGGGTCAGCATTCGGAGAAGTGCTAAATGCAAGAGACTGCGTAACAGCAGGATCAGCAGACAGGGCACTGACAATGTCTGCCCAGTCCAGCCCGTTCAGGTGATAGAAGTGCACAATATGGTCATGCATAAACTGGGCACCGAGCAGAAGGTTACGGACAATACGGGCGTTGTCTGTAATGGTTACGTTGATAGTGTCCTCAATGGCACGAGTAGAGCAGAGGCCGTGGATGTATGTGCAGACCCCGCATAGGCGCTGCGTAATATGTGGTGCATCAAGAGGAGCACGTCCTTGAAGGATAGGCTCAACACCACGGAACATGGTTGCAGAAGACCATGCTTTGGTAACTTTGCCGCCAGAAGTTTCAACTTCAATTCGCAAATGTCCTTCAATACGGCTAACAGGATCAATGACAATGCGCTGTGTGGTTCCGGTGCTGCTGTCTGCTTCTGTAGCAGTAATATTTACAGAAGGTGCCCCTTCAGCAGTAATAGCAAAAATAGCTTGTCCGTTTTCAGCGTCGGAATCAGCTGCTGCCGAAAGAGTGATCGGCATATATTGATCCCAGTTAGATGAGTCAAAGTAATATGTTGATCCCCCCGTAACGCTGATATCGGCATCGCCACTGCTGTATCCTGTGGTAACGAGAGTCGTTTTCATTGGGTCTGCAGAAAGTTTTACCTGCAGTGTGGCATTACCGCCCTCTGGTACGGATACCGCGGTGGTGTCTGCTACAATACTGAACGTAGGTGAAGCAGAATCATTATCAACTTCTGTGGCGGTGACTTGTGCAGCAGTCAGTCCTGAACCGGAACAGGTGAATGTAGCGCTATTGCTTTCAGTATCAGAGTCTTCAGCTGCAGCTATAGTGACTGTGTGCCATGTATTGTAGTTGCGGCGGCTGATTGTAAAGGTTGCACCGGAAACCACTGAGAGGTCAGCGTCTCCGCTTGTTCTATTTACGCTTATTGAAACATCGCTTGCCGGTCGCTCTGCCAGTTTGACTTGAAAGCTGGCTTGTTGGCCTTCGTTAATGTCTAGATTAGAGACACTTGTGACAATAGCGATTGGAGATGAAGAGCCTTTAGGCATTGTATATCCTTAAAATATCTTTTGTTATCTATAAAATATCTAATATGTACAAATGTTATGGAAGGTCAGTGTGGCATTTTGCACACTTTTTAGTACTGTCCAGTTCAATTTTATGGATCAGGTGGATTTGCTGTTGGAATTTTCGTGGGTTTTCTACTTGAGATTCTTCTACTTCAAACATGTTGTTTGCTTTATGACAAGGCGCGCACTGGGCGGTAGTCATGTCGGCGTGCGGCTCGGCATACCGGCGGAAGGTATGGAACATGGAATCCCACATTGGGTTGTAGAATGGAGCATTGTTGTCCCAGAAGTTAGCTTCTGAACATCCGATGCACTGGTGTTCTGCCTGTACGCACCACGATTCGCCATTATACAGTTGCGTGTGGCAGTTGTTATATGTTGTCGGTCCCTTGCAGTTATAGCCTTCCAGACAGCCGTGAGGAACTGTACATGTGGAGTGAATTGTCTCTCCGTGGCAGAATGTAGGGCGTCCATCCAGACGGCGTGCAGGCATCTGGTTGTACAAAAGATAGTTAGTTATACAAGCAACAAGGTTTAGTGGACTTGGTGGGCAGCCTGTGATGTTGATGGTATCCACACCGATGGCATCTTTTACACCCTTTGCTCCAGTGGGGTTTGGTGCTGCTGCAGGGAGTCCGCCAAAGGCAGAGCAGGTGCCAAAGCAAATAGTGTGTTTTGCCTTAGGGATGACTGCCTGTGCAATCTCAAGCATGGTGCGGCCGCCTACGGTGCCGTATACACCATTATCTGCAGTAGGAATGGCACCTTCAACAATGCAGATAAATTCGCCCTCATGATTGGCGATTGTCTCGTTCAGGTTGTGTTCTGCTTTTTCTCCGCACGCAACTTGAAGGGTTTCGTGATACGTAACATTGAGAACATCAAATAATATGTCTTCAACACCCGGATTTTCAGCACGGAGGAAAGCTTCGCTGCAGCCGGTGCATTCGGCAAAATGTAACCAGACAACTGGCGGGCGGGTGTCACTGGTAAGAGCCTTGGCAATTTGTGGAACCATGCTTGCCTCAAGGCCGAGAGTAGCGGCAACAGCGCCACACATTTTTAGGAAGCCTCGTCGTGATACATTCGTCATTGTTTTACCTATTGCGTTTCAAGTCGTGTTAGTTGTTCCAATTGAATAGGGGGATGAGGGTGATCATCTGTGTCTGGTTCCGGTGCTGCCGGAATTTCCTATTTTGCCTTTGTCGTGCGAACCTTCTTATTTGCAGACATCAAGAGGTGCATGCATATAAATATCGACCGGGTGTGATAATGGTTTTCAACGTCAATGTAGCGTCACTATCGAAAAATTAATTGGAACTCAATAGGTAATTGAAAAAGTAAATGAATAATTACATTGTGAATTGGAAAAAAGATTCGTTGGCAGTGAGTTTTTAAGTAGAAAATGTTTTTGAAAAGAATATATACGTCGAAGTCTAGATAGTGTTTTTATGTAAATATACTGAAATCTTGTTTGCAAAGTCTTGTTTTTACCAGTGGAAAGCTAGTTGTTAAGGCAAAGATAGAATTGTTTTTCACAATTACTGAATTGATTTTGTGTTATTAGCCATGATTCAGCAATGTTGTTGGATCAATGTGATTGACAGAGATAGTTTTGAGGGAGAGTGATCTGAAAGTATAACGAATTATATAAAAAGTCTTTTTAGGGTTTCATGTTGTTAAGATGAAAGAAGAGGTGCTACTACAGCTTGTGATGTAAAAAAGCATTAACTTGAGTGTAGGATATGGGGATAGAGGCATTCTGCACTGGACAATAAGGGGTAAGAAACGTATCCAGCGGTTCTGAAAAAATATCAGCGTGCTGCCTTGTTTCTGAAGTGTCGGAGCAAGGATGATGGTATGCTGAGCCATTTATTTTTTGCGTTAACAAGCTGCCAGTGTTCTGAGTGAAAAGAATATGGCGCAGATAATATAAGGTGTCGCATGTCTGATTCAACATTGTCCATTTCAGAAGCCCGTGAACGGGTTGAAACACTTCGTAAAGAACTCGAACATCATAGCTACTTGTACTATGTTCAGGACACTCCTGAGATAACTGATGCCGAATATGACGAGTTGTTTTTAGAACTCAAGGGACTGGAAGAAACATACCCTGAGTTGCTCACCCCTGATTCTCCTACTATGAAGGTAGGGGGAGAGGTGCTTCCAAGCCTGCAGTCGCAAGAACATAGTCTGCGAATGTACAGTCTGGACAATGCATTCAGTGGTGAAGATTTTCTGGCTTTTGTTGAACGGATTAAACGCCAGCAATCTGATGCTGACTTGTCATTTTGGATTGATCCCAAGATGGATGGGCTGGCAATGGAGATCATTTATGAAAATGGCTCCTTTACCGCTGCTCTGACTCGTGGGGATGGTACAACAGGCGAGATTGTCACACATACTGTGCGTACAATTAAAAACGTACCGCTACGACTGCGCGGTGATGTTCTGCCAACGCGTCTTGAAGTACGTGGGGAAGTTGTTATCAGACGTGATGAGTTTGCCAAGCTGAATGAGACACAGCGTAAATACGGGAAAAAAGTTTTTGCAAATCCGCGCAACGCTGCGGCGGGCTCTGTCAGACAGCTAGACTCTTCCGTTGCTGCGGCCCGTCCTCTTATGTTCCTTGCCTATGGTATTGGTGTTGTAGAGTGGGAAGATGATGGACAGGAATGGACAACGCAGCAGGCTATCATCAATGGCCTTTCTGAACTCGGCTTTACAGTGCCTCCTGATGCTCAACTTTGCAGTGGGCCGGAAGAGGTAAATGCTCTTTTCGAAGAGTTGCAGGAAAAGCGTGACACATTACCTTTCGAAATTGATGGCATGGTTGCGAAGCTGAATGATTTGGAATTGCAGCGTGCTCTCGGTTTTACTGCCCGTTTTCCTCGTTGGGCAATAGCATTTAAATTTCCTGCACAGCAGGCCGTTACCCGATTAGAAGAAATCGCTATTCAGGTGGGACGCACAGGCGTACTGACACCAGTTGCGATTCTTGACCCCGTTGAGGTTGGCGGTGTGGTTGTTTCCCGCGCAACACTGCATAACGAAGATGAGATTCAGGCTAAGGGGCTCATGGAAGGGGATATGGTCATCGTGCAGCGTGCTGGTGATGTTATTCCTGAAGTAGTCCGTGCTTTGGTGGAAAAACGTGATGGGACAGAACGGGAATTTAACTTCCCTAAAGAATGCCCGGTTTGCCACTCAGAAGCCGTACGTGAAGAGGGCGAGGCTGCATGGCGTTGTATCAACGTAACATGTCCTGCCGTGGTTAAACGCTCTATTGTGCACTTCGTATCGAAAGCAGGTCTGGATATTCAAGGGGTTGGTAAGAGCTGGGTAGAAAAGCTTGTAGATAAAGGGATGGTGAAAGATCCTGTAGACCTTTTTGAAGTGAAGCGTCTTGACCTTATGCAGTTTGAAGGCATGGGGCCGGTGTCTGCACAAAAGTTTGTTACAGCGCTTGAGGAAGCGAAGAAAAGTGCTCCTCTTTCTCGTTTTATCTGTGCATTAGGCATTCGACACGTTGGTGAGCAGACAGGTAAGGTTCTTGCTGCTACCTATAAAGATTTGGATGCGCTTGCGCTTGCCACCGTTACTGAGCTTCAGGAGCTTCCTGACGTGGGCGCTGAGATTGCAGAGTCCATCGTCGACTTTTTTGATAATGATGCCAACAAGGCTATGCTTGAGCGTTTTAAAGCTATCGGGCTTGATCCGAAGCAGGAAAAAGCTATTGAAGTGGATAAGAATCATCCATTTGCAGGTAAGACAGTCGTTTTTACAGGTTCGCTTTCAACCAAGCGTGCTGATGCTAAGAAAATGGCTGAAAGTGTCGGTGCAAAGGTTGTGGGAAGTGTTTCGAAAAAACTTGATTATCTGGTTGCAGGAGAAAAAGCCGGAAGCAAGCTTGCAAAGGCCGAGCAACTCGGGATAACAACTTTGACGGAAGAAGAATTTCTCGCAATGTATGCAAGTGAATCTTCTGTAGATTCTGATACTGTGGCGGCAGTAGAAGAAGGTTCTTCAAGTATCAACGAAGCATCGCAGAGTACACAATCAGAAGCTGTGCGGAAGGAAGAGGATATGGAAGATGTTGCGGCGGAGTATGACGTTGTAGCTGAATCCGGTTCTGTTTCTAATTCTCCAGTTTCGTCTGAGCCTGTGGAAGAAGCTGAAGCGTCGCGTATTGACTCTTCTGATGAGCAAGTTGATACAGAGAAAAAAGAAAATGTAAAAAGAAGGACAAAGGAAGAAAATCTTTCTTTGTTGGATTTAAAGTAAAAACTCCTTTTTTCGGGGTCAGGGAGTTACGTCTTTTTGCGGAGCTGTGCAAAGAACTTTGTATAGATATCGTACCGCTTGAGACTTAAGAAAAACCGGAGGAAGAACATGAGTGTTTCTATTGTCGTAATGGGTGCTAATGGTCGTATGGGTGCAACTATTGCGCGTCTGGCGCAAGAAGGTGAAAAGTACGAGCTTGCTGCCGTTGTAGCGCGTAAGGGACACGAAGCAAGCCTGAAACAGTATGGCTGTGAAGTTGCGACAGATTTGGATTCCTTGCTTGGTAAACTAGATCAGGCTGTTATTATCGACTTTACTTCTCCGGCTGCAAGTTTGGAACATGCAAAGGTTGCAGCAAAACATAAGACTCCGATTGTGATGGGGACTACTGGTTTAACAAATGAAGAGCGGGCTGAACTTGAAGGGCTGGCTAAAACATCTCCTATGTTTTGGGCACCTAACACAAGTGTAGGCGTGCATGCTCTTACTTGTATCCTGCCTGAATTAGTCAAGATTCTTGGTGAAGAGTACGATCTTGAAATGGTTGAATTGCACCATAATAAGAAAAAAGACTCACCGAGCGGCACGGCAATGCGCCTTGCTGAATGCCTTGCAAAAGCAAAGAACTGGGATCTTGATACGGTAGCCAACTACCACCGTGAAGGAATGATCGGCGAACGTCCTAAAGAAGAAATTGGAATTCAGACTATCCGTGGCGGTGATGTTGTGGGTGTGCATACTGTATATGCAATGGGGCCGGGAGAACGTATCGAAATCACACATCACGCTCACTCCCGTGAAACCTTTGCAGCAGGTGCTCTACGAGCAGCATACTGGCTTGCCGGACGTGAGGCAGGAAAACTTTATTCTATGTCGGATATGATCTAATGAAAGTAGCGCTTCTTCAGCTTAACCCTGTTGTGGGTGATGTTTCTGGCAATATTACTAAAATTGCTGAAGCAGTAAAACAAGCTGCCAAAGATGGAGCACAGCTTTGTGTGACTCCAGAACTCTCTGTGTGCGGGTATCCTCCACGCGATTTATTATTGCGTGAGGATTTTATTAACGGTTGTCAGAATTCTCTGAAAGCACTGGCTGTTGAGTTAAAAGATATGCCACCGACACTGGTCGGTGTACCTATCCACAACCCTGACAGCATTGGTAAGCCGGTTTTTAATGCCGCTGCGTTAATCGAGAATGGAAATTACTCGATCGTTGCACATAAAACGTTGCTTCCGACATATGATGTCTTTGATGAGAACAGATATTTTGAACAGGGAAAAATGCTTGGTCTTGTGACCATCAACGGACGCAAGATCGGCGTAACTATCTGTGAAGATATCTGGAATGACAAGTCGTACTGGAAAGAACACAGAAGGTATACGCAAGACCCCCTCGGGGCGTTGGTTGAAGAGGATGCAGAACTTATCATAAATCTTTCTGCTTCGCCGTTTACTTTGGGTAAGCAGTTTGTTCGTGAAGAAATGCTTTCCTCTATGGCGCGCCATTACGACTTGCCGTTTCTGTATGTAAACCAGATCGGCGGGAATGATGACCTGATTTTCGGCGGGAAAAGTCTTGCCTATGCTGCAGACGGGACTCTTATCGGCAAAGCAAAGGCCTTTGATGAAGATGTCCTGATTGTAGATGTTGCTGGCAACTCTGGCCGGATAGAGCAGGAAAATCTCTGTGATGAAGCACAGACATGGAATGCTTTAGTTCTTGGTACTCGTGATTACGTCCGCAAATGTGGCTTTTCCAAGGTCGTACTTGGCCTGTCAGGTGGCGTAGATTCAGCCCTTACAGCAGCAGTTGCGGCGGAAGCTCTCGGTGCAGACAATGTGATCGGGGTGCTCATGCCTTCACCATATTCCAGTCAGGGCAGCATTGATGATTCACTTGACCTTGCTAAACGCCTTGGCATTTGTACTGAGACGATTGAAATTGAGCCAATGCTTTCTGCATTTCTTGGTTCTCTTGAGCCTGTGTTTGAAGGTGCCAATACAGATGTGACTGAGGAAAATCTTCAGGCACGTATTCGAGGCAATCTGCTTATGGCAATATCCAATAAGTTTGGTGCACTATTGTTGACTACAGGCAACAAGTCCGAGCTGGCTGTTGGCTACTGCACCATTTATGGTGACATGGCAGGTGGTCTGGCTGTTATTGCAGATGTACCGAAAACGCTGGTCTGGAATGTTTGCCGATGGGTAAATACAAACTGCGGTGAAAAGATTCCGGTAGAGATTATTGAGAAAGCTCCATCTGCAGAGCTACGTCCTGACCAGAAGGATTCTGACTCCCTGCCGGAGTATGAAGAGCTGGATGCAATTCTTCATAAATATATTGATGAACGTTTGAGTAAAGAAGCTATCATCTCTCAGGGACATGCCCGTGAAGACGTAGAACGTGTTTTGTGGCTTGTAAAGATTTCTGAGTTCAAACGCAGACAGGCAGCTCCCGGGTTGCGGATTACAGACCGTGCTTTTGGTACCGGTTGGCGAATGCCTGTTGCAAGCCGTGTCAGCTATGTATAGTGCTGACAGGTGATCTTGAGCATAAAAAAACGTGAGTCAGTTTGACTCACGTTTTTTTATTACATTGGTTCCAGTCGAACTTTTTGGCTATAGAAGGCTGCGTTTTCTCCAAGATCAGTAATATGGGCTTCAATAATGGCGTTGGCACAGCGGTTAAACATCATCCAACCTCCTCGGCGGACAACAACAGACTCAGGGTGTACTGATGAATCATGTACTGTCTTAACAGGCAATTTCCCGACAGGAGAGACTATGTATGCCTGTCTTTCTCCAGCAATGTTAAACCGTGCTAATGTCTCAGGGTGTACATAGGCTGACAATACTTCCTGCTGCGCCTCTTCAGGTATTTGTGAATGCTCATACTCTTTGTTGATTAGAGATTGAAGGGACAGAGGATAGTTGGGATTCGTCTCCGGCTCGTCATGCAGTGCTTCGGGACAGCAGTACTTGCCATCGAAGTGTCCAAATTTCATATTCTCAAATGCGATATCTTTGCGGTCTGTAGAAAGGTAGCCTTGTGAGCGGATTGCTTGTAATGGATTCGGCGTCAGGTTGGTAATAACCTTTGTAGAAAGCGCTTGTGTAAGAATATCTTCTTTGTCAGGGAGTGTTATACCCAGTCGTTGAGCAAGGTCGTTTGCAATATCGTAGGTAGACCGTGCTTCTCCTGCGGGATCGAACACTTTTGCACTGTATTGGACATAGGAGTGATAGTATGACGCCAGAACCTCTTCGCGTTCATGCATCAGTGCGCAGGGTAGGATAATATCCGCACGCTTTGCAGTATCGGTCATAAATGCGTCAACAACGACAACCATGCCAACAGTGCGGAATGCTTTTGCGATGTTTGCGGCATCAGGAGCTTGGTTGACTATGTTGGTTCCCTCACACCAAAGAAAATCTATGTCGCCTGCTTCAAAAATTTCGTCTGCCAGCCGTGGGAGTAACAACTTTCTCGCATTACGTCCTCCGGAACGCCATGCAGTGTTGAAGTTTCTGTTGGAACAGAATCCGCAGTAGCTGCCAGCTCCTTTTTTCCCCACGTTTCCGGAAAGCATGCACAGTGCGTTAATATACCTGACATTCTCTCCGCCATAGGTATAGCGTTGCAGTCCCCAGCCAACAATGCTGGAAACCGCCATGTTTTCATTTTCAAAAATTTCCGTTGCCAGATCAAGCTGTTGCTTGCTTGCACCACATGCTTGCAGCAGGTGGGTTTCATTCAACGTGTTGATGTAATCTATAAATTCAGACCCGTTTGATATCCGGTCAATAATGGAATCTGAAATTCCGCCTTCAACGAGGCGCTTTATGATTGCTGCTGCAAAAAAGCGATCTGTGCCCGGACGAATCTGGATATGTGTATCGCTTACATGAATGCGCATTCCTTCTTCCGAAGAGACAGGAGAAATGCTGAGCATTTTACATCCGTTTGCACGGGCTTCTTTGAGCAGTGCAGCTGTGTGAATAGAAGAGCGCAGAACATCACGTCCCCAGTTTACAATACAGTCTGCATTCAGGAGTTCAGTGTAATTGTTCTGGTCAATAGTACCGAAGTCCTGTTCAGCTGCTTCCATAATTGCATTATCACATAGCGCACCGCGAGTTGCGGAAGCACCAAGCTGCCTGAAAAGGTAGCGGCTCGTGTCGGCAAGTACTCCACGGAACCCGTAGCCGCGAATATGCAGCATACGCTCAGGAGATTCTTGAAGAGAAGCAATTTTGCGGGCGATTGTAGTAAGCGCTGTTTCCCATGATACTTCGATAAAGGATGATCCTTCACGCAGCAACGGTGTAGTAATGCGGTCGGGTGCAGCTATACGCGAAAGCGCATGCTTCGCTTTCTGGCAAGTGAAGCCTTTGGTAACAGGGTGCGCAGGGTTGCCTTTAATGGTAGGGGGGCTCGTTTCATCAGTTGTGATGATTACTGAACAGCAATCTGGGCAGTCCAATGTGCATGCGGATATATATTCCATAACTATCTGTCCTTGGTTAGTTTTCAATACATAGCATATGGAGGGGCATAGCGGCTAGAGGAAGGGGGCATGCTACAGGCGTTGTGTTACGTCAGTATTGATTTGGAATGCCATTTTTTCTTAGGTTCCAACGTATCATCGCAGAGAGCAGATACGAAAAAAGCCGGATTACTCCGGCTTTTTTTCATGCTTAATAACAGTAGGCTATTGAGCGTGTAGTCTGGTGCCTGGAATAATAGGAATATTATTGATCGTTAAAATTTCAACAGCCTGATCAGTTTTATCGAAACGGAAAATCAGGGTTGCATTTGTACTGCCCGGCATAACAAAGGCGTACATGTATTCAACGTTAATTCCGTTGTTTCCAAGGGTGTCGAGAATGTGGTTCAAGCCGCCCGGCTTATCTTCCACTTCAACAGCAACAACATTGGTTTTGCCAACAGTAAAACCTTTATCTTTGAGCACAGATTTAGCTTTTTCACTGTTATCCACAATAAGGCGCAAAATTCCAAAGTCCGTTGTGTCAGCGAGAGAAAGCGCACGGATGTTGATATCATTCGTTGCCAGAGTGTTAGTTACTTCTGCAAGACGACCAGCCTTGTTTTCCAGAAAAACGGATATTTGTTCTACTTTCATGAGGATTGCCCCTTAGTGTATTCAGATACATAGAAATATGCCTTATTTCTAGCATCTGAAGCACTGGTGGGCAATATTTAATACAACTTTGTAAAAAATTCGCATATGCAAAAATAACAGTAGATATGCGCATGGCTGGAATCTACGGGTTGTGCCGTTTTTCACACAGTTTCTTGCTTGCTTCCACACAATTGTGATGTATATTACAGAATTCATAAGGCGGATTGAGTATTCAATGAGTTCTTATGGCAGTTACTCATTTAACTAATTATGAATAGGGGTGTGTTAGTGTCTTTATCATCACACACTGGTGTAATGAACTTTGGTTTCCTGCAAACCAAGAATGCACCTGCAATTAATCGAAGCGTCGGTATTATCGGCGCAGGACCATCCGGACTTGCCGCAGCAGGCTTGCTGGCCAGTCAGGGATATGAGGTCCATGTGTATGACAAGCTTCCTAAGCCTGGCGGGTTGATGGTTTTTGGTATTCCAAGCCATAGAATTCCTGCTGATCGCATCAGTCGAGGGGTACGCGATCTCGAGCGCAGGCTTGGCGTCACTTTTAGAACCAATACAAAAATATGCTGCAGTGCGCCTATGCACGAAGAAGAGGGCGATCATTTTGCGGCTGATATTTTAGGTCTTTCAGACCTGACAGATAACCATGATGCAGTGGTAATATGCTCCGGTTCATGGAAGTCTCGCAAGCTGACCATTGAAGGCAGCGATCTTGCGGGTGTTTACTCCAGTCTGCAATTTCTTTTTCCGATTCGCGCAATTAAGTATGCTCACAGCAATGTGTCTATGCCGGACGTAAAGGGGAAAAAAGTCATTGTTATCGGTGCAGGACACTCTGCTGTTGATGTGGTCGATTCTGCAAGAACGTTAGGTGCAGAAGATATTTCGCTTGTATATCGACGTACGGTCGCGGAAGCTCCGTGTGGCAAATTTGAAATTGACCGTATTCAAGAGATGGGTGTTTCCTGGCTTGAAAAGCGAACACCGGAGGCAATTCTCGGGTCTGATCATGCTGAAAAACTGGTTGTTCATAACGGAGTGACCGGTGAGCGTGAAGAATTGGATGCGGACATAATCGTTAGTGCAATCGGTGAAATTCCGACTCCGCCGTTCCAGAAAGAACTTGGTCTCGAAAACGTGCGCAAGGGCGATGTCCGTTGGCTGAATATGACAGCTATGGATAACGTATTTGTAGCGGGGGATGTACTTTCCGGCCCAAGTAAAATTGGCAAGGCTGTATACAGCGGCTTGCGTGCTGCCCGTTCACTTGCAAACTGGCTTGATCTTAAAGCGCAGTCTCGAGAAGCGGAATACAACTTTGATGCGGACAAGATTTCGCGGTAAGCGGCAGAAGTAAAGGTGACAAGCATGGAAGAACAAAAAACATTATTTATCGATTACTCCAAGTGCATCGGCTGCGAAACGTGTGAGGCTGTGTGCAGGTTCCTTTATGATACCCCACGTATTGCCATGTCGCGCACCATTGATGGAGAAATAGTACCATTATACTGTCAGCACTGTGAGAAAGCCGCTTGCCAGCGTGTCTGTAAGCGGGGGGCAATCCATCGTGATGCGCAGGGAGCAGTCCTGCATGATCCTATGAAATGCCGTGGGTGCGAGACAAAGGATTGTTTGATTGCCTGTCCATACGCAGCGTTTTTTGCAACCTGTAAAGGTGTTGCCGTTGCAAAATGTGATTTGTGTAAAAAGCGCAGGGCAGAGGGGTTGCATCCGGCTTGCGTGGAAATGTGTCCATGTGATGCGATTAAGTTTATTGATCGCACTGCGATTGCTTCTTTGAAAACTGAGGCATCAGAAGAGGCATTTAAACGCGTGATGGCACATATCCGCCCTAAAAAGTTTGTTGATTAACGTCAGTTTTCTCTGTTGCATCTGAGGGGATGGTGCATCAAATTTACATTTCACTAAGCCATATTTGGTCGGGAGTACGAAGGTTATGCAACACCCGTAAGGGGAAAGCCTTCTGCCGTTCTACTAGGCGGTGTTGAAGCTCCCGACCTTTTTTGCCTACCGCCTGAATCATGTCTTGAAACAAGCTGAACCTTGACACTAATACCTGAAAAAGACTAATTTTCCCATAGGTGTTCTCAGCGCCTTTAGTCCATAGCGGTTATTCCGCTCCCGTAAGAAGTGGTTTTTTTGCGTCTAATGACCAAAATGCACAGTCCCTAGGATAAGTGCATCTAGTGATTGGAAGCATCATTACTTATCTACGCCAAATATTTTGGTCGGGAGTACGAAGGTCATACAATACCCTAACGGGAAAAGCCTTCTACCGACTATGGACGGTTGAGAGCTCCCGACCTTCTTTCTTGTGAAGAGGGCAACTTCTCAAAATCTCAATAACCATAGGAGGTGCCATATGGCACAATCAATTACCATTCCCCATTCTTTCGATCCCATTACTCAATTGTACGATGTAGCAAGCACCTTGCGAATGCTGCACGAAAAGCTCGGAGACGAGTACCCAGAACTGAAGCACACATGGAGCTGCTTGGAGCGTTCCCTTAACGACTGCCTAGAAGTTCTGGATGCAGACGCCGTAGATGAAGCGTTGAAGAAAAGTGAATAGGAAGATATTGAAGAGAAAGAAAAAACCCCGCTTATGCAGCGGGGCTTTTTCTTATAGAGGGGATGGCGTGTCTTGAATGTGTTTTAATTTTGTAATTTCGCGAGCTTGTGGTGAGTCAATTGTTGAGACAGCAGCGTAAAAAGAGTTAATGCTCTTTTCGGTGAGTTTATAAAATGTTACCCAATTTGAGAAAGTAAATTCATGGAAAGTAAAGTTTTTTACCGTGTTTTCAATGTGTTGAACTAGTTCTCCTCTGAGCTCGTCCTCTTTGAGAAAAACTTTAATACGTTCGACATCTTTTATGAGTATTTTTCTATTTCCTTCAAACCAATTTTCTTTGCTGATAGTTCTCTTTTTACCATCAGGTTCAACGACTGTTATGAGGTCTGTTGGGTATGCTTTTAAAAGAGTTTCTGTATAGTTAGTGAGATCTGCAGCTTTCCTGCTTAAAACAGAGATGCGGTATGTAGCATTTGTTGCATAAGATTTCGTTCGATCTGTGTTGGGAAAATAGATGTTCATCATATAGAAAAAAAATGATGCGATGTAGCCATAGGCAACATTATTCCACATGTTGAAGAGTAAATCTGCATCTGGGAATTCAGGAGGTTCGTTTCGTGTAAGCCAATATAATATCGGGAAAAATAAGAAGAATATGAAGCCTATTGTGGCTCCTTTAAACGTATTGTCGTGCTTGAAATCGAATATGAGATTGTTAAACATAAGTTGACTCTGTTAGAATAAAATAAAGTGAATGGGGACTTCAGACGTTATTTAGGGTGCTAAATGCTATTTTAAAAAAAGAGGGGTTTCGTGAGAAAATAGTTCGATGATAGCTACAAGTCCAAGGAGCAAGGGGAGAGCTAGGTCAAAAAGTAGGCGTAACTTTGAAACCGCGATAGTATCTTTAGCCTCCAAAATTAATTTTGTAAAAACCGTCTCTAGCGTTAATGTTTCACTAATAGATTTTGCGAAATTTTTTCCGAATTGTTTGGATAATAGAAAGTAAAGTGGCTTGGCGTACGTTTTTGCACGCTCTGCGGCTTTTTCTTTTGTTGGAGTGCTAATTGGGTCTTTTATTAGTTCGCACCAGTAGTGTGTAAGTTCTGAAAGCGAGCTTGTTAAAAACATTAATTCAAAATAAATTAACAGCGCCAAGATACCGTGTTTTAGAGCCTCTGGGTTGTTCTTAAGAACAAAATATGGAACATCTTTAAGTTGTACGTTATAAGACAACATGAAAAGGATTGCTGAAGATAGGCAAATAAGATTTCTCCGATGCCGATAAACTTGGTCAGAGAAAGAATGGAATGGGATTGATGGTGTTTTTTTAGTCATTCACAGATTATCCTATTGAGATACAAAGAGATTCTGTTGCTGCGCTGGCGGCACAGTTTTCACTTTCTCCCGTAATTCTTCCGGCAGTTTTAATGCTGACGGACTCAAAGTGTGGGAGAATTCCAAGTTCGTAACCCATGTGTGACCGCAGGTTGGGTCTTTGCAGCCGCAGTAGAGCAGTTTGAGCTTGTCGGAAATAATTTTGCTGGATTCTATGCGCGATTCATGCCCGCATACGCAGCAGCGCTGAACAACAGATCTACTCATAATGTGTTTTCCTTATTGAATTATCATTATTATAAAATCGAATATCTCCGTATGTCAAAATAAGTATCGAGAATCTTTTATTATGAGACATTTTTGTAGGCAACATCAGGCAAGGATTTCATTTGAAAGCAGAAATGTTGTCATCATTGTTCCTCAAAACAAAAGGGTTCCCAAAGAGTTGGTACTCTTCAGAAACCCTTGTAGTGATCTGGCGGAGAGAGGGATTCACCCCCTCGTTATGTTATGACATCTAAGCACTGTTTCAAGTAGTGTGCTTTACGGTGTTCTACTGCTCAGGATGTGCTTTCAAATATTCCAGCACAGTATGAGCATGATCGGTTGTTTTAAATTTATTGAACACCTCTTCTATCTTTCCATCTTTGCCTACCAAAAAACTTATGCGGTGAATGCCGTCATAAATTTTTCCCATAAATTTCTTTTCTCCCCATACTCCGAAACCTTCTGCAATTTCATGATTTTCATCTGAAAGTAGTGAAAAGGCGAGCAGCTGTTTTTGAGAGAATTTTTCCAGACGTTTCACTGGGTCAGGGCTGATTCCGAGAATAGCTATCCCCATAGAGTCAAAGGCATCCAGGTTGTCACGCAACCCCTGTGCTTGTTTGATTCACCCCGGAGTAGATGCTTTGGGGTAAAAATACACCAGCACCCGCTCTTTTCCTATGAAGTCAGAAAGGCAAATTTCTTCTCCGGATTGGTTTGTCAGACAAAAGTCTGGCGCTTGATCGCCCGGTTTTAGTGTTTTCATATTCACTCCTTACTATCTCAAAAGTGGTACTTTGCTGTGGTAGTTAATTCTGGCTAGCTTAAAAAAACGTACCTCACCTCTATTTCTATAGCTCTAGAACGCTTCAGGCTATGGTATCATGAATCCGCGAGTAAATCTGTAACGGCTCTGTGGCGCTTATTTGAAAAAGCCTACTGTCTCTATGGTACCAATAACAAAATAGATGGTGCAATCTATGAGTGAACAAAAAGTAAAAAAAATAGTCGTGTTGATGCGTCATGGTATCCGTGCCCCTAACCAGTCTATGGAAAAATTAGCGGAATGGTCACATAAAGAGTGGCCTGTCTGGCCTGTGGCTCCTGGCTTTTTGACTGGAAGAGGGCGAGAGCTCATGACTGTGTTCTGGCGTCAGTACAGGCTGCAGGAGCCATATAAGTCTCTTTTGTATGCAGGCGGACACTGCATCACTCCTGAGGATGTTTTTATCCATGCGGATATTGATGAGCGTACCCAGACAAGTGCGGCTGCGTTTGCCTTGGCGTTAGCTCCGGAAGGAACACTGCCATATTATATTACAACAGATGTCAAAATTGACCCTGTTTTCCATCCGGTTCGGGGAACTGTCTGTCAGTCTACTGAGGGAGAAGTAGAAGGGGATATTCACGAGATTGTCGAACATTCATTTTCTCAGCTGGCAGAAAAGTACGCAGAGCAACTTGAGTTTGTGAATAATTTGCTTGGCGAAATGCCGGATGAAACATGCAAAGAATATGGTGTAGAACAGGCCTGCGAACTGAAAGATCTCCCCCCGCGTGTTAATTTTTCCAACAGTGGACGGACAGTTAATCTGCGGGGTGCATTGGGTATAAAAGCAACCCTGATTCAAAACTGGCTGATGGAAAGTGCACAATGGCCGGAGAGGAATCCAGGGTGGGGCGAAATTACACCGGAGATATTTTCAAAGCTTCTTGTTGCCCGTGCAGCTATTTTTAATAGTTTTAACAGGGCGGACGGATATGCTCGAGACCGCGGCAGTGCCATTCTTAATTCAATGACTGATTCACTTGTTGGCAGGCATGCAGACAGCCGAGTCAATGATGCACGGTTAATTGTCTATATGGGGCATGATACTAACATTGCACATATAAGTGACTTGTTAGGACTGGAGTGGGATTTGGACGGGTTTGCCGTTAATGATATTCCGCCCGCAAGTTTCCTGCAATTTATTTTGTGGGAGAAAGATACTGGTGAAGAAGTTGTAACTGCAGAGTTTGTAGCCCAACCACTGGATGTGATGAGAAGCTCCTGTCCTGAGAATGTTCTTCCGGCTGTGCTGATTAACAACCTGAGATTTAATCCCGTAAAGCATAGTCCTCACGATGTACCTGCCTCTTTTTACCCTAAAGAAAAATTTTGCTCAGTAGTCTCAAATGTAATTAATTTGGACTGCCTCCCTCCTCGATTAGGATTGAAGCAGGGGCTTATGAGATGATTTTACAAGTTAACATAATCCTAAAGGGCGAGTGAGCACCTGTGATGAAAGATAGTTAATAAATTGGCACTCCGTTATTTCCACAATGAGAGGTCAGAACAAAAAAAGCCCGCATCATAATAAGATGCGGGCTTTTTTTATGAGATGGATTACTTAAAGTTTAGTTTGTCTGTAACGTTATATTGAATCCAGCGATGATCGAACCATTCAATCGGTGTTACAGGAATGCCTGAAATGATAACGCCGAAATGGAGGTGGTCGCCACCCGACATGCCGGTTGAACCGGAGATGCCGATGATGTCACCTGTGTTAATAACGGAACCGACAGTTGTCTTGATTTCTGTCATATGTGCGTAGAGTGTTTGCAGTCCAAGGCCATGATCGATGATGACAACATTACCATAAATTCCAAGGTTCCCTGCGTACACAACAGTTCCTTTGTTTGCCGCAGGAATAGGGGATTGTTTGCGTGAAGCAAGGTCAAGACCGAGATGAGTCTGCTGGTCAATGACTTTGCCATCATACATGTAACTTCTGCGGTCACCAAAGCCAGCTCTAGTTGCGGAATTAGGGAAGCGGATAAATTTGTCCTGCCATAAAATAGAAGAAGAGGTTTGGCGTCCGATGTTGACGAGCGCATCGCGGTTTTCTTTTCTAATTTTACGGTTCACTATGAGGAAACGTTCCAGATTGCTGGTTGCTTCAGGGGTGTCCTTGGAGAATGCCGGCATCTGACTGTTCAGGAATCTGTCACTCAACCGGATTTTGTCGTTACGGAATTTACGCGGGAGCGGGTTGATGGAAAAAGGCTGGTCATACACGTTTCCAGCTACGTCTTCAGCGAATGCTCTAGGTGTGTAGTCCTTTCTGTCGATATAGTGCGGGAATGCAAAAAAACAGAAATATGTTCCGTCGGACTGCTTGTAGCCCGGGAAAAAGACATCATCTACCATTACACCGGAAGCTTCTACAGGTTCTGATATTGTGTACGCAATTACGCCTGCACCACCTTGCCAGATGTTTGGCGGAAGAGATTTTACAGTAATGCTTGGCGGCGTATTATCCATTCGCATGGTAATAACTTTGCGGGTGGTGTTTCCTTTGCCAAATGCTGCTAACGAGGTGTCTGTTGCAGTAATAAGCATTTCAAAAGCACCATCAGAAACGTCGGCATTGGCAAGTGGGACTTCGAGAGTTACGGACTGGGTGCCCGGCTCAAATGTTGTAGAATAAAGCGGGATGGTTTTAGAATTTTTGCGAACCGCGATGGAGAGGTTTTTCAGTTCAGAGGTGACGTCATGCAGCGACAGTGTAACTGTGCTTTTTTTGTTGACTCGAGCATCCTCTTTGTCAACTGCAACTATCGGCCCTTGCTGATCTTTAAATAAAAGCCAGCCGGCAATAGCACCACCGCAGATGAGTGAAAGGAATATAATGAAGAAGAAGGTTTTTTTAAGGCTCGCCATGAACAGTCCCTTGTACAACGTTAATTTAGTGGAATAGAGTAATAGTAATATTACCTGAGACAAGTGGTTATAAATGGTGTCTGCGCGACAATAATGGAATGAAATCATGCACCGACTATATAGTTATAGGTAACTATAACTCAAAAAATCGATTATTTCATGATATTTGTGAGCAATTCGGTGTTTGATGAATAGAAAATATTAGTAGGTTACATCATTCCAGAAGCGCAGCAACCGACGAGACATTACCCAGTTACAGTAAATCTAACAAGGCAAACAGGCACTTTCTCCCCAGATTTTGTCTAGCAACGCTAGGTGTCCAGCGCGTCCATCAGATCGATAGTGAGCCGTAAAAAATCTGCTTCTGTAATTATTCCAACCAGTCTGTCTTTTTCGACTACAGGAAGGCAGCCATATTTATGGTTCAGGAGCAGCTCTGCAGCATCCCGTAAACTAGCGTGGGGAGCTACTGTATAGATATCACTTCGCATAATTTCTGAAACAGGGATTCCTGCTTCTATTTCATCCTGCACGTCTTCATCTATGTCAGCAAGTTTTGAAAGTGTGGAGGAAAGGATGTCTCTGTGTGTTATAAGTCCTACAAAAATATTACCATTTTCTACAACTGGAATATGACGAATGCGAGCCAGTTCCATCAGTGATTTGGCAGCCATTAATGAATCAGATTTCTTAAGAGTAAAGAGATTGGTGGCCATCAGGTCTTGTACATGCAGCATGTTTTCTCTCCATTGTTTTGATAAAATTGACAATGTTCATATTAGGTTGCAAGGTGTCAGACTGCGTAAGCAGTTGACTTGTACGAAAAAATCTGCTTCTCAAGCCGGACAGATTTGGTATCTTGTTTACAAGTGTAACGCTTGGTTGTTTTTCTGACTATACTATTTCACGTTAAAGGAATCTTATTTTGCCGCACGATTTGAAGCGTAACAGAGAGAGAATGGTTCGCGAACAGTTAGAGTCACGAAATATCTCTGATCCGAATGTGCTACAGGCAATGCGGACTGTGCCGCGTCATAAGTTTGTACAGGATGCCATGAGGTTGAATGCCTATGATGATAATGCGCTGCCGATTGGATACGGCCAGACAATTTCTCAACCTTATATTGTAGGGCTCATGTCACAAGCGCTTGAAGCAACGCAGGGAATGAGTGTGCTTGAAATTGGTACGGGTTCCGGCTATCAAGCGGCTGTGCTCCATGCAATGGGGCTTCAGGTGTATTCCGTGGAGCGCATTGAAGAGCTGCACGCTGCAGCAAGGAAACTTTTTGCAGAGCTCGGATACACTTCTGCACAATTTAAATTAGATGACGGTACGCTCGGGTGGCCTGAAAAAGCTCCATTTGATCGTATAGTCGTTACGGCAGGCGGGCCGGAGATTCCTAAACCTCTTGTTGACCAGTTAGCTGACCCCGGAATTCTTGTGCTGCCAGTTGGTCGTGCTAAAAGAACACAGCAGCTAGTTCGAATACGAAAAAATAACGGTGACATCACATTGGAGAAACTGGGCAGTGTTGCCTTTGTTGACCTTGTTGGTGAACACGGATGGTAACTAATGAAATTGATGTCTACGCTGATGGACTGGGTGTCTAAAACAGCTGTCTCTCCTAAAGCAAAGTGGGTTCTGGCGTTCGTTGCTTTCACAGAATCCATAATCGTTCCTCTTCCACCGGATCTTCTTTTGATTCCAATGGCGCTGACTCAGCGCAAAAAGGCATTTTACTTCGCAACAATCTGCACGGTTTTTTCTGTGTTGGGTGGTGCGGTTGGTTATTATCTCGGCTACCACTTTATGGACTTTATCGGAATGCCGATTGTCCGGTTTTACAACCTTTCGGCTGAATATCTTCGGATCAAAGAGTGGTACGATGCGTATAACGCATGGGCAGTCGCAGCTGCCGGGTTAACACCGATTCCGTATAAGCTGTGCACGTTGTCGGCAGGAGCCTTCAAAGTAAATTTTGGCATTTTTATTATCGCTTCCATTGCAAGCCGGAGTTTGCGATTCTTTGCTATTGCCGCTCTTATCTATGTGTTTGGTGAGCGGGCACGCTACTTTTTGGAAAAGCGATTTGATCTGGTACTAGTCGTAACGCTCATTCTGGCGATTGCCGGATTTATAGTATTAAAATTTCTCTAATGGCTGTTTTTCTGCCCGATCACTTGACTGATCGGGCAGACTGCTTATCTAGCCATTAAATATAAGGAGTTGCAAACATGTCTTCTTGCAGCGGGTGCTCCTCTTCCAAGGAATTTACTCCGGGGAAAGAGATTAAAGCGAGCCCAAAAAAGAATATTCAGGACGAGATGATTAACTGTACGCTGGATAAAATCCGCCACAAGTTATTCATCATGAGCGGTAAAGGCGGAGTAGGTAAAAGCTCTGTCACCGTTAACACTGCTGCAGCGCTTGCTGCCAAGGGTTACAAGGTCGGGATTCTGGATGTGGATATACATGGTCCGAGTATCCCGGGACTTCTTGGCGTGAAAGATTCCGGTCTGGAATCTGATCGCGGTGGTTTGTTGAATCCTGCTAAAGTGAACGACAACCTGTACGTTGTTTCTATGGATTCCTTACTTAAAGATAAGGATACAGCAGTGCTTTGGCGTGGTCCTAAAAAGACTGCGGCAATCCGCCAGTTTGTTTCAGATGTTAACTGGGGCGAATTAGACTTTTTACTTATTGATTCCCCTCCGGGTACTGGTGATGAACACATGACTGTTCTCAAAACCATTCCGGATGCAACATCTGTCGTGATTACAACTCCGCAGGAAGTATCTCTTGCAGACGTACGTAAGGCCGTTAACTTCTTGCAGTATGCAAAAGCTAACGTGCTTGGTGTTGTGGAAAATATGAGTGGTCTGGCCTGTCCGCACTGTGGTGAGGAGATCGAGCTGTTCAAAAAAGGCGGCGGTAAAGAGCTTGCTGAAAAATACGGCCTTGAGTTTTTAGGCGGCATTCCGCTCGATCCTGCAACCGTAGTGGCTGCTGACAGGGGGGTTCCAGTTGTGATGCTTGAAGAAGATACTGCAGCAAAACGAGGATTTTTGAATCTTGCTGATAATATCGTGAAAGCACTTAACTGTAGCCTTGAATCTGTGTCATCGACTCATTCCTAACGCTGCGACAGGTGTTATAAAAAGTATCAGGCGACATCCTGAATTGCATACCAATACAAAAAACCATGACGGGTTCGTCATGGTTTTTTTGTGAAAAAAGTAAAAAATACTTTAAATAACTCTGTATACTATCAATATATTATAATTTGGTGTTCCCGCAGCCTTTGCACCTTGTATGAACTGTGATACACAGCGTTATCTTGAATAAACCAGCTAGGGGTAGAGCACACATGTTTAATTTGGCAAACAAGATTACCATGTTTCGGGTTTTGTTAGTTCCTTTTGTCGTAGTACTTTTGTACTTTCCAAGCAAAGCCACTTGTTTAATTGCGTTTTTCCTTTTTTCACTTGCATCTTTTTCTGATCTTGTGGACGGATTCATTGCACGTCGTGAAGGCATGGTGACAAGTTTTGGCAAATTTTTAGATCCGCTTGCGGACAAACTGCTGATCTCATCAGTGCTGATCATGCTTGTAGAGCTTGGTTGGGCGCCTGCATGGGTTGTTATCACCATTATCTGCCGCGAGCTTATTGTAACTGGGTTACGAGCAATGGCTTCTGACGAAGGTATTGTTATCGCAGCTGATAAATACGGAAAAATGAAAACAGTCATGCAAATGCTCGCGCTTTCGCCTATGATTATCCACTACCCGTTGTTCGGCTATGATGTGGCAGTTATTGGCGAAATACTTCTTTACATTGCATTGATCCTGACTGTATTTTCGGGCGGAAATTATCTTTTCGGGTTTTACAAAAACTGGTTGCAGCAGGACGGATAGAGCGTTTCTGCTGAGAGACAATGGCAAAAGGCACCACCTCTTTTGTCTAACTCGCAAGGAAGATACATGAAAGAACTTGAAGAATTGAAAAGCAGGTTGCGCAACTGCCTGCATACAATTCTTGAGCTGGAACCTGATCTTGATGACATTGAGCTAAGCCACGATCTGCGTGATGAGTTTGGTATGCTTAAGATGCTCATCGAACGAATTAACGAGATGGAACTGGTTGAAGATGATGTTGCTCGGATTGAATCAGCAACAGTGAGCTTTCTGGAAGAATTGCAGCTTCCGATGTCACATGTAAAAGTTGCTGCTGAAAGACGGCGTTTTTTACAGTAACTATGGTAACAAAGCGAATTTTGTTGGCGTTGTCAGTGCTGCTGAACGTTTCGCTCATAGTGTATTTACTGGTGAGCGATAACGGGGTGGGGAACTACAGGGCACTGAAAGCAGATACGTATGCTTTCACTCAAGAACAAAACAGACTTGACGAAAAGGCGTATTTACTTAGTCACGAAATACGGCTGTTGCAAAGTGATTCTGATTATGTAGAGAAGATAATCAGAGCACGTCTCGGGTTTGTTAAACATAACGAGATCTTGTATATTTTTTCCGATGGTAAAAAAAAGATTCCAGTTGGAGTGCGTGAATGATTCAGGCAAAGATCAAGTGGTATAAGGAAGTTCTGGAACTCGATCCTGGTTCTAAGGTGTTCTTTCCGCTTGCGCGACTCCTTGTTAAAGAAAAAGATATTATTGAAGCTGTTTCTGTTCTCAAAGCAGGGCTGGAGCGTCATCCTGAGCATTTTGAAGCTCGGCTGCTGTTGCTGAATTGCCTTGAACGTATTGAGGACTTTGATCAGATTGACTCAGAACTGGGGGCACTTGGGGAGATACTTAAGCGTTACCCGAAATTCTGGAAAATATGGGCAGGATTACTTGCTGCTGAGCCGGGATCACAAGATGCTGCTCTGGCAATGACGTTTCTTGCCGCAACGTTTGAAGAAACTCCAATTACCTGGCGAGAGGTGATTGACCGTGGTCTTCAGACATGTCTTGAAGAAAATGCTGAACAATTTCTTATAGCGCGTCCCGTTTCTGACCAACAACCGACACCAGTTGCAGAGCCTTCAGTTGTTGAAGAATCTTCTTTGACTGACGATGCTGAGGAAAATGTTGTGCCGGTCACTTCGCTCCAAGATATTTCCCAGTTAAAAAGTTTAGCAGAACTTGAAGGTGAAATTCCGTTAATACGTAAACAGGATCCTGTTTATAGCGGCACCGTGGAAGGGGGGGAGACCATTTCAGAACGCACCTTATCTATGGCACGCATTCTCGCGGACCAAGGTGATCTGAAAGGCGCTCTTGAAATCTGTGATGAACTCACAGAGCACGTAACAAGCAGGGAAGAACTTGAGACCATAACTGAGCTTCGTTCAGACCTTCTGGCAGAAAAAAATAATTCTATGCCGGAACGTACAGGAACTGTTACAAGCAAGGACAGAATTGTTCAAACGCTTGAAGCGCTTGCTGTACGTCTGGAAGCTCGTGCTTCTTAGTTTTTCTTTTATATAGTTTCGGGAGATTGCATTGCACTATTCATTGAGATGTAGTGTCGCGCTGTGTGTACTGCTGACGTTGGTTGTCGGCTGCAAACAAAGTGTAAAAAACACTTGGCGCGAAACTAAAGGCTATTACCATACCTACGTAAACACCCCTGCTGAACTTGCCTTTGATGACGTTGATTTGATGACAGTAGAAGAGAAGCTTGCTGTCATGTACACCCCTATCGGTGAGGAACTGGAACAATTTGCACGCACAATGGATGCCAAAGATGTTTTTCCTGATCTTGCGTGGATTGAGGCAACAAGAAAACGTTTTCCATGGCTTTCCGGCATAGCGGTTGTAAACATTGAAGGTAAAGTTTTAATGCAGCGTCCAGAGGTAAGTATGAAGCCTTTGAATGTTGCTCCGCTTCTTAAAGAAGATGCCAAGTTCGGGTTCCGTAAATTGCGTGGCTATGTGGATGAGACTCCACTTGGTAATGAGGCATACGTTGCAATGCCGTTTTTTGTTGATAATGAAATGCGTGGACTTGTTGTTGCGCACTTTGATGCCCGAAACCTTGTGGAACTTTCTCCTGCTCCAGATGATCTTGTTGTTATTGCAGACACTAAAGTTCTTTGGAGTGGCAAATACCAGTTTGAAAGTACACCATTTGCTGAAATTAACTGGCAGGAAATGCTTGGTGATGAAAGTTATGGTGTTTTTGAAGAAAGCGGTACTTCCTATACATGGCTTGTTCAGTACATCGGCAATATACCACTTGTCTTCGGTACAGCTTCAACTCAGGCATCTGCCGGATAGACTGTCTGTGCATTGTTGTATTGCATATAATAAACTGTTTGACTCTATGAGGTATTGTGCATAGAGCAGACATTCATTCCTGAATGATATTATGAAAGGGTACCTGCATTGTTCCTTCAATGCAGGTACCCGTTTTATGTCAGGAGCATAATTGTCTTAATGCCCGACACTGTACAGGGTCGGGCTGTATTATATTTTTCGGGTAATTGACAAAACCCGGTTCCATTGTAGTATGGATAAATTGATTTTATTCATAGATAGTTAGGAGTAATCCATGCGCCAAGTAACCGTTACTGAGCACCTTTTATTGCATCAAACAAAGACTCCTGATGCATCCGGTAAATTTACAGCATTATTTTATGATCTCATTTTGGCTGCAAAAACCATCTCGAAAACAATGAACAAAGCAGGCTTGCTCGATATCTTGGGAGCAACCGGTGAAATTAATGTTCAGGGCGAGCAGGTACAAAAACTGGATGCCTATGCTAACCGTGTACTGATTCACCGTATGGAACGTACAGGTGTACTCTGTGCTATTGCATCTGAAGAAAATGCGGATTTTATCCGTATTCCAGAACAATACAATCATGGTGAATATATTTTAATTTTTGACCCTCTTGATGGTTCATCCAATGTGGATGTGAATGTCAACGTGGGTACTATCTTCTCAATTCTTCGTCGCAAGTCACCAAAAAGCAATGATGTGACCCTGCAGGATATTTTGCAGAGTGGAGTTGAACAGGTTGCAGCAGGCTATTTCCTTTATGGCCCGTCAACTATGCTTGTGTATTCTACCGGTGATGGTGTGCACGGCTTTACTCTTGACCCTAGCGTTGGAGAATTTTTGTTGTCACATCCGGATCTTCGTATTCCTGAGCAGGGCAAAGTGTACTCTGTAAATGAAGGGTACTATTCTTACTGGGATGCTGCGACCCGTGAAGCAATAGAGTACTTCAAAGGCGAACAAAATCCATTGGGTAAACCGTATTCAGCACGGTACATTGGCTCACTTGTGGCAGACTTCCACAGAGGGCTTTTGAATGGTGGAATCTACATGTATCCGGCGGACTGCCGCAATCCTGGAAAGCCTAAGGGTAAACTTCGTTACCTGTGTGAGGCCTCTCCGCTTGCATATCTTGCAGAGCAGGCTGGCGGTGCGGCTACTGATGGTATGACACGTATCCTTGAATTGCAGCCTGAAGAACTGCATGAGCGTGTTCCGCTCTTCATTGGTTCCAAAAACGATGTCGAAGCGGTAACTGAAATTTACAAAAAGAATCATAACGCAGCGCAATAGCTGCAGTTGAAATTGAGACTGCGGAATACAGGTATGCTCACTTTAGGTATTGAATCCTCGTGTGACGAAACAGCGCTAGCACTTGTTGAGGATGGAAAGCTGTTACATAGTGTTATTTCAACACAGATTGATATCCACGCACTGTTCGGTGGCGTTGTGCCTGAGATTGCCTCGCGCGAGCATTACCGATTGATAGGGCATTTATACGATTCTTTACTTGCCAAAGCAGGCATTGATGCAGAACAAATAGATAACGTAGCGGTATCTAGGGGCCCTGGCTTGTTGGGTAGTCTGCTGGTGGGCGTGGGGTTCGCGAAAGGCCTTGTCGCTGGCACTCGTAAAAAATTGATAGGTGTCAACCACCTGCATGCTCATTTGATGGCTGCGGGGCTTGAGCAGGATATTGAACTTCCAGCTCTAGGGTTGCTTGTCTCGGGTGGGCATACACAGATTTTTCTTGTTCGTGGGGCAGATGACTTCACAGAGCTTGGAAAAACTCTGGATGATGCTGCCGGTGAAGCGTTTGATAAGGTCGCTAAAATGTTAAATATGCCGTATCCTGGTGGTAAGTATATTGACCAGTTAGGCAGGCTTGCGACTCCGGATAAGAAACGATTTACACGCCCGTACCTTGACAATACGAATCTGAACTTTAGTTTCAGTGGGTTAAAGACGGCATTGAGTTTATATATTGATGCCCATGCACACTTAAAGCTTCCGAGCCTCAACGATGTTGACGAGCTTTTTAATGGCTCTAGAGATGTGACTGAGCTTGCAGAGCTGTGTGCGTCTTTTAACTTTACTGTTGCAGATACCTTGCGGGTAAAAATGCAGCGTGCAGTTGACCAACGCAAAGAAGAGGGCGAGTTTGTAAAAAGTATTATTGTCGCCGGCGGTGTTGCTGCAAACAGCGTAATTCGCGAGACAATGACTGAGCTTGCATCAAAGAATAAGCTCTCGCTTGTATTGCCGTCGTTCAGCTTATGTACTGATAATGCGTCGATGGTCGCGTACATGGGTGAACAGCTTATTCTCAAAGGCTATTCACATGGATTGGACTTGGATGCCATTCCGCGTGGTAGAAAGATTCCGCAGGACTATCTGAATAGTTTGTGTTAGAAATTGAGTGTGAGGGAGAAACCCTGCCTCACGCTTGACACTGTCTTATAGGCTTACTATTTGTAGTTTTCAGTAAATATAACCTCCTACAGATATTTGCTGAGTTCTGAACGTAATGGCCGGAAGGCCAAGTTTTTAATGTTTAGTAAAAAAGGAGCGAACAATGGCTGCTCAAGTAACAGATAGCAATTTTGAAGCTGAAATTATCGAATCCAAGATTCCTGCACTGGTTGATTTTTGGGCTCCATGGTGTGGCCCTTGCCGTGCTATGGGACCAGTAATCGACGAGCTTGCTGCTGAGTATGATGGCCAGGTTCGTATCGTAAAAATGAATGTTGATGAAAACCCGGGTACACCTAGCAAGTACGGAATCCGTGCTATTCCTACCATTATCCTCTTTAAGGATGGCGAAGTAGTCGAGCAGGTTACCGGTGCAGTTTCTAAGAGCAGCATTCAGGATATGATTACCAAGAAGGCTCTTGGCTAATGAAAAAGTACGATTGCTTTGTAATCGGGGGCGGTCCGGCTGGAATGACGGCCGCCCTTTATCTTCTTAGGTCGGGGGTGACAGTGGCGATGGCTGAAAAGCTGACGCCGGGCGGACAAGTTCTGCAGACCGAGGAAGTTGAGAACTATCCGGGTTTTCCAAAAGGCATCAAAGGATACGAACTTGCAGATGTATTTGCAGAACATCTTGAGGGATACGAGCTTGATCGCTACTCAGAACCGGTAACTTCTCTTCAACATGTGCATGGTGCTAATAAGCTGAAAGTGGGCGATCAGGAGATTATTGCTCGTTCCATAATCATTTGTACCGGCGCCCGTTACAAAAAACTTGGTCTACCTAACGAAGAATTTTTGACAGGCAAAGGCGTATCTTATTGCGCTTTGTGTGACGGTAACTTTTTTAGAGACCAGACTGTCGCTGTTGTCGGTGGGGGGAACTCTGCTTTGGAAGAGTCCCTGTACTTGGCAAAACTGGTTAAAAAACTGTATCTCATTCACAGAAGAGAAGGCTTTCGCGCTGCTAAACACTATCAGGATAAAATTCTCGCCTCTCCTGTTATCGAAGTTGTTAAGAATACCATTGTTAAAGAGCTGCATGGTGAAAACGGCTTGACCGGGGTACTTGTTAAAAACTTGAAAACAGAAAAAAAGGAAGTGCTGCCTGTAACTGGTTTGTTTGTTTTTGTTGGCTATGAGCCTAACAAAGAATTGCTGCCTGAAGGTTTGCAGACAGACGAGACTGGTTTTATTCTGACAGATATTGAGATGCGTACAAACTTACCGGGTATTTTCGCTGCTGGTGATTGTAGAGCAAAGCAATGCCGTCAGGTGACAACTGCAGTTGGCGACGGTGCTACTGCGGCGAACTCTGCTTTCCTTTATTTGGAACAACTCAATGCGTAGAACGCTCCTTCGTTTTTTAGCTATTCTTCCACTGTTAAGTGTGCTGTCTGGTTGCGGAATTATTGATTACTTTTACCTTCCTCCGCCTGAGGATACTGCTCAGGAAATTTTTGAGGCTGGTAATGACGCCATGCGTGAGAAAAACTTCGCACAGGCGAAAGAGTATTTTACCACTCTTAAAGATAAATATCCGTTCAGTCCTTACGCTGTGGAGTCCGAACTTTCTTTGGCAGACGCGTATTTTCTTGATGGTGACTATCTGTTAGCAGTTGATGCATATAAGGAATTTGAATCCTTGCATCCTCGGCATAAAGCAATTCCATATGTGCTGTTCCAGATTGGTAACGCAAATATGAAGAGCTTTGTTTCTATCGATCGCCCTCAGGATAATATTGTAGAAGCATATGAGTTTCTGACACGACTGAAAGAGTCATACCCAGGGACAGAGTATGCGGAGAAAGCTACCGCGTTAATGCAACGTGCTCGTAAGCTGATGGCTGCACACGAAGTTTACGTTGCAGATTTTTACTGGAGACGTGAACATTATGGTTCTGCGTACGAGCGGTATAAGTTTGTGATGGAGAACTTTAAAGATGTTCCTGATTATCAGGAATATGTGAAAGAGCGAGCTCGACTTTCCTATTTGAAAAAAGCGGAACAGGAAGCGGAAAAGCTTCGTATAGACCGCGAAGGTTCTTGGAGAGATTACTTTGACTGGCTCTAGCCTCGCTTCGAAAGAAAATAAAAAACTCCCGCATAGATTGCTATGCGGGAGTTTTTTGTTTCCTGTTTAAAGACCGGTTTCAGCGCACTGCTCAAGCAATTCTCTATTAACGATGTGAACGCTACGCCCCTCAATGGAAATCATTCCTTTTTCACTCATCTTTTTTAATGTTCTTGAGAGAGCTTCAGGGGTTGATCCGATAACTTTTGCCAATTCTTTATGAGACATTGGTAAGTATACTTTTTGGTGTTTTTTGCCTTCGGTAGGCTCCAGCTTGGCAATAAATGTAGCGATGCGCTGCGGTACTTCCTGTAGTGAGAGAGTTCCGGCAAGTTCCATTGCGTCACGCAGCCGTTCAGATACTTTTTGAAGCATGGAAAAAAGAAAAGCAGTATCTTTTTCTGCAGCAGCAAAAAAGTTTTGCTTTGAAATAGAAATAACTCTGCACGGAGTTAGTGCTGCAGCTGTGACAGGAAATGGCTTTTTCCTGAACGTCGAACAGAGGCAAAAAGGCTCCCCATCCCCCAGAACAAAGAGAGTCTGCTCCTTCCCTTCGGGTGAACTTTTATACAGCTTGGCTGTTCCGCTGAGCAAAATATATAATCCGGAGGGATATTCTCCTTCTCCTATGATGATGTCTTTTGCTTTGAATGTCATTTCAACAGCATCACTCAGTAACACTGGAAAAATTTCTTCCGGAATCCCTTCAAAAAGTGGCAGTTTTTGAAATGCCTTTTCTAACGTGTTCATTTCTTTTGACCTGTTGATGTATGTCAATGCGCAATAAGCGCAATGTATTCATATATTAGTTTGGAGTTCAAAAGTTTTTATGTGGGTATGTCTTGTTTTAGGGAACAAACCCTCATGATTCAAGGAAGATTACAGGAAGCTGAACCTGATTGCCGTGTAAGCGCTGTACAGACACGGCAGTAACGTTAATGGAGGTCGGTGTATGCTTGCTACGTGTGCCTTGGTGTTGTCACGCTTTTTTGTGGTGCTGACAACTGCGCTTGGTGTCTGTCTAATTTTTTACGATGTCTCAACTGCCAACCAACTGACAAAGCAACCGGAAAAAACATATGGAGCAGAGCAGGCACGCAAAGTGTCAGCTCCTGCTAAGCGCTGGGTGACTGCTGATCACAGCCGGCATGAGGTTTTGCAACAGGAGTTTGCTACTCCTGAAGATGTAACCAAGGCATGCTTGTCCTGTCACAACGAAGCGTCTCGTCAAATCCATAAAACAATTCACTGGAGTTGGATAGACCCTGCGGACAGTGAAAAACAAATGGGTAAAAATGGCCTTACTCTCAATAACTTTTGTATTTCAATTCATTCAAATGAGCCTCGATGTACGTCATGTCATGCCGGATATGGTTGGAAGAACAAAAACTTTGATTTGAGTAAAGAAGAGTCCGTTGACTGTCTTGTCTGTCATGATACTACCGGAACATATAAAAAGTTCCCGACAAAAGCAGGATATCCGGCAAGTGAGCCGACAAAGTTCGGCAAGAAAACATTTCAGCCGCCTGACTATAATGTCATTGCTACATCAGTGGGGCGACCTACGCGTGCAAACTGTGGTGTGTGCCATTTCTTTGGTGGTGGAGGCGATGGTGTTAAGCATGGTGACTTGGACTCCTCACTGTTTACCCCAAGCCGTGAACTTGATGTTCATATGAATGCAGAAGGGGCGAATTTTACATGCCAGCGCTGTCATTCAACGGATGCACATTTTATAGCAGGGCGTACGTATAAGCAGCCTGCTTTTACGGATCGCAGAAGCCTCATTGAAGATGATCTTGTAAAGCGTATCTCATGTGAGTCGTGTCATACTGCAACACCGCATGCACAGGGGCATAAAGCAAATGATCATACGGACAAGGTTGCTTGTCAGACATGTCACATACCTGCGTACGCTCGCGTTAAGCCGACCAAGATGTATTGGGACTGGTCAACGGCTGGTAAAAAGAAAAATGGAAAGCCGTATAAAATTCCAGGTGCGCATGGAAAAGCATCGTACATGACAAAGAAAGGCAACTTTATCTGGGAGAAAAATGTTGAACCTGAATACTTCTGGTACAATGGCAAAATGGATTATTTGCTTGTCACAGATACAATTGACCCGAATCAGATTGTGAAATTGAATTCTGTGCAAGGGGATATGAATGATTCTGATTCACGCATTACTCCTTTTAAAGTTCATCGAGGCAAGCAGCCATACGATGCCGGTAACATGACAATGGCAATTCCACACCTGTTCGGTAAGGACAAAGCAGCATACTGGAAGAGCTATGACTGGAATACGGCTATTCAAGCCGGTATGGCAGCCGCAGGCGTACCATATAGTGGTACCTATGACTTTGTAGAAACTGAGTATCACTATCCGATTACACATATGGTAGCTCCGAAGGAGAAAACACTTGCATGTGATTCATGCCATGCAAGAAACGGAAGATTGGCGAAGCTGTCTGGATTCTACATGCCAGGGCGCGATCATAACAATACGGTGGATATGATCGGATGGTTTGCAGTGCTGGCGGCAATTATTGGCGTGTTTATACATGGTGTTATGCGAATACTCAGTAAGCGGAAAGAGCAATAGGGGTACTGTATGTCATCAACAAAGTTATATTTATATACTCGGTTTGAGCGTTTTTGGCACTGGGCGCAGGCTGCTTTAATTATCGCACTGCTTGTGACCGGCTTTGAAATACACGGCAGTTTTGTGTTGCTTGGATTTGGTTCAGCAGTCACGGTACACAATTTTTGCGCGTGGACATGGCTTGTTCTCTATGCATTTATTGTGTTTTGGATACTCACAACGGGTGAATGGCGACACTATGTGCCGACTTTTGTGAAAATGTTCGAAGTGATGCAGTACTATGCGTCAGGCATCTTTAAGGGTGAACCACATCCGGTGCCAAAGTCAGAGCGAATTAAGCATAACCCTCTTCAGCGCATTACTTATCTGGGGATTGTATCGGTGCTGGTTCCGTTTCAGATTGTGACAGGTTTTATGTACTACCTGTATAATGATTGGGCGGCGTTTGGCTGGGCATTTACCCTGTCAACAATTGCCATCCTTCATACTATTGGAGCGTTTGCCATGCTGGTGTTTTCTATTGTGCATATTTATATGACAACAACAGGGCACCATCCTTTTTCTCATATCAAGGCAATGTTTACTGGGTATGAAGAATTGGAACCAGAAAAGTAAGGACTTTTTTGAATGGCTTGCATAGGGCGGGAACACACTTTAGCTAGAGCTAGCCGTTTGATGCAAATTAGGCAAAAGGTATAAAAAAAGCCGCCGGAATTTCCGGCGGCTTTTTTT
>NZ_JXMS01000031.1 GCF_001672295.1 Halodesulfovibrio spirochaetisodalis | reverse complement strand
TATATAAACACTCTTCTCGTTGCTGGCGTAGCTCAATTGGTAGAGCAGCTGATTTGTAATCAGCAGGTTGCGGGTTCAAGTCCCATCGCCAGCTCCAGTCAGGTGGGGTTCCCGAGTGGCCAAAGGGAACAGACTGTAAATCTGTCGGCGTACGCCTTCGGAGGTTCAAATCCTCCCCCCACCACCACGAATTTTAAGCCAGCGTTAAGCTGGCTTTTTTTGTATCTACGTATCTCCTTCTCAAACTTCCTGTCAGTACCCGCCGCAACTCACATTGCAACAAATAAAAAAAGAAGCTCAAGGCAATGCCTCAGCTTCTCTCGTTTTTTATGAGCATCCGCTAAAGATGCTTACCAAAAGCAAAGCCAGCCCCGATGGACTGGCCTTGCAAGTGTATTCTCATAACTCATGTCTAGATTTCCGCGTTTACTCTCTTGTCATTCCGACTCCCCAAGCCGGATGGACTCAACAGTTTTGCTGCTCGTAAGCCCAATCACCTGTGATTTTACTTTCGAGCTCTTCTACACGAGCTACTTCTGCCAAAGCTCCTTTGAGCGCCATACTTGCTACTTCAAAGGATTCCTGTGGCAATGTCTGCATGTGTGCAGCCATTTCAATTAAATAGCTGTGTAACGCGCCGGAGATAGGTCCCTCAGGAGTCCCCACCGGTACGGAACTGGTCGATTTCATTACGTCCCCTATTGAGGCCTGAGCGTAACTGGTACAGAACGCTCAAACTTGGCCTGACTGTAGACTTCGCTAAGAAGCTGGTCAGCCACCCCGTTTAATCTTTTTTGTAAACCTGTCGGCAAAGCTTCAATTTCTTCTGCCAACTCAGCCATTAAACTAAATAAATTATCCGAAAAATATCTTGTCTTGGGTTCGGTCTTTTGTGTTGCTTTAGACATTGTCCCCTCCGTGACTGGATTTTTCTTCGACTGATTCAAAATTCCAGGCCATGCTGTAGGGTTGCATCAAACGGAATTGGCGAACTCCAGATTCTCTGCGGGCACGGCAGAATATGTATAGAACCAATGCGAAAGCGTTGCTTATTGGGTATAACTTCTCATCTCTCATTAACTTGACCTAGGTCACATAACGAAAAATTCTAACGAGTTGGCTAAAGTTTCTTTCTACAATTTGCAAACATTATTTTGCTTTTTTCGTTTTTTTCTGTTGTAAACATAGGTTACCCATCAACTTAAAACAGTGAAAAACAATTTTTTCACTTGCCAAAACAACGACTCGTGCGTAGAACCCTCTCTCGTTGCCAAGGAACACGAATTCTTAGCAGACCATATATGGTGGGGTTCCCGAGTGGCCAAAGGGAACAGACTGTAAATCTGTCGGCGTACGCCTTCGGAGGTTCAAATCCTCCCCCCACCACCATGGAACACGTTGCGGTTAGTTTTTCACAAACTAACCGCTTTTTTTATGCCTGTTGCCAACCTCCCGTCATACTGACTGTGCTTTCATTCTATTTTAAAAATAATATGATCTCCAAACTATCTAACACTCTGTCATACTTTTATAATAATAATCAAGCCCCACATGTGATATGAAAGAAAATGGAGGATTAGTATGCAACAACCTAAACGCACTTCTGAAGAGGCAAAAAGACTCATCTGTCCTTTCCAGCTGAATAATGCTGATTTTGCCTTCAGATTCAAAGATGAAAGTTCTGATCACGGAAAATGCATGGCAGAACTATGCATGGCATGGTGTGAAGGGTATTGTCTGCTTATTCCTTCTAGTCAGACGCTACCACAAAAATAAAAGTTCAGGGTACGTATCATTATATACGTACCTGAGCTTTTTCTTTTTCCCATTGCCAACAGGCTTATCCCACCGATAATTATCTTCAGCCTTAATTCCTACCGGCACTGTAGACAGTTTTTCATGCATCTATGATTAACCAGCTATATATTTTAACATTACTCTTCTCTCCCATACACCGCACAGATAACGATAATGTTGCCTCAAACACATTCCAGACTAATTTTGTATAATATTATTCAGCCGTATATTTTATGCAGCTAAGCATTGCTGCATTATTCATATGAGTATCAGTATATTTTATTTTGTTTTTCAAAGTATCATCTGCAAATAATTCCACACTATCTCACTCTACTTTTCTTTATTAGTGCCAAACCAACATGTAGTTTTATCTCCATAAAAAGTTACATACCTAGACAGTATAGTTATAACAGCTATAATCAAGTCTGTAACATCCTGTTTTTAAGACAAAAATAAAACACATCATTCTTGTTTTTTATTTCCCACCGTGCTTGTTACGTATTAATTTCACTTTTTTAACTGGTTTTTTATACAGTTATGCTACCTTACTAAAGAAATAGGAAAAAATAGTATGCAACTATATTTTCCCCTTTTGCCGTGTGTGCCGACAAAAGGAGCGTCTGTTAACCCTTGGATGGCCAAGGAGGCCAGCATGTATAAAACCGAAACGTGGAATTGGGAGGTCGGTCAACGCACAATTGCGGACATGACACCCAAAAGTGACCACACATGGCAGGAAGAAATTGTGATGTCCCCAGACGGGGAGAAAGCTTCCGCCATCGTTTGCCTCGATGATGCTGAGTTCTCAATACGGACGAATGACGATGTTTCTGAAAACACATTCGAAAAATTATGGGAACTCACCTATGCTGCCAATGGTGATTTGTGCTGCTACGCAATGCAGGATGAAGAATGGACTATGGTAGTTGCAGATAAACCGTGGGAAGAAACCTACGGATTTGTCTGGTCTCCGCTGTTCAGTTGTGACGGCAATAATATTGCGACAGCAGTACAGCAGGATATGGAATATGGCATGTCCGTAAACGGATCAATCTGGGAAAACCTTTATGAAAACGCCAACAACTTTGCGATAAGCCCCGATGGAAAAAAGTCGGCTGCGGTTGTTCAGGTCACGCCTATGGGGCAAGCAGATCTGAAAACATTCCGTAACGGCATCTTCTCTATCGCGGTTGATGGTATTGCATGGGATACCCATCTCATGAACTTGTGGACACCTGTTTTCGATGCCAATGCATACCGCGTTGCTGCACAGGTTCGACTCACTCTCTATGACTACAGTATTATTGTAGACAACACCTTATGGGACAACACCTATCAGGGAGTATGGAACCCGTTGTTTACTCCGGACGGTAAACACGTGGTTGCTCCTGTACGCCAAGGTGGCAAATGGGGGCTGGCTAAGGACGGTCAACTTATTTGGAAAGCAACATATGCTAACTGCTGGCATCAGCAATTCAGCCCTGACGGAGAGAACCTCTTCGCTATCGTTGCTCCTGAATATGGGAAGTTCACTGTTGCAGTAAACGATGTGCCTTGGAAAATGCGCTCTCCTGTAATCACAGATCTTGCTGTTTCACCCGATGGCAACAGCGCCGCTGCTTTGGCAAACACCCTTAATACAAATTGGCAAATTTGCGTAAACGGTTCCACTTGGAACGGTTCATACGATATGGCGTGGAAGCCGGTGTTTTGCCCGCACAGTAGCTCGGTTGCAGCAAAGGTACGCAAAAACGGAAAGTACTCTGTACTTGTTAACGGTAAAAACGTTGGCGGCGAGTTTGATATGTGTTTCGACCCGATATTCAGCGACGATGGCGGCAAAGTTCTTATTCGTGGTGTCCACGAAGGCAAAGCCCTGCGTGTCGTAGCCAATGTGCCTAACTAACTGACCGGAGATTTTGCTATGAACAGTCTCTATAATTTTGCTGTAGGTCCGTTAGCATGGGCGGCCTTTATCATACTGGCCGTTACCGCAGTATGGCGCCTATGGTCCATGTACAACCTTGCTAAACAGAAAGATGCGTCTTCTGTAGCCTATATGAGCTGGCAATTCAGCCTGCGCTCTATTGTTAACTGGCTTATCCCCTACAACTCGCTTGGTTGGAAGACAAACCCGGTTCTTACCGCAGTTACGTTTATCTTCCATATCTGTTTTGTTGTTCTTGTTATCTTTGTAACCCCTCATCAGATTCTTCTGGAAAATGCGTTCGGTATCACCTACCCCACCTTATCCTCTGAAGCTGCTGATGTGCTTACGCTGATTACGATTGCCTGCTGCTGTTACTTTGTCTACCGCCGTGTAACCAACGTTACTGTTCGCTATGTCACACGCAGTAATGATTGGATAAGCCTCGGACTTGTTGCTGCCCCGCTTGTTACTGCCCTACTTGGTTCATGGGGAGTGGGCGGAGAAATCATGCCTCTGCTGCACGTACTCACAGCAGAAGCTCTTATCGTTGCCATCCCGTTCACACGCCTTGCACACATCCTGTTTGCCCTGTTCACCAGAGCCTACATCGGATCTGAATTCGGCGGTGTACGCCACTGTAAAGACTGGTAACGGTACTGGAGGAACTAATGAGTATTCAAGACAGAAAAATTGATGATGAAGGTCTTGCCTACGGTGTCAGCAAGCTTACTACTGATAAAATCCAGCAGACATTCAACGCTCTCATTAACAATGAAACCGGTGCCAAACTGAAGGCTTTTTCCGAAACATGCATGCGTTGCGGCATGTGTGCAGAAGCCTGTCATTTCTTTGTATCGCACGGCAACGACCCTTCCTATGCTCCTGTTGGAAAAGTTTCCCAAACTATGAGCAAGCTGCTTGCTGATAACGGCAAGGTCACACCAGACGACATCTACGGTATGGCACAAATTGCATACACAGAATGCAACCTGTGTCGCAGATGTGTTCACTATTGTCCTATAGGTATTGATGTTGCCTACATCATGACCACTATCCGCCGCTTCTGTCATAAGCTTGGTGTAACCCCACAGTATATTCAGGATACTGCGCATTCACACTCTGCAACAATGAACCAGATGTGGGTGAAAGATGATGAGTGGATCGATAGTCTTTTCTGGCAGGAAGACGAAGCACGGGAAGAATTTCCCGGACTGCGTATCCCAATGGATAAAGAAGGGGCTGACTTCTATTACTCTGTTATTGCACCTGAACCTAAATTCCGTACGCAACTTATTTACCAGGCCGCAGCTATCATGAATCAGGCAGGATGCGACTGGACCATGCCTTCAATGCCGGGATGGGACAACAGCGACATGTGTATGTACTCAGGTGACTTCGAAATGATGGGACGCCTGAAACGCCAGCATTATGAGCTTGCCCAGAACCTGAAGGTCAGCCGTATTGTCATGGGCGAGTGCGGACATGCATTCCGTTCCATCTACGATAACGGGAACCGCTGGCTGGGCTACAAAGATTACCCTGTACCTGTCGTACACTCCATTGAGTTCTTTGCTGAACTTTTTGAGCAGGGTAAAATCAAGCTTACCGGAAAGATTCAGGAACCAGTCACTATCCATGACCCGTGCAACATCATACGAGGTTACGGACTCATGGATAAACTGCGCTACGTTGCCCATCAGCTGTGCGATAACATCGTAGAAATGTATCCGAACCGCGAACATAACTTCTGCTGTTCAGCAGGTGGCGGTGTTATTAACTGCGGCCCTCCTTTCAAAAAGGTACGCGTGGAAGGAAACCTTGCCAAAGCAAACCAGCTAAAAGCAACCGGCGCTAAAATCTGTATCGCACCATGTCATAACTGCCATGGCGGTCTTGAGGACATTATCCACCATTACGATCTGGGGATCGAACTTAAATTCCTCGGCGATCTCATCTATGAGCTAATGGAAAAACCGGAATAACTGGAGAGCACTATGAACAAAGTATTCACACCAATACTGCTGATCTTTGCCTTCATGCTTACTATTCCGGCAGCATCCGCATTTGCTGAAGGAATGCCCGAAGGCAGAATGAATGTACCTGAACTTGCCCCGTTCAAATACGCTCCAGCAGTCTTTGACCATGACCCGCATAATGAAAAGGCCGGTCTGGAAGAAAACTGTATCGCCTGTCACCACGGCGGCGAAAATGGAAAAATGGACATGGAAGATGACACTTCCGGCACTCCGTGTGTCGAATGTCACTCTGTTGAAAAGCAGCGCGGTGTAACCCCGCTCAGACGAGCGTTCCACCTGCAGTGCATTACCTGTCATGAAAACCAGAATAAAGGCCCGGTGCAGTGTAAATCCTGCCACGTGCCGGAAAAATAGCATGTAACAGGAGAAGACGGCATGGAAGAACTCACTCTGGCACAAGATGGTACCCTGAAGCTGAACAACACCGTTGTGGCGGACATACTCAGCACTCTCAGCACCAGACTTGTACTTGAAAAAGACGTTACGCTGCGCTCGTTCTTCTCCATGTTTTCCGCGTATCCGGAAGTACTGCGCCTGAATCCTTTTTTGCAGGGAGCTTCAGATGATGCGGCGACCTGCACTGCTTCAGGATGCATTACAGAGGAGTTTTCGCACCTTGAACTTTACAGACAACTTGAAATGACAGGTGCCCCCGGTACTCCGGAAATGAACATCCACACTCTGGTGCGCGGCATAAACAATACAGGCAGGCACGAGCTGCGTTTCTTCCGGCTCAACAACCTGCTGGACATGCCTTTTTCGCTTGGCCAAATGCGTCATGTAATATTCGGAGACAGAACAAGTGAGCTTTATTGCAACACCACGTTCTCTCTTTTTGAAGTAATCGAGGGTATCGCCTGGGAGCTGAGTTTTCAGGGCGGAACCCATACATGCAGCCTCAGGAGGTAGCATATGTTTAAGAAAATTCTGTTCGCTACATCAGCTTCTCCGGCTTGCGATAACGCAGCCAAGGTTTCCTTTGATCTCGCACAAAAAAACAATGCTAAATTGTACACTCTGCATGTTCTTGGTGTCCCTTCACGAGGATTCAGCACAACAGTAACTGATCTTCGCACCGGTGAAGAAGAAACCGTTGATGCCGACTACCGTGACTGGGTGATGGAAGAACTGTCCACAACATACGCAACGCAACTTGCAGAATACGATAATACCGCTCTGGAACTCGGTGTAGGTGTACCTGCTACCGAAATCCTACGCTTTGCCCGTAAAGAAAATGTCGACCTTATTGTCATGGGAGCAAACACCCGCGATGACGATCCGGAATCTGCCCGCTCCCGCTCCATTGTCGGACGAACCATGGAAAAGGTGGCACGTCTTGCCAAGTGTCCGGTACTCATCGTCAACCGTCCATGCACAACCTGCTGGAAGCTCTTCTCCAACATTGTTTACTGCACGGATTTTTCTCCTGCAGCAGACAATGCTTTTGAGTTCGCAAAAACCACTGCGGAAGAAATTGGTGCAAAACTCAACATCTTCCATGCATTTGATATGTCCAGCTCTAAAATGGGACTATTCCCGTCACAGAGCGATATTGAACGCCAGCTGGAATCAGCTCAAAAGAAAATTGACGAACGATATGTATCCAAGCTGGCAAGCTATGACAACTATGACGTTGAAATATGGGAAGGCACACCGTACGTTGAAATTCTCAAGTTCGCACGGGAAAAGCAGGCCGACCTTATCATTATGGCACACCATACTGCTGATGTCCCTGTAGAAGATGCAGAGCTCGGCAGCACAATTGAACAGGTTGTTGTGCGCTCTGCCTGTCCTGTTGCCAGTGTGTCACGTGCATAAAGACACCAGCCGGTTAGAGGTGAAACATGAACACACCGCGCGTACTTGTAGTAGATGATGAACTCAGTTTCAGGCTGTTTTTGAAGACGCTGTTCGAAACAAGTGGCATGCGGGTTGAAAGCGCCCGTAACGGCAGTGAAGGATACGATAAAGCGCGCGCCAATAAGCCATCATTAATCGTACTGGATGTGATGATGCCCGAATGGGGCGGAATCAACATGTACAGAAAAATAAGAACAACGCCGGAACTGGCTGAGATACCGGTAGTAATGCTTTCCGCTGTGGCACCCGAAGGTTTTGCACATGCACTTAACATGATAGGCATATCGGAAACGGAACTTCCGCCTCCTGAGGCCTATGTAGAAAAACCGCCAAGTCCGGAAAAACTACTGTCTACAGTTCAGGATCTACTAAAACTGAGTGTTTCCAAATAACCTGCTACGACCAAGGAGTGACTCTAATGCCACATAAAGTCCTTGTAATTGATGACGATCCATATATTGTAAAATATCTCATCGATATATTAACTGATAACGGCTACGCAACATGCTCTGCATCAAACGGTGCGGAAGGGCTTGAGGTCCTTAAGCGTGAAAAACCAGATCTAGTTACACTTGATCTGGAAATGCCTGAAGAATGGGGGCCTCGCTTCTACCGCAAAATGGTAAAGGAGCCGGGTTTTGAAAATACACCGGTTATTGTTATCAGCGGTCTCCCCGGTATTCACTTGGCTATCAAAAATGCTGTAGCCTCATTAAAAAAACCGTTCGACCCCAATGCGCTGCTTGAGATCATAAAAAGCTCGCTCGTGGAAAAAGAACACGCGTAAATATACTTGTCCGGTTGCTGAGGGAAGCCCATTACCATCGGGTTTCCCTCAACCGTCCTTCCCTATGCCGTTCTTACGTGATGAGCTTTAACCGAGTCTTACTATACATCAGCAAAGCAATATGGATCGGAATCAAGAAAGGTAGTCCTCTCAACAACCCGCTGGAGAAATCATGTTGCACACAATTCTGCTTGTGGATGATGAGGAAGGAATTCGAAAAATCCTGGGTCTGTCATTGAAGGATCTGGGATACACTGTCTATACAGCCGCCAGTGGTGAAGAAGGCATAGAGATGTTCAACAAGTACGAACCAGAAATTGTACTTACCGACATTAAAATGCCCGGCTTATCCGGCCTTGATCTGCTGGACAGATTTAAATTTCAGGCTCCCGATACCGAAGTCATCATGATTACCGGCCATGGTGATATGGATTTGGCTATCCAGAGCATCAAGCGCAGCGCAACAGACTTCATAACCAAACCGATTAATGAAGATGCCTTGGAAATAGCTCTCAATCGTGCACACGAGCGTATTGAGATGCGGCGTCAACTCAGTCAGTACACCTGTGACCTTGAACGCCTTGTTGATGAACAGGCAACTCAATTGGTCGAACAAGAACGCCAACTGGCTGCTTTACAAATCGCTGAAGGATTTGCTGACGGCCTGCGAACAATTGTAAGCCATATCGATGGTGGCACATCCACGTTCAACCAACTGCCATGCTTTGTTTCTGTGCATAATGCACAGAGCGAAATCATCTCTGCAAACCCGATTTTCACTGAGCGAATAGGGCCTTCCGTTGGTAAACCAAGCTGGTGGGCTTACAAAAACAGCACTGAGAAACGTCCTGACAGCTCCCCAGTCGAACGCGTCCTGCTTTCAGGAGATGCACAATCCTCACAAGAATTTATTACGGACAAAAACGGGAGCAAATTACCGGTTCAAGTAAATGCTGTCCCCATTCTGGATAATGACGGTACTATTGAACTGGTACTTGAATTAGCAGCAGACATGACTGAAGTTCAGAGTATGCAAGAAGAGCTTCGGATCACCCGCCACCGCTACCAACAGTTGTTTGAAGAATCTCCGTGCTATATCAGTGTGCAAAATAAAGATTTACAGATTATTGCAAACAACAGGCGTTTTCGAGAAGACTTTGGAAGCTCTCTTGGGAAAAGCTGCCATCAACTCTATGCCCACAGGGATACTCCATGCACCCGATGCCCTGTAATGAAGACATTTGAAGATGGAAAAACTCATCAATATGAAACAGTCATTACTACCCGTAACGGTGAACAGCGCAATGTGTTGATCTGGACTGCTCCTATCTGTGATGTAGAAGGAAACATTGCGGAAGTTATGGAGATGTCGACCGACATCACTCAATTGCGAGCACTACAGGACAGGCTTTCCACTCTGGGGTTACTGCTGGGCTCCACAGCACATGGCATTAAAGGTCTGCTCACAGCTCTGGATGGTGGCATCTACCGTCTCGGTACTGGCATTAAAATGGATAAACCAGAGCGCGTTCTGGACAGTTTTAACGACCTTTCTCATCTCATAGACCGTCTACGTAAAATGGTGCTGGACATTCTGCATTATGCTAAAGAACGTTCCCTGAACTGGGAAGTAATCCTCCTTCCCAACTTTGTACGTGAAATAGAAAGCATTATCCGCCCGAAAGCAGAATCAAAAGGGGTCACTTTTAACTGTATCACGCCGGAAGACGGCACCCTTGAAGCAGATTATGGCGGGCTGTCTTCCGCACTGGTTAATATTCTGGAAAATGCAGTTGAATCCTGCGAGGCTTCACGCTCAACAGCGGAATACTGTGTTGAATTTGTCGTCTGTACAGACGGTAAAACCGTCGACTTTACCATTACTGACAATGGCTCCGGCATGTCGCAGGAAACACGGGAAAAACTGTTTACACTCTTTTTTTCATCCAAAGGGCCGGCTGGTACAGGTATCGGGTTATTTGTTGCCAACCAGACAGTGCAACAGCATGGAGGCACTATATCTGTGTCATCTGAAAAAGGAGAAGGCAGCACTTTCTCAATACGTCTGCATGCCGAACTCCCTGAACACCTGAAAAAAGAATTATCCGACACTACCAGCTAACAACAGCAAAGCTATGCATTGGTATTCCTGAACAACAAATTCTCTCTAATATGACACCTGCGTCATAGCCCACATACTCTGACATTGGCAAAAATATGCTCAGGCGGTGTAGCCCGCACCGCCTTGTCAGAGCAGCCCAATACATAGCTAAAAAGGGATGATGCACATATGCCGCACCATCCCTTCATTTATTTTATTTCAACGTATCGTGTTCTGCTACAAGAGCTTTCTGGCTGGGTATCGTCTGGCTTTCTTTATCGCCTTAACTTTCAAGCTTACATCTTTCCAGCGCTCTTTCTCTGCCCTGTCCGCACTCGTATTATGGCGGAGTTCCTGATACTCAAGCTCACGTTTCATCTTGTGGTAACTATCAAGCCGCGACGCTTGCAGTTCGCCTGTTGCTACTGCATCAAGCACTCGACACCCCGGCTCAGCAAGATGAGTACAATCCCCGAAACGGCACTCTTGCGCGAAACGTTCAATTTCAGGAAAAACATCACTCAGTCCATCACCAGAGTCCCAAAATGCAATTTCGCGAACTCCAGGGTTATCTATAACCATACCGCCCTGCGGAAGTACAATAAGGTCGCGCGTTGTGGTTGTATGTCTTCCTTTACCTACAGCAGAACTTACTGCACCGGTACGCTGCACCTCTCCCCCTGCTAGCCTGTTCAACAGTGTGGATTTTCCGGCACCAGATGAACCAAGCATAGCAATTGTTTTCCCGTCAGCAACATACTGACCAAGACTCACTATTCCTGTGGACTCCTGAGCAGATACCACATGCACAGGGACACCAAATACAATACTCTCCACCTCACACACTATATGCGCTGGGGAATCATGCAAGTCAGCTTTAGTGAGTACGATTACAGGCTGCGCTCCGCAGTTATATACAAGGGTGACATAGCGCTCTATACGCCGCAGATTAAAATCCTGATCCAATCCGCAAACGATGAAGACTGTATCCAGATTAGCAGCAATTACCTGTTGCTTATACGCAGCAGCATCAAGCTTACCCCGCCCTCCGGAAGCACCGCGGGAGAGAATATTTTTTCTTAAAAGAACCCGCGTGATCATTGACTCGTATAGCATTACCCAGTCACCCGCAGCTGGAAAAAGCCCATCTGCCATGTGCAACATTTTTCCAGATACTGTCGCGAGTATTTCCGTATTTCCGTCGGTTACAAGAAAACTATTTTTACGAACTCCGACAACCCTGCCTATAGTTGGCTCTTCTTCCTCAATTAACGTTACCTGATCTTGAAAAAAAGGCTCCCAACCATAGGACATTAATTTATTAAACCTTGAAGACTTCTCTGTGATACTTTCTTTTGAACTTTTCATTATTTTTACTCATACGATACACTGCTACATCTGCATGCAGGTCTCTATTGTGCTTGTATCCTTCCTGCTATCCAAAGGTATAGCCATAAGACACACGTAACCATCAGGCACACCTGAACAGACAACGCAGCATGATATTGGGATGGGATCTTAATACGACTTGCGCAAAAAAAGACCCCGCATAAAACAGTAGTTCGCGGAAAGTGGTTGCAGACAGAGGGCACAACCAAAGACACAGAAATCAGGACGACTTCTGTCCTGACGTATGTCGGAAGATATCACAGCACTGCAACTAGGGCAGAGCAACGTGTTTTATTCAGAATAAAACACTACAGTGATGTATTAATGGTCAACCCTCACATCGGCAACCAACAGCACATCATCTTTTCTAACTTTGTTCAAAAAAACTCCTTAGATATATAGGTATACTTCCCTTTACAACTCAAACTCTTAAGAGTCAACGCCATCCGCCGCAACACATTCCACACTCAATGCAGCTACAAACAGCAGATCAAGCATGCGCGCAATTCTTGCGTCCTCTATTGGCATGTTGAAATAATGTTATTAATCCAACTTTGTTTATAAACATAAACATGGCATAGCAAAAGACACTAACAACCTGCTTTTGCAGAATAAAAAACAAAACCTATATTGTACTTTTTGTCTTTTGCACAAAAAAATTCCGCTATCACTATTGGTTAAACCATCTTGATAGCGGAATCTCTTCAAAAGGAGCTAGCCGAACACTTTGGATGTAGCTTTATTTCTTAGATAAAGCGATTAATTTTAGTACTAATCCATTTTTCTCATTCAATAAAGATAATAATGCCAGTACATAAAAAATACATCAAATGTCCTATGCCCTTACACGAAGATTCGACTGGGCAGCAGATGAAACAGCTCTGGAACTCATAGGTTTGTACCCTGAATACCCAGAGACACGCGGGCCGACCTGCACGGACGTTGCAGACTGAACGCTCTGCATTGTGTGCACATCGAGAGGCGCTTGCGGAGTGGCAATACCCATTTGCGCAACAACTGCGGCGTGCTGAATTGCACCGGACTGTTGATTGCCGCCTAAGTATGCTGCATCAGTTGCGCGAGCCATTTTACGCATAATTACTGCACGAACTTCTTCTACAGTAGGAAGCTTCGGCATAGAATACATGCGCGCTTCAGAATAGCTCTCGTTTACTGCAACTGGACTTGCCCCTTGACCGGATGCATCCATGATTCCCGCATGCTTATTCACATTGAATTGGACATCTACAACTGAACCTGCCGTCAAAGATTGAAAGTCATCAGAAAACTCTACAACATCAGCTATAACGGGCTGAGCTGCATCGTTACCCTGTAACGTTTTCTCCACCTCAGAACTCTGGCTACTATTACGTTGGCCTTGTGCTACAGAGGATGGCACATCAAAGACTCTTACTGCATGTGATGTAGGAACAATCATTATGAACCTCGCATGTATCTCCTTTAGTCCTACTCTCTAATCGGCAGATAACTAGCTTATTTTATAGTCATCAGCAACGTAAATCTAAAATAAAAACATATGATAGTATATGGTTACATGAGAATAATCGTTCAACACAGCATTCACCTAAGAGAATTTTTAATCCATAATTGAAGAACTGTTTCCATTTTTTATAGTAAAGCCAGCAAATTTTTTTCAGTTTCGCAAAATTTCATCCTCAATAAAAAAAGAGCAAGATAACAACCTCACTCTTTAGTATATTCATTCGCGCAGTTTACTTCAGCTACAAATTACCTACTGGTACAAAGGGCAATAACAAGATTGCACGGACACCACCTTCTATACCGTTCTCTAAAATAAGCTCTCCACCCATCTCACGAACAGCTTTACGGGTAGCCATAAGCCCGAAACCAGACCCTCTGTCTTTAGTTGTTACCAATCCCTCTTCCAGCTGCTCAAACAATTCAGACGAGAGCCCGCGCCCATTGTCTTCAACCAAGTATCGAACATACTGTTCATCACATTCTGTGTGCAACATGACTTTACCGTCGCCAAACTCTCTACGACCTGACTGAACTGCTTCCTCTACGGCTTCAACTGCATTGGTTGCCAGATTCATTAAACACGTATGTACTGCCTGCTCATCCAGCAATGCAACAGGTTGAGGCATATTCTCGTGGATAATTTTCCCTCCTGCATCGCGCATTCGTGCGGATAACAATTCAGCAACTTCAGACAACGGAAGACCGGGATCTAGCTTGGATGGCCGTAATGACAGCGGTCGCGAAAGTTGGAGCAGGTTCATTGTCAGATCGCGAACCCGAGTCACATCCCGCTTAACCATCCCCCAGCCTTGCTCAAGGTAGTCTTTACGATCAAGCTCTAACCCTTTTTCAAGCACAAACAATGCGCCTTCCAGTCCGCCGGCAATATTCTTAATAGCGTGAGCCAATCCAGCAACGGTCTCTCCCATCACAGCAAACCGCTCTGCCTGAACAAGCTCCTTGGTTCTCTGTTCGACCAGAAATTCAAGATGAATCGTATGTTCGACTAGCTGCCTACGCATAATGACGCGCTCAACAGCCCGCCGCAGCGCAAATTCAAGCAGCTCTACATTCACTGGCTTCGTAATGAAATCCGTTGCCCCAAGACGCAAGCAGTCTACCGCAACAGACACATCCGCATGTCCCGTCGTGATAACAACACCGGTTTCCGGCCAATGTTTACGAATCTCTTTCAGCAAAGCAACGCCATCCATCCCGGGCATGCGAACGTCAGTTACAACCACTTCATAGGCTTTCTGCTGAAGTTTTTCTAATGCTTCTTCACCACTATGGGCTACATCAATCACATACCCCAAATCAGTAATATAGGCTCCAAGGACAACCGTGATGCCTTTTTCATCATCTACAAGAAGTACAGATGATCTTGATGCAATACTCATTTATGCTGCGCCTCCGGCTGCTTTGTTCCATAGGCATTCGGATCAATCAGAGGCATGACGGTATACGAACTTTTTTCTGCTCCGTTTATCATGCTGGCAGAAAGTTTCATACTCGCGCCTACTGACTTCTAGGGAATGTCAGCGTAAAGCGTGCCCCGCCTTCTTCCTTATTTTGAATCCTGATTGTTCCGCCAAAATCTTTAATCAGCCCGTACGTAATAGAAAGCCCCAAGCCTGTGCCTTTTCCAACTTCTTTAGTGGTAAAAAACGGTTCAAATATCTTGTCCAACAACCGCTGAGGCACACCGGTACCAGTATCTTCCACCACAGCAACAACAGCACGCGGAGTTGAATACGTTGTCAATGTTATGATCTTATCCTGACTTGGATTTTCCACTTCTGCTTCTTCTATGGCATCCCGCGCATTAAGCAGTAAATTAATAAATACCTGCTCTAACCTGTTTGATACGCCAAGAATTTCCGGAAGATTTTCTTCAAAATTCTGCTGCACACGTATTCCCCGCAACGTAAGCTGAGAGATAAACATCGCCACAGAACTTTTTATTACCCTGTTAACGCCAACCCGCTCCAGAGCATGATCAGACTGCCTGCCAAATGCGCGCATATGGTCAATAATCTGGCTTGCCCTATCGACATGCGAATCAATCTCTTCTGCCATTGTATTAAGAACATCAGAGTCTATTGGTTCATCACGACGTATTTTGCGCATAATAAACCCGCTTGCTGCTTTAATCACCGTCAGCGGCTGATTAAGCTCATGGGCAACCCCTGTTGCCATCTCGCCAAGCGTAGCCATTTTACCTGCCTGAATTAGCTTCTGCTCAGTTTCAAGCCGATCCGTTACGTCTGTAGCTGAAACTAACAGTACATTTCGATCATTATACACAGCAGGAGACAGCCGAAAATCCATGTAAAACATACTTTCATCTTTTCTCTTCTGTCGCACGCGGTTTAACGCTGTAAATGCCTTCAAATAGGAACGTGCTTTCTCCTGCTCCTCTTCAGGAAACAATTGGATAAACGAAGCTTGCTGCATCTCTCCTGAGCTATACCCATAGCTTCGTTCAGCCATCTCATTACAATCGATGATGGTATACTCTTCCATATCCAAAACAAACACGGCATTCGGAATATGGTTAAAGATAGCATGGTATTTCGCTTCAGAAGAAAGAAGCTTCTCTTCCATACGTCTTCTATCGGAGATATCAATCCCCATCTCCATTGCAGCAACAACTTCACCTTTATCGTCAAAGACTGGGCTGACATGGACAATCCAATGCGCTTCGGTGCCATCAGGATTAATTCCGCTCTCTTCTGAACAATATGGCCTGCCAGTTTGAAACGTTTTATCCAACGGACAATTAGGGCACTTTTCTGACAACCCCTTATATGCTTCATAGCAAAACGCCCCGGGTTCAGGATGAAAACGTTCGGCAAACTCCTTATTGTACTTCAGAATACGCATATTTGCGTCTTGGACCGTTATACTGCAAGGAACTTGTTCAAACAGATCCTGATACTCCTGACGCTTTTTATCGACCTCTTCCTGCTTCTGGGCAATGGCCTGTTCCATAGCCACAATAGAATCAACGAGATGCCCTAGCTCGTCCGTACGGTTAACTGTATCTAACCCGGATGACTTTCCTTCACTGATGCGCTTTGTTGATCTGATAAGCTTTTTGATAGGGCTGGTCAGATACCTGCGTATCCCAAAAACAAGAAGTGAAACCGAAAGGACATAAATTAATCCGGTGAGCGTAAGTAGCTTACTCTGCACCGCAGCAAGTCCAAGAGCAGCCTGATCTGTATGCAATATAAGCTCTAACTCACCCAACACCTGATGTTCTGCATTGTGGGCATGGCACGGTGCTGTAGAGCAACTTGCTTCATTCATTATAGGGGCAATTGAACCAAGCAATACCGTATCGTCTTTCACAATCCTACGCGTCCGCTGCTCCAGCCCAAGAAACACACGAGGCGGGTTTACAGCGTGACAGGCAAGACAGGGAGGAGCATCTTTGGCAACCTTCGTCCCCACTTCGCTATGCATATTAGAAAACCGGATAACACCCTGTTTATCGTAAATACGCACAGAGGTGATATCCGGATGTTTTGCAATGTCAGAAACAATCTGGTTAATTTCGCTCCGGGCATTTGCCATCATTGCATAGCGGGCAGAGAGCAATATCGTTTTACTGAGTCTATCAGCCTCTATCGAAAGCTTAGACGCAGTATGCTTGTTGAGATAGTGCATTGTACCCCATGAATGCAGGCCAAGACAGAGAATCAATACAAGCGCGATTAGCAGAAGAACCTTTACAGCCAGCGAATTACGAAAACGCGAAAGCCAAAAATACATGCTCAACTCCCGTATAAAGCCGCACACACATGCCAGTTACCACTATGAAATTAACGCATTCATTCGTTCTTTGTTACTACAGTACTCAATAACCGTGCAATGAAAACAGGGGGCTAACTCATCCTGTATAATTCGGTTCATGCTTACTGACTGAAAGAGACTTTACTAGTTGCTGTAAGCAATTAGAATGAATCCTCGAGACCAGTCAGTGAGTATTCACGTAGCAAGTTGAGCCGTTTTTGCTCATCATCCATCGGTGTAGTTCCTGACCGTTGCACAGTACGCACACAGTAATCTCCGAACTTTACCCCTTTTTCTGCGTAACTGACTAATTCTGCAAAGGTAAATTTATCTAAATGCGAGTACATAGCCACACTTGCTTCTTTCCAAAGCAGACGTGTAAGGCATCCCGGCGCATCACAACATGTTGCAGCATCCTCTCCACAACCGACTATATCTGTTCCCCCTTCTAGATGGCGAACTACTTCCCCTACGGTGACATCGGACGGATCCACTGCCATTCTATGTCCCCCACTCGGTCCACGTCGGGTTTTCAAGTATCCGCCAGCACGCAACTGTCTGGCAATTTTTTCAAGATACTTCTGGGAAATGCCAAGACGAGCGGAAGACTCTTTCATGAGTACCGGCTTATCCTGACCGTGGGTGGCAATGTCGAGCAATAATCTCGTGCCATATCTGCTATTGGTTAACAGTCGCATAGCAAACTCCTTATGGTAATACCCTATAAAAACAATACGTATTCATTACTAATTCCGAAAATATCATTCGGCTAAGTAACTTCCCTTCTTTCCATACCCTACCGCACAGCTTCCTACAACCATTTAATTTTTCAGAGCATTTTACTCAACAATCAATTTATTAAACGCATGTATTCAATTAGACTGTGAGCCTTTTGAGCAGATATATATTCTTCTTATTCACCTTGATAATTTGCTTACAGGTGGTACCTTAAAAGTGGGAATTTGCCTGTGGAGGAACAATGGCACGTGCAATAAAAACAGCCTGTAACTGCTGTGTATTCCATCGTGGAAACTGCACAATAGGCATTACGGGAACATCACAAAAAAAATGCAGCAACTATCTTCCATTATGTATTTCCTGCCCGTATCCTGACACCTTTTGCTCGACGTGCCCCCTGCGTCCACAGAATGATCAGAAAAGCGAAATTCATCGTGATACTGAGCTCGGAAACCATATGTACGGTTGTGTGTGGGATTCTTCATCTCTACACAAAGAATTGGTAAACAAAAAAACTACTAACTGAAAAGATCAGTACATAAAAAGAGCAGCCTACTACAGCAGGCTGCTCTTTTTATTGAGAAATCTCAACAATCCATGCATTGCAAAACACGTACTGTAAGCAGAAAGTACCTGTTTGCATTGTATCATTCTAATTTTCTAAAACCTGATCAAGGCTATTCACCAAGCCTTCAAGCATTTCCTTCAGACGCTCCTTCTGGTCTGTTGGAACTTTTTTCCATGCTTCAGCGTAGTTCATAGTACATTGCTTGTCTGATTCAACATCAATGTAGAGTAATCCGTTTGTATCTACATTAACTTCAATCCGTTCCCCGCAGGCTTTTGTTAAAACAATTTCCACACAGTTGATTGCATCAACAACCTTGCCGTTGTCCATAACTCACTCGCTCCGTTTGATTTGCCCGAATTCATCCGGTTGGTAAGTAACGCATAAAATTTGGTGTATCCTTCTTCCTTGCACAACTACCAGGGACATTGCAAAAGAAAAAAATACTTTGCGTATTCAACCAATATTATAAATTAGAAGCGTTTATAAGAAATATCTGTTTTACACCATATTCAAATGATCTATTGAGCACTTTTGGCCATAAAAAAAGACGGCTTCTTCAATTTTAGAAGCCACCTTTTTTTATCATCATGTTACACAATTTATAGCAAATCAGTTGAGTTTGTTAACTCGCTATCGACACTGGGAATCCAAAAAAGAACCATGCTGGTGGAAAATGTTCCCCGTATCCAGCCTATTCGTCATCGTTCTCTGTTTTTTCACTAGTGCCTGTAGAATTGTTCTCAGAATTATTTCTACCGAAATCTCGTAACCCTTCTGCTAAGGAAACGAGGCGTGCATCCACAAGACCGTATACAGAATTTTCGGGATACGTACCGTCTTCATTACGTTCACCAGCAATTACACCGGTTAGTATTTCAATACCTTCCCGTACATTTTGAATTGCCCAGATAGAGAACTTGCCTTTATCTACAGCGTCTACAACTTCCTGTTTAAGCATAAGATCTTTTACATTGGCTTCAGGGATCATTACCCCCTGTTCACCTGTAAGACCTTTTGCCTCACACACTTTGTAGAAGCCTTCAATTTTCTCATTAACACCACCGATAGGTTGCACCTCACCATTCTGGTTTACAGAGCCCGTAACAGCAATGGATTGCTTTATCGGCACATCTGCAAGGCTGGAGAGCAGTGCGTACAGTTCTGTTGATGAAGCTGAGTCGCCATCCACGCCACCATACGATTGTTCAAAGGCAATGGAAGCGGCAAGAGTAAGCGGTTTTTCCTGTGCAAAATGACTACGCAAATATCCGCTTAAAATAAGCATGCCTTTATTATGAGTTGGCCCAGACATTTTGGCATCGCGCTCAATGTTAATAATGCCTTCCTTGCCCATCGAAGTCGTGCAAGTAATGCGGGACGGTTTACCGAACATCATGTCACCTGTTGAATACACAGCAAGCCCGTTAATCTGCCCCACTTCTCCGCCAGCCACATCAATAAATATTGTACCACGGTCTATCATTTCTTGAATTTTCTCTTCAACAAGTCCGTCACGGTAAATACGGGCTTCAAGCGCTTTCTCAACATGTTCTGCATCCACTACCTCCTGCTCTTCGTTATTAGCAAGGTAGTTTGCTTCTGCCATGATGTCCCCGATTACCGGGAACGAAGTGCTCAACTTCTCCTGTCTACCGCTCTTACGAACACTATGCTCGAGCAGAGCTGCTACAGCTTTGTTGTTAAAAGGTTTCAAGTCACGCTTTTTCGCATACGTGCCAATCAGACGGCTGACTTCTCCAACACCTTCATCAGTATTATCCATACTGGAGTCAAAGTCTGCACGAACCTTGAAGATCATTTCCACTTCAGGGTCATAATGTTTAAGCATATGGTAAAGTTGTGTTGTTGCTAGAACTACAACTTTCACATCCATTGAGATGGCTTCCGGTTTAATTCCTGTTGAAGCCATAAACGAATACGGATCAAATGTCTGAATTTCCAGCTCAGAAGTCTTCAGAGCGCGCTTAAGCGTCTGCCATACTCCAGGCTCCATAATAGCATCAATAAGGTTGATGACGAGGAACCCGCCATTAGCCTTGATAAAAGAACCCGCAGTAATTTTTTGGAAGTCAGTGCGCCACAATCCAGATCTGTCCATTACACGTTCAATGGAGCCAAACAGATTCCGGTAGTTCGGGAAAGATTCTATAATAACCGGAGGGCCATCCCTTTCTGCGTTATCCACAAGCAGATTTACGCCATACGGATGCAAGACGGCCTCGGCATTTACAGCAGGAAGCTGCATACCCGGCATTGGCCCCATCTGGGGCTGACCGATCATTTTAATAATGTCTAGCTGCTCAGACATATTTTCCAGCATTGCTTTAATATGCTTGGTAGCTTTCTCATGTTCCTTCCATGCATCAGTCAGACTCATGGCAAGTTCACGGGCTGTGTTCATAAACATCAAGCGATCAACTTCTTCACTTTTGGTTTTTACATCCTTCTGCAATCGCCTGACATCCATAAATATGGTATCGATTTCTTCCTTGAGCTCTTTATATTTTTCTTGAAGAGCCTCATACTCTTTCTTGGGAAAACGGCCTTTTTCCACCAATTCTTCAAGTTTAAGAAGGTGAGTCGGCTCGCCATCAACAACTGGTACAATATCAGGCCGCTGCACCTGCCCCATTTGCATGTTTACAAGAACAAAACCAGCCTCTTTAACCCGCTCTTCCAATCCCTTAAAGAAGTCACGTGTCTTCTTGTCATGCTCTTCAAGCAGTGCATTCTTGCTATTGATATATTCCTGACTTTCAAACAGCTGTGGAATTTCACGCTTAATATCTTCGAGAAATTCTTCAATATCTTTTTTAAACTTTTGCCCTTCTCCTGCTTCAAACGTAAGCAAAATAGGCTCTTCAGGCGTCTTAAAGTTATTCACATAACACAGATCGCTGGGAGGCTGCTGTTTACGGGAGGCTTTTTCAAGTAATTGCCTGACCATTCCCATTTTCCCGACATCAGCCGCTCCCGTTACAAAAATATTATAGCCTTTGGCATCAATCCCCATACCAAAGCGAAACGCATCAACCCCACGATTCTGCCCGATAATATCAGTCAGCTCTTCGAGATCCTTGGTCGTAGCGAACGGAAGCGTTGCAGGATCCACTTTCCAGCGCAGCTTATCTAAAGGAACCAAATTGCGTTGTTCAATCTCAGCCATGAGTGCCTCCTATTCCTTTTCATCGCCGCTGGTAATTGGAATGGTACGTCTCTCCGGAAGAGTACACGTAGGAAGTTTTACGGTCAGCAAACCGTCTTCCAGCTTTGCCACAACATCTTCCAGTTTGACTTTGCAGGGCAAACGCATCTGGCTCTCAAAAGAACCCACGGACTCTGCGGTATCATTCTGTTCAGAAAAAGCACATCGTAATGTGAGATATGCACCGTCTATATGAAGTTCCAAATTGTCTTCTGTCACACCGGGAAGCTCTGCCTCGATCTGATACCCTTCATCTGTTTCAACCAGTCGCAATTCCGTATCCATCAACGGCTGGCATACAGAAGGTAATCCGAACTCAGAACAAATCTGGTTGAACATCCGATCGCTGTCGAGCTTAAGGCGCTGCAGTTGCTGGTTTCTCCATGATTTTAGATTGGACATTGACAGACCTCCTGCGCTCACGCGCGTTCATCGATTACTACTCGCTCCTACGTTTGTACCGCATCCCCTCTTTTGTAGATATGATTCTAGCCTGTTATACAACATCGCAGATTCAAAATAAACAAGCCCCTCAATTAAAGGGGCATAAATACATTCAGCTAATAGAACACACGCTGACGGACTACTTCTGATAACCGGAATAACCAAAAATTAAAGCCCCTCGAAAGAGGGGCTTTACACATCACACCGTTCAACAAAGAACATACGGGTGGACACTGAAATTACTCGACACAACAATTGTATCAATTTTCAACTAGATTGAACGGTGCGATGAAATAGCAAATACATATAAGACGCTAAGCGTCTTCATCCTCCAGAACATCTACACCGTACCGTGCCATTCGGTCTCCGGATTCGATATAGTGTTCACGCAGAGTTTTTTCAATTGCCACACAGTCTTTGGTAAGCAAAACATCAAGCAACATTTTGTGACGTTCATAAATTCCCTGCAAAGTGAACAGTTTTTTCCAGTAACGGAAGAGCAGGAATTTAGAGATGCCCTGACAAGACCGACGTGCAAGCTCACCAATAAGCTCATTTTCATTCTTGGAGAACAAGATATCGTGAAAACGGTCATCAAGTTCGGCCATTGATGTACCGTTCTCTCCACAGTCCGCAACCTTCTTCATCTCGCCGACAACGGCTTCGAGTTTCTGAAAATCCTGTACTGTGAATTTGTCTATGGTGGATGCTACTGCCGCGCCTTCAAGAACTCCGCCTGTAAAATAGCTGTCCTTAATCTGTTTGGCAGTGAGCGCAGTAATAAATTTACCACGCTGGGGAATAGAGGTAATAAGACCTTCTTTTACCAGCATCTGCAGCGCTTCACGCACTGGGGCGCGGCTAATCGACAACTCTGTAGCCACGACAACTTCATTCACCTTATCCCCTGGATGCAATTTTCCGGTAAGGATGGCGTCTTTAATGTAAACAATAATTTGTTCGCTATAAGTTTTTACGGCGGACATATTCTTCCTTCTACCAAGCTCACTCTCGAGATTATTATATTATGGAACGAATACAGCATTAGTTCCCACAACTAAATACAGCTTGCATCCGACACCACGCTATATGGTTTTGTCCCTTGTTAAGGGGCAGTTTCTTATAATAAAGTTAGTATACCTATGCAAATATCTTCTAATATTTATTCAATACAAGATATCGTCAGCATGCTGCTCAGCCTGCAGCAGAAAAAAACAGTTACGAAAATTATACAGTGCCCTGCGGCAGTTCAACCTTACGAACACGAACCAACTGCAAAGCCTCATCAAGCGCTGCAATCAAATGCGGTGTGGCCGCAACTACCACCTTCAGGTAAGCCTCAACATCAGAAGATGAGACAGCAGGAATACAATCGCGTCTAATATTTTCACCACAAACTGCCATGGAAAGAACAGCAGTCATTCCCGGTTGCAATCCACCGCCTCCGACAAGCGCATGCAGTGTGTTGCTCATAAAAGTTACACCACCAGCATCCTGGCTCACAAGCTCTGCAAGCTTGCTGACGATAGCAACCTTTTCTTCTGAAGACTGTGACGCTGCTAATGCGTTACCAAGTTCAGCGATACGCTTGCCTGTCTGCTGCGTCATAGCTTCCAATTCAGTTGCATTTCGCACATACGCAGCATTGGAAGACATAGTCGTCACCTTTGCATCATGCCCACCACAACAAAGAGCCTTCCCAACTTCAGGATTATCAACTTCTTCATTATAGCGAACCCACATAACGTCCGAGCTTAAATCACTACAGACAGCAGGAACATAGGCTTTACTTTCCAGAATAATGGTAGGCAATTCCTCCAGACGAAGGCGTTTCATAACAACCTGTTTGCCACCATAGGCAAGGTTGCCTTCAGCATCTTCGATCGGCCCTGTTCCACCTGCTGCAGCATTCAGCGTTGCTACAACAGACACAGGTGTATCGTTGATTGCGAGGACAGTTCCGAGGCAACCGCCACAGGTACCTTTCAGTCCCTCGACTTCATAGAAAAATTCATCAGGATACTGCGTTACGAAAGTATTCATTACCGCATGACAAATAGCGGTCTGTAAAGCAACAGGTACTTCTGTTACCCCCTGCCCGTAAATCCTGCCAAACGCAGTCAAAACAGACAGCTGGTTATAGACAGCATCAGTACCAACTACGCGGTTTGCAATATCAGCTTCGTAAGGAGTAATGCCCCTGCGAGCATAAGCTTTGCCAATACCGCCGTCTACCGTTGTCACGGTAAACCAGTCACCTTGTACAGTCACTGATGCAATGGTCAAATCAACAGGATATGCCTGCGCCATAAGGGTTACAGTAACAGCAAAACCGGCTGTATCATCTTGAATAAAGCCGGAATGACTATGCACATGCCCCGCACCAGCGTGCCCCATAATACCGAACAACCCTACGGCTTCGGAACTTTTGCTTATTGAATATTCTTGCATAATCCTCAAAAACGGGGAGGACAATATCCCCCCCGTATGTATTCATTGCGGCGTATTCTAGAGAAGTCCCAAAGAAAGCCACGGAATAAAGGTGATTGCCAGAAGTGCAATACACATTGTGAACAGGAACGGCAGTACCGCTACACTGAGTTTCTCGATACTCAAGTTACTGATGCTGCAACCGACGAAGAGGTTAACACCAACAGGCGGAGTCAAGAAGCCCATAGACGCAGCTACGATCATAACAATACCGAAGTGGATTGGATCCATTCCGAGGTGCTTCATAACAGGCAGAAGCAGCGGTGTCAGAATAAGGATGTTAGCCAGCGCGTCCATGAAGGTACCCATAATAAGAAGGAATACCAGAATGATTGGAATCAGAACATATTTATTGTCAGAGATTCCTACGAGCACTTCAACGAGCATGTCAGGTACATTATAGAATAAAAGAATCTGACCAAGCGCAGTTGCTGTTGCTACTACGATAAAGATGGATGCTGAAGTAATAGCTGTGTTACGGAAGATATCCCATACTTTCTGCCAGCTCAGGGTACGAAGAACGAGCCCCTCTGCAATGAATGCATATACTACTGCAATAACACCAGCTTCTGTCGGAGTTGTAAGACCACCGTAAATACCGCCGAGTACGATAAGCGGAACCATGAGTGCTACAACTGCTTCACGAAGAGCTGTGATACGTTCCATAAATGTCGCACGCTCACCACCACCATAGCCGTGGCGTTTGGCAATAACGTAGCTGCAAGCCATGAGACAGACACCAACAAAAATACCCGGAACTACACCTGCGATAAAGAGGTCACCTACAGAAACACCAGCTGTTGTGCCGTAAATAATAAGAGGTACACTAGGTGGAATCATAACACCAAGGCAACCTGCAGAAGTGTTAACCGCAGCAGCAAAGCGACGGCTGTAGCCTTCTTTAACCATAGCAGGAACCATGATGCCACCAACAGCAGCAACAGTTGCCGGAGAAGAACCGGAAAGAGCACCATAGAACATGCTTGTTAAAACAGAGATATGTGCCATACCACCGGTAACATGTCCTACAAAGCTGTGGGAAACTTTAAGTAAGCGCTGAGCCATACTCCCTTTCTGCATGATTTCCCCTGCCATAATAAAGAATGGCACAGCCATAAGAGGGAAAACATCAAGGGATGTGATCATTTTTTGAACAAGGAAAGCCGGCGGAAGCATGTCACCGAAGACAATCCCGACTGCTACACAAAGCCCGATTGCAATGCCGATAGGCACACTGAGTAACAGGAAGAATGCAAGGGATGCAAAAATAATTAAAATTGTAAATTCCATGAGATAAGCCTCTATACTTCCGCGGAAGGAACTGGATCAATTTTACCAGTTGCCACGCCGATAATTCTTTCTACTGTACGCAGTCCCATCAGGAACATGCCAAATGGAAGGCTAAGGAAAACCCAGTACATTTTGATTTCCAATGCTGGAGTTTTCTGACCGGTTTTAATGAGGAACTGAAGCATTTCCACACCCCACCATGTACATGCAAAACAAAAGATTGCAGTAAATACATAGGAAAGCAACGTAACCGGTTTAGCTAAACGACCGCCGCAAATGGTACGGAAGATTGTCACCTCAAGGTGTTTGTCTTCTTTGGTTGCATAGCTACAGCCTACATAAACAGCCCAGATGAATAAGTAGCGGGCTAACTCTTCAGACCATTCGAAAGAATATTCAAGAACGTATCGTGAGAAAACCTGCACCGCGATGAGAATTGTCATTACAACAAGACAAGACGATGAGAAGATTTCCTCAAAACGTGCCAAATACGATTTACCTTTTTGAGACATGCATTCTCCTTAAGCCTGCCGGCCGCTGAGGCGGCCGGCAGAACTCAATACAATTATTCTGCTACAGTTGCTTTTGCTTTTTCGATAAGGTCTTTACCGATGCGGTCTTCAAACTCTTTGTAAACACCTGCAGATGCAGCAGCCCAGCGAGCGCGCTCTTCAGGAGTGAGTTTTACAACAGTAACACCTTTATCAGCGAGTTTGGTAAGAATTTCTTTTTCGCCGTCACGAACAAGCTTACGCTCGTAAAGTTTGATTTCTTCGAATGCAGTAAGGATCATAACCTTATCTTCATCGCTAAGGCTGTCGAGGAAGCGCTTAGACATCATCACGAGGTGAGGGCTGTAAAGGCTGTTAACGATAGTCAGGTTGTTGTTAACCTCTGGGAAGTTGTTGTGCCATGCGAGGTTAAGGTCAATGTCGATACCATCAACAGTTTTCTGCTGAAGTGCTGTGTATACTTCACCCCAGGATACTGGAGTTGGGTTCATACCAAGAGCACGCAATGTAGCGATGTGTGCTTTTGAAGGGGTAGAACGGATTTTGAGGTTTTTAGCATCTTCAAGGGTTTTTACCGGCTTCTGGTTGTTCCAGAGGTTACGGAAACCGATCTCGATGTAGCCGAGACCAATGATGCCGGAAGGCTCAAGAGCTTTAGTTGCGTTCATACCAATAGGACCATCTGTAATTTTATCTGCTGCTTCGTAGGAAGGGAACAGGAACGGAAGGTCAAAGATAAGGAACTCGTCAGAGAACGGAGCAAGGTTAGGGGTAGATGCAGAACCCATCTGAAGCATGTTAAGCTGCAGACCCTGTACTACGCTATCGAAGTTACCGAATTTAGAGCTATCGTAAATATCAACTTTGTATCTGCCATTAGAGCGCTCTTCAACAAGCTCTTTAAACTTTTCAAAAGCCATTCCCATCGGGTGCTGAGGCACGTTAGGGTGAGCAAGCTTGATAACCTTTGGTGCAGCGAATGCTGAAGTTGCGCCAATCATAAGAACAGCAACGAGCGCAAGAATCATAATTCTAACATTTCTCATACTTCTCTCCTATCACAAGGTTCGGTTGTTTTATAAAATGCCGTGCGGAGTCCACGTTCTCCGCACGGCATATATTCAGCTACTTTCTATTGGAAAGTGTCGAGGTATGCATACAGAGCAGGAGAACCGCCGGTATGCAAGAATACTACGTTAGAGCCTTCTGGGAAATGGCCTTTACGTACGAGGTCGATAAGACCAGCCATTGCTTTACCGGAGTATACAGGGTCAAGAAGGATACCTTCAGTCTGTGCAAGCAATTTAACTGCTTCAATCATAGAATCAGTCGGGAGGGAGTAACCAGGTCCAACGTAAGAGTCAAAGCACTCTACTGCTTCGCTTGGTACGCCACCTTTGATATCGCCGATGAGCTCTACAGTTTCTTCAACGAGTTTGTAAACATGTGCTTCCTGCACATCTTTAGTACGGCTCACGTTAATACCGGATACTGGGATACCGGAATTGGTTGCGTACATACCGATTGCCATACCTGCGTGGGTACCAGCGCTACCGGAAGGAACAACAACGTGATCAACTTTGAGCTTCATGTCGAAGAACTGCTGCTGCATTTCCTGTGCACAAGAAACGTAGCCAAGTGCGCCAATGGAGTTAGAAGCGCCACCAGGTACGATGTAAGGCTTTTTGCCTTCTGCACGAAGAGCTTCAGCTACTTTTTCCATTTCAGCCATCATGTCAGAACCACCAGGAACAACTTTAGTGCTCTTAACACCGAGGAGGTTGAAGAGGAAGTTGTTACCGGAACCTTCTGGCTTGTAGCTGCCTTTTACGCGCTCTTCAAGAACGAGGTGACAATCCATGCCTTCTTTAACAGCCCATGCAAGGGTAAGACGGCAGTGGTTAGACTGAACAGCACCACATGTAATGATAGTGTCTGCACCCTGCTCGATTGCGTCAGCCATGCTGAAGTCAAGCTTACGGGTTTTGTTACCACCGGAAGTACCTGGAAGAAGGTCATCACGCTTGATGAAGATGTTTACTTTTCCGCCGAGAGCTTCAGAGAAAGCTGGAGCTGCTTCAAGCGGAGTTGGGGTAGAAACATAGCCACGACGAGGAAATTTTGCGAGATTCATAATTTTTCTCTTCTAAAAGACAGTTAGTTTTTTTTACGGAAAATAACTTCAATTTCGATGTCTGCTCCAAGCGGAAGAGCAGCTACCTGAAACGCACTGCGAGCCGGAAACGGTTCGCTGAAATATTCTGCATATACCGCGTTAACTTCTTTGCCATCATTAACGTCGGTGAGAAATACGGTGGTTTTCACAGCATCTTCAAGTGTGCAGCCAGCAGACTCTGCTACAGCCTTAAGATTTGTGAGAGCCTGATGCGCTCTGTCAGCGATAGTGCCTTCACGCATGTTACCGGTTGCAGGGTCGATCGGCAGCATGCCGGATGCGAACACAAAGCCGTCAGACTCAATGGCTTGGGAGTAAGGACCTACAGCTGCAGGCGCTTTCTCAGAAAAAATTGGTTTTTTTGTAGACATGTTGTCTCCAGTTTCACTGGTTGGAATTATATTTGCTGCTTTACGACATGTAAAATGTCGACATTTCACACGGCGTGATTTCGTCTTAAAAAGAATTTACAGAGCTTGTCAAATACATTTTTCGAACTTTTGAGGTTTCTTTTTTAACCTCAAAAAAACCCTGTTATGCTCGAAAACATAACAGGGTAAAAATACACAGAATAATCAAACTAGAGCATTCTGTAGTATGCGATACTATGTATCACTGTCTGTAAAACAGAATCTAGTCCTGACGCTCTGTTACTTCCACAAGATGGTAACCGAACTGAGTCTGAACCGGGCCGTGCACTACGCCTACTTCTTCATTAAAGCAAACAGTGTCAAATTCTGGTACCATTTGACCAGGGAAGAATTCTCCGAGTTCTCCGCCACGGCGTCCGGATGGGCACTTTGAGTACTCTTTTGCAATCGCAGCGAAATCTTCCCCGCCAACGATACGTGCCTTCAATTCGTTACATGTATCCTCAGAATCAACGAGAATATGACGTGCTTTAGCTTTTGCCATGGTAAAACTCCTATATATGGTATACGAAAATATATAATGCCAGATGATACAAAATGAATCAACTGAGTAAATAATCACTTCCAAAGTCAACAGCTTCAGGTAAAAAAATCTGATTACACACTACACCGACATTTCCCCCGCTTCAGCATAAAATTGAATATTTTCAACACACAAACTTTATATTGCTTTTTACATACATATTTTTAACAGCATTCTTTGCATTTTCGGACTTGTATATAAAACAAATGAAAGATATAGCGCCGAAAGCGTATTGTGCATCAACCATCTAACCCCCTCTTTCAAGGAGAACTGGATGACCGGTTCCGAAGATAGCCGTCAGAACGGCACAATGGAAAATTTTGAAGAAATGCTGGAAGCTTACACTGGTGCAGATAAAGCACTGTCAGTGGGCGATAAAGTTTCCGGCCCAATCATCGGCATGTCCGGCGATAACCTTTTCGTTGATGTTGGAGCAAAAATTGACGGTCTTGCTGACCGTGCTGAGTTCCTCAATGACGAAGGCGAACTTACCGTTGCTGAAGGCGATACCGTAGAACTGTATGTTACTGCTGTTAAAGCTGACGCAATCCTTCTTTCCAAAGCAATCAGCGGCCCTGCAGGCGCCGCAGTGCTTGAAGAAGCATTCAACGCAAAACTTCCTGTTGAAGGTAAAGTACTGGCTACCCGCAAGGGCGGCTTTGATGTTGAAGTTTCCAAGCGTCGCGTATTCTGCCCAGTAAGCCAGATCGACACCCGCTTTGTGGAAAATGCAGAAGAATATGTCGGCAAGACATTCTCCTTCATAATCATCAAGTTCGAACAGCGCGGCCGCAACATTGTTGTTTCCCGACGCGCTCTGCTTGAGCAGGAACAGCAGGCTGCACGTGATGAGTTCCTCAAAAACGTGAATGATGGCGATCTTATTGATGCTACCATCACCCGCCTTACTAACTTCGGTGCATTTGCAGAACTTGCAGAAGGCGTTGAAGGTCTTATTCACGTTTCCGAACTCTCATGGACCCGCATTGCTCAGGCAGACGAAGCAGTTTCCGTTGGTGATAAACTGCGCGTTAAGCTGCTCAGCGTAGATACCGACAAAAAAGGTCAGCTTCGTATTTCTCTTTCTGCAAAACAGGTTCAAGAAAACCCTTGGACACGTGTTGAAGCAGATCTGACAGCCGGTGAAGTTCGCGACGGCAAAGTTGTTCGCCTGACTCCATTCGGTGCTTTTGTTGAAGTACTCCCTGGCATTGACGGCTTGGTGCACATTTCTGAAATGTCTTACACTAAGCGCATTCATAAGCCTGAAGACGTTGTTGCTGTTGGTGACACCGTTTCTGTAAAAATCAAGTCCATCGACTTGAGCTCCCGTCGCATCTCCCTCAGCATGCGTGATGCTGAAGGCGATCCTTGGGCTGACGTTGAAGAGCGTTTCCCAGCAGGCTCTGAAATTGAAGGTACTGTAGAGTCTTCTTCTGATTTTGGCTTGTTTATCAACATTGCTCCGGGCATTACCGGTCTTATGCCGAAATCTATGATGGCAAAAGCTGATAAAGCAGCAAACCTTGATGCCGTTAACTCCGGTGACAAAGTTGAAGTAACTGTATCTCAGCTCCGCACTGCAGAGCGCAAGATTACTCTTGCTCCTAAAGGCGTTGCAGCCTCAGAAGACAATTCCTGGAAAGCGCATCGTAAAACACAAACTGCTAAAGCAGAACCGCAGAACAGCTTCGGCTCTTTAGGTTCCCTGCTGCAGGACGCGCTCAACAAGAAAAAATAACTAGTTGATGCACATCGCTACGTTAAAGGATCAGCAAATGCTGATCCTTTTTTTTATGCTATTTCTCCACTAAAAGCCTGTCTGATAAAAAAACACCATACTTTATACTTTTTTTGGTTTACAATCGTAAAATAGTCCTTAAATAAGTGGCGGGTGTGTGCTACACATACCCTACGGATAGAGTGTCCACCTGAGAATTTAGGAGAATACACATAATGACACCTCGTAACAGGCTTTTACTACTTCCTATTTTTGTATTTATTTTTTCACTGACGACGCTCCCTGCAATGGCGGAATTACCTAACTTTACAGAGTTAGCAAAAAAAGCAGGCCCTGCTGTTGTTAACATCAGCACACAAAAAAAAGTGGAAGTTGCCCCTAGAAACCAACCGGGGATGGAAAAGTTTTTTAAAGATAACCCTCGAACTCCTCTTGATGATTTTTTCAAACAGTTCGAAAGATATTTCGGTGACAGAAGAGCACGTCCCGAACCTCAACGCTCCCTTGGTTCAGGTTTTATCATTTCACCTGACGGATTCATCGCCACCAACAACCATGTTGTAGAGGGCGCAGATAAAATTAATGTTAATATCCTTGATGAAAAAGGTGATTACGAGTCATACGATGCCAAAATCATCGGTACTGACCCGTTAACCGACCTTGCGCTTTTAAAAATTGATGCCAAGCGTGATTTACCGACACTCAAACTCGCTGACTTCTCCAAAGTCGAAGTCGGCCAGTGGGTTCTTGCCATCGGTAACCCATTCGGCCTTGATCACACTGTAACCAGCGGCATTGTCAGCGCGCTTGGTCGAAACATCAGCAATAACCCTTACGACAATTTCCTGCAGACAGATGCATCCATCAACCCGGGTAACTCCGGCGGCCCGCTTCTCAACCTTAAAGGTGAAGTAATCGGCATCAACACAGCTATCATCGCCCGCGGTCAAGGCATCGGGTTTGCTATTCCTAGCTCCACAGTAAAAGATATCATCACTAAGCTTAAAACCGACAAAAAAATACGTCGCGGCTGGCTCGGTGTTTCCATTACTGATGTTGATCCGAACATGGCGCAAGCACTGGGACTTAAAGAGGCAGAAGGCGCATTTATCGCTCAGGTTGTACCGGGACAACCCGCCGCAGCCGCAGGATTGCTTGAGGGTGATATCATTACCAAAGTGAATGATCAGCCGATTGCAGATGCTTCAGAACTAATCCGTACCGTATCCTCTCTTAACCCTGGCAGCACAGCATCATTCACTGTGTACCGCAAAGACAAATTCATTACCGTTAAGGTTAAGCTTGGAGAGCGTGACTCAGGCCAAAAGACACAGCCTAGTCAAAAAGCTCCAAAAGGCAGTGAGCAGGATATTGATGCCTTAGGCTTCAGCTTAAGCCCATTAAGCGCAAAAGAAGCACAGGCACTCGGTTTAAAAGATGTTCGTGGCTTACTCATCACCAACGTTCTTGACGAAGGCATTGCAGCCAGCGCCGAACTCCGTCCGGGCGACGTAATTCTTGAAGCCAACCTGACTCCGGTGAATTCCATTAAGGAGTTCATGAACATTATCAAAACACAGGGCAAAAAACGTGGAGCCGTGCTCCTTAAAATTGTCCGTCAGCAACAGACAATGTTCCGCACAATGAGTCTGGAAAAATAACAACGATTGATACCAAAGGGGCGCCTTGCGGTGCCCCTTTTTTGTTGCATCAGCTGGAAGCAAAAGCGCTCTGATAAAATGTACTGAAAAGTACAGAAGCCGGATGCAGTATCTAATTTGATATTGGCAATCAACCAGTGGCTTGTTACTATGCCCTGTTATTGCACACACACTAATCAGGAGATTATAACGTGCTTACACCACGTGAAATTGTATCCGAACTGGATAAATACATTATTGGACAACATGGTGCTAAACGCATGGTCGCCGTTGCCATGCGTAACCGCTGGCGCCGCCAGCAAATTGATCCGTCCCTTCGTGACGAAATTGCACCTAAAAATATTATTATGATGGGACCTACCGGCGTTGGTAAAACAGAAATTGCACGTCGTCTGGCTAAGCTTTCTGCTTCTCCATTTGTGAAAGTAGAAGCTACTAAATTTACAGAAGTCGGATACGTTGGCCGTGACGTTGAATCCATGGTTCGCGATCTGATGGAGCTGAGTGTTGCACTTGTACGTGACGAAGAAGCAACACGTGTTCGTGCTCAAGCTGAGACCAATGCAGAAGAGCGACTTCTCGACCTGCTGCTCCCTGGCTCTGCTCCTAAGCCGATAGCTGACCCAGTAACCACTTTTGACTCTCCTGCGCCTGAAACTGATTCAGCGAACTCTACCCGCGAAAAAATGCGCAAAATGTTCCGCGATGGTAAGCTTAATGACCGTGAAGTGGAAATGGAACTTGAAGTTGCACCACAGGGCATTGAAGTCATGACCATGCCGGGCATGGAAGAAATGGGCAGTCAGTTTAAGGATCTCTTCAGCAAGGCGTTTCCTTCCAAGAAAAAGAAAAAACGCATGAAAATCGGCGACGCACTTCCTCTGCTTATTGAAGAAGAGGCAATGCGCCTGATTGATGAAGAAAAAGTCACAGAACTGGCAAAAGAACGTGTCGAACAGTCCGGTATCATTTTCATCGATGAAATCGATAAAGTAGCCAGTTCACAGCACGGTGGTAAATCCGCAGATATTTCCCGAGAAGGAGTTCAGCGTGACTTGCTCCCAATTGTTGAAGGCAGCGTTGTAAACACAAAATATGGCATGATCAAAACAGACCATATTCTGTTCATCGGTGCGGGTGCATTCCATCATTCCAAACCGTCTGATCTTATTCCTGAATTGCAGGGCCGCTTCCCGCTTCGTGCGGAGCTTACTGCATTGGGTAAAGACGAGTTCTTACGAATCCTCAAGGAACCTCGTAATGCCCTTACAGTACAGTACTCTGCTCTTCTGGCAACTGAAGGTGTAACTATTACATTTGCCGAAGACGGACTTGATGAAATTGCAGCCTTTGCAGAAATGACAAATCAGGAAACCGAAAATATCGGTGCGCGCCGTCTCTATACGATCATGGAAAAAATTCTGAGTGACATTTCTTTTGAAGCTCCAGATCGCTCAGGAGAAGAAATCGTCATTGATCGAGCATTTGTAGAACAGCACTTAGAAGATGTTCGCGAGGATAGAGACTTAAGTCGTTACATTCTCTAATAGATTTACGGGGCATCCCCCCGCAGCAGGAACTACGTACATGAAAGACTACGCTAAAGCACAGCTTACATCACGCATTCTTATTGAATCTCTTCCGTACATTAAGCAGTTTCATGGTGAAATTGTTGTCATCAAATATGGTGGCCACGCAATGAAAGACGAAGAGCTTGGTCGTGCATTTGCCCAGAACATTGCTCTCTTAAAGTACGTAGGATTAAAGCCGGTAATCGTACACGGCGGTGGCCCTCAAATTGGCAAAATGCTTGATGCGCTCAACATCACCTGTCAATTCCGCGAAGGCCAGCGAGTAACTGATGATGCGACCATGGACGTGGTAGAAATGGTGCTCGTTGGTAAAGTGAACAAAGAGATCGTTAATAAATTGAATCTCGCCGACTGCAAAGCAGTTGGACTTTCCGGCAAAGACGGAACACTAATCCGTGCTAGAAAACTGCAGATGGTTGTGGATTCCGCAGACAAAGCTCCTGAAATCATCGATCTAGGTAAGGTTGGAGAAGTTATCGGGGTAGAAACCAGCCTCTTACGCGGCCTGCTTGCAGAAGGATACACCCCTGTTATTGCTCCGGTCGGTGTCGATATGGAAGGCAATACTTACAACATCAACGCAGACTCTGTAGCCGGCGCAGTGGCTGGTGCTCTTCGCGCCAAACGCCTGCTCCTGCTTACCGATGTTGCCGGCATTCTAGACGCAGACAAGAACCTGTTGGAAGAACTCACGATCAAAGAGACACTAGAACTTTTTGACGATGGAACGCTGCAGGGCGGCATGATTCCAAAGGTTAAATGCTGTCTGGAGGCCATTGGTGACGGTGTAGGACGTGCAACCATCCTTGATGGTCGTGTTGAACACTCTGTCCTGCTGGAACTGTTTACTGACAGTGGCATCGGCACACAGATTCTTGGCACACGTTAGCCTACAACCTGAACAGCAGATACGATTATTCATGCTATATCCAGCTGCAGACAACCACTATTCAATGTGATTTGTCGGATTATTCAATACACACAAAAGCGTGAGCCTAGGCTCACGCTTTTTCTATTGCTCATGCTGACATTGTGTCCCCTGTAGCCAGTTGCGAGCGTCTAATATTATTTCTCGTACTCAAGACAGTAGTCTCAACACAAGGATTGTGTTCAAATTTAAAAAACTGGTCAGCCAAAATATTACCGTATTCTACTCTTCGGTAGCCTTATGAATGGCTTCTCCAGCAGGCAATTGTTTAAAGCCAACAACTTGGTCATTAATATTTTGATTTGTTTTTTCTACAAAATGCTTTTCCAACGCTTGCTCGGATAACTCTTTTGCCTGCGATGATAGTTCCAATACATAGGGTGTATCTACAGAAGCAAGCTTCTCGTTACTACTTAAGTGGCAGTTCTAACTGGCGAGGCAGCTCCCCGTGCATTAAGAACCCTTTGTTTTGCAGTGTAATCATTCACTCTACCTGGATTGCTGGCAGTAGCCTGAATCGACATGGCGATACTCCTTGCATATCCTAGAGCTCCCTATAACACACCAAATCTATTAACAATGACACCAAGCCCATCCCCTAAATAAGCAATCGTCAGGCCTAACTAAAACTTTATTAATATTTCCTACTTTCACCTCTTAATTATCTAATGTCATAAGGTACGTGGTTAAATATTTTTTCATAACTTGTTGAGTAACCAATGTGGGCTAAAACTAAATAGCAAGCTTCACGTGATAGCCTCCCTTTCGCTTCGCAATGAAAAAAGGCTAGTTCACATCATGTGAACCAGCCCCGATCTCTTCCTTATTACAGCCTATTCATGCATATTACATTTGCCTTTTTTATCTACTAATTCACGAGCTTTCTCCAGTATGTCCCGAGTTCCTTTTTCGCTTTCAAAAGTAAATTCCAACCTGTTTACCTTCCAACCTTTTGCTGTGAACCTACATCCGAATGCATACCTGCCCTTCCCTTCCCATATATGCTCGTGCAAAAAATATGTCGCGGTAGCATCGGCCGTCACTTTTGCAGTCTGTCCCTTCAACTCAATAGCAATGTTCTTCAACTGATGTCGTGTTGCATCAAATCCACATAACGACTCTTTCCAGCGCCGAACGATATCCTTAGGCACTGCAGAGTGTGGTTCTCCTCCCATAAGCGATGTGTAGTCAACGACAACCTCTTCATCCAACTGTTCTTCCAATGCAGTAAACAGCCGTAAATCCGGCAAAACTCCCATGCTTTCCACAAGAGTTTCAATCAACGCTATGTCTATCTTTTCTCTGCGTTCTATATAGGTAAGCATAGCCTATCCATCCTTTCTTATATTGCACATTACGATCGGTATCTGTTCCGTTTGCAGTATACCTGATCGATACACATAAAGAATGGATATATTCCCCGTTGACCAATGGCTGATAATTTCACGCGGAATCAAAATAGCTTGCCCGTAATAAAAACAAAAAAAACTGCCATTCATATGAAAATGGCAGTTTTTATCAGCATCTCTACAAGTTATTAGCAATACTTTTTGACAATTTTTCTGAAGGCTGTGCTATCAACCTTCTCTGTCCCCAACGGGTACACAAGGTCTTTGGGTAAATGTCCTCCAAAAGCAGGACGATCATTGGTATACAACACTCCAACAGGAATCCGGTCACCAAATTCATTCGCTTTCTGAATAGCCGCATCCCAATCTGTAGGATCATGCCCTTCATCAAGCTCATAGCAACGCTTTTTATACCACCCAAACGTATTGATCTTGTTGAAAGAGACACACGGCTGAAATACATCAATTAAAGCAAAACCCGGATGTGCTATCGCGGCTTTCAACATCTCCACAAGATGCGGGACATTGCCGGAAAAAGCTCGCGCTACAAAATTAGCCCGCATTGAAATAGCAACCTCTACCGGATTAAACGGTGCGTTGGTAACACCCATCGGCTGCGTTTTGGTAATTTGCCCTTCAAGGGTGGTCGGACTGGCTTGCCCCTTTGTGAGACCATAAACCTGATTATCATGCACCAGAGCAACCATATCGACATTACGCCTTATGGCTGCAAGAAAATGGTTACCACCTTCACCATATGAACAGCCATCGCCACTTGTTGCAATAACAGTCAGTTCCGGATTCACAATCTTAACAGCTTGCGCGGGAGGTAGTGCCCTTCCGTGAAGTCCGTTAAAACCATTGGCTGTAATATAGTGCGGCACTTTTGCAGCCTGCCCGATACCGGAAACAATAGCTGCTTTATATGGCGGTATATCCAGTTCAGCCAATGTTTGCTTCAACGCTTTCAAAATATCAAAATTGCCGCAACCGGGGCACCACGCTTCATTATAGTGACCATAATCATTAATATCAGGCATGACGTTGCTCCCCGTTCATTTTGCTTAGTATATACCCTGCAGTAATCGGGCGGCCATCATACCTTCCGATGTTTTTTTGAATAGGAATACAGGTCAGCCCTTTTAGCAACCATGCAAACTGCGAATTTGAATTACCTTCAATGCACACCCGTACTTTGGCATTTTCAAGCAGGTGCGTGAACTGGGACACATCCAGAGGCCAGACCTGTGAAAAACTAAGAACAGCGACATCTTCACCCTGTTCTGCTAGAGTTTCAGCAGCTTCTCGAACAGCACCTTCGACAGAGCCCCAGCATATAAGTAATGTATCAGGTTCCGGACTACCAAAATACCTTGGAGGAATTACCTCTGAACGGATGCTTTCCTCTTTTAACAGCATTTTTTCCACCATGACATTACGTAACTGCTTATTCTCTGTAATATTCCCTCGTTCGTTATGCGCATGACTGTCAGCAAGAACAATCGACTTCCCGAATCCGGGCAAACGGCGGGGAGAGATACCGTCTTCTGTCAACAAATAGCGTTTGTATGCCTCGGGATGCGTGTCTGAATAGTCAGGCGTATACACCTGACACAGCTGGTGCATATCATATGGCTCAAGACTTTGCTGAGCATCTGCTAAAAACTGATCTGTAAGAATAATGACTGGTGTTTGGAACTTTTCTGCAGAGCAAATTGCCCGATGCCCCATCTCAAAACACTCTTCTATAGAACTCGGTGCATAAATAATCCGCGGAAACTCTCCGTGCCCGCCAAACATAGAAAACAAAAGGTCACCTTGTTCTGTACGTGTCGGCATGCCTGTAGCCGGCCCCGGACGTTGAGCAAGAACAAGCACCACTGGTTGTTCCATAATTCCGGCAAGACTTACCGCCTCCGTCATCAGCGCAAAACCACCGCCTGAGGTAGGAACTATCGCTGGTGCACCTGCGTATGAAGCTCCCAACGCCATATTCAGAGCCGCAATTTCATCTTCAACTTGCTCAACCACCACGCCCATCTCTTGAGAATGGTTTATCAATGTCTGTGCAACAGATGACCCCGGGGTCATCGGATAGAATGAACAGAATTTTACTCCGGCTGCCATCGCACCAAGTGCAATACTAGTATTGCCATTCACAAGCATCCTTTCAGAATGAGTACTAACCTTAGGAAGCTGAGAGCACTTTTCTGAGTACTGCTGACTCCACTCATACGCAGCAGAAAGCGTCTGGATATTTTCTTGAATAACCTGCTCGCCTTTAGGGGCGAAGCGCTCAGAAAGGAGCTTTTTTGGCAATGTGCTGTCCAATCCGAGCAACGCACATAGCACACCAAGTGCCACAACGTTCTCATATAATGGTTTTGAAGCTAATTCGCTAAAAGGAATGCTGACACACTGCTTATTCATGGCATTGAGTTTATCACTCAAAATTATCGTGCCGTTGTCATGTAACATTTCAAAATGCTGGGAAACTGCGTCCTGATCAAATGCAAATAAAATATCACATGAGTCAGCAGAGGAAAACTGCGGCTCATCACTTATCCGCAATCGAAAAGAGTTATGTCCCCCACGAATGCGAGACATATAGTACTGCGTTGCAAAAACTTCGTATCCTGCGCGGGTTAATATTTTGCCAAGTAACTCACCTACCGTAACAAGTCCCTGTCCGGCGGCACCCGCAATAATTATAGTTCTGTCAAAAGTAGCCACAAAACCTCCAATACAGAAAAAATGAGGTTGTAGAAAAGAGTACGCTCACAATAGCAGAGAACTACTTTTAGCAAAAGAAATTATGAAAGAGGTCGATTGTCACTATTTACCAGCAACCCAAAAGAAAAGGGCGTATTGTCCTATCCAAGTTTCTATTAACAATCATGCTCATCTACACAAAGTATTCTCACTTGTCATGGCCTCCCCTGCTGCTCTTGGTTGCACACATTTACATGAGCAGATTAATGAAACCAGACTGGCTAGCTCTGATCCTCCCTGCTCTTTAAGTACGTCACAGCCCATTCGTTAAGACTATTAAAGGAAGGAATCAGTGATTTGCCAATTTCTGTGAGAGAATATTCAACAACAGGCGGAACTTCAGGGTACGCCTTTCGGTTTATTATTCCATTTTTCTCGAGACTTCTCAGCTGCTGGGTTAACATTTTTTGCGTCACCTTTGGCATGAGCTTTCGCAACTGACCAAATCGCTTTTCACCTTTTGCCAGATGCCAGATTATCTGTGGCACCCATTTACCAGAAAGAATTTCAAAGGCAATTTCAAGTTCATATGTATAGCTATTGCAGCTAATTTTATTTGTTCTATCTTCCGGCATTCAAAACCTCTTCATAAATATTCATAGAAGCACATTACGGATGCTGTGACTTGATTTCTAAAATACGCAAACCACTCCTCAGCATACCAGTCTCAGCATTACCAGTTTATTCATTTTTTGGAACCCTTGAATTCTTTTTTAGGTAGTTACCATTTGTAAACTAGTCACCAATTTCACACTACAGTACCGAAAAGTGCGTACTTTACAGGATAAAGTAAATATTGTTTACACACACTCGACTGTGCTTTCTGCACTTGGAAGACGGTCTCAGTGTGTTGTCACCTCTACCGCTATTAACGTCATTGTCACTACTTATCAAAAGTGACATCAAACACAGTTATAACGGACTATCCTGACACAATGTGAGGTCAGCACACCAGACCTTAAAAGCAAAATTACTTATATATCAATAGGAGTACCACGCATGGCTCGTTTTACTATTCCAAGAGATGTTTACTTTGGTGAAAACACCATTGAAGAACTCGCAAATGTCAAAGGCAACAAAGCTTTTCTCGTTATAAGCGGAGGATCTATCAAACGAAATGGAAGCCTTGCTAATATTGAAGCTCACCTAGCCAAAGCTGGTATTGAAACTTACCTGTTTGAAGGTGTCGAAGCAGATCCTTCTGATGAAACTGTCATGAAAGGTGTTGTTGCAATGAATGAATTCCAGCCGGACATCATCATCGGTATCGGAGGCGGCTCCCCCATTGATGCGGCAAAAGCAATGTGGATTTTCTATGAAGACCCTGAATATACATTCGAGCAAGCAGCCATTCCTTTCAATCTTCCGCAACTTCGTAATAAAGCACGTTTTATTGCTATTCCGACAACCAGTGGAACCGGCACAGAGGTGACTGCTTTTTCTATTATCACAAACAAGGAAACAGAGCTTAAATATCCAATTGCCGACTTCAACATCACGCCTGACATGGCAATTGTCGACACCAACCTTGCTCAATCTATGCCAGCCCCCCTTGTGGCACACACTGGCATGGACGCGTTGACGCATTCATTAGAAGCATATGTTTCTATTATGGCAAACGAACTGACAGACGCTTTGGCTATGAAATCTATTGAGATGATTCAGGAACATCTTGTTGCATCATTCAACGGCGATACCAATGCGCGATCAAAAATGCATCTTTCACAGTGCCTTGCTGGAATGTCTTTCTCCAATGCTATCTTAGGAATTGTCCACAGCATGGCACATAACACAGGGAAAATGTTCGCAATCCCTCATGGTTGTGCTAACGCAATATATCTGCCTGCTGCAATTCGCTTTAATGCAGAAGAAGCCGGAGAAAAATACGCCGACATTGCCAGCCGTCTCGGACTCAAAGGAACCACTACCGAAGAACGCGTTTCTGCGCTCATTGAGTTCGTTGAAGGCCTGAACCGTGCACTTCAAATTCCTGCCTCTCTCCAGGAATTTGGAGTGCCGGAAACAGAATTCCTTAAGAATCTTGATGTCATTGCTCGAGGAGCTGTTGCTGATCCATGCACCAGCACGAACCCTAGAGCAATCTCAGTTGAGCAAATGAAAGAACTGTTCCTGACAGTATACTATGGAAACTAGGTCTGATTAATTTCTAAAACGCAGCAAGATGCATAAAAAAAGTCCCCATAACCACAATTGGTATGGGGACTTTTATATTAGAAAAACTTACTTAACAGGCGGTGTAAACACGCGCTGGCCGAGTTCTCTGTCGAGCATAAGCATGCCCTGTCCTTCTCCGCCAATCATTTTGAGCTGACCAAGAACATCATTTACTGAATCTTCTTCTTCAACCTGCTCAGAAACAAACCACTGAAGGAAAATGTTAGTTGCATGATCACGTTCATCGATTGCGAGGTTCACGAGGTCATTGATACGGGAAGTAACAAGCTGCTCGTGCTTAAGAGTTTCCTCGAACACTTCGATGGTGTTTGCCCAATCATTTTCAGGCGCTTCGATAGGCTGAAGGATTACACGCCCGCCACGCTCGTTGATGTAGTCATAAAATTTTGTTGCATGGAAAAGCTCTTCCTGAGCCTGCGCGCGCATCCACTGCGCAAAACCGCCCATACCTTTATCTGCAAAGTAAGCGGACATGGAGAGGTACAGGTAGCTGGAGAACATTTCCCATTTTACTTGATCATTTAATGCTTGATTCATTTTTTCAGACAACATCAGAAATCTCCTTATAATAACAGGTAGTACAACTATAGCATATTTTGATGAACAAGTCCGATGTGCAAAGCAGTCTTGGCATCAAAAGGGCAGAAACAGTATTTGGCACGATGCCGTGCAAAAAGCAACCAGCTCAAATCACGCGTTTATAGATAGGCAAAAGCGATTTGCAGAGGAAAACATAATGCTGTATCAGCGTGGTTCACACTCAACCATCAACGACTCAGGCTCTAAGGTTTTAGCAGCCTGAATGGAGTTATCATATGTGGGGTTCTTCAAGCTGGAAGCGCAGCGCTCAAACGACCATTCCATGCAAAGAGTGCAAAAAGCCTCTCACGGTTAAGCGCAGCTGCCAGCACGTATATATGGAATGCAGCCATTGCGGTAAAAAAAGCGATATTGCGGCATACCTGCGTGAAATGGATGACGCTCTGGAAGCTTTTATGGAAGGCGTTTACTGCGACAGAGTCTAAAAATATCCAAGGCTGCGGAGCATATCCATCTTTGCCTCTTTATCTCCATCACGACCGGAACGTTCACTTCCTTCTTCACAAGGAGCTGTGCATGGCATGCATCCCAAAGAACGATATCCGGCATCATACAATGGGCAATAAGGCAGATTAAATTGCATAGTATACGCCCAGATATCCATTTCACTAAAGTCCAGTACTGGATGCATCATAAGACAGGCAGGCCGGTCTCTTTGCTCACGCATAGGACGGTCCCTGTCAGGATGCTCATCTTTACGAATACCTGTTAGCAGCACTTCAATGTCCTGCTGTTTTACGCCCCTGCTCAACGGTTCAACTTTAAGATCAGCGCAGCATGACACTTTATCCTGTGCTACAGGGTACTGTGCCATATCCACCTCAGGGCGGACAATGGTTAAATCAATACCCCATGCTTGCGCCAACATGTCGCGCTGATTCAGTATTTCCGGGAACTTACAACCAGTGTCGATATTAAGAGCCGTAACGCGCTCTACACCCATTTCGGCTAACACTTCCTTCCACAGATGCAGGGTAACCGTTGAATCCTTTCCTGCGGTCCATGCCACGGAAATATTGTCAGCTCCGTATTCTGCAGCAATTTGCCTGAGTTCATTGCGTGCAGCTTCTATTTTCTTTTCGAGCATAATGTTCTCTAGTTAATAGCTCATAATGGTTAACATCAGCATGCCACTATACCAACCTTGCTCACATTTATAAGAGACCAAGAACTTGATACCAAACTGAGATAGAAAGTGGTTTTATTCTTTTTTATCAGACTGATGTTACCCAAAATCAAGAGTGATTATATACAGATATAGAGAATCAATATTGTGTATTTTTTTACAACAATGTCTCTATAACCTGTTGTGCCACAAGCACAACAAAGGCAGTGCTCACCTACCTGCTTATTTCACTGTAGGCAATAGCCAAAAAGTGCTAATTACCAATGCGACAAAAACAAGCGATCTGGCCTTATCCAATCTTCTATCATTATATAGTCCCCGAAGGGCATCTCACTATTCAGGGAACATTCAAGTTTTTTTCAATTTCGGCTTGACGGACTGAAGGATGCTGCATATAACCCTCCTCACGTTGCTAGCGACGTACCTATTGCGGGGATGTAGCTCAGTTGGATAGAGTACCTGGCTACGAACCAGTTGGTCGGGAGTTCGAATCTTCCCATCCCCGCCATTGATTATATGCGACTGCTACGCAGACGCTTTTTGAGGGTAATATGCCCTCCCCAAATGATGGAAACATCATTATATATACGATTATGATAATTTCGTGCAGTGCAAGGCACGAAAAAACGGCAAGATCGAAGCATATACTACATATGTGAGAGGGTGACGTTTTTGAAGTAACGCAGCAATGCGCGGAAGTAGCATGATCGAGTGCGGGGATGTAGCTCAGTTGGATAGAGTACCTGGCTACGAACCAGTTGGTCGGGAGTTCGAATCTTCCCATCCCCGCCATTTAGATTATTCTGCCTGTCAGTTTTTCTGACAGGCGTTTTTCTTCCAAAGAGAAAGTAATCACAGCTAGCGCACTACATGAGTTTACTCAAAAGTTTTTTTGAAAAACTGCTTGACCTTGATGAGGGTTGGACATATACCCCCTCTCGCTGTGACGGAAGGTCACAAACAAATTTCCAGAAACCTGATTGATTCAAAACATTGCTGTCTTTCAGGGATCATGCGGGGATGTAGCTCAGTTGGATAGAGTACCTGGCTACGAACCAGTTGGTCGGGAGTTCGAATCTTCCCATCCCCGCCANAATTTGGGTCAACTTCATGCGGGGATGTAGCTCAGTTGGATAGAGTACCTGGCTACGAACCAGTTGGTCGGGAGTTCGAATCTTCCCATCCCCGCCATTCGATTATATGCGACTGCTATGCAGACGCTTTTTTGAGGGTAATATGCCCTCCCCAAATGATGGAGACATCATTACATATAGTGAATTGAAACAAATTGGTGCAGTGCAAGGCACGAGTTGTTTTATAAATCGCAGCATATTCAACATATGTGAGTATTATAAAACAACGAAGTGATGCAGCAATGTGCTAATTTGGGTCAACTTCATGCGGGGATGTAGCTCAGTTGGATAGAGTACCTGGCTACGAACCAGTTGGTCGGGAGTTCGAATCTTCCCATCCCCGCCATTTGATTATACGCGACTGCTATGCAGACGCTTTTTCTGAGGGTAATATGCCCTCCCCAAATGATGGAGACATCATTATATATAGTGAATTGAAACAAATTGGTGCAGCGCAAGGCACGAGTTGTTTTATAAACCGCAGCATATTCAACATATGTGAGGATTATAAAACAACGAAGTAACGCAGCAATGTGCTAATTTGGGTCAACTTCATGCGGGGATGTAGCTCAGTTGGATAGAGTACCTGGCTACGAACCAGTTGGTCGGGAGTTCGAATCTTCCCATCCCCGCCATTGATTATATGCGACTGCTACGCAGACGCTTTTTGAGGGTAATATGCCCTCCCCAAATGATGGAAACATCATTATATATACGATTATGATAATTTCGTGCAGTGCAAGGCACGAAAAAACGGCAAGATCGAAGCATATACTACATATGTGAGAGGGTGACGTTTTTGAAGTAACGCAGCAATGCGCGGAAGTAGCATGATCGAGACGGGGATGTAGCTCAGTTGGATAGAGTACCTGGCTACGAACCAGTTGGTCGGGAGTTCGAATCTTCCCATCCCCGCCATGGTAAGCAAGGCTGTCAGTCATACTGACAGTCTTTTTTTTGCTGTGCGCTTCATCTATTTCACGCCTCGTATCACCCACTGCAATTTTTTCGCAAAAACCACCTTCTCAACGTACTTCAGGTTCTTAGTATAAAAGAATAAAAACACAATTCCACACAGAACCATGCCCCAATAGACTTCTTAACCCAGAGCAAGGCTAGAACGGCTTAGATAAGATTTTGTATTTTTCCTACTTCTCTTCCTCATTATTTTCGTAACGTCCCCCTGAAAATCACCAGAGGTAATCATTACGAAAAGCACCCTGACAGGCGATACTGACCAACAGTCTACCGTCAACAACATACCAATTCTTTGTAACACTTTTTTCATAAAGTGCTTGACGATCGGGGCTTAGAGGCATATATCTCTTCTCGCGCTGAGGAAATCAGCACAAACCTTGCGGGGATGTAGCTCAGTTGGATAGAGTACCTGGCTACGAACCAGTTGGTCGGGAGTTCGAATCTTCCCATCCCCGCCATGGTAAGCAAGGCTGTCAGTCATACTGACAGTCTTTTTTTTGCTGTGCGCTTCATCTATTTCACGCCTCGTATCACCCACTGCAATTTTTTCGCAAAAACCACCTTCTCAACGTACTTCAGGTTCTTAGTATAAAAGAATAAAAACACAATTCCACACAGAACCATGCCCCAATAGACTTCTTAACCCAGAGCAAGGCTAGAACGGCTTAGATAAGATTTTGTATTTTTCCTACTTCTCTTCCTCATTATTTTCGTAACGTCCCCCTGAAAATCACCAGAGGTAATCATTACGAAAAGCACCCTGACAGGCGATACTGACCAACAGTCTACCGTCAACAACATACCAATTCTTTGTAACACTTTTTTCATAAAGTGCTTGACGATCGGGGCTTAGAGGCATATATCTCTTCTCGCGCTGAGGAAATCAGCACAAACCTTGCGGGGATGTAGCTCAGTTGGATAGAGTACCTGGCTACGAACCAGTTGGTCGGGAGTTCGAATCTTCCCATCCCCGCCACTGCATATAAAAGCTGTCAGTTTTAACTGACAGCTTTTTTTTATTCGAAACAAGCAAGCTATCCTTCAAGAGCACTGCAATCTAGCCATTCAAAAACGCCCCTGATGAAAGATATCATCAGGGGCGTTTTACTTTACCATTCATATAGCGCACTCTAGCGCCCTACTGTTTTATTCTTTGCAAAGCTCATCACTTGCAAAAATAACGTTGCAATAACTGACAATGCGACACCTAGCATTACTGTATTTGATACTGTTTTACCGTTAACACCCCAGTTAAGCAGCGCAACAAATGCTGGACTAAGATAAATATACGCCGTTAAATTGTTAGGTGACAAAACAGTTGCAGCCTTCTGATACAAGTATGAGGTGACCAGCGTTGTACCAATGGCAAGATATATCATACTTGCATATTCACCGGTCGTAAGTAAATTCCACTGCAATGGAATTCCTAACATGAGCACTGCTAGTGCCATCCAAAGGGTTCCCCCAATAAGCGTGCAGCAAGTCAACACAGCAACGCTATCCTGCTTATACAGCAATTTCATAGAAATCGTGTAGCCGCACATTGAAAGCACTCCGAGCATAAAAATGAGATCGCCTGCGTTAAGAGTCAATCTCTGAAACGCTTCAATATTCCCTTCGAATATCACCCACAAGGTTCCTGCCGCCCCGAGAGTATACGCAAAAATACGACTCAACCCGATCGGTTGTTTTAATAAAACAAAGCTGAACACGGCTGTCACAAACGGGGTTAATGTATACAGCGTACCGGTATTAAGTACAGTTGTGGTTAATAGCGCTGCAAACAGACATACAAAATACCCGCAATAAAAAAAGCTGATCACAAAAGATCGTGGGAATACTAAAGGGATCTGCTTTCGATAATTTTTATTCATCAACACAACAGGCAAAACGCAACTGGTTGCGATAACAAAACGAAGCAGATTGAGAGAAACAGGATGCACCTGCCCTGTAACATTCGCGGACGCTAAAAAAGAACCTGCGATTAACAGTGTTGCGAGTAAAACCAATCCATGCGCCTTAAGAATCTGCATTCGTATACCTTTCCAAACTATCTAGTTAACGGGCTTGGTTACTCTATAGCTCAAATTGACAGCCTACCATAAAAACGTAGCACAAAAAAAAGGCTGCTTTATTCAAGCAGCCTTTTTGAAACACAAAAATAACTTATAAACCTTCCGGACGAACGCGATCCCAGTTATGGATGCTTTCGAGGTAACGGATAGACCCGCTATGGCCCTTAATAACCATAGAGTGAGTTACTGCGCCGTTACCAGTGTACTGAACACCACGGAGGAATGTTCCACCGGAAATACCGGTAGCTGCAAAATACACTTCATCACTGCGTACAAGTGTATTCACAGTATGGATTTCACGAAGGTCGATACCAGCTTCAAGAATTGCTTCTTTTTCAACATATGACTGAGGATCGAGGCGAGCGAAAATCTGTCCGCCAACACCTTTGATCGCACAGGCTGCAATTACACCTTCCGGTGTACCACCGGTACCCATCATCACGTCTACTTCGCTTCGTGGGTCGACAGCCATGAGCGCACCTGCAACGTCGCCGTCTGTATGCAGCTGAATACGAGCACCTGCTTCACGAATTTTCGTAATAAGCTGCTCATGACGCGGTTTATCCAAAACAAATACTACAAGGTCATCAACATCTTTGCCGAGAGCTTTTGCAATATTATTCAGGTTCTCCTTAACAGGAGCATCAATATCTACAACATCTTTTGCTGCTGGCGGTACTACGAGCTTCTGCATGTAGTAGCTTGGGCCAGGGTTGTACATAGTGCCTGCCGGAGCAGTACCAACAACGGAGATTGCATTAGGACGACCGTATGCAAGCAGATTAGTCCCTTCTACAGGGTCAACAGCAACGTCTACCTGCGGGCCTTTGCCCATACCGAGTGTTTCACCATTGTACAGCATAGGTGCGTCATCTTTCTCACCCTCTCCGATAATAACTGTGCCGGAAAGGTACAGATTATTAAAGGCTAAACGCATTGCATCAACGGCTGCACCGTCGCCCTCGTTCTTCTTTCCCTTGCCGAGCCAGCGGCCGGATGCCAATGCTGCTGCTTCTGTAACGCGGACAAGGTCTAAAGCAAGGTTTCTATGGGCGGCTTCCATCAGGTCTCCTCCAAATATAAGTTGCTGATACACATAAAATATATGTGTGGCGGATTATTAGCTAAGCGTGTGAAACATCACTACGCTTGAAACTGCAAAAAATAAAAAACGCAGCGCGCCTGCAGGCAACTGCCTGTCAGCGGATTGTTTACCCTAGGAGGCACGCGTCATCAAGCTTTTACCGCTTGAATAAAAAAGGGAGACCGCATCCCAGCGATCTCCCAGTCGTATACTATTAACCTACGGCAAATACCAGTAGGGTTTTTACAAAAACTTATTGTTTAGCGTCAGATTTCTTTTCTGGTGCGGCTTCCGGCTTAGCCGCATCTTTCTTGGCGTCGTCCGCTTTTGTCTCACCCTGTTTCACAGCACCCGGATTTTCTTTTTCAAGAGCAGGCATCGGTGTTTCAAAAGTTACATCTTCTTTATCCATCATTGCGACGATATCAGCAGTTGCATCAGCAGAAGCATCATAACTGAGAGCTTGCTCAGCAGGGATTACCACCGCAACACCTTTTTCATTACGGTACTTTTCAAGCACTTTCTGGAACAGCTCATTCAACTTATTCACAACCATCTGCTGTTCTGCAGTCACACGTTCCTGAATTTTAGCAACTTTTGCCTGAATATCATTCACGCTTTCCGGGCTCTGACCTTTACCCTGTGCTGCTTTCTGCTGGAGATCCTGAAACTCTTTCTGAACTTCAGCACTTACTTTTTCCAAGTATGCCATACCGTCTTTCCCCGGCTTGCTATCCTGAAAAACTTTTGCGGGATCAACAACAGCGATCTTTGGAGAACCATCCGCGTCAGAGGAACCTGTAGTCGTATCCTGAGTACACCCAATGAGGGCTACACACATAACAGCTGCACATAATAAAATAATCTTTTTCATCGAGATCTCCGGAGGGTATTGATACCACATGTTATTTACTAGTAAACAAAGAACAAAATTAGCACCGCAATGTAAAAATAGAGTACCTTACGAATTTTCCCAAGGATTTAATTGCATTTTAACGGCCAGTTACCGAGAAAATAATCCAACGTAGCTCTACTGGCACATTTCCCGCTATTCATGAAACGGAACACCGGAAATATGCTCTAAATATTCCTGCATTGAATATTTATTAATTGCCTGCACATCAACCTGCTTATACGTACCGCGCGACAATGACTTGGCAACCGTTTCACGCAGGTAATTGAATGGTACAGAATCACGCAATGCCACCTTTCGCCCACGATGCGTAACGGTGTAGTGCACATCGAAATCAATTGTTATACGATGCCCGCCATCCGTTTCTGTCACGGTGACTATAGGGGTATCTCCCCAAAAGACGCCATCGTCTGTCACGCGCAGAGCAGTACGTTTTTCTGGCAATTGCTGTCGCAGCATCTGCCGGATAAATTGTATATCAAGACTGGTTATGGTTTCGTAATGATACTTTTCCATTTTTTTATACTGTACAAACGTATTCAAAAGAGTTGATGCCTCTTTATTAAACGCCTGTAACACAAATTTATCCTGTGCTTTCGCTAAAGGCGGCCAAAACTGATATCCGCCGTATCTACTAACAATACGCTGCATTTTGTGAGAACTATTCTCTACAGCCATATCATTTACAATACAATGTATTTTATGCTTTTGTTTTTCTGTATCATACGCATATTGTACATCAAAAATATATGTAGTCTTGATCATATCAAGAACTTTTCCATTTTTGTATAAATATTGAGCAAGAGTTACTGTGGCACTATTATCTTCTGCCCATGTTGAAAACACTTCTTTAAAAATAGAATACGTTTCATACTTTGATACTATATTACTATTTACATACTTCCATGCCATCATGCGGGCAAAGGCTTCTTTTAGCATTTGCTTAGAAACAGAAGTTCCATCCTCAAAGGTAGTTGCAGCATAAAACGTTGTTGCACCAACATTATGTTGTAACATTCGATAAGAAACGCGCCCTTCAGAAGCAGATGCCATACTGGATGATACGCACAAAATGAAAATACAACAGAGTACGCAAAGACTATTCTTCATTGAATTCTCGTTGGCTATTATGGAATGAACAAAACAAACTGATTACGAAAGAGTCAGATAACGCTTAACAAGCGACAGAATATACCACTCTGCACCTGCCTGCCTATGCCCTGTCCCTTGCAGTCCAACTTCTTCGGGAATATCCAGATCGCACAGGTACGTAATGGCATTGTCTGACTCAACAATGCAGACAAGCTGCTTTCCTGCGTAATAGACACCCTTTTCTGTAACAACTGCGCCTGATTCATGATCCTCAAGATAGTCTGCAAACAGCTTTCGCAGCAAAATCGGGTCACCATCAAGCGTTGTTGAAAAGGTCTCTTTCTTTTGTTTTGTGTAATGGATGAGGTTCTTATTGTAATCCACCAAGTCCTGAGCAGTCGCAGAAACTACATCAACTACTTGCGCGTCCTGACCGCCCGACGTGAACGCTGGCAGCTGCGCATTGTCATATTGTGAAGGTGCATAAACATCGCCTGTCAGCTGCGAAGAGTAACCTTCCGTTGCATTTTCCGAGACAATATTCTCTGGAACCAGCCGTACTTCAAACTCATTCTTTTCTGCATCATGAGCGATGTATAACTTCATAGAGTATGTCCGCACAAGCGATCCGATCTCTTTTGCATCTGCTCGCAGAGAACGCTTTTTTTCTATTTTCAATACGTTCTCGCTTACCCACTCCAAACGGGAGAAGGTAAAAATGCACCAATCCCCTTCTACGTCAGTTCGATTTTGCGCATTCAACTTGGTTTCGAGGGAAGCAAACACAGCATCTTTAATATGCTTCTTTGTAACAGGAGTATTATCAATAAAAACATGAGGAAAACGCACTGTAAAAGCTTGAGATGGAGCTTCTGACATGCGTGATGCTGTAAGTAAATCTGATGGTGATTTCTGGTGAACGGTACTGCAACCAGTCCATAAAAACGAGAGTAACACTATAAGCAAAACCGTAATCTTACGCATACATTCCTCTATACAACGTGCTATATTATTTTGAGCAACCTCATCACCACAAAAAGAACGCCCCGTCAACATATTGCACTTATTGCACAACTCGTTCACACCTGTTTACAATACAAAAAGGGTGAACCATTTTCACAGTTCACCCTTTCAACAATCTATCGCGACTCTCTTTGTGTAGTTCAAATACAAAAATGCTGCCTCGTTGCAAACGACATCAACTCGTCTGTCAGAAACAAGCAGCAGTCTGCTCCGGCTTACTCAGCCAGAAAACGGGCAACCTCTTGATTCATTCTTTCAAAATCTTTCGGTTTTACCCAGATGATTTCTTTATCTTTTCTGAACCATGTGAGCTGTCGTTTTGCATATGCACGAGTATTTTTAAGCCACAGCTTTTTACAATCTTCCAGCGACATTGAGCCGGTGATGTACTGATACAATTCAGCACAGCCGATTCCCGACCACCCGAACGATTCAGGGTCATCATTATGTTTCAGCGCTTCACGGGCTTCTTCAATGGCTCCAGCTTCGAGCATCAGGTCGATTCGTTTACCCAGCAAAGGCGTTAATTCATCCAGCGTTACATCTATCCCTAAACGCACACCTCGGAACGGGGTCGGTGTCATTGGCTGCGCATGCCACCATGTAAATGTCTTACCAGTAGCCCTGTACACAGCAAGAGCGCGGCAAATACGCTGGCTATCGTTGAAGTGGATTTTAGCAGCATAATCAGGATCAATTTTAATCAAATCCTCATGCATCGGGGCGGAACCGCGTTCCGCCATTTCTGCCTCTGTATCGTCCGTATATGACTGGTCGATTCGCGGAATCTGCGCCAGACCTTCCAGCAACGCTTTCAAGTAAAAGCCCGTACCGCCCACAAGCATAGGCAGCAGACCTTCTTCACGGGTTGTATGGATAGCGTCAGTAGCCATATCCATAAATTTACCCACATCAATTTTGTCCTCGGTTTTCAAAAAACCGTAGAGCTTATGCGGGCAAACCTGCTGTTCTTCTGCTGTCGGCTGTGCAGTGATGATAGGAAAGTCACGGTACACCTGTCTGGAGTCCAGATTAATCACACCACCATTAAACGTACGGCACAGATTAAACGATGCGGCAGTTTTTCCGGCACCGGTCGGGCCCACCAGACAGACTATAGGAATTTTTTTCGACATATTCTCTAGTTCAGCGGGTACGGGTACCCGTATTTTTCGCGTAGCTGACGATACACATTGTCCGGCACAAGTCCTTTAATATCACCGCCAAGCTTGCCTGCTGCTTTAACAATGGTGGAGCTGATGTACAGCCACTGGTAGTCTGTCATCAAAAAGACAGTCTGGATATGCTTCTTGAGTTTACGGTTCATTAAAGCAAGCTGAAATTCATACTCGAAATCAGAAACCGCACGCAGTCCGCGAAGCACAACGTGTGCACCGCGGCGTTCCGCATACTCCACAAGCAGACCGGAAAAAGGCTCAACAGTAACCTGCGGAGTATCTTTAAATACTTCTTCCGCCATTGCCACACGCTCTGTAATTGAAAACAACGGTGTCTTCGGGGTGTCATTAGCCACCGCAACAATTACATGGTCAAAAATCTCGCAGCCGCGCTTAATAAGACTCACATGTCCCATTGTCATAGGATCAAATGTGCCGGGATAAACAGCTACTCGCTCTCCTCTGTTGTCCATAGCAGAATCCTTGTCTGGCCATATGCCCTGTTGGCAATAAGTTCGAGTTCAGAATGATCAGCTTCCGGCGGAAGATCGAGCTTTGCTTCCACTTCAGCGCAAATAATACCGCCTTCCGCAAGCCATCCGTTTCTAAGCACTGCTTTCATGGCAGGAGTTAAAAAGTTTTTGCCGTATGGTGGGTCAATAAAAATAAGATCAAACGGCTCAGCAGCACGGCGGGAGATAATCTTAAACAAATCCTCTGCCATCACACTGTAGCGGCTTGTCGGAATTCCAATCTTCTGCGCGTTTTCGTTAATCAGCTTGGCTGCGGTCTTGTTCATCTCCACAAACCATGCTTCTTCAGCACCGCGACTCAATGCTTCAAAAGCTAATGAACCGCTACCGGCGAATAAGTCCAGAACACGGCACTCCGGCCAATACACACCACGTGCTTCCAGCATAGAAAATAATGCCTGACGCACCTTTGAAGTTGCCGGACGATATCCCGGTGCACTTGTGGTTTTGAGTACGCGTCCACGGTACTCACCTGCGATAATGCGCATAACTATATAATATCCTTACACTACCCTAAAATCTTAGCAGAAGGGTATATTTACTTTTTCTTTCTTGCCATACTATAAACAACAATTGCTTACCGATACAGAACCGGTTGCGCGTATTCACGTAGATTACACGTTGCGATAACAATTTCCAAGTCTGACGAATGACTATTCCCCAGACCAGCTTACGGAGCGACAATGAGCACAGCGAAACAATATGTAATTGATTCCTTGTCCACGCAGGAATCATGGCGACTTTTCCGCATTATGTCTGAGATTGTGGACGGAATCGAAAACCTGAGTGACATCACAAACTGCGTATCCATCTTCGGCTCTGCGCGTACCCCGTCAGACCACCCTATGTATCAGGAAGCTGAAGAAATTGCACGGCTCCTGTGCGAGGCAGGTTACGGCGTCATCACAGGCGGCGGCCCCGGCATTATGGAAGCAGGCAACAAGGGTGCTCAGGAAGCAAACGGCACATCCGTCGGCCTTTGTATCCAACTTCCGATGGAACAGGGTGCTAATCCATTTATAGATGTTCAGTGTAATTTCAAGTACTTTTTTGTGCGCAAACTCATGTTCATCAAATATGCACTTGCATACGTGGTAATGCCGGGAGGCTTCGGCACTCTGGACGAACTGACAGAAGCATTTGTCCTGCGCCAGACAAACAAAATTAAACCGTTCCCGATTATCCTCTACAAGAGCGAATTTTGGAACGGATTATTAGACTGGACTCGTGACCAGATGGTTTCCTCCGGCTACATTGGTGAAGATGAGCTGGACGCAATGGTTGTTCTGGATTCACCGGAAGAAGTAGTTCAGTACATCATGGAACACTCACCGAGCCTGCAAGGGTAATACATGACGACCAGACGTGAACTTGAGCATTGCTACGACGCACTCACCGCTCTGCCCGAAGGATGGGAGAGCTGGGATGCACTCATGCGCATAGCCTTGGAAGAAGCAAAAAAAGCTGAAGCCATAGGGGAAGTTCCAGTAGGCGCCCTGCTGGTTGCACCGGACGGGACTATTGTTGCCAAAGCATACAATAGAACAATCACCGACCACGACCCCACTGCCCATGCTGAAATTCTTGCTCTTCGCGAAGCAGGACAAAAACTGCAAAACTACCGAACTGAAAATTTAGTGCTCGTAGTAACGCTGGAACCCTGCCTTATGTGCAGCGGCGCTATGGTACATGCCCGCATCAAAGGCATAGTATATGGCGCGCCTGACCACAAAACCGGTGCAATAGACTCACAGCTAAACAGTTGTGAGCTTCCACTGCACAACCATGCAATCTGGCACACGTCCGGAGTATTACAGGAAGAATGCAGCAGCATGCTTTCCGCATTTTTCAAAAAGCGCAGAAAAGAAATTAAAGCTGCAAAAGGTGCACAAAAACCCTGCCCTGCATCATAGGCACAGACATCTTTCACGCATCACCTTGCAATGCTATATAAAATTACTTAAAAAAGAATAACGGAGAGGTAGCGAAGTCCGGCCGTAACGCACACGACTCGAAATCGTGCTTAGGTTTAACCGCCTAACGAGGGTTCGAATCCCTCTCTCTCCGCCAAATCACGATTCTAATGGGTTTCTGAAGAGCACAAATTCTTCGGAAACCCTTTTTTAAGGAATTGCGAAACCATCACAAAACCCAATACTGGCGGGTTCTGCCCCCCCCCCCTGTTTTGCACCCCTCGCTAATTGCAAAAAAAACGCAAAAAAAAGCTCGAAGGCGGGAGCGGAGGAGTGATTTTTATTCAGGGGTGGAGTTTTTTAACTAGCTTCATCAAAATCTGGTGCAGACTTTTTCCTTTCCTGCTCAACTCTCGTAGCTTCCTTTTGGAGCTCAATATACAATTTTCTTTGCTGATCTGCTAACCAACTGAGTAGCACCAGCCTCAACTCCTCTCCGACTTCAATACCGTACTCTTCTGAAGTAATCTGCACTAACTGATCAACACCACCAGCAAGTAACTGAAGAACATTACACGACTGTTGAACGCCATTTATATGTTTGTATACAATTTCGTCTTCTCTTAGCATAAGCACAGCCCTTACAGAAGATGGGCTTTGATCAATTTGAACCCGTTCAAACACCATGCGAAGGCCTTCAGCTTTGCCTATCAACTCTTCAATACTCTTTGTATCAATCTCAACGTTTTTACCACGCTCTTTTAATTCGCTGTTAAAACGAACTGCGACGTCTTTAAATTCCTTCGATCTATCAATGACAATCACCAGACACTCCTTAACAGCTGCGATTATTTCATTTCTAACCTGAACCTTTCGAGCTGGTGCAGCAACATTGGCCATGTCTATCAGCTGGTTTATCCCCTCCATATTCACCCGCATACTTGATAAACCATCTTCTACTGAAATTAACTCAGTCAACACCTTACTCTGACCATCTATAGCTGCCAATTCGGATATATCCATTCGGTGCCGATCACCCATTATAGGAAACTTTCCGAAAGTTACGCTCCTATCACCCAACCATTTTTCAACTGCTAAGCAGAAAACACTCACAACAGCGCCGTACTGAGCTCCGAGACGATATGCTGTAGCTAGTAAGGTACGTTTCGCACGTTCTTCAGCTTCCTGCTTTCGCTGAAACCACAGCACACCAAAGCCAGTAATTATCGTTGCAATTACTGGCAGACTACCCATTAAATCGTTGAGTAAGGGTACCCCTGCGGCCAGCTTTTTTGTTTCCTCGTAATGTTCAAAAAAAAGTACAAGGCCTACTATACCACCAACCACATACCCATATTTTTTAACCAAGCCCTTCATTTAAACTCCAGATAATATGTTTCATTTAAGCCCTAGACATTACTCTCGTCACAACTCTGCGTCAACGCAACGTATTTTTATTACAACAAAAAAGCCCCCTACTAAGGCAGGGGGCTTTGTAATTCCATTCTGTTGTCTTTCTACTTTGGTATCTTTTCTTCCATTCCGTCGAAATGGGCGGCAGCATCGTCTACAGATTTTTCCATGCTTTTTAAGATGAATACAAGCTCTGGATATTTCTCGCCGCAGTCCTCGTGCATGTATCTGAGAGACCGGGCGATTTCATACAGATTCATTACGTGATCTGGTTGTTCATGTTCTACTTGCTCAATCATGCTGCTACCCTCCGCGCTACCCCATTATCTATGCGGCCAGCGAATTCGATAAGCTTGTCTGCAAGGTAGTCCAGAGCAATGCTGTTTTCTGTTGCGGAAGTGTCTTTCCGAATCTGTTGGAGCGTTGCAGCTGCGTCGCGCAGCTCGTCCATGCTTGGAAGCATTCCGGTTGGAATGGTGATTGATTGTGCCATGAGGCAACTCCTCTGTGAGTTTTTTCGAGTTGACCCTTTCAATATAAAAAGGTCGGGAGCTCGAAACCGTCTCACAGAACGGCGGGAGGTTTTTCCCGTTAAGGTATTGCATCGCCTCCGCACTCCCGACCAAATATTGATCGCATCATGGAATAATTACGCCTCTGACCATTGGATACTTCTATCCTATGAATTTTGGACGTAAAAAAGCCACTGCTTACGGGAGCGGTTGCCGCTGTGAGAATTATATGGGTGTTTCGAGCACCTAGGGGAAGTATGTAACACTTGAAGTGAAGGGTCAAGCAGAAAAGAAACTTGAAGAAACGTAATGTACTGTGTTGAAAGAGTTTTTACAAATCTATACAGTATAATAAAACAAACCAGATGGAGCTCAACATGTCCAACATCCCTCCCCCACCGCCTGACTCGAGGAAAAAACGACTTGAAAGAATATCATATAGAAAAGCACGGCAAACACAACGTTCCCGCCTTCTTCTCCTGCTCTACTCCTCACTTGTTTTATCTTTGCTTCTAGCAATTACTTTTGTACCTAGCTCTTATCTAACCTTCGTAAACTTTATTGAGCAAACAAATACTTACCTGCTAATAAGCTCCATTGGCTCATTGGGAATATTCGCAGCATTATTCTATAGGATCTATATAGACCGTTACGAAACGAGTTTTCAAGACATCGATATAGAAAGAAAAGACAAATCATCATCTTCTACCCAAAAAAATGCGCTACGAAATATTGTAACTGGAAACAGTGTTACAATAGCAGACCACCCAAAAGAAAGAAAAGTTGAGCAATGCAGATCACAATACAATTTGTTCATAAAAATTAATGATGACCTCACAAGCCAAATTCAACTGTTTGATGAAAAAGCATCAAAGATGCTAGATCAAGGAATTAGTAAAGCAAGCTTTGGAGTTGTTTTTTTAATTTCTTCCATCATTGCATGGCAAATTCTTTTTTTCTTCACTGATAAGATTGATGCGCGACATTATGCTGGAATTGTTTCATGCAGTCTTATCTTCATTTTTATGCAAGCTCTTGCAGCTTGGTGTTTAAAACAGCATCGAGCCTATGTTGATGCATCGTTATACGTCACTAAAATCCGCTCAATTTTTGAAAGAAAAATGCAAGCCTATCTTCTTATAAAAGAACACGCTGACGACAAAGATGCATACCACAAACTCTTAGACAACTTCTTAGAAGACATCTCTTGGCCTCCAGAGCCACTTAGCGCAAAACAGCAAACAAGTTATACTAAAGAAGCTGCTGAAACGCTCACCGAAGTTACAAAAGCCCTAAAAGTACTCCAACCCGCACAAGGCAAATCACCTCGCCCTAGCAGAAAACACTCTTCCCCTTATTCGAGAAATTAATGCCACTTTTAAATTTTATTAAACGACATTCAGAAATCCTCTGTCTTGGAGGATTTCTTTTTTATTGGTTCTGGGACGCTAAACTTTCTTCTTCTTTTTCAGGCTTCACTGTAAAAGATTGGATGAGTATGGCGAATACTCTTGCAACACTGACCCTTACTATTGTTGCACTTTATGGAATCAATAGCTGGCGCAACGAATACAAAAACAAGCGTCGCCTCGAGGTTGCAATGGACTTTGGAGAAAAAGGCTACCTAGCAATGCTTTCCATCCGAAGAGTAACAAGCCCTTATATTACCTATGTTAACCCACCTCAGGAAGACGCAGAAAACCCAAGACTGGAACATGCTATCCGTACTAGCGAAACACGACTCACCCTACTTGACCAAGAAGCTGAAAGTTTAAATGCCTATGACTCAAAGCGGTACCTTTACAAACTCTGGCTAGGCGACTTTGCTGAAGAAACGTGCTCTAAATTCGTTAGACTAGGCCAACGCATACAAGATGCGTGTGATCAGCATGTCGAACTGGCTGGCCTTTTACCAACAGAGAAAGAAGATTTTGAAATCAATCCACATTACAAGGATCTGGAAAGACAATTCAATGAAACTCGACTTGAATTTTCACGTGCAACCCCCTCTGACTTGCCTGACTATTTAGAACAACTAAAAAAAGATATTGATACCATCGTAAAAGAACATAGCTTCTAACAAGAAGTTAGCACTATTTTTTGCTATCCATTTTTACCAGTTCTTTTAAAGCCGGTTTATAATTCTTTTCAGCTGCTTTATTAAACCAGAAATACGCTTTCTCATTGCTCACAGAGGTTCCGATGCCTAACTGGTGCGCCCTTCCGAGACAGAATTGCCCATATTCATTGTCGTCCTTAGCAGCTTCTGAATATAATTCCAAAGCTTGAGCAAAATCCTTTTCGACACCTAGACCATTTTCGTAACAATAACCGAGCAATGCGCTGCCGTACGGTTCTCCAGACATAGAAGCACTTTCTATCAGTTCAAAGCCCTCAGAAACGTCCTTCTCCACACCATACCCAAACAAATAACAGTAGCCTAGTTTAAGGCATGCCTCTGAGAATCCAAAATCAGCGTGGTATTCCAGTATCTCAATACCCTTCTCTGGCTCTTTTGCAACACCCAGACCTTCAATATAGCAGTCAGCAAGCTTAATGGAGCTGCTTACATCTCCTTCATCTGCAGCTTTCACAAGCCACGGTAATGCTGCAACATAATCAGGAGCATCGTCCAAGCCATCAAAATATACAGCACCTATCTCTCCATAGGCACCACTATACCCTAACGCAACAGCTTCTTTATACAAAGCCATTGCTTTCTCGATATCCTTTTCAACCCCCTGCCCCTTGGAATAGCAAATACCTAAATTAGTCATGGCTGCTGCATTACCTTCTTCCGAAGCTCGCCTAAACCACTGTACTGCTAAGTCAAAATCAGCCGCTACTCCATCCCCGTGTTGGTATAAAAGCCCAAGCATATTTTGAGCAAAAGCATCGCCTAGCTTCGCAGCAGCCATATAAAGCGAAAAAGATTTTTCAAGATCAACTGTTACCACTAAACCTTGAGAATACAGCTCAGCCAAGCAACACATTGCTTCAATGTTACCCTGCTCTACGCACTGATTCAACAACGCTATTGCTTTTTCACTATCTCCTTCTCTCAAAAAGGCGCTCGCTTTTTCAAACAAGTCACTACGTTCCTCAATCCTGATATCTTGTTCCATGGCTTTTCCTTTTATTGACAAAGAATAACTAACAGGTAGACCCACTACTCGCTCACAATTCTGTTTTCTTCAACGCTGTGTCTACTTCTTTTACATCCAGAACTTCGAGGCATTCATTAAGAGAACGTTCGAGCAAAGACGATGTATACTTTAGCTCTTTTTGCTATTTTTTCTTCCATTCCATCGAAATGGACGACGCAATCTTCTACACCTTTTGATGTACTGAAAGACAAAAGCTAGCTCCGAATAGTTGTCGTAGAATGCTTCATACATCCAGCACATGGAGCGGTAATTACTCTGATGGACTATAACTAAGTTGCCATTTGTCCCATGAATATAAGCATTTCCAATCCAAGTCTTGTCACTGCGAAGTACATTCCAATGACAACAAAAATCCACGACAATGCTTTCCAAACTTCTCGCCCGTTATATTTCCCAGCACTTTTCCATAAGCCAACTAACGAAACAAAATTATAAAAACCAAATAGCGTTATATAGAACGGATAAATAAGCATAAAATCTTCTTCGCTTAAATAACTACTCGACAGCATGAATATGGTGGCACTACCTCCTAATAAAAGAGGAAGAAAAGCGAATCCCCAAAAAGTGATATGTAACGGGTACTCACCTCGCCACAGCTTACCTACAACTGACATACATTTTCACTCACTTAGTTATTAACGTTGAATACCAAAGGCATCACAATGCGACTCAAGAACCTCCCCAATTTTAGGAAGGCTCAGAATAACCACATTTTTTACTACGAATTGGTAGGGATAATTTGGACAGGCTCGTAAGGTATATTGGCGGAACGAGACAAGATGCGGATATACACTCTGTCTGCACCGGTATGGTAGAGCATCAGCTCTTCCCAGTAGCAAATGTTGTTGGGTCGATATATTGGCTTTTTCTTATACCATAGATTGATACCGTTTACTGTAATCAACACTCTGCGCTCATCACTTGCAGGCTTGTGCCAGACGGTTTTGGCAGGCAAATGCTGATGCGCCACCATCAGGTAAACGCGTTTGTCATCAGTAATCCATTCATGAAACGTACCACTATTCTGTATTACTTTATCAGCACCTCTACTACCTACCCGCTCACCTCCATCAATATACTTTAGCTGTTTCGCAATCTGCAGCTCAAAAGGGATGGACTGAAAAGTGACTTTACTGGAGTCAGCAGAGACAATTTTAGCTCTTTTGACACATCCGGCAGTACAAAAACAAAGCAAGAATACAAGCAAAACGGCACGGTATCTCATCATGCCCTCCCAAAGTATCGCTTAACAAGGTTCTAACAACACCGCACAAAACCAAAGAAACGCTTATTTTCTAATTAGATTAGAATCCGAAAGCTATTAGATTATAATCAATCACGGTACGTTGCCATATGGTCTTATCGGCGCAGTAACCCACGCTCTTTACAGCCTCCATACACACAGCACGTTGCGACGATTACAGCTTCGACGTTGTACATGCACCAATTCAGAATTCAACAAACAAAAAACTACGCCACTCACCCAAAAATACTTGCGATAACAAGGCAGGATTGTTAACCGAGCTGACCTTTTCAATCACAGTTACCCATGTTGCCCATGAGTGACAGAACGAGATTGAATCCCGTTTTTTCGAAAAGTAGAACAAAAAAACGATGAACAGCGCCGCCTTGCCCCGCTGTTCATGCTCAGTTTACATAGATTGGATATTACCTAGGAATCGAAAATGGATATCTTCAGCTACTCAGTAACCATGCTGGGAACCGTAGCCTTTGCTATTACGGCCGTGCTTGCATCATCCAAGCAGGGTATTGCGCTCTTTGGCGCTTGTGTGCTCGGCATCATCACCGCCATTGGCGGTGGCACCATTCGGGACATTATTCTTGATGTACCCGTTTTCTGGTCACTTGATTTGAACTACATCTGGGTGGGACTTGCCGCGAGCATCGCAACATTTATTGCTACCCCGTTCTTCAAAAGAAAGCTCATCCAGTCGCTGGTGCTATACATTGACGGATTTGGCGCTTCCCTTTTTGCTATTCAGGGCATGGATAAGGTGTGGGACTTACAGTTCGCAATGCCTGTGGGGCCAATCTTATTAGGCGTTATCACAGCCATTGGCGGCGGCGTAACACGAGACGTTCTTGCCGGTCGCAAAACACTCATCATGACGCGGGAACTCTACGCAACGCCAGTGCTTCTCGGCTGCATACTCTTTTCCATATTATCCCATATAGCCCCAGAACACAGGGCAACATGGGGAACACTCTGCACCGCCTTCATCTTCGGAATCCGCTCTGCTGCACTCCACTGGAAACTCTCCGTCCCCGACTGGCTGATGACGAAGACGGCGGAGGAAGAGTCTTAAGAAGCTTCTACGTCCTGTTCTCTTTAACGGCTGCCAAAAATTCCACAAAAAAACGCCACCCTATTCTGAGGTGGCGTTGTCTTTTACAGCATATTGTAAATCCGGCTTCTCAACCAGCGGTGCCTGTTGATGCGGCACAGCTGCGTCTACCATGGCGGCTCTGTAGAGTCCTGCCCAGCCTAGGCGGTAGCCTATGGAACCAAGATACAGCAGCGCGATAATAAGCGCAGTCACAAACGAGCCAAGAACACTGGCGAGCACGCCCGTTTTGAGAGTTCCTTTAAGGCGCTCCTTCAGTTCGTTATCGAAAGAGACAGCGGCCTCTTGCAACGCATCGCCGTAGGCATCTTCAATAACAGCAGCCATAAGCTCTTCTGCATCGCGCCGATACCCTTCCACGTGCTGACACGAAACCCTGTGGAAGTCTGCCCGCTCCTCGTCTGTAATGTCGCGCCCGTGCTCTTTGCGGATGGACTGAATGTATTCGATCTTCTTCTGCTTATACAAACCATAAGCAACGAGCCCGATGGCATCATCGGGCTCGGTAACGATCTTTTCATATATGAAATTATACTGCCGCTTGTTTTCGATCTCTGAGCACTTTTGCCCAGCTTTCGCGAACCCGTTCTGAGTCATATTTAAACTCCGGCAGCTTGTAGGAAGGAACAAACGTCACACGCTTTTTCTCGGAAGTATCCCTTCCGGAAACGCGGTCATTTGCTCTTCGCACATTTTCGCTTGTAACAGTCACTGTAGGCATACAAACTCCACTACGACATGTTCAATAAGAGCATTCAACAAACACAAAAAGGCTGTTGACCAAGTCCTTACCTGCCAGCTTGAAACAAGCCTGTGCAGTGCAGGGAATGAGAACACATCAGGGGCGACGCATAGAAACCATAAGTCAGCGTCTGACCATTTCGAACTGACGCCGCAATGTGCGGGGTTCTCATCAATCTGGCAACATCTTGAACACGCTAAGTTTATTCACTCAGCACTCTGAAAGCAAGAATAAAATGTGCTACGCGATTGTTGTACACGCCTACGATTCTGCCCGCTTCAACGCAGCGTCTACTGCGTCTGCATCCAGAACCTCAAGGCAGTCATTAAGGGAGCGCTCCAGCGAGTACCATGTGTGCTTCAGCTCCGGATACTCATCACCGAGCTTTTCATGCAGCATCCGCAACGTGCTGGCGACATCGTACAATTGAGCAATGGGGTCTACAGTAAGAGAGACGGGGCTTTGTGCCATGAGGCACCTCCTGTTGGATTAATTTGTTGAAGATGCGCTATTGTTGAGTTTGCGCAAAAAAGTCGGGAGCTTCAACAACCGTCCAACAGAACCGGCCAGAGGGATTTCCCTTTACAGGTATTGTATAGCCCTCATACTCCCGACCAAATATAGCTTTGGTAAATGTAATTTTGCTGCACCTCGAGCGCCGGATACACGTATCCTAGGGACACGAAAACCCAGACGTTGGGCACAAAAAAACCACTTCTTACGGGAGCGGAACCGCTGTTGAACAAAAAATAAAAACCTAGGTGTGTTGAAGCACCTAGGTGAAAATATGTCGTTTTTTTATTGGGGTGTCAAATGAGACGAAATCCAGTTCCCCTCTCTCACTTATCTATCTTTGAGGAAAATCAAGTTGTGCCATTTTTAATGCTTGATCTTGAATCAAGGTCTTAGAAAAACGATAGCCAAAACTGCGGGCTATGCCATTATAGTACTCAGACTCTTGTGGCAATTCCTCCAAAAGAAAAAGAAAGGTCGAATGGCAATATGTCATTTCCCAAGCTTCTCCCGCAAAAAAAGCATCTACATCAGATTTTGAAAATGTTCCTGACATTGCTTTTCTAAACATATTGGGAGCCTGAACTTTAATACAGGCAAGTCCTAAATACACGTCAACAAAACCATCATACATGCCATTGTGGGCACCTATCATAGCAGCTGCATACGCATGAACCTTCAATATTGTCCTAAAGCACATTTGCTTACTTTCTGCCAAAACTTTAAATAACTCACTGTTTATATTGGTCTTACAACTCCCAACAACATGCACACAAAAAACTCTTTCTACTGCAGAATGCCCAGAACGATTTCTTCTAGGCAAAGAAAAGGATACATCATAAAACTTTTGAAGATATATTTCTCCATTAATCTCAGTTCCATACTCTGCCTTAACAACTTTACTAAGCTGCTCAAGGTTAGTCACAAGCAGGAACTGAACATTAGGTACTGAAAAAAAATGTTTGATCTTTTCAAGCAGCGCCAAAGCAAACGTTGGCTTACAGCGATCTAGCTCATCAATAACAAAAATGAGCGGCTTAGACTTCTCAATCCCGCCTTCTGACCTTCCAAGCTGTTCACTTAACGTTGAGAATGCCTCGGCAAAAGAATCAAATGTAGCCTTCTCTTTTCTCCGACTTTGCAATTTTTCTTTTATAGCGGCTTCAAGTCCATCAACTGCACCTTCGGCTGCTCCAGCCAACGCAGCACCAACCTCTTCTGCTCCTTCTTCAGTAAAAGCTTTTTTTGCAAAAGCTTTTAACCCACCTTTACTTGCAGCTACAATGACATCAGTAGCTTTTTCTGTAAATTTTTTGCGCACATCTGTTGAGTCACCATTTAAATCTTCTGCAAGCAAAAGAACTTCGCCAGCCAAAGCCATAAAAGCATCATCAGTGTAATCATTCTTAAACGCATCAAACTCAATTACTGGATACCCAGCATTCCGCATGTACCCGCACCACATCTTAATGAAGGTACTCTTACCACTTCCCCACGGGGCATCAAGCACACCAACAAGCGGATCGTCAAAACTTGCATAAAAATCTTTCAGTTGCTCACCAAACTTATCATAACCAAAAATATCGTGCTCATTAAAACCATCATTCAGACCAATAACCGGCTCTGGTGGAAAAAGTCGCATATATATCTCCAACTAGTTTCATTAGACTTCAAACAAGCTACAACAACCCGTGAACATAGTTTTTTTGCATAGCAACAGTCCTTCAACACGAAAAAATCCCAAAACCTAATTAAATTGGGGGAGGAAGTTTTAGGCAACAGCTTTATCATCACCCATTTCCCCCTCCCATCTAATAGTGCCTACCCCTTATCTGCTCTTTCAAAATCTTCAGTTTGCGGTGGTTCCTCACCGAACCAGTCAAAATTAAAAACTTCTTCACGGCGTTGATGCATGTTCTTTTTAGTCACAGTAATTAGCCCGCTACTAGGCAGACCGGTTTCCTGATTAACAACAAGCACGGTCAGCGGTGGCAAATCATTTTCGTCGCAGTAACGCATAATAGGACCGAGCATACCTCCCATCACACCTGCCCCTTCAAATCCCAAAATGTCGGCAACACCACCATAGGTATAGGTCTTACGATCTTTTGCAGCACAAATAAGAATGCTCCAAATCTGGAGCGCACGTTGATACTTAGTCACAACTTCCCCCAATTAAAATTTTCTCTAGGTTTCTTGGGGTTACAAAATAATCTATATTTTGTAAATATGTGCTTACTTTTTTTCTGCAAGTAAAAAAATCCCCGACTCATCAAGAGATCGGGGGAATTCGCTATTCAATCGACCAGAAAAGCAACGGCTAATTATCCTCAAGCTGAAAAATAGCTACTGATTTACCGTCATCAGATAAGATAAGCTTAAACTTTGGAGGGCTACCCTTTTTCCATACTAAAAAACCAAGGCTAGCCAACCATTCTCTAATTCTAACATCTTTTAATTCAGGACAGTTTCGCCAAAACCCACCAGTCAGCTTCACAGAAAAACTTGGTTCAATGCCATTGAGCAAAACCGCTATCGAACCTACCACACCACTGCGCTCTCTGAGCTTGTCACGAAATTCTGGAGAACGGATACCATAGGTACAAGTAATACACTCATTCTTTCCACTTTTATAAGCGGAACCTGTAAATTCCGATTCCATCACACCCTCCCTTCAAATAACTCCAATCGGCAGTCAGTGCACACCGACCTTGAATTCCTCCTACACGATTGATAAGCAAATTGAAATATTAAGAAATGGGGAAAAAGGCTTATAGTGTGTTGTAAAGGTGAAGAGTAAGGTAATTGGCTTTGCATTACGTAACAAGTATCGCAGATAACAATTCATTATGACTCTTAACCACACTGTTCTCCCCCATCTCCCTAACTCAAAGTGAGACCCCAAAATGGACGGTAAAATTTATATTAGCGAATCCAGCTGGATTGACAAACTTGACCTTGAAGATCCGCATGAACAGGCAATCGAAGTAGATCCACTTTTGGTCAACTTGGAACCTCTTTGGGGTGCCTTAGAACTACATTGCGTTGCCGAATGTTGTGGCTTTGACGCGTTTGATTTCTGTCCAGACGCTATCACCTCCACAGTGGCTAAAATGAACCCGCAGGAGCTGCATGCAGCACTAACCAAGGCTATTCATGATGTCGAAAGCATAGAATCCGCGACCATTGTCAGTACTCGTTTAAACAACTACGCACACAAAAAGACCTTCTGGGCTCTCTTGTCGCATATTCAAGCATGCGTTCATTCTCAAATATAACCACCCAAAATCGAAGTAACTTTCCCTAGGAAAATTACTTAATTCCGTGTTGCGCAATAGATATACCGCTAGCAAATTGTGCTAACATCACTTTATAGAATTCTTTCCCATAATCCGAGCATCTGCCTTACGTAATGCTTTTGCCATAACGGAACAGGAAACACCGTAGTCTTCTCTCAAGACGCGGAGGAGCATGCGAAGGCGCAGTATTTTTGTAGCCTGAGCAACGCGGTGCATGCCGAATTTGTTTGGGGTTCGTCGCTGGAGGCGAAAGTGGCGAACATCCATCCGCATGTAACGCGCCACATGGGAGTAGGTTCCAAACATTGCCTTGAGACGCTCAATATTTTTTTCGTAAGCTCGTGTTTTCATATGGCAAAGCTAGGAGATATTCCCCGCAGCGGTCAAGGCGGTTTTTTCTTCTTCTCATAGGGGAAAAGTTCCTATATAAGGCAGAAATGAAGAACAGCATGGCATTTGAGAAGAAATTTGTGGATGTAGTGTGTGAGAAAATTGAGGAAATGAATATTTCTCACAACGAATTTGGCAGACGCGCATTCGGCCCGCCGGATGGCGGGAGACTATGGCGAAGCATCCGTGGCGTGGAAGGAAAGAAGAAGCCCCGCAAGGTTTCAATCCATGAGGCATACGACATAGCCCACGTACTCGGGACAGATCTGCCTACACTGCTCTGGCAAGTTGATAAGGAATTCAGTTCGCAAAAGTAAGGGGAGCCTGACGACATACACACGGCAATCGCACTGCCCGCTACACTTGCCCCTTACAGGCAAGAGAATATTCCCCTGTCCTAAAAACGAATACATGCGTCTATTCAAATCAATTTGCGAAAACCAGTTACGGGCTAGCGTAGATACAAAAAAAGCTCGAACCTTTTGGGTTCGAGCTTTTTTGATACTTAATTTTCTGCGCATGCGGCCAGTTGCTGCCGCAGCCGTTCATTTTCAGAAAGCAATTGATCCTTTTCAGAGAGCAACTCATCTAGGCATGATGCGCTCTGCTCCAGCGAACTACCGACGCTTCGCCAGATGAAATTTAATTCCGGATACTCATCCGCTGCATGTTCATGCAGTAACCGCATAAGCGCGGACATCTCATACAAACACGCAACAGTATCTGCACTAGCCGGGTGTGATTGAACTTGTGCCATAGGGCACCTCCGAGTTTTCTTTGAATTGACCTTTTCAAAATAAAAAGGCCGGGAGCTTCAAAACCGTACTCAGAACGGCCGGAGGTTTTTCCCTTGCGGGTATTGTATAGCCTCCAACTCCCGACCAAATTTGGTCATAGATATGAAATTTGCTGCCCTCTTTTCACTGGATACACGTATGTCAGGAAAAAAATTGGGCACAAAAATTCCACTTCTATCGAGAGTGGCTATCGCTGAGTAGTAAAGGCGTTTTGAAGCACCTGCGCTGAAACTATGAGAACCCTTAGGATATGTCAAGACACACAACCCGCCGCAACTGTGCATTTTTTTGACATAAATCCGACAAACACTTCGGGAGTTTTTCCCTAAATAGACATTGACATATAGGGAGGCATTCCCTATCTTCGCTATCAGTTAACACATAGAACGCCACTCTGTGCCAACACCCAATATAAGCCCCGCTGGCGGACTAGGCGGGGCTTACTTACCCTCTACACTTTTGACCTAGTGAGGCTGCTATGAATGCCCGAACGGATTCACCGACATCACCTGAATATACCATTCAGCTGCTCAGACTCTCTCAGGTTCAAGAAATTCTCCCCGTCAGCAAATCAACTATCTGGCGTTACATTCAAGCAGGCAAGCTTCCCAAACCCAAAAAGCTGGGACGTAGCGCCCTGTGGGTAAAGGAAGATGTCGAAAATGCAGTACGCCAACTGATACTGTAACGCCAGTTCCGCATACCGCTACCCCTATGCAAAGCCTGTATGAGTAAATTCATACAGGCTTTAGCTGTTACCAAAGGCTAAGCTCTCTACGCTAACCACAAAAGCAGTAATGGTGCATATACCAGTTGCAACACTAGTCAGTGAAGCCGTAGCCATCTCAATTACTATACCAGCCACACGTTATTTACAAAATACATGAGTAAAAACTTACTTTATGCTTGATATAAACATTGTTTACTCATACAACTAGTTATCGGTATTGCTCAACGTATATCCCATCCCCCCTACCCTGCAATACCGATACATTGTCCAGCCGATAGGACGTAACAAATATCGGCACACTTTTACGAGTGTTATTCACACTGTCGACAGGATTCTCCAGCCATTGAATTCGTCAAAAAAAAGGACTGCAAAAGCAGTCCTTTTTTTATTCAAGATCTTAACTTATTTGACAAATCAACAAGAAGTTAACAGAGTGTTGAACAGCGCCGTACTTGTTTATAAAAAAGCTTTCCACCAAAAGCCCAACGCACGGAAGGGATAATTATGATTCAGCATATTGTATGGTTCACAATGAAAGAACATGCAGAAGGTGCCTCTGCTAACGAAAACGCACAAAAAGTAGCAGCGCTGCTCCGAAGCCTTGAAGGCAAAATTCCTTCGTTACGCTCTTTAGAAGTTTCAACAGACTTTGCTTCAACCACGACAGAGCCAATTCATGTACTACTGTACGCTACGTACGACGACGAAGAAGGGCTTAAAGCATATGCCGAGCATCCTGAACATGTCGCAATCGGCGAGTTCATCAGAAAGGTTCGGGATGAAAGAAAGGCTATAGATTTTGTGGTGTAAAAATCTCGTCACACACCTTGCATGCTAGATTTTAATCATAGTGTGCATAGATGTTGGAAGCTCACTAGTGCTGCTCACATTTTCTGTTGGCAATTGCTCCTTTGTTCGATCAACAATAGCAGTAATGTTCCCCATAGCACTCAATAAGTCCTCTATGGTCATCACTGCTGCATTATATCGGGCATGAAGAAACAACGCTTCTTCATGCAATGAAAAACTATGCCCTTGAGTTTCTGTATAGTCACTATTCGCACGCAATGCGTACTGCAACAGCGGAAACTGCTGATCAACTGAGACGGGAAGATCAAGCACATGGGCTCCAATTACCAGTTCATCGGTAACGGTATCATATTCAAGCAAAAGTACCGTTTCTTCAGCACATGGAACCATTCGGCTGAACTCATCTACCACAACAATACTATCTTGGTAATGCTGATCCAGTTCTGTTAATAACTTTGTGTAATTATCCATCTTACTTCCAAAAATGCTTAGGGATTAAAGAGCGTTGCACTGAAGAAAGTACATCATAAAGTCTGAGAACCGTAGACGTTTTAAAGATCGCAACATCCTCTTTTCTGCTCTCGGATGCGAAACTTACAGAGCTACCTAACATTTCTCGAAATGAACTTTTCCTTTCTTCAAACATCGGATCTGCATCATCAATCCCGATCAGACTCAATGGAGTCTTGCCGCCAGAAGCTCCTTGAGGAGTAATATAAATATGCTGCTGCAATCCAATATTTATACCACCCTTCGCATTCTCAAGCGGGGGAGTATAATGTCCGCGCATAGCCGAATCATGCGTAAAATCAACTCGGTGGGATAACGCTACAATATTCTTTCCATACGAAGCAGTTTGAGGATTCGTCGAAATCCATGCACCACCTGCTCCAGTTCCAGTTCGCGGAGTATGGACATAAACTCTTCCCTCAGAAGCAATGGCATGTAATCCATCAGCTTTTGTACAATGATAGTACTTTGGCAATGCTACCTCATTACCTTTGGCAGCTTCGCTTTCAAGATGGTTCAAGTAATTCAGCATGCGCTGCTCATCTGCATTTTGCGGTTGGAACTTGGCCTTAACCTCCTGCAAAACCTCAACTTGAGACTTAATATGAGCGTCCTGCTTTGTTGAAAACATTGAAGCAACTTGTTCAGAGTGATTTCGTCCCGCACCTTCAGTTGTGTACTGCATCATCTGCGCATATGGGGTATGGTTCATAGTCGTGATATCAGAATTTGTCGCAAGCATACGCCTTTCACGACAACGAAGGTATTGCTGATCTATACGCAGCTGCTTTTCCGGCTCAAGTGCTTCAAACCGCGCTTTCAACTCATCTTTATGACTCTGCAACAGTGAGGAACTCTTACTCACAATTGATTTGAGATTGTTAATCTTTTGCAAGTCACCTGCAGAATGGATCTTATCAGAATGTTTTTCCAGCCCCTTCAAAATACTAAGTACTTCTTTGCGTACTGCTTTTGACTCCTTGGAAGTCGGTGGAGCCTCATTACGCTCTGCAGATGAGGCAATAGTCAGCTTCTTTTTAAAAGAAAGCAGCGAATTACTTTTTTTCAAAGCAAGCGTCATCTGAGAATCTTTTGGGTTATCTGTATAAACACCCAATGTCGTCAGTGTCTTTTGAAGCGCTTCAAATTTCATACTCTATTCCTTGCAAGATAGTTCTTACTGAAAACATGCTATTCTATTCTACCGCCAACGTATTTGGCACAAACTTACTACGATAAAGAGGTAGAGCAAAATTAATACCATGAACAACACTGCGCTTTACAAAAACATCCTAACGACTATCAATCTCTATATTATGTCTGTAATGCTTTCACAGCTTCATACCGAAAGCACGAAACAAGATGATCGTTCACCATACCAACTGCCTGCATGTAGGCATAACAGATGGTCGGCCCTACAAACTTAAATCCTTTTTTGCGTAAACTGTTGCTCATTTCAATTGATTCGGGCGACGTTGCCGGAAGTTCATCCATAGTTTGCCATGCATTCATAATGGGCTTGCCACCAACAAAAGACCAAATATAGGCATCAAAGCTGCCATATTCTTTCTGTACTTCCAGAAAGCAAGTTGCATTAACAATTGCTGCGTTAATCTTCAGTTTATTTCTCACAATGCCTGCATTCTGGAGTAACTGCTGAACCTTCCCATCTGAATATGTTGCTATTTTTTCTGCATCAAAATTATCGAACGCATCACGATAGGCCTCACGTTTTTTCAAGATTGTCGTCCAGCTCAAGCCCGCCTGTGCCCCTTCAAGGATCAACATTTCAAAAAGATGCCTGTCATCATGAACCAGAACACCCCATTCTTCGTCATGATACGGAATATTCACTGCATCCGACTCTACCCAATTGCAACGTTTCATCTGCTACTCCTTTTTCCTTTCCATGCGCTCGCGATTACCAAGTCGCACTCTAGACCGCTTTTATCATCGCCACCTTGTTATTAAGACACGCGATACAACTCTGGCCACATGAGGCACTGCCACAGTAAGTTAATACGCAACACACCATCAAAATTAATTTTTATTCCAAAAAAACATCTCACCGCGTCGCTTCATGCTTCCCGCCCGTCTCTATCAAGGAATAGTTTTTCTGTATTGCGTCAGATAGAATGCGCAAATCCATAACAGGAAAACCATCGGGGAGTGCCATGAGCAATCAGTCAACTCTACGTGATTCTGTGATCACCATTGCTGGTATCATTATCATTCTCTTTGCTGCGCGCATTGCTCAAAGCCTTGTTATTCCGTTCCTGCTTTCCATCTTCATTACTATCATCATTCTTGTACCATTCCGATGGCTTAAACAGCACGGTGTTTCAAACACCTTTGCAGTCGGCATTTCAATCCTGATAGCATTAGGATTAGAGCTTTTCCTAACGCTCTTACTTGGAAAATCCATTGCACAGTTCAGCCGAGCCGTACCTAGATATCAAGAACAGTTAGCCAGTATAATGCGCAGCATTAATGAATGGATGGCGGCACACCACATTGAATTTTCTGACTCAGGAATCTCTGACATCCTTAACCCCAATGTTGTCCTCAGCTTCGCAAACAACTTTCTTGCGGGATTCGGGAGCGTATTAAGCAATGTCCTTCTTATTATGCTCACCGTCCTTTTCATGCTTCTTGAAGCAAACAAGTTGCCTGCTAAAATTTCTTCAATCGACAACAGCAAACAGGGAACCTTACTCAAGAACTGCTCTTACATTCTTGAAAGCACAAAACAATATATCTTTCTCAAAGCACTCACCAGCCTTCTTACGGGGATTCTCGTCACAGTGGGTTTAACAATCATCGGGCTAGACTTTGCATCCCTTTGGGGCTTTCTCGCCTTCCTGCTTAATTTCATCCCCAACATCGGCTCAGTCATAGCAGCTGCCCCTGCTGTTCTGCTGGCTTGCCTACAGCTTTCGTCAATTGAGATCCTCACAGTAATTGCCCTATATCTTGCTGTTAATATCGTTATCGGAAACTTTCTTGAGCCAGCAATTATGGGACAAAAGGTAGGCTTATCGACTCTGTCAGTTTTCTTATCGCTACTTTTCTGGGGATGGCTGCTGGGGCCGGCAGGAATGCTGCTCTCAGTCCCGCTGACCATGGTCATCAAATACGGTGCGGAAACCAATGAAAAAACACGATGGCTGGCAGTGCTGCTAAGCTCAGCGCCTGCCACAACAGAAAGTAGCGAAGAATGATACACAAACAACTTCCAAAAGGAGTTTATCGATGACACACGAAGAATTACAACAAGAAATTCAGTACCTGCGTACACAACTTGCCATAAGCGAAGCTAAAAATGCCAGCGCAGCAAAAGCCGCCGGAACACCGCATGAACACGGCAAAGAACATTCAGTTCATGAGTATAAGGAGTTTTTGAAGAACCATATGCACCCGCATATGCCGGATACTGAAGTCATAAAAAAACACCTTTGTGACATCGCGCACGGCGTACGTGAAGGAGTTAAGAAAAACCAGACAGCAACTATTGCAGGATCATTTATTATTGGAGTCGTTGTCGGCCGGTTACTCTCCAAGTAAGAGAACGGAGGAGAAGCTATGGACAATTCTCTACAGAAACTCCAGATAATCCTGCGGGCAGAACTGGCACTATTACGGATTCAGACAAGACGAGCGGCCCGGCAAACCTGTTATAGATTGGCAGCAGCGTTGTTTGCCCTGCTGACATTATGCATGCTTATTTTTGCGGAATATGTTGCACTGGAACACGTATACGGTGCAACTTGCGCAGCCCTTTCTGTGGCACTCACTACAGCTGTTATCACGCTTGTCCTTCTGATTATTGCACGTCGTATCCAGCAAAATGACGAACAGGAAAAAGTAGTACGGGAAATTCGTGAGCTGGCTTGCACAAGCCTTCATGCCGATGTGGAAAAAGTAAAAGCGGGCATCGACGGTGTTACTCATGATGTAAAACAGTTACATAGCAATCTCTCCGCTATTCTTGGTGGCTCCAGCTCTCTACTCAGCAGCGTAGCTCCCATACTCGGTCTGATTGCTGCTGCAGTCAGGCAAAAAAAAGAATCATAACAAAAAAGACACCCGGATTATCCGGGTGTCTTTCATTTGCTAAAACAACCTAGTGACTCTTAAGCTGATGAATCAGCTCCTGCAATTCAGTGGTCATACTTACCAGTCTGGACACTGCAGTTTCTGCTTGATTCATAGACTCCGAAGTCTCTGTGGCAATGCGGTTAATCTCTTCCGCACCACGACTAATCTGTTCAGAGGCCGCTGACTGTTCTTCACTTGCTGCCGCAATAGAACTTACCTGATCTGCATTAGCCACAACAATACCAACAATAGAATGTAATGCTTCACCGGACTGTCGCGCATAGTCTGTTGAACGCGCAACCGCGTTGGAAGCATGCTCCATTCCCTCAGCATTCTCACGGGAAGCTGTCTGGATTGCACGAATAGCTTCATCCACCTCAGTTGTTGCATGCATGGTCTTTTCAGCAAGCTTACGAACTTCGTCTGCCACAACAGCAAACCCTCTGCCAGCCTCACCTGCTCGTGCAGCTTCAATAGCTGCATTCAACGCAAGCAGATTTGTCTGATCGGCAATATCTGTAATCACGGTCATAACAGATTCGATATCTTCAGCTCGTCGACTCAAATCTGAAAGGCTTTGCTGCAAAACGTCAGCACGCTCATCTACTTCATGAATAGCGTCCACTGCCGCCGCAACAACAGTAGCACCGCCCTCTGCCTCATCACGTGCTGATGTTGCATATTCAGCAGCTTCTCCAGCATTTTTAGCAACTTCAAGTACAGTTGCATTCATCTCTTCAATTGCAGTTGCCGATTCTACGGCTCGTTCACGCTGAATCTGCGATCCACTTGCCGCTTCCGCAACCAAGCGGGATAATTCCTCACTAGCCACAGTTACGCCTTCAACAATGCCTTCCAACTGGCCAGCAGCCTGCAACATACCATCGCGTTTAGCATTTTCAGCCTGCAATCGTGCCTGCTCGGCATCCTGCATTGCAATCTGTGCTTTTTCAGACTCTTCTTCAGCTTGTGTAGTTTTATTCTCAGCCATCAGAATCATCTCTTTCAAACGTGCAACCATCGTATTCAATGCAGTAGAAAGCGTTCCTAATTCATCGGTACGATCGATATGCAGATTATGCTCTAAATTTCCAGACGCAACTTCTTCTGCAAAGACAACGCACTGTCCCAGTGCTCCGGTTATGCTTCGTACAATCAAAAATACAATTACAGAAAGAATAAGCACACCTGCTATTCCTACTAACGCACTGCTGTTGCGAATAGAAACCACAGCAGAAAATATATCTTCTTCAGGTGCAGAAACACCCACAACCCAGCCGGATTGCGGTTCTGTACGATATACAACAATTTTAGGGATATTTCTCCACTCATATCGAATTGTACCGTTGCGAAGCTTTTGCATCTCACGAGCCCAATCGTTTTCAGTAAGGCGAACTTTTAAAATACTATCCTTATCTGGATGAGCACAGAGATAGCCGGATTTTGCCATAACAAATGCATAGCCTGTTTCCCCAACTTTTACAGAATCTACAAAAGCAGATGAAAACGAATTTAAATCCAGCACCCCAACAAATACCCCTTTAATCTCTCCCTCAATCTTGTAAGGCATGGCAACAACAACAATTGGCTTGCCACGAGATTTACTGAGAAGAGCGTCGGAAATTACAATATTTCCTTGCATTGCTTTTTTAAAATACTCTCTTCCAGAAATATTCAACTTCCCCGTTGTTCCCGGAACAGAGTACGCAAGCGCAGTACCGTCAGCGTTAAAGACACCTATCCCTTCATATCCCCCATATGTATCTTCTAACATTTTTAAAACTTGTAAAGCTTCTTCAACATTCTCTTCACGAGAGCCATCCTCGGTAAAGAGCTTCCGAAACACAGCCCTGTCCTGCATCACCTTGACATCTTTTTCAACGTCATCAAACCATGCACCCAGTTTTGCAGTAACATTTTCTGTAAGCTGCTCCGCCTGGTTCGTCATTGCAAAGGTCAATGCATTTTCTGCCAAAGTAAAAGATAAATACGTGGCAGCTCCCAACACAATAATCATTGCCGCTACAGTTGGAACAAGAAATCGATTTCGTAGATTCCACTTCATACTTACCTCATATTCCCCCATGCATTTAGTATCGTATCCCCGAACAATACAGTTACCAATACACATTGTAATATTGAACTTTCATGATTCCTTAATGCCATTATTAAGCAATCATTTACCGCACCAATATCCTTTTATCGGGACACACAACACTTTCTTTAAACTTTGGTATAAAAAAATAAAGTTAAACTGCAAACATCAATAGATAGTACTTCATTTTTTTCAAGTTACACTCTAAGAATATGAACTTTTTTTAAAACATTTTTATTCAAATGCAACATTAACGTTGTTAACTTCAATTTTATTTTTAATTTATTGCTCA
>NZ_JXMS01000030.1 GCF_001672295.1 Halodesulfovibrio spirochaetisodalis | reverse complement strand
AGTAGATCCATCACATGGCGTTGAAAAAATCGTTCTTGCTGATGGAACTGCTATTGACCTTGCAGCAGTTATATCTAATCCGGTGCTGACAGATAATGATGACACATTTGTTGTCTCTTCTGGTGCAGCTATCGCTGTTATTAACGCCAAGGGAGGCGATGATAACATCACTACCGGTGATATTGTTGCTGTCGTTGATGGTGGAACAGGAAAGGACACCATTAACACAGGTTCAAAAAACGACACCCTGGCTGGCGGCTCAGGTAATGACATCATTAATGCGGGTGGTGGTAACGACACTATCACTGGTGGTACAGGCGACGACAACCTCACTGGCGGATCGGGCAGCGATGTATATATATTCAATGTCGGAGACGGCAACGATACTATACACGAAGGGACATGCAATGGCGTAGACGTGGACATTCTCAACATCGGCGTAGGTATCACTACTGAGGATCTTATCTTCAGTGCCGATGGAGATGATCTGGTTATCAAAATCAAAGGACACGATGATGACTCCATTCGTATCTCTGGTGGACTAGTAGATCCATCACATGGCGTTGAAAAAATCGTTCTTGCTGATGGAACTGCTATTGACCTTGCAGCAGTTATATCTAATCCGGTGCTGACAGATAATGATGACACATTTGTTGTCTCTTCTGGTGCAGCTATCGCTGTTATTAACGCCAAGGGAGGCGATGATAACATCACTACCGGTGATATTGTTGCTGTCGTTGATGGTGGAACAGGAAAGGACACCATTAACACAGGTTCAAAAAACGACACCCTGGCTGGCGGCTCAGGTAATGACATCATTAATGCGGGTGGTGGTAACGACACTATCACTGGTGGTACAGGCGACGACAACCTCACTGGCGGATCGGGCAGCGATGTATATATATTCAATGTCGGAGACGGCAACGATACTATACACGAAGGTGTATGCAATGGCGTAGATGTGGACGTTCTCAACATAGGAGTAGGAGTAACTGCTGGAGATCTTATATTCAATGCAGATGGAGATGATCTGGTTATCAAAATCAATGGTCATGATGGCGACTCCATTCGTATTGCTGGTGGATTAACTGACTTATCCCATGGTATCGAAAAAATTGCTCTTGCTGACGGCTCATTCGTTGAAGTTGCTACAGTTATAGCTTGCCAGACTTCAACTGACGCTGACGATACTATCGTGGTTCCCGCTGATAAGTTCTTAGCAGTGCTAAAAACAAAAGGTGGTAATGACTCGATTACTGTAACTGATGCAACCGCAGTTATTGACGCTGGCTCCGGCAATGACAACATTACCACTGGAGAAAAAGATGACATTCTGAAAGGTGGCACTGGCAACGATACGATCAATGCTGGAGGTGGTAAAGACACCATCACGGGAGGAGCCGGTACAGACACGCTGACTGGCGGCTCCGGCAGTGACACATACATTTTCAACATTGGAGATGGTCATGACACTATTATCGAAGCATCTGTGGATCCTACCTGCACATGCGTAGATAAAATCCAACTTGGTGCCGGCATTGGAATTGAAGACCTCCGCTACTCTGCTGATGGTGATGATTTGATCATCAACTTCAGAGACAATGATTCTGATTCAATCAGAATCGTCGGCGCTAAAACAGGCGTATCTGCCGGAATTGAATCCATTTGCTTTGCTGATGGTTGTGAAATGGAAATATCTTCTGCAGTGTCAATAATTGAGCTCACAGAGAATATGGATTTCCAAATGACTCCAGTTCCCGCTCAAACTGCTATTATTAACGGTTATGGTGGGAATGACACGATAATGGTCTCTGGACCAACAACTTGTATTATCGATGGTGGATCTGGGAATGATCAGATTTTCACTTATGCAGCGAACTCTACTCTATACGGAGGTAGCGGTTCAGATACCATTTCAGCCATTTCAGGAAAAGCCGGATTCATTGGTGGAGAAGGTAATGATACTCTTATTGGCGGTCACTTTGGAGACACATATGTCTTTAATAAAGGTGATGGACACGACACAATTCAAGACAACTTAGCCATGACATGCGTAGCAAACTTTGACCCTGACACCTTAAAATTAGGTAAGGGCATTGCTAAAAATGACGTCGCGTTCTTCATGGAAGGACCCAATCTTGTCATTTCTTATGGTGAAACTGATAAGGTAACTATTTTCCAGCAAGGTCATAGCAAAAACGCGATTGAAACCGTCCAACTGGTATCAGGTGGCTCACTCTCTTCTGCAGAGATCAACCAGATTGTAGCTGATTTATCCAACTATGCATCAGACCATGGCCTTGATTTCACATCTGTTGAAGATGTAAAGAACAATCAAGAACTCATGAATATTGTAACTACTGCTTGGGATAACTAATCCTCTACTCGCCACACTGTTTTGGAACAGTGTGGCGAGCTTTTAACTTTGCGCGCAATATAACTACCTGGAGTAACAAATTGCCATCAGGCAATTGTTCAAACGGTATATAGATTCCATTCCCTAATCTTTTATATCGGCAGGACATAATTTCTATGCGGGTAACGCAAACGAAAAAAGGCACTCACGTATCTCTACGTAAGTGCCTGTTTTTGCATGGTACCGAGAGAGAGACTCGAACTCTCAAGGGCGTGAACCCGGCGGATTTTGAATCCGCTGCGTCTACCAATTCCGCCATCCCGGCATGTGAGAAGTTGTGTTTATGGGAAGTAGCTCATCCTGTCAACAGATTTAAGGATTCTTTTTTACTTTTCTAACAAAAACCTAACCAGATATCACGCTCTGCACACCTTCTATTTTTATCTCTAATGCAAGATTTAGGGAGACAGTGTTATTGAATCATCATTCCGCTCAAATTAGAGCAATTGGCTGACTCAATCCTTCTCAAGAGATCTATCGCCCTATCCCAATAGGCCCCAAAAAGTACTTACGCACTCCTGCAATAGCTAACTCCCTATGAACAGCGCGACGGTTCTATATATTTTCTAACCATCTCATAAGGCTTTTTGATAAACCTCAGCTTAATATTATCATAACAAGTTGTGTACCTTATTCACTTCTATAAGCGTCCTACTATCATCTGAACCAGACACAATAAGTCATAGAATGACAGGTAGGTAAATTATCTCCGCCTGAGCCTCTTTATAATCCCAACCAAGTTCTAATTGGAGTTTTCAACAAGGCACCATAACGTGTTAGAAGGGGGTAGCATTCCACGTTAAACCATCAGGAGTTTGCTATGCTTGTTGATTGTTTTAAAGATGCTGATAACTCGTTCAAGGTATACTTTTGTACTGCAAACAAAAAACATGCAGCCATCCCGGAGACAGCACAACTAGTCAGCTCCCAGCCCATTGAGAAATGGCAATGTGCACCATTGTATAAAGAATACAATATCTTTGATAACATCCAGCGCAATGGAGTGTGCATTGTCGATCATAACGTCGAAAAGTAACTTACAAACAAATATGCCTCTCATGTGAGCAACCCATGAGAGGCATATTTGTTTGTATGATACTCCACTCGCACAAGCAGGTTCTTTCACCCACTATAGTCTTCTTGAAAAACGTTCCCCCTAAAACTAGTTACTCCCCAACATACCGCAACATAGCTATAATTTGCAAAGCATGCTGATGGTTACATCTACATATTCACTTCTATTTTGTAACAGCCTGTCCGGTAAACACAAGGTTATTGAACAAGGTGATGGTGCGTCATAATCATATAATTCCAAAGAAAAAATAGACACGGAATTAAAATTCGTTAGTGCGCTTGCAGCATTCGTTTGCAATTTGTCACAATTCCCTCATCTTCTTGACATGAAGCAATATATATGTCGGATTGTCTAAATCACCCATGCCGAGGGTGTATTCATCGCTTGCAATTTCCTAATCACCAACCAAGCGTAACAGACACAACAACCAGTGAGATATGATGCATTCTCCATCACACAAAATTCAACAACAGCCAGACAGCCCTCCTGTTCTTACATTCGATAACGTAAGTTTTTCTTGGCCTGGAGGAACTGGGCTACGCAATGTTTCCTTTACTATCCACAAAGGACAGTTTGTTTTAATCTCGGGAGCTTCAGGCTCAGGGAAGTCAACCTTGTTGCGACTTGTTGTACGACTTGAAGAACCGGAACGAGGGCGCATACTGCTGAACGGAACACCACTCAACACGTTCTTTCCACCAACATTACGAACACATATTGGATTCGTACAGCAACAACCTATTATAATTTCCGGCTCTGTCCGTGAAAACCTAGTTTTTCCTTTTGCCTTGCATAGCCGCAAAAATCAGCCCGCTCCAGAAGATAGAGTACTGCTTGAATGGCTCGACCGGCTCGCATTAAGCCAAGTCTCGCTCGAAGCTTCTGCTCAGACTTTATCCATAGGCCAGCAACAACGCCTATGTTTCATTCGGGCAGTTCTGACCAATCCTGACGTAATCTGTCTTGATGAACCAACAAGCTCACTCGACCGAGAAAGCAGGGAAGCAGTGGAAATGGCAGCAGAGGAATTAATACAACAAGGTATATCTGTACTTATGGTAAACCATACCAGCTACCACCCTACCTGTCCGCACATGCATCTGCATGTGGCAGACAGCACAGTGAGCGTGACACCATGACAACATTTATTCCCATTGAATGGCCACAATTGCTCATTGCCCTTGGTTTGGTCTGTATATCCGGTGCGGCTTCTCTCTACTATCATCTGAAGCTTGAACGCGACTTGTTTATAGGGGTAATTCGCACCTTTGCTCAACTACTTGCCATGGGGTACCTGCTTAACCTGCTGTTCGGGTTGAATAATGCTATCCTTGTTATTGCGGTATATCTGGTCATGACGATTGCCTCGGTTCAAATTGTTCACGGAAGAGTCAAAGAAAAACAAGTAGCCTACTTTGCTCCGACAACAGTTGCTGTCATGCTCAGCTACTCTCTGATCACCATTGTAGTTACAAAAGTAATCATCGGAGCCGATCCGTGGTGGAGCCCTCAATACTTTATTCCCATTGGCGGGATGGTTGCAGGCAACTCCATGAACGCACTTTCTCTCACCCTTGAACGCTTCTTCTCAGAACTACGCAATAAACGTGACCAAGTTGAAATGTACCTATGCTACGGTGCAACCTACAAAGAAGCCACTGAAAGCATCTTCCGGACTGCACTCAAGGCAGGCATGATTCCGGCAATCAACTCTATGATGAGCGTGGGACTTGTTTCACTACCAGGGATGATGACTGGACAAATATTAGCGGGAGCAGATCCTGCTGACGCTGTCCGGTATCAAATTGTGGTAATGTTAATGATCGTAGGCTCCACGGCTATGGCCTCAATTCTTGTTTTGCATCTGGTACGCAAACGTTGCTTTACCTCTGCGATGACAGTGGTCTTAAACAAGTATGAATAGTCTTACTTAGTTCTATCCAGTAACATCGTCCGACTAGGCACTGAATAAAAAATCCGTTGCAACCATTTCTGGCTGCAACGGATTTTATTCTTTATAATTCATGGCAGGTTAACGCACTGCACCTGCCCCTCGTAGTTTATTACACGCGCTTTAACGCATCTACAACCTGCGACAACTCACCAGAAAGGCGGGTGAGTTCAGCCATCGCCTGTGCTGCTTCTGTCATAGATTCTGCAGTATCGCTTGCTATCTTATTAACTTCTTCTGTGTTCTGACTGATTTGTTCTGATGCAGCAGACTGCTCTTCAGCCGCTGTCGCAATCATACGCACCTGATCCGAAGTCTCTTCCACAATGCGAACAATGCTACCAAGAGCCTCTCCGGCTTGCCCTGCAAGCTCCGTGGTCGTGGCAACTGTTTTTACAGAATTCTGCATACCAGCAATATTCTGTCGGGTACCTTGCTGAATTTCCGACACTGCGCGTTCTACTTCAGAAGTTGCCTGCATTGTTTTTTCTGCAAGCTTACGCACCTCGTCCGCAACTACAGCAAAACCACGTCCAGCTTCGCCGGCTCTGGCAGCCTCGATTGCGGCATTCAGAGCAAGTAAGTTTGTCTGGTCAGCAATATCGGAGATTACACTCATAATTGTGCCGATGCCTTCAGCTTGAGTCCCCAGTTCGTCTAAACCGGATTCAAGACTTTTTGCTTCCGCATTTACCTGCTGAATAGACTGAACAACATTTTCTACAATTCCACCACCAGATTCAGCGTTATCACGTGCGCTATCAGCACTTTCTGCTGCTCTTCCGGCATTCTGTGCAACTTCGAGCACTGTTGCGTTCATTTGCTCCATTGCCGTCGCAGCTTCGGTTGTCCGCTCACGCTGTACATCAGCACCACGACTTGCTTCATTCACCTGTACTGCCAGCTGATTAGACGCGGATAAAATCTGCTCAACAATTCCTTCCAATTGTGCAGCAGCCTGAAGCATACCTTCCCGCTTAGCATTCTCAGCCTGTTCCCGGGCTTTTTCAGCCTGTCCCAAAGCAGTTTCTGCTTCGCGGCTTTTTACTTCTGCTTCTTCAGTTTTCTCATCAGCCATACGCATATTGTGTACAAGCTTATCCACCATATCTTTCATAGAAATATACAGCGTGAGAAACTCACCAGTAAAACTGGTTGTATCCGGAAGCGCGGCATAATCACCCGCCGCAACATCTTGTGAGGCTTTGATCAAAACACCGAACGGCTTAGTCAGGTAGGTAACAATTGACCAGATTACCAGCGTGATAAGAAGAATTGAAACCACAGAGAACAACAGACTAAAGCTCAAAAATTCATTTGCATCCTGCAAAATAGTCTCAGTAGGAATAATAACGAGGATACTCCAAGGACTGTCTGTTCCTGAAATGGTTATTGGCTCGAACACATACATGTATTCTTTTCCATCTACAGGTGACACAGCCGTAAAGTTAAGCGCCTCACCTTGAGCCACCGCACTCTTAACAGCACTCTGCACGTCCGCAGGAAAAGCTTCTGTAATATTCTTACCTACAAAATCTTTATTTGGATGTGCGACAACATAGCCACTGGTGGACATGATCGCCGCTCGTCCTGTTCCCATCGGCTTGATTCCACGAACCATCTCATTAAATGCCGACAACGTCACATCGATTCCGACCATTCCGAGGAATGTGCCGGATTCAAACAAAGGAACACAGATTGTTGTCATGTACTTTTTTGCTACTGGTGCAAAATATGGCTCTGTAATAACCACAGAGCGCTTATCGCGAGGCTCCATGTACCAGCTTCGAGTTGTCTCAGGATTATGCTGAGTTAAGTCCTCTGCTTTAAATGTTCCGTTTTCTTTCCAAAAATACGGCCCATAGCGTCCGTCTTTTCCCCACCACGGCTTTGTACCGGCATATTCAGCATCCCGTCCATCAAGCCCGTCTGGCTCAAATACCGCCTGAATTCCGTAGAAAGCGTCGCTGCTGCGAATGGCCTCTTTCATCATGCCGTCAACAACATCACGATTCATTGTTTCTTTGCTGGCACGCATTGCTCTGACAACTTCGACCAACGACTTTGTTACTGCCAACGCTTCTTCTATTTCAAGCTTCACTGCATTCCCGTATTTCCCACCAACAAGCCTCGCGCTGGCCTCTGCCTGCACAACTGACATTTCCCGCGCTTTACCTGAAAGTTGATACGAATACACACCGAAAACAATACACATCGCAATACACAGACATAAAATAATTTTATTTCTAAACTTCATGCGATCGAACATTTTTTACCCTCTAACAAGTATGAACAGTACTGCCCGCTCTGTTCACTCTTAGTTATTGTAAAAAGTTACCCGGAACATGCCTTTGCTTTTCATCCTTTACATCTGCCATACGCAAAACATCATAAAAGATTAAAACGCCAGCACCCGACAACGTAGTCTCCAATAAAAGAGTCAGCATAATTCATGCTGACTACTCTGCAATCGAGACTTCACTTAACTTTCCTTTACCGCTTCGCTGACGGCGAACAGGAAATATCATCCGGCACGTACACCAACCTCCTATTATTACTCCTATCGACTAATCTCTCTGTGGCATTACGAATAACATGTTTAAATAACGTTACATTTATTTTACAACTTCGAATCATTATTTACATTTCCAAGTAAAATCAATTCATAATACGCACAATATTCTTCAATAAACTATTGAGTGAACACTTCCTCACTATTGAATTTCGAATCTGTACAGTCGCCGCAGCCTGCTTAAACATAAGAAAAGCCAAAAAACGTGAATTATTTTGTGCTCTTTCTGTTTTAATACGTTGTCTTGCTACGTACTTGGTAATTGCACCGGAAAGGTGCAGTGCATCTGTTCTTGATAATTCATCAGCGAGCACTGCTGCAGAATCCATCGCCATAGAAGCTCCGATACCGGCTGTAGGCAGAAAGGCTGCTGCTGCATCCCCCAGCAAGACAACACGATTACGACTCCACAATGATGAACGACAATCTTCCATATTCCAAAAAAAGGAATCCTCCAGACCTTCAAGAGATTGCAGCGCCGAATGCAGTATTCCTGCCTCAATTCTTTCCTGAAGCATTGTTGCATACTGTGCTGGAGTGTAGTCGGCTAACATCTTTTTATTACCACCAATAAAAACAGCCAGACGCTCCTGCACAGGGTACAACCCCACAAACCAACCGTCTGCCCATACCTCCCGATACGTAGAACGGTCAAATCCTTCCAGAGATCGCCACAAGCCCCATGCGCCCCAACCAGTTGGACGATAAGAAAATTCATTTCGGGAAAGAAGCAAAGCACGTACTTCAGAATGAATGCCATCTGCTCCGACAACCAGATCAAACATCTGAGTTGACCCGTCAGAAAAAGTCACAATGACGTTCTGATCATTATTTTGAATATGCTGGATCGTAGTATTGTAAAAGACGTTTTCCTCTGGAACTCCGCTTCGTAACAACGAAAGCATCAATTTTCTATCCACCCCACGAATATCCCCATAACGCTCATTGATACTATCTAATGGAAACTCTTTAAGTATCTTTCCTGATGGGTCATGCAAAACATACCGTTCCATTTTTGTACTTATGTCACGGTATCTTCTATGCATATTAAGTCCATACAACACTCTACTCCCCAATGGGTAAAGGCCGAGCACATACCCTTCTGACTCTCCCTTGTCTGCCCTCTCAATAACAGCCGGATGTATCCCTCGTTGAGACAGTAACGCTGCGAGAGTTGCGCCTGCTATGCCAAAACCTACTATCAAAACACGAAGCCGCCCTTTGGATACAGAATCTTCCATGCAACTTCCAATAGTCAATCTACAAGCTTCCTTTGGTGTAGTCATAGCAACTCTCCTGAGCTTCAAATGTTCAGTCTATATGTTACGAAAAGAACTTCACTCCTTCCTGTATAATAACTACATCTCTCACGGTACCCTCAGTAGGGTCATGCAGACTATCTGGCTCTGCCCCAGTTAAAAGATAATAAAAAAACGCCTCTACACTAAGAGGCGTTTAAAGCTACTATGACAAATTGCTACAGCCTGTCGCATGCCGCAGCATTTTTCCTGTCTTCTTCAAGTGCTTCTTCCCAGGCCACACGGCTTATCGTGCGAACTTCGTGGTTGCCGTGTTCATGAACCCAGGAATCAGCCAGTGTTGTTCCGTCTGTAATAAACCGTATCCTCTCTGGCTCATCAGTGTTCGTCACAAGAATATCAGCATGAGGAAACGCTTCCTGTAAAGCGGTACGAACCACCTTACAATACTTCTCTCTATCTTTTGCTGACGGATGTTCCACATCAGTACGTAATACGTTATATTCTATACCTTTGATTCGTATGTAACAATCATGCATGGCTTTGCCCCCTTTTGCTGGCAATGTTACCACACATATTCAGTAGATAAAGAATAACCAGCCATTACATTACTGATAAATCATACATCCTATTGTGCTCAAACCCACTTGAATAAAAAAGCGTGGCCACTACTGACCACGCTTCATCTCTTCATTAACATCTAGTGCGAGAGTAGCTTATCTACCCAGCACGAATATATCTGTACTATTTACTTTACAGAAAAAACAAGCTCTACACGCACGTTACAAGTAGACGCCTGCGGTTCGTACATATTGGCATCTGACTCTAATCTTGCCTTTGCCATATACATCCGTGTCGGCATATCCGAGTTAATGACTGCCGTACTTATGGCTCCAAGCTCGCTGTCCATTAACTCTGCCATTACAGCTGCCCGCTCTTTCCCTCGATTAACTGCATTTGTCAGTGCTTCTTTCTCACAAACACGACGAGCTTTTTCGTCAACCTGAGTATAGAGCTGGGAGACATCTTCCACCCCGCTCTTCAAGACGGCCTGAGTAACATCCTGCGCCTTCTTCAAGTCCAGAATGGTAATGGAGTACGTTGCCCGAACCTGATAGCCCACAATCACATTCTGTGAATCAATACGGTTATAATATGGGGAAAAAGAAGCGTTTGCATTAAATTCCTGTGTAAAACCTGAAGCGAATTCAAGATTCTTTTTTAATTTTCCAGTCAGATTCTTTACTTCTTCTGCAAGCACTTGCTTTGCCTGCTCAGGTGAAATTTCTTTTCCGTTGTCCTGCTTAAGCAGCACCACGATTATACGTGAAAAAGAAAGAGAACCGGAAGTAGGCATAACTTTGGCTTCCCCAGTTTCATTCAAAACAATCTGCTTTTGTGTCGGCTGAGCACTCTGAGCAACAGATGGCATGACAAATGATATAACTATGCATAATATTGTGAGGTAACGCATTCCACTTCTCCTGATTTATCTTTCCTATAGTTCAATACGCGTATTGCGTTCTGACTACTATATACGCATTTTCCATAAAAGTTCATATTTTTTCCACGGGCATATTTCTTTCGTTTTTCCACTATGCTCCTTCGCGTGATTACACCAACTATCCGCAAACCAGACAAATCAAATCACCTTTCTTATGCTCAATTGAGAAGAATATTTTACAATTTTTCCAAAATGTTAGCACACACTATCTATATTTTATTTCAACAATACAACCAGTTAAGATTACATGTTTTTTTATGTTTGATCGTCACAGAAATGTCACATTTTATGTGCTAATCTAAAATATTTTTTTCCAACCCTATTGTCTTAACCGGTTACATCCTCTATGAGAGGCGAAGAATAGGTCGTTCGAGTTTTTTCGATTAACGATGTGCCGTACGTTTTTCTTAATCGTGCGGATTGCTTAGCTCTATGCTGGAGAAACACATGAAGAAAATTTTGTTGCTTGCTGCTATGGCATTCCTTTTAGCATCTGTTCCTGCTTTCGCCGCAGATGACTGTACAAACCGTGGCGGTCTGGACATGAACTACTGTGACGAAGACAGAGATCTTGTTGCTGACCTCGCATCTGCTGACGAGTGTAAAGATCCTAGCACACTGGTATTTACCTACACTCCTGTAGAAGATCCTGCTGTATACAAAGATGCTTTTGCAGATTTTCAGGAATACCTTGAAGAAGCAACCGGCAAACGCGTGATTTACTACACCGTTCAGTCAAACGCTGCTGAAGTTGAAGCAATGCGTTCCGGTAAACTGCACATCGCCGGCTTCTCTACCGGCCCTACCGGTTTTGCTGTTAACCTTGCTGGCTACGTTCCAATGGCTGTAAAAGGCTACCCGGAAGGCTTCCAGGGTTACAACCTTATCGTAGTTGTTCCTCAGGACAGCCCAATTCAATCTCTGGCTGACCTCAAAGGTAAAAAAGTTGCACACACATCTGCATCTTCTAACTCCGGTAACCTTGCTCCACGCGCTATCTTCCCTAAAGAAGGTATCACACCAGATAAAGACTACACTGTTGTTTACTCCGGTAAGCATGACCAGTCCATTCTCGGTGTAGTACATGGTGACTACGATGCAGCACCAGTTGCATCTGACGTATACGATCGCATGGTAGCTGCTGGCCGCGTTAAGCCTGACGCTCTTCGCGTTATCTACCGCAGCCCTAAGTTCCCTACATCTTCTTTCGGTTACTCAAACCAGCTTTGTGCTCCACTTGCACAGAAAATCGTTGGCGCATTCAGCACATACCGCTTCCCTGCAGAAATGCAGAAAGCATTTAAAGGCGCTGACCGCTTCTACCCGATCACCTACAAAGCTGATTGGAAAGTTATCCGCGACATCGCTGACGCAACAGGCACCAGCTACAACGCTGACGGCCTGAAAAAAATGGCTGCCAAAGAAGCTGCTAAAAAAGCAAAAAAAGCTAAAAAGAAATAAGAGTCTTACGTGTCTGTTGAAAATACCATTAAAGGGAACGGGGCAACCCGTTCCCTTTTGATCGAGAATTTGGAAAAGGAATACGTAAAGGGAAAACCTGTTCTTAAAGGTCTTTCCTTTGAAGTTTCTGGTGAAGAAACTGTTGGCATTATCGGACCTTCCGGTACCGGTAAGTCCACTTTGCTCCGCTGCATCAACCGCCTTATTGAACCTACAAAAGGTTCCATTACCGTTGCCGGACAAGACATCACGAAATGTTCAGGTAAAGACCTGCGCATGGCTCGTCGTCACATCGGCATGGTTTTTCAGGAGTACAACCTTGTTGAGCGTCTGAGCGTTATCGAAAACGTACTTTGCGGGCGCCTTGGCTACATCCCTGTTTGGCGTGCATGGCTGCGCAAGTTTGATCAGGCTGACATCAACCGCGCATTCCAGCTGATTGAACACGTTGGTCTCGGTGAATTTGCTACACAGCGTGCAGACAGCCTGTCCGGTGGTCAGCGTCAGCGTGTAGGTATCGCACGTGCCATGATGCAGAGCCCTGACGTTATTATGGCGGACGAACCTACCAGTTCTCTTGACCCGAAAACGTCTGTAGAGATCATGGAGTTGCTGAAAAAAGTTTCCTCCACAGAGCACATTCCTGTTCTCATCAACATTCACGATGTGAACCTTGCAAAACGCTTCTGTGACCGCATTATCGGTATGAGCAAGGGTAAAATCATCTTTGACGGTACCCCGTCTGAACTTAAAGACAGCCATTTGTCAGAAATTTACGGCGGCGAGGACTGGCTCTCATGACCACGGATGTACAAAGAAAGTCTCCATTCAAGGCAAACATCGTAGCACGTATGGGCTGGCTTCTGCTTGCCTGCTATGTTGTATATGCGCTGAATGCACTTGATTTTACGTGGACACGTTTCATTGACGGTCTCGGAAACGGCGCTGATTTTCTCAGCGAAATGATTCCGCCAAACTTCGAGCGTTGGAAACTGCTCGTTGAAAACCTGATTGAAACTATTGAAATTGCAGTCATCGCATCTGTGTTCGGTGTCGGCCTTTCCCTGCCAATCGGCATGTGTGCGGCCCGAAACCTTATGCCGGAATGGGTCACATGGCCTGCACGTACTGTTATTGCAGTATGCCGTTCTTTCCATCCGGTTATCTTTGCGATTCTTTTCGTTAAAGCTGTTGGCTTTGGCCCGCTTGCAGGTATTCTTACGCTGATTTTTCTTTCAATCGGCTTCATCGGTAAACTCTTCGCCGAAGCTATTGAAGAAATTTCTTTAAAACCTGTTGAAGCAATGAAGGCCGCTGGCGCACCTTTTTTAAGTGTACTTATTTTTGCAGTACTTCCACAGGTATTTAACCGCTTCATCGGATTTGCCACATACCAGTTCGACGCGAACCTGCGTAACTCCACTATGGTTGGTATCGTAGGTGCTGGCGGTATCGGCGGTACTCTGTTTGCTGCATTCCAGCGCTTTGACTATGATTTCCTTGCAGCGATTCTCATTTCAATCGTTGCACTTATCATGCTCAGCGAAATTATTTCCGTAAAGATAAAGGCGATTTTCAATGACTGATACCATGACATGGGAACGATTCACTCCCGGGCAGCGCCTGGCCCGCTTTGCGGTGTATCTTGGTGCAGTTTCCCTGTTTGTATTTTCCCTGAGTACTGTAGAAATTATTCCAGAATTTCTCTATGACGCTCCATACCAGCTGCAGGATTTATTTACCCGCATGTGGCCTGTGGACTTCGCGTCCTACACTCAGGAAAATATTCACGATGCACTTATTGAAACACTGAACATTGCTTCGCTCGGCACCATCCTTGCGCTGTTCCTTGCAGTACCGGTTGCGCTGCTGTCAGCAAACAACATTACCAAGTCTCCGGTTCTTAACTGGTGCGGTAAGTTTATTCTTGTTTCATCACGTACCGTTAACTCTCTTGTCTGGGCTATTTTGTTTGTAGCAATTTTCGGCCCGGGTGCACTTGCCGGTACCTTTGCTATCGGCTTCCGTTCCATCGGTTTCTGTGGCAAGTTGCTCGCAGAAGCACTGGAAGAAGTAGACCACGGCCCGATTGAAGCGCTTCGCGCTGCCGGTGCTCCTACTGTCAGTGTCCTGCTGAAAGGCTACTGGCCTCAGGTTGCTCCAGCATTCTGGGGACTTGCTCTCTTCCGTTGGGACATTAACGTTCGTGAATCCTCTGTTATCGGCCTTGTAGGTGCTGGCGGTATCGGTGTTGCACTTGATACAGCGTTGAACCTTTTCCGATGGCAGCAAGTTGCACTTATTCTGCTGTGCATCTTCACAATCGTTATTATTGCAGAAATCGTTGTTACTAAGATTCGCCAAAACATCATCTAGGACAACGAATCAAGTAAGTGCGTTACGCATTTACCCGCAAGACACTAAAAGAGGGCACCTGGTTGCCCTCTTTTTATATGCTTTTTCATTTTTCAGAACACCAATGCCAAGGAACTGCATTTCACATGAAGCCTTTTTCCACCATGCCCGCAGATGTTAAAGAAAACATCCGCTATATCCTGACCGACATTGACGACACACTGACTGACGAAGGCCGCCTCCGTGCTGAAGCCTACACCGCTCTTGAGCGCCTGCGTGAAAACGGCTTTGTTGTAATTCCCATTACCGGACGCCCCGCAGGCTGGTGTGACCAGATTGCCCGCATGTGGCCTGTGGATGGAGTAGTTGGTGAAAACGGTGCATTTTACTTCCGTTACGATGACACATCAAAAAAGATGATCCGTCGCTACGCAACAGAAGATGAACTCCGAGCACAGCATAAAGTTAAACTCGCAGAGCTCGGTGAACTTGTTGTAGAAAAAGTACCCGGCTGCGCAATCTCTGCAGATCAGGCATACCGTGAAACAGATATCGCTATTGATTTCTGCGAAGATGTACCGGCTCTTTGTGCAAAAGATGTACATAAAATTAAAGAGATTTGTACCGAAGCAGGTACAACAGCTAAAATCAGTTCAATTCATGTTAATGCATGGTTCGGGCAGTATGATAAACTCGCTATGTCTGCACGGATTCTCAAAGAAGAGTTTAATGTGGAACTTGAGCAAGTTAGAGAGCAGGTTGTCTACGCTGGAGATTCTCCAAACGACGCTCCAATCTTCGGTTACTTCCCTAATTCTGTAGGAGTAGCCAATGTTCTAGAGTTTGAGAGCACCATTGAACATAAACCGTCATGGATCACAGAAAAGCGTGGCGGAGCCGGTTTCGCTCAGATTGCCCACGGTCTTCTCTCCGTTAAATAACGCATCATATTATACAGAGAGTACTTTCAGTTCAGTGCCCCAGTATCGGCAAGACCTGACTCAAGCCTGCACGACTGTACCTGCCTGAGTAGACAGCATAAAATTCAAAAAAGCCAAGCTCTAACCATACGCCGTATGTAAGAGCTTGGCTTTTTTCATCATAAAGTAACGTGTCGTTTCTCAATAAGTCCAATCTGACCCAGTTCACCTAAATAGAAAAACACACCATCACTTCAAGATAAAAGGTCCTTGCGACACATAGTTTGCTTTTTCCGTCACTACAACTTCATAGATCATATGTGTCTTGAAGTTGAGGGTCATAACAAGAGTCTGTGCATACTCTTCACTACGCCATGTGAGGATAAAAATCTCGTTGTCTATCTGTATGACCTCAAATTTAATGGTGCTCGGATCAGTCATATTCATGCCGGATTCTACAGAAAGACGCATGGTATTCGGGTCGACAACCAGCAACTGGTTATCTTCATCCTTAAACGGCCCGGACTCCCACGTAAACGCAATGGTCTTTCCTATAAGGTCCTCAATGACAACTTTCTTTTCCTGCGGAACAGTAATCACGTCCTCGTCTTTCTTTTCTTTTACGTCTTTTTTTGCCGCAAAGCAGACCGTTGTAAAAGCCAGAATCAATACCAGTGCTGCAAATACGTTTTTCATAATCCCCCCCACCTACTGTTCAGTGTTAAGGGTATCTTTGAACAACTGAGGCAGATCACTCTGGTCATCTCGCTTCGCATTTGTCAGCTCAATGGTGAACGATCCCTGCAACAAATAATCACGTTTTTTCTCAACGATTACGCCGTACATCTTCATTGTTTTAAAATTATAGGTCACTATAGCCTGGGACCCTGTAGTTTCTTCCCGCCAGGAAATTTGCAGGATTTCCCTTCCTACTTTTGTGCAAACATATTCAACTTCTTCACTCTTGCCCTTCAAATTCCCGGTCAACGCAAACCAGCGCATCCTGTTCGGTGTAATAATGTGAGTCTTGTATGAAGCCCCGACAAAACTACCCCGCCGCCATGTTTCCGTGAGAGTTTTCCCCACAAGGTCTTCGGGCTGTATATCCACCTGTTGTGCCATACCGCAGGCGGTAATTTGCACAAAGAAAATTACAAATAAGAAAATGATCGTGTTACGCATACCCGCACCCGCTTTCTTCACGTTTCTATCAGCCATGCCTCATTACTCGATAGCGACCACGCCCTCAGACAATAAGTTACGACCATGGTCTGCGCGCACTAAAAAACAACGCCGTTCATCAAAATCCATCGTTACAATATAACTGACCTCGTGTTCTTCATTCCGCCAGGCCATCAAAATGGTCTGCGGATTAATTCTGGAAACAAGATAATCAGAAGAACCCGTTGCTTCCCCAAGATTCCCGCTCAAACGCCACACTAAATCTTTTGAGGAAACAAACTGCATTGTCATCGTAGAATCAGGAAAAGCCCCTGACTCCAGCGTCAAGATAACTGTCTGACCAATAAGCTGATCCGGCGTCATATGCGTGGTGTACAGCTCACATCCGGCCAGAACCAGGACAAGCAGCAAGGCACAAAAAAAGCGTTGTATCATAGCCAAACCTCACCTGCGCGCAACAGACCTACGCTTGTTATTAAGGGCAGGAAGCAAGAAACGCTCAGCCTCCTGCCCTATTACAACACTACGTGTTTAACACACCAGTTACCGGAAGACGTTGTCCGGAAGTTTTTTGCTCATCAGTGCTGTTTTTTTCAGGCATGGTCTTATCCATGTCTTCTTTCATTGTGTCGTTCTGCTGCATGGTTTCTGAACCCATGTCAGTATTTTCCTTCATTTGATCCTGAGACATACCCTGATCGGTATTTTCCTCAGGTGTTGCAGGTTGTGTCTCCTGCTCCTGATTTTGCATTGTGTTGTCAGTGGTATCTTTTTGCATTTCCTGTTGGGTTTCAGGTGCCTTTGTATCGGTAGTTGATTTATCTGTTCCGCATCCACCCAACAGCAACGCTGTACAAATAGCTAACAACAATCCGTATTTTTTAAACATAGTAATCTCCCGTTGTAAGGTACGGTCTCTTTTATCGTCCTAAGGTGACATAAAACTCTATTCAGTAGAAAGTATAGGCACACAAAAATAATCTATATTTAAGTATAAGTTACATTAAAAAGAACTACTACATTGTAATAATTTGCCATTTAGTAGTTACAAAACAAAATTCAACACTTTATTTCAAAAACAACAGACACTACAACACGCCATCTTTCAAAAACCAGTACAGAAGATCTCATTCAAAGACGAAAATATACATAAACATTTGAACACAGTAGCTTGACTTGCCAAAGCAAGCTCATACAATACCTGAGCACATACTCATCAATGCCGTCTCCCTCTTATCCAAGCCAAGCTAAAGGAATAAAGATGTTTATTGTATCTCTTACCTATACTTGTGAATTAGACCAGATTGACCAGCACCTGGATGCACATGTTGCATATCTTCACGAGCAATATAAAGCAGGTCACTTTATCGCCTCAGGACGAAAAGTTCCTCGCAACGGAGGGATAATCCTAGCCACCGCAGACTCCCGAGAAACACTTGAAAACATACTTCAAGCTGACCCGTTTTATACTGAAAATCTCGCTGCATATGACATACAAGAATTTATCCCTTCTATGGTTGCAAACGGACTTGAAGCCATACAGGAAAAAGCATAGCACTGCTTATGAATAATCCCGTAAATCCAACAACAGTTCAGGAACAAGAAGAGCTTCTTAAAGGTAGGGGGTTTTCTCGGGCACCTGAAAAGGCTGACCCTCTACCGGGACAATATGCCATTCTGGAAGAAGACCAACCGGAAGCAACGCAACCGGAACAACCGCGGTATACCTTCCTGATACATACAGGGCACAGCCTTCGCCGCCTGACCGGATTCACAAACAGCAAATAAGACGTTTACAGCCTCTATCAGCACTAGGAGAGCATATGGGACACATCGTCGCTAAAGATATTTATAAACAGCTTGGGGAAAAATTAGACGGCTCACTGGTTCGCATGCCATGGAATGACGCCCTGAAAGAGATGATCTCATACCTCTACACTCCGGCTGAAGCGGAACTTATTGTGGCTATGCCGTACAGGCCTGCTTCATTGGAACGCATTGCTCACTTGACGGGAATCCATAAACAGAAATTACACTTTATGCTCGATGGCATGTGCACGAAAGGGCTTGTATGCGATATCTGGAATGAAGATCATTACGAATACATGGTAAGCCCGTTTATTGTAGGCTTCTTTGAATTTACCATGATGCGCACTGGTCCCAATCTCCCGCAAAAAAAATGGGCTGAACTGTTTCAGGCATATATGTTCGGCAACAAAGATTTTATGCATGCAAACTTTGGTGACGGGCAGGAAATCTCCGTAATGCGTGCTCTGCCTCACGAAGAAACAATCCTCAAAGACCCGCACGTTGAGGTGCTGGATTACGAACGTGCTGAGACTTTGGTAGATGCAAAGTCGTCTTTTGCTGTGAGCTTATGCTCCTGCAGACATGAGAAGCATCATTTGGGAGAGCGACAGTGTAATGTACCGCTGGATACATGCACAACAATGGGAGATGGAGCTGAAGCCATGATTAAAAACGGCCTTGCACGACGCTCCAGCAAGGAAGAAATGCTAGACATCCTTGCCCGCTCCAAAGATATGGGATTCACACTTACAGCAGATAATGTTCAACAGGATGTCGGTTTCATCTGTCACTGTTGCGGTTGCTGTTGCAATTTGATGAATGGCATTAAAAAGAGCGGCTACACGAATATTCTCATCTCATCCACATTCATTGCCACTTGCTCTGAAAAAGACTGTATCGGTTGCGGGCTCTGCGCCAAAGCATGTCCTGTCGATGCCATCACTATGCAGGAAAGCTATGGTGCTGTTATTGACGGCAAGCGTCCCAAGAAGCTTGCAGTCATCGACGAAGCTCTCTGTCTGGGATGTGGCGTTTGCGCATTAAAATGCAAACCCGGCGCACTGGTTCTTGAGAAATCTTCAAAGCGAATCATACATCCGGAAGACACCTTTGAGCGTGCCATTCTCCAGTCTCTTGAGCGCGGTACGTTACAAAACCTGCTTTTCGACAACCCTAACAGCGCCGCTGAAAACTTCATGCGTGCCGTACTCGGCGGATTTTTGAAGCTCCCTGCTGTCAAGAAAGGACTCATGGGAGATAAGCTCCGCTCCCGTTTTTTACAGACACTCAAGACCGTTTCAGGAAATCAATAAACATTTAACCGTTTCTTAACATTCCACATTGTAGATTATAAAATTTTGCATTGAAAATCATCGTAAAATCATCGTAGACACGTCATGCCCTTCGGGCTTTTTGCACCTCGGGGGAGGAGCTGCTGTGGGCACACCGCATGGTGCCATAAACAGCTGAGAGGTTTATAATGACGTGTTTACGAAAGAACCATAAGCGTTCGGTTTATTACAACAAAGAAACAGGCGAATATACAAAATATTTCACACCAAAACTTGAGCTCAAGCTCAAATACTGGCTTGGTATCCGTAGATACCCCGGAGAAAACTTCGCGTATATTGCTAATAAATTTTCGGAACTGAGAATAAAAACACCACCGGTTATTAAAGCCGAAAAATACATGGTGGTAACTAAAGAAATCAATGCGCCAACGCTGGAAGAATATCTCACAACAACAAACGACCCGGAAATTGAAAAGCGCCTCATCGAACTTGTTGCTTCTATCTTAAATGCAGGCATTGTTTTTTTCGACTTCAACCGCGGAAATTTTCTTTATAAAGACGGTGAATTTTATGTGATAGATCTGGAAGGATACACTGACTCGATATTTGTGTCCCGTGGCAGATCTGGCGTACTGTACCGGCTGGAAAAAGATCTCGGAACACATTTTCGTAACGAGGTAGAAAAACGCTGGATAAATATATCGCTACCGCAAAAAATTTCCGGCATGTTCCAGAAGCTACGAGGCAAAAAATAGAACATTGACGCAACGTCCGGTTCGTCCTACCTGTGTCGGATAATGCCAAAGACACTTATTATTGCAGAAAAGCCCTCGGTTGCCCGCGAAATTGCACCGCATGTTAACGCGACAAACCGCAGGGAAGGTTATTTAGAAGGTACCACCCACATCGTCAGTTGGGCGGTAGGACATCTTGTAGGCATTGCCGAACCGGAAGAACAACATGAAGCTTGGCAAGGACGGTGGAACATTGAGCAACTGCCCATTATCCCGCCTAAATTCAAGCTTGCAGTCCTTAAAGAAGGCCAACGGCAGTACGCCGTACTGAATCGCTTACTGAACGACGAAACAGTGACTGACGTTGTCAACGCAACGGACGCCGGTCGCGAAGGTGAGCTTATCTTCCGCCGTATATATCTGCTGGCAGGCTGCACCAAGCCGGTTAAGCGGTTATGGGCAAACGACATGACGGAAGAAGGGCTGAAAAAAAGCTTAAACAAGCTTATGCCCGACGCAAAAAAGCGTAATCTTGGGCTTGCCGCCTTTGCCAGAGCTGAGGCTGACTGGCTTATCGGCATGAACTTTTCCCGCATATTCACGGTAAAAGCGAATCGTCTTATTTCAGTCGGGCGTGTACAGACACCTGTACTCAAACTCCTTGCAGACCGCCGAAACGAAATTGAACACTTTGTACCGAAAGATTACTGGACGGTAGAAGCAACATTCTGCCGTCCAGTTAAAAACAGCACATCAAGCCCAAGTACTGTGCAAAATGATGATGCTGATACAGCACCTGCAAACTGCTTCTCTGCGACGTACCATCTCCCTGAAGACGAAAAAGAAACGCGCATCAATTTCGAATCCCGCGCGCAAAAAGTCGTTGACGAATGCAAAGGAAAAGAAGGCAAAATAGAAGGGGTAACCAGTCGCAAAGGTACTACCAAGCCGCCACTGCCTTTTGACCTTACCACCTTGCAAAGGGAAGCTAACACGCGCTTCGGGTTGTCTGCGAAAGAAACCCTCGCGGTTGCTCAGGCATTGTACGAGCAAAAAAAACTTATCACCTATCCAAGAACTGACTCACGTCATCTGACAAAGGAGCTCTTTGCAGAAATCCTTACGTACTTCCGTGCCATCTATCCTCTATATAAAGATGAGACGGTTCCTGCTGTTAACCGTATTAAGGATGGTAAAAAGTTTCCATGCGTGAACGATAAAAAAGTTACTGATCACCACGCTATTATCCCAACGGCTCGCAAAGCCAATCTACTCCAACTTTCTGGTGACGAACAGAAAATATACGACATGATATGTCGGCGCTTCATTGCGGCCTTCAGTCCAGAAGCCGTCTATCAGTCGTCCACTGTGCGGGTCTTTGTGGGAGAGCACCTGTTCATCGCTAAGGGCAAAGTATTCAAAGACAAAGGATGGCTTGTTGTTGAACCTTGGCGAACAGCACAGGACAATCCTCTTCCAGCACTGCGAAAAGGTACTTCAGTCTCCACGGAGGAAGTTGATACCGTTAAGCGCCAGACCAAAGCACCTGCACACTTTACTGACGCATCACTCCTCAGCGCCATGGAAACTGCAGGTAAATTTGTTGAAGACGATGAGTTGCGCCTTGCCATGAAAGAACGTGGCCTTGGAACTCCAGCAACACGCGCTCAGATAATCGAAACACTGCTCTCACGTAACTACATTGAGCGAAAAGGAAAAAAACTTCAGGCAACAAATTCCGGTCAGGAAATAATCGAAGTTATATCCGCCATGTTACCGGACATCGTTTCGCCTGAAATGACGGGACAATGGGAGCATAACCTCAAAGAAATTGAAGGGGGGAATGCAACCTACCCTGAGTTTATGCACTCAATTCGTCACCTTGTTGCCGGAGGCATCAGCCACATAAAAGGGAAAAGCATTGCCCCTATCCTGCTGGAAATGAAAGCCAGAGAAGTGGGAGAACGAGAGCCTGACGGAAAGTGTCCGTTATGCGGTGGTGAAATTGCAGATTTGGACAAACGATATGCATGCTCCAACTGGAAACGTGACGACGGTGGCTGCATGTTCGTAATATGGAAAACAATGTTCGGGCGTACTATGGACAATGAAATTGTCGATGAGCTGCTGACCAAAGGACGCACCACAGAACCACTGGAACTTGTCTCAAAGGCAGGAAAAAACTACTCTGCTTACCTTAAAATTGAGCTTGGACAGGTAAGACTGGAGTTTGCGAACTCTCCTCGTCCGCAGCAGCAAACACCAGAGACTGCGCAATACACAGCTGCCCCGTTCGATGTTGCGCCGGAAGACATGCCACCCCCTGCGCCCTTACCAGATGAAGTGCCGACAGAGTACACACCGTCACAAACAAGTGTAGACGATTCTAGCGAAAAGGAAGCCACATCCACTTCAACAGAGAACTAATAGTTATTCAGTATGTTACAGATAAAATAAAATCCTTTCTCCGAAAGCATCCAAAGTAACCTTTCCAGCACTCGCTAGCCGCACCATCTTCAATTCTGTATTTTCAAAAAGTACAAAGCCACGCCCTGTGCATACCCTCGTATACACAAGGCGTGGCTTTTTGTGCTTTCCTGCCTACCAGCTAAACACACATACAATCGTCCTGACTTTGCAAAGAGACACAGACATTTTCAGACAAAACAATCAGGAATAAATACTGGCAAAAAGCTGTAACAACGGTAGGTTATGTTTTGTACAGTCAATATTTTATTCGCAATGGTTAGAAAAAATTAGAAAAAGTGTTTTTTTGCTTTACAAGAGTAAGACCTTTCTATAAACAGTAATCATTCCTATTAACGACTAGAAAAACAACAAATCAAACGGAGTACATCATGAGTAAAACTGCTGAAAATTTAATGGCTGCCTTTGCTGGTGAATCTCAAGCTAACCGTAAATACCTTGCCTATGCTGCCAAAGCAGAAAAGGAAGGCCACCCGCAAGTTGCGAAACTTTTCCGTGCCGCTGCTGATGCTGAAACCATCCACGCGCATGCCCACCTTCGCAATGCCGGCAAAATCGGTAACACGCTTGAGAACCTTAAGGATGCCATTGCAGGTGAAACTCATGAATTTAAGAATATGTATCCTGAAATGATCAAAGATGCTGAAGCTGAAGGGGAAAAAGCAGCTCACAAGTTCTTCACCTATGCGAATCAGGCAGAAGAAGTACACGCCACTTTGTATCAAAAGATGATGGATAGTATCGATAATCCGGTAGAAACCGACTACTACAACTGTTCTGTATGCGGCTATACACACGAAGGGCCGTTCGAAGGTGATAAGTGCCCTATTTGTAACGCATCCCCTTCTGCGTTCTATAAAGTAGACTAGTATTTATCTCGCTGCCACCGCGTATGTGAGGATAACGAAATACAAAAGCAGGAACCTGTACAACTCCACTTGTATTCAGGTTCCTGTGCTTTTGTAGCTAAAACCTGCATATCTTTGCTGCGAAAACCTTCACAACAGAACAGCCGGTTCTGCCTGTTTGCTGGAAAATCGCTCGCTGATTACGTCAGGGATGCCCGCTGAATGCATCATCGGTTTTCCAGCAAACAACTTTCCCACTATTATTTTTCACGTATAGTAATCCGTTAATGATCGAGACATAACTTTCGTAAAAAAGAAATTTAAAAAAAATCTTTTTTCGCTTTACAAAGCTGAGTTGAAAATATAAACAGTAATCATTCCTGTTAAGGGATTAACACATAACAAATAAACACACTTGTGGAGAGAAATAATGTCCAAGACTCTTGAAAACCTCATGGCTGCTTTTGCTGGTGAATCTCAGGCTAACCGTAAATACCTTGCTTACGCTAAACAAGCGGAAAAAGAAGGCCACACTCAGGTTGCAAAACTTTTCCGTGCTGCTGCTGATGCAGAAACTATCCATGCACATGCTCACCTGCGTAATGCTGGTAAAATCGGCGATACAGCTGCAAACCTTAAAGATGCAATCGCTGGTGAAACTTTTGAATTTGAAAAAATGTACCCTGCAATGATCACCGAAGCAGAAGCAGAAGGCGAAAAAGTTGCAGCACGTTACTTCGGCTTTGCTAACAAAGCAGAAGCTGTTCATGCAGACCTCTACACAAAAGCTCTTGAGAACCTCGAAAACCCAGCAGACGTTGACTACTACAACTGTTCTGTATGTGGTCACACCCATGAAGGTCCAACTGAAGAAAAATGTCCTATTTGTGGTGCTGCTGCAAAAGCATACTACAAAGTAGACTAGTATATATTTTTTTGACTGGAGCTGTTTTCAGTCAAGCATTTGGAAGAGCCAGCCTCTGGCTACTCTGCTGAATGGAGCGCAAGTCCCCTCTTTATCATTGCGATAAAGAGGGGCTATTTTTTTATCTTCTACCCTGTCCTTATCGTATTCAAACAAGGCTTTTCAGCTGCTTGCGGCTCCCCCTACTTTACTCTATTATTCCGCAAAATTTTCTTTCGTAGTATCATACTCCATCCTCTGCGATATTCCAGCACACAGCACTTTCAGGAATATGCAGGTTTTCTTCAACTCAGCTTGACATATAAGGAAGTTATCTTGCGATACAGAAATACACAGCAACTTATTGCTGATCTGGAACAAAGCGGGCAGCTTATCCGCATTCACGAAGAAGTTGACCCACATCTGCAAGTGGCTGAAATCCAGCGCCGCGCGTTCCGCGCAAAAGCCCCTGCAATACTCTTCACCAACGTGAAAGGTACCAAATTTCCTATGGTATGTAATATCTTTGGAACAATGGAGAGAACCCGCTGGATTTTCCGTGATACACTTCATGCCCTTGAAGGTATTTTTAAGCTGAAGGTTGACCCATTTGACTTTTTCAAGCGTCCTTGGCGCTACGCAGGTGTGCCGCGTGCAGGCTACTCCACCATGCCTAAAAAGGTAAAAACTGGCCCTGTAATGGACAGCACGACAACTGTCAGCCAACTCCCGCAACTGCATTCATGGCCTATGGATGGTGGCGGCTACGTAACCTTGCCGCAGGTCTACACAGAAAGCCCGGACAAACCTGGATTCATGAACTCCAATATTGGAATGTACCGCGTACAGCTTACCGGTGCTCCATTCGAAAAAGATAAAGAAGTTGGTCTCCATTACCAGATTCACCGCGGAATAGGCTACCACCATGCAGAAGCCCTCCGCCGCAACGAGCCACTGAAGGTAAATATTTTTGTCGGCGGCCCTCCTGCAATGACCATGGCAGCCATTATGCCACTACCTGAAGGTATTGCAGAACTGATTTTTGCAGGTGCCCTCGGGGGATTCCGCATGCCGATGATCACACGAAAAGGCCAGCTTCCAATTCTCGCAGAAGCCGACTTCTGCATAAGCGGTACTGTTTATCCAAATGAGCAAAAACCGGAAGGACCTTTCGGAGATCATTTGGGCTACTACAGCCTTGCACATGACTTCCCGCTCATGCGTGTAGACAATGTATACCACCGCAGCGACGCTGTTTGGCCATTTACCACTGTAGGGCGTCCTCCTCAGGAAGATACAGTCTTCGGTGAGTTTATCCACGATCTCACCGCGGAGCTGGTGCCGACCGTATTCAACGGTGTGCATGAGGTACATGCGGTTGACCCTGCTGGTGTTCATCCCCTGTTGCTTGCAATAGGAAGTGAACGTTATGTTCCGTACGCTGAAGAACGTCAGCCGCAGGAACTTATCACATGCGGTCTTTCTTTGCTCGGCAACACACAGACATCCCTTTCAAAGTACGTCATTCTTGCAGCAAAAGAAGATAATCAGGGACTTAGTACCCATAATTACAAAGAGTTCTTTACGCACATGCTGGAGCGTACAGACTTTGCACGCGATTTCCATTTCATCACCCGCACCACCATTGATACCCTTGACTACACAGGCATTAGCTTAAACCAAGGCTCAAAACTTATCTGGACAGCTTGCGGGCCTGTCAAACGCACACTCGGCTCAAGTATTCCATCACATTTCACCCTGCCGGACGGCTTCAGTGATGCAAAACTGTTCATGTCCGGTATCGTTGTCGTAAAAGGCCCTAAACATACGGCTGCACGTGATGAACATGACAACGCCATGTTCCGCCTTGCAGAACATTTTAAACAAGTTGGCAATCTGGAGTCTCTCCCGCTTGTAGTTGTTGCAGATGACGCTGGTTTCACTGCGGCAAACTGGGACAACTTCCTGTGGGTAACCTTTACCCGCTCCGACCCTGCTACAGACATGTATGGTGCAGGTGCATTTACCCACTGCAAGCATTGGGGATGCACAGGGCCGGTGATTATAGATGCCCGTTTAAAATCATTCCACGCTCCGGCGTTGGAAGAGGATCCGGATGTAACCCGTTCTGTAGACAAAATGGCCGCTAAAGGCGGCTGTCTTCACAACATCATCTAAGAGTAAAGCCTGCGGATTACATCCGCAGGCTTTTATTTTTGATTAATTCAATTTCTAAGTACTTCGTTTTTTCGAAAATTATACTTCCAGCTTCTCCTGAGTGTGGTAGTGGGTAAATTCATCCGCAAATTCACGTCATTGTGCCGTGGATGGTATAACTCGTTTCGTGAAAAGGGAGTCACCATGCCTAGATCCGGTTCTCATAACAACCCTGCAACTAACTCATTACAGAATCAATCTGTTTCCGGTTCACCGGAGCGGTACTCCAGTGCCCAACAGCTTCTGCCGCTGTACGAAGAAAAAATGAGGAACGAAGGACTTCCTGCCCCTGTTATAGACCTTTTTGCAACCTACTTCTCCGACATCGCCAATAAGGCAACCGGCTACATACACGAAAGTACTATATCACCAGTATCCAAGCAGCATATTGACCATATTAACGACCTTGCACGCTATACCCAGACAGGTAAAGAACACGCCAAAGAGGCAGTTGCGATCAAGTTAAATGGTGGTCTAGGCACAACCATGGGGATGCAGTTTGCCAAGTCACTTCTTCCAGTCAAAGATAACCTCTCATTTCTCGATATCACCATACAGCAAGCCATATCCATGCAGGAAGAATACGGTGGTTCATTGCCGCTTGTTCTCATGAACAGCTACAACACACACAAAGACACCTTGAATGAATTACGACATATGAGTGGGTTGCCGCAACTCCCTCTCTGTTTTGTCCAACATAAGTTTCCTAAAATAGAGCAACATACCCTTGAACCTGTATCATACCCCGATAACCCTGATTATGAGTGGAATCCTCCGGGACATGGTGATATTTTTGCCGCATTATATCTCTCGGGTGTGCTGGAAACTCTCCTCAGGCAAGGCAGAAAATATGCACTCATCTCCAACATAGACAATCTTGGTGCCACGCTTGATATGCGCATTCTAGGCTATATGGCAGAAAAGCAGGTTCCGTTCCTCATGGAAGTAACTGAGCGTACAGAAAGTGATTGCAAAGGCGGTCATATTGCCAGACATGAAGATGGTAGCCTTATTTTACGCGAAATCGGACAGTGTCCTGAATGCGACATAGATACATTCAACGATATCCAGAAGCACTGCTTATTTAATACAAACAACATCTGGATTAATCTTGCCGCGTTAAAAGAACATATCCAGCAAAAAGGATTACCTAAGCTTCCACTTATTCGTAATCCAAAACCTGTCAACCCACACGACAACAGCAGCACGCCGGTTTATCAAATAGAAAGTGCCATGGGCGCAGCGGTTTCCCATTTTGCAGACGCACAGGCACTCATCACCAATCGCGACCGTTTTATCCCTGTAAAACAGACAAACGATCTCCTCAAAGTCATGTCAGATTACTATCTCTTGGATACAACCGGTATGCTGAAAATGAACAACGCAAACATTACCCAGAACCTTCAAGTTCAACTGGACCCGCAGTATTACGGTAGCTTTGACAGTATTTATGAAAAATTTAAAGAAGGTGTCCCTTCTCTCACTGCATGCAGCAAGCTCGGTATCTCCGGCGATATCATTTTCAACTCCTCCATCTCTCTTGTAGGAGACGTAAGCATAAACAACCAAACCGGAAACATCCTCCTGCTACCGGACAACCTCACGTTCAAAGGAGCAGTTGAGATCAAATAACATAATTCGCCCTACTCTCTAAAATTATTACAAAAACTCAAACCAATCATACTTCATCGTTGATATATTTTTCCTTCAACCCGATACATCCCGAAGAAATACCCCCGAGGCACATTGGAGGTTCTTCTCTATGCCGCAAGTAGCCGCACGTATCACATCAGATCAGGAAAAATGGCTTAAAGACTATTTCCGCACCAAAAGTGCCGGAGCAGAATTCATTCTGCCCTGGGTAGTGGATACGTTTTTCCAAGCAATCAGCATTATAAAGCACACCTTCTCAGACAGCGAACTTGCGCTCATCATTTCTGCACACAAAAATCTTCGAATACAGCCCGAAAACTCCAGTAAGGAGTACCTTCAGCTTCGAGTAGCAAATGCTTGCAATACCAAACAACTCCACAACATTTACGGACTCAGCAGAGATACGCTGGAAGCTAAACTTACCAAGCTTACCAATACCGATGCCGCGGCGCTCATGGTATGGGCAGCAGCATTTTGGGTAAGCAAAAATTGTTCTGCAGATAATATTTCTGAATACATACGCCACTATTAACCTCCGTTCTTCGGTAAGAAGGCTTAGAAGCCTCTACAAGACTAAAGACCTTGTTACTGCACCCTGCAAACCGCCCCTCGTCGCGCAAACAACGTTCGGCATTCACAACATAAAAAAGGTGACGTGTAACCGTCACCTTTTTACGTTCTATCTATTTGTTGAATTACCCATATAAGCCCTGAATCTCCATACAATACGCTGCAAAGTGCGATTTCGGCTTAATCAGAACGGGGGGTGAACCAACGCAGTCTGAGTGCATTAGATACTACAGAAACAGAACTCAACGCCATAGCACCGCCTGCAATCATTGGAGACAGTGTCGGGCCATTAAACAATGCATACAGTAATCCCATTGCAACCGGAATTCCCAGAGTATTGTATCCAAATGCCCATACTAAGTTCTGCTTAATATTTCTGACAGCAGCTTTACTCAGTGCAACTGCGGTAAGTACGCCTGTCAGTTCTCCCGACATAAGGACAACATCACCTGCTTCAACAGCAACATCAATACCTGTTCCCATTGCTATTCCTACATCTGCCGTAGCCAACGCAGGGGCATCATTAATTCCATCCCCTACCATTGCGACCAGATGTCCTTTTTCCTGAAGCTTCTGAACAGTCTTGCTCTTATCCTCAGGATGCACTTCAGAAATAACAGTATCAATGCCCGCCTGCGCCGCCATGGCACTCGCAGTCACACTATTATCTCCAGTGAGCATAACAACATCTATACCCATTTTTTTCAGATCTCGTACAACAACAGATGCTTCCGGCTTAATCGTATCTGCAACAGCAAGCATAAGCGCCGGAGTATTATCTACGGACATAATGAGTGCAGTTCTGCCTTGTTGCGCCTGTTCTTTCATCCGCGCCATGACTTCTGTATTCCGCTCAACCTCTGTGTACGCGGCATTCCCGATGCGCACATGCTTTCCGTCGACAATTCCGTAAATGCCTTTACCGGACTCTGCAGTAACATCTTGCGCCGCAACCAAAGAAACACCACGTTCTTTGGCTCCCTTCACAATGGCCGTTGCTAATGGATGCTCAGAAAGACTCTCAAGAGAAGCAGCATATGCCAAGACCTCTTGTTCATTGAATCCATTCAAAGGTTCCACATAAACAAGCTCCGGTTTGCCATAGGTAATAGTACCTGTTTTATCAAACACAACAGTCTGCACTCGACCTGTCTGCTCCAGCGCTGTTCCGTTTTTAAACAACACTCCGAGCTGTGCACCGCGGCCTGTTGCCACCATAATTGACGTTGGTGTCGCAAGCCCCATTGCACACGGGCAGGCAATGACCATGACCGCCACAAATATGCGTAGCGAAAACGGGAACGATGCGCCGGCTATAAGCCAAGCTAACCCTGAAAGTAAGGCTATGCACATAACTATTGGAACAAAATATAAACTCACGGTATCGGCCATAGAGGCAATTGGCGCCTTGGAACCCTGCGCATCCTGAACAACACGAATGATGCGTGAAAGCACTGTATCTGCCCCTACATGCTCAGCCTTCATGGTCAGAGCACTATGGGTATTCACGGTACCTCCGGCAAGAGAGTCACCCACGGTTTTGGAGACTGGCAGTGATTCCCCTGTCAGCATAGATTCATCAACACTTGATGAGCCCTCTAGAATACTGCCGTCCACAGGAATGCGCTCGCCAGGACGGATAAGCAGAATATCTCCAGCCACAACATCTGCTGCCGGAACTGTTTGCTGTTCACCTTCAACAATGCGAATGGCAGTATCTGGTGTTAAATCCATCAATCCTTTGATGGCATCAGAGGTATGAGAGCGGGAGCGGGTTTCAAGGTATTTTCCTAAGGATACAAGCGCAATCAGCACCCCTGCAGCCTCAAAATACAGATCCATGACTCTCGCCATGACATCAATACCAAGATAAATTTCAATAGTTCCCCAAAGACTGTATGCAAAGGCAGCACCTGTTCCTACAGCAATGAGGGAATCCATATTCGGAGCACCCCTGAAAAGATTTTTAAAGCCATGAATATAAAAATCACGCCCTGACCACATGATAGGGATAACCAAAATCAACTGAATAAGAGAGAAAGTCTTTGGCGAAGAATGAGGAGCTAACCACTCAGGCAAGCTCAAGCCTGTCATATCGGTCATCGCAATAATCAACAAAAGCGAAGCAAAAATAATCTCGGGAACAAGCTTAGCTTTCATTTCCGCAAGACGGTTACGCATGTTTTCCTGCTGCTCTTCCCATAGGGATGTAACATCCTGAGCAGCACCTTCTTCTGCTTCCTGCACTGTGGCACCAAACCCGAGCATAGCAACTTTTTCTATAAATGCAGCAATGGCAGCTTCGCTAGAAACGCCTTCGGCCGGTTGTATACGTGCGACTTCCGTTGCAAGATTAACTTCCACAAAAGAAAATTCCGGCATTTGAGATGTCACTTTCTCAATGCGTGCAGAGCACGCAGCGCAATGCATCCCAGTAATTGAAAAACGCAGTAAAGAACCATCCGCTGAGGATGACTGCGGAGGAACAGCCTCATACCCGATAGCTGCGACCTTCTGCACAATATCTTCCACACTGCATTGAGCAGGATCAAACTCAACTTGCATAGAATCTGTCGCAAGATTCACTGCAACCTTTGAGACCCCGTCTATTTCAGAAACGCCTTTCTCAACACGGGCAGAGCAAGAAGCACACGTCATTCCCTTTACGGGAATAGTTAGTGTGCGAAGTCCAGCCGTACGTTCAGACTCGATATGAGTATCAGTCATAACAAACCTCATTGCTTCAATCAGGCACAATCATATATGGTTAAAAGGCACCCAACCTCAAACAGAATATGAGGTTGAGCGGTACTGGTACTTGAGCTATGCTACGCCTGAGACTGAGTAAATTCAATTCTTTTAAAACAGTTGCATAAGGATTACACAATGCCAGCACTCACTGTTTCCGGAATGTCCTGCCAACACTGCGTCAGCGCAGTTACTAAAGCACTTGAATCCATTGAAGGTATCTCTGACGTCTCTGTCGATTTGCTTTCCGGCAAAGTTGAATGGAAAGAAGCAACGCCAGTTCCTCAAGATGTCATTGAAAGTGCTATCACCGGTATAGGGTTTGAAGTAAAAAAATAGCATTAACTCAAATCAATAAAAAAGAGCCGGATTATTCCAGCTCCAGTTGACCACATGCGCAACAATGCGCCATACGTAAAAAGCCAAGCTTCACATAGTATTACATATGTAGCAGCTTGGCTTTTTAATATTCCTTTTCCAGAACAAAACTAGCTTAATCTGTCAGGAGCACATACACCACAGGTGTTGTTTTCTCTTCTTCCAAATCAGACAGCCTGTTATCGTATGACAACAACAAGTGAGTCACTTTTACGCTCTGCAATCCAATCTTGAGATAATGGCTTCTTTAAATCGAGTACAATACGCACTCTGTCTTTATGGTGCCCAAGTCGCACAGCCTTGACCAGACCATCTTCGGCAACGTTCGGGGCTGAAAGCTTTTCGCTAAAACGCCCGATAACATCAATCACCAGCCTCTGCGGCTTGTTTAACGTAAAAATTTTATAGGTGAACAATGCAGATGTCTGTACTGATAATTTCTCTTTGGCATACTCAACCGTTGGCAAAGGTAGTGCAGTTTTTACGTCCTTTGCAGGAGAGGATTTAGCAATACTCTTCTTTTTTTGCGGTACCGTTGCAGAAACATCCGAAGAAACCGTTGAAGTAGCTTTATCCTGTTGTTTCCCCAAAACTTTTTCTGAAGAAGTCACACCTGCAGGGATTATACCCTTAGAAGAAACATTCTTTTTAGTAAGCTCATTCGAGACAGCCGCTTCCTTCTTTTTAATCAGAACGACCTTGCTGTCAGGAATAGTATCTTCAACTGTTTTCAATGCATCTGTGGCACTTTTTTTTATCACAAGTGCTTTCAGAGAATTGTCGGTTGCAGCGTTCGTCACAGCAAGCTGCGAGGAGGCATTAGTAGAAATGATGTATGCATCGCGCATTATCCATTTATTATATGCAATAAGCACAGCCCCTACGACCAGAGCCAGTAAAATAAGCATAATAATTTTACGGTTCATGCACCCTCCACATACTAATTACATAAACTACTTTTCAGATCGCCCTTCACTTCGAACATATTCAAGAAAACGCTGAGCAGGACGCAAGTTCTTATTAAGAGAAATTGCGCGGTTCAGGTAGCGAATCGTGTTCCCAAAATCTCCCATATCGTAATAGACACGTGCAACGTTGAACAATGCATGGTCGTCTTCAGGACTCATCTCAACAACACGCAACTGGTGCTGTAAAGCAGCGGCAGGAAGCTTTTGTTTGCGTAAGTTAGAACCAAAGTCAGCAAACACATGTTTATGCTCAGGAACAATACCCTCTTTAGAGTCCGCCAGTCTGGTCAGTACCTTAAGCGCATTACGTCTGTCGCCATTTTCCAAAGCAACAAGTGCCTCTTCAAAACTTGCTTTCAAATTCTTTGCAACGTTTTCAGGGGTCTTTTGCTCTTCAGCAAATTTTTCTGCTTCCCTGCGCGCAATTTCCAGCGCTTCTGAAGAAGAGACAAGCTCAGGAGTAACGTCTCCGCCATGCTTGTCTTTCAACACAAACTTATATGGTTCATCAGGCAAAGAACGTGCTTCATGTTCCACAAGATGTGCGTGCGCAAGCACCTGCGGTTGCAGCAGAACATCCGGTTCTTCCATAAACCTGTGCATAAAATCTTCAATACGTAAGCGGTACTGAGCTCCGGCAACTGTAAGCTGCGTGGATAATGCCTGAATCATTACAGTGTCATTATCTGTAAACCAGACAAGCCAGTATCGTTTTCCCTGCTCTGCAGGAGCAGAACTCTGTTCAGATTCAAATGTGGAGTACACACCTTTAAATTCTAAATGCAACACAACGTACTTCCTGATGACGTTCAAATTATCGTAAATATGACTTTCGCGTTATTGCCTGCAAAAATCTCTGGGCAGGCTCCAGTTTCGGATTTGCTACAAGAGCACGATTAAGCCATCTTTTACAATCGGCCATTTTTCGTAAATCATAATAGACCCGGGCAACATTGTAACATAAATGATCATCATTAGGAGAAAGCTCAATTGCTTTCAAGTAATGTTTCAATGCAATTTCCGGCTCACGTTGTTTACGCAGACGTGTCCCAAACCCGTTAAACAAATGTTTATGTCTTCTCTTCCATTTCACGTTCTTCTCTGAAACGGCAAGTAATATTTTGCGCCCCTGCTTTACATAGCCACCGCGCAGCATACTCATGCCCTTATCAAAACGTTCAGAAGCTTCTCTTTCTTCATGTTGCAGAGCAGATTGTTTTTCACCCAGAGCCGAAACAGTTGCAACCAGCTCATCCTGAGCATCCAACAACTGCCGTACACTACTATCTTGTGCAATATTTGTGGCCTGCACTTCCAGTGCAAGCAATCCCGGCTCAAAAACATACTCATCTTCAAATTCATCTCGATCGATAACACGCTTATCGCCAATGGGGGTCAAGTTATTCGTGAGCAACTGTACTTCAATACAGCCACCTGCACCCTCACTGGCAAACCAGTATCGCTTCGAAATACTTCGTCTTCTTGTCGCACCTGACCCAATCCAAAGACTGGACTTAGTGTGATATACACCTTCTGTCATCTATTGCCCCCAATATATGCGCGTATAATCTGGCTTAACCCTATCACAGCCCTTTACTCTTGAAAACAGCATGTTAGGACATCAAACTAGTATTTCAAAAACATTGTGGACGCTTAGTATCTTTTGCTTTACGGTTCTGGCATGCATGAAATGGCAATAGCAGCAAGTCTTATCGATATCGTCAAGGAAGAGATGGCAAAGCATAATGCCTCCAAATTGCTGATGGTTCGTGTTTGTTACGGAAAATTGACAAACCTTGTGCCCGACGCACTTGAGTTTGCTTTTGAAGTACAGACCAAACAAAGCCCTTTGGAGGATGCTAAGCTGGAGCTTAAAGAAATTCCTGTGACTGTCACATGCGGTGAATGCTCTACAGAGTTCACACCGGAAGGGACGGATCTTTTTTATATGCCTTGCCCTGAATGCGAAAGTCTATTCGGGCACAACGTGCTCACAGGAAAAGAACTTTACGTAGATCATCTTGAAGCGGAGTAAATAGTACCCATGGAAATCCCAGTAGTACGCAACATTCTTGAAGCAAACGACAAAATTGCAGTTACATTAAAAGAACTTTTTGCAAAACACGGTATTCTGGTTCTCAACCTTATCAGTTCACCGGGCGCAGGTAAGACCTCAATTCTTGAGCGCACTCTTACCGATCTGAAAAATGAATTCACCATGGCTGTCATCGAAGGTGACTGCCAGACTGACAATGATGCTCGCAGAGTTGCCGAAACTGGTGCTAAAGCTGTGCAGATCAACACAGACGGTGGTTGTCACCTTGACAGCAACATGATTACTGCTGCTCTCGCCAATTTTAATCTTGATGAAATCGACATTCTGTTTATTGAGAATGTCGGGAACCTTGTATGTCCCGTTGAATTCGACTGCGGTGAGGATTACAAAATTGCTCTGCTCAGCGTTCCTGAAGGTGACGATAAGCCTGAAAAATATCCAGCCTTATTTGAAAAATCTTCCGCTATGATTCTGAACAAGTGCGACCTGCTCCCATATGTTCAGTTTGATGTTGAGCGCGCCAAAAAGTTTGCAACACAGTTAAACAAAGATATGCCTGTATTCGAGACATCCTGCACTACCAGTGATGGGCTTGATACATGGTATGACTGGTTGCGTACTGCTCACAAAGCCAAGCAAAAGTAAAATCTTACCCAAATAGTTACACCTCGCCCCCGTTTTTCCGGGGGCTTTTTTCATCGTTCGATCCGATAAAAACGGGTCACCTATAATATCGGCAGAAATATTCAAAAAAATAGAAATCTGCCTCTGGACAACCCTCTCGTCAGTGACTACTGACATTATACCGAATTTCGTACAGCCTGCCTCACCCACGGCCGCACTGGACAGACTGTTTTTCACAACGCGGCACAAGTCTACTGTTTGGAGACCATTATGAGTACTGACTGTAGCAGTGGTTCCTGCTCTTCCGGTTCATGCGGCGGAGCCCCTACTGAATTGGATGCCGGCGAAGCACGCATGCAACGCACCATCAGCCGCATTAAACATAAAATTGTTGTTATGTCGGGTAAAGGCGGAGTTGGAAAAAGTACTGTTGCCACAAACATCGCCATCGGTCTTTCTCTTGCCGGAAAAAAAGTCGGCCTGCTTGATGTCGACGTACATGGCCCGAGTGTTCCGCGCCTTTTGAGCATGCGTGACTCCAAAGTTCACATTGAAGAATCTTTCATTGAGCCGGTCACATGGAGTGAAAACCTCTCTGTTATGTCTCTCGGCTTTCTTCTTCCTAACTCATATCAGCCTGTAGTATGGCGCGGTCCCGTAAAAATGGGCTTTATCAAGCAGCTTCTCTCTGATGTTGTTTGGGGCGACCTTGACTATATGGTTGTCGACTGCCCTCCGGGCACAGGTGATGAACCACTTTCTGTCATGCAGTTACTTGGAAACGATGCACAGGCTGTTATTGTAACAACACCACAGGGTGTTGCTATTGATGACGTACGCCGTTCTGTTACTTTTGTTGGTGATGTGGGCAATCAGGTTCTGGGCATTGTTGAAAACATGAGCGGCGTAGTATGTTCGCAGTGCGGTAATGTTGAAAACATCTTCGGCAAAGGCGGCGGTAAAAAGCTTGCAACAGAAGTAGGCGTCCGTTTCCTCGGCGACATCCCGCTTGACCCTGAAATTGTCCGCTCAGGTGATGAAGGGTATGCCTTCCTCTCTGTTCAAAAAGAAAGCCCGACAGCTCAGGCCATTCAAAAAATCATCAAACCGATCCTCATGCTTGATGACGGTGCGGCACCATCACAAAAGCTCCACCCTGTGCTTCCGCCTCATAAAGGCACTATTAAAGTTGCCTTACCGGTAACAAAAGGTACACTTTCACCATCCATGCATCTTGCAGAGCAATATCTGATTGCAACTGCTGATGCTGAATCAAAGCAGATTCTCTCTACAGAAACAGTTGATGCTCCAGCGTATGAACCGAAAGCTGCAGCCTCTTTTCTTGAACGCCTTGAGGCTGGGTATGTACTTGCGAAAGAAGTACCGCAGGATGCTTGCGATGCACTGAAAGCAAAACACATTTCACTGGTTAAAGGCGTTACTGTAAATGCCCCTGTTGCGGTAGTAACTGACTTTATTGAAGGAAAACTGCTCGCAGCAAGCTAACACTTTTTTCTTTACATAACTGTATGACAACCCCTTGTTCTGTATGAGCAAGGGGTTGTTTTTTTTGCTTGCTGGCATGTACCCAAAATTAAATTACAAACTCGTGTTCTATTCGAACTCTTTTTTCTTGTGGAGCGATACGTTGCAGTTTATATTTTCTCTTAAGTATCTGGCACTTATACTTTCACTCTCATTTTCTGCTATGATGCTTTCCGATCTTGCCAAACTACCAGTTCTCTACCTGATCCCTTCTATAGTATACTTAGTTTGGCTCAACTATACAGTTATGTACGTAACATGTCGCTTCCGAAGTATTGCTGCCTATCTGGTTCCACCAGTATTCTTCATAAGTGCTTTAACCAGCTACTTTCATGGAGTGTACGGTGTAACTGTCGACAAAGAGCTTATCTTTCTCCTTCTGGAAACTAACTGCGGAGAAGCAGGTGAATTCATGACACCTGAGGTCATGATTTTTGGTATAACAGCCCTATTATTCTCCGTTGCAATCTTTTTTCTACTGCGCCGTTCGACCGGATCAATTAATAAGAAAACGGTTGCAATCCTGCTTGTTATTCTGCTTCCTACTACGGTCCTTCTAAGTGCATACAAGAAAACTCAACCAGTGCGCAAAGTACGCCCTGCTGTAGCAATAAAATATGCTTTTCCTTACTCTGTAATCACCGGATTCGCTGATTTTACTTGCCAATTCATTAAGAATATAACGAAAGGCAAACTCCTCAGCGCTGCTGCCCTTCCTTCTTCATTCACAAAATCCGCTACTCCGTTAAAGCTCATTATTATTATCGGAGAATCTGCCCGTGCAGACCGATTCCAATTAAACGGCTACATGCGAGACACTACCCCAAAGCTGAGTATAGAAAAAAACCTTATCAATTTTGGAGCTATTACATCGTTTGCTGCATACACGCGCCTTTCAGTCCCTGCGATGATAACTCCGGCAACCAGTAAGCATCCAGAAACGACAATGAGCTCCTACTGCGGTCTCTTTAAAAAACACGGCTTCTCAACAACATGGATATCCGCAAACGACCGGTTTAGCAGTAATGACACTCCCACAACGCAAGCCATAGGCAATGTAGATCAAAAAATATTCCGCAACACTCTGGGTGATATCAAGTACAGCGAATTCCAAGATGCAATGCTTCTTGCGCCGCTAAAAAAGACACTCACAAACGGTGCAGACGACGATCAGGCTATCACAATACATACCCGAGGAAGCCACGCAAACTACGCTGCCAGATACTCAAAAGAATTCAAAAGATTTACTCCTGACATTTACACTGAGGATATGGAAAAAGAGATTATTGATAATGCATACGACAACAGTATCCTTGCCACAGACAGTTTTATTGCATCGATTATTGACCTTGTACGCGACGAAAATGCCGTAGTTGTCTACAGCTCAGATCATGGTGAATCTTTAGGGGAAGAAGGACGCTTCGGACATGGCAATGCCAATGCTGCAGAACAACGAAACGTACCGTTCTTCATCTGGGTCTCAGACACATATAGCAAAACACATCCACGGGCGGTTGCAGCACTTAAGAATAAAGTTTGCTCACCTCTTTCGCACGATGTCTTTTTCCCATGGATTCTCAATCTGGGAGGAATATGCATTCAGGATACTACACAAACGGCACTACTAACGTCTTGTCCTTCTCATCAGGCATGTAACGAGAATTAATACATTCCGCGCAAAGATAGCTTACAGACATTTTGGGCTTGCCTTGTTTACTTCAGAATTCATAACTACTAGTCACAAAAAGAAATACAAAAAGCCGAACACACAGAAAGGTGTGTTCGGCTTTTTGGTATAAGTCGATAACAAGCTGACCAATTGTCAGCCCATAAAGAACTAAAAAGTAATTTTTACGTATGTAATAAATTCAACTAGAAAAAAATTCCTGCAAGAGCTCCAATGAACAACATGACAGAAATAAATCCATTCATCGTAAAGAAAGCCATATTTACACGGCTCATATCATCCGCACTGATGATCGTATGTTCCCAATAAAGTACACCGGAAACAACAGCCCACACAGCAAAGTACGGCCAACCTAATCCGGCAGCCCAACCTCCCATAAGGAACATAATGGAAGTAACTACATGGCAAAATGAAGAAATAACTAACGCGGATTCAAGGCCAAAATGTGCCGGAACAGAATTCAACCCAACAGAACGATCATAGTCTGCATCCTGACAGGAATAGATAATATCAAAGCCTGCAACCCAGAATAAAATACCCCAGGCGAACAGTACTGCGGCTACTGTAAACTGTGGATCAATACTTATCCAACCAGCAAGTGGCGATAAGGCAAGCACTGCTCCCAGCCAAAAATGGCATAACCATGTAAATCGTTTCAGCAGGCTATAAAAAACTGCAACAAAAAGTGCCACCGGCGCCAGCTGGAAACTCAGTTCATTTATAAAAAAACAGGCAATAACAAAAATTAGTGCCATCACAGCAATGAACACCCATGTCTGTACCGGTGAGATTTCTCCGGTCACAAGAGGACGCTGCTGTGTTCGTGGATTCTTGGCATCAAACGGCAGATCAATCACCCTGTTGAATGCCATGGCAACAGAGCGGATTGCCACCATTGCTACTGTCAGCAGCAAAAATGGCTTTATTGATGGAAAACCGCCTGCAGCGATAAACTGTCCCAAATAGGCAAAAGGCAGTGCAAAAACAGAGTGTTCAATCTTAACCATCCGGCATACCGCACCGAATTTGGCCACAGGAGTAGAAACCGCCGTCATGAAACATCCTTAATAACAATACCGTACTTATTATACAGTACTTTTGAATAATTAGAAAAATGCTCTAAAGCCTGCATCTGCCCCTTGCAGCGCAGTTCATTAATTTCATCATACCGCTCAATAAGAACCTCAACAACAATAGGATCCAGTTTGTCGGAATCGCCAAGCTGACGCAAGACCCTTGTTGCCTGATCAAAATCCATCCCCCTGCGGTACGGGCGGTCTTCAGTTATCGCCGTAAAAACATCCGCAACCTGTACAATGCGGGAACCGAGTGAGATATCTTTCCCTGCAATCCCATGCGGGTACCCACTGCCATCCATACGCTCATGATGCTGGCATGCCCAGTCCCGAATCACTTCCAGCCCCGGAATACCGGAAAGAATATGCTCCGTGTACGTTGCATGGCGCTGAATGATGGAAAACTCTTCTTTGGTCAACTGTCCATTTTTTTCGAGCAACGCCGCCGGAACAGCCAGCTTACCGATATCATGGAGACGACCAGCTATCTGGAAAAATACCTGCTCGACTTCATTAAAACCAAGCCAGCGACCAAGAACACTGGATGTTACAGCTACACCTTGAGAGTGTGTTGCTGTAAACCTGCTTCGAAAATCAATAACTTTCGCAAATAATCCTGTGAAGTCCAGTACACCATCAGCATTAAGAATATCTGAATCAAACTGTGTGGATAAGTTGAGGGATGTTTCTGTACGCGCAGAATGAAGACTGTGGTAATAATTCCGTTTAGATTCAGATTCGCGCAAAGCTTCGAGATAGTCAGGATTGAAGAGCGTACCAGAGTGCTTACGGCATAAATCGATAAGCACAGGAATCTGTAACCGTGCGGGACGATCACGCCTGGTATTCACATCAATGAAATCAGCAAGATTGATTATATTGCTGATTTCATAGTGCTTATCCATTTCCCGCAATTCCTGCCACGGAGTGTGGTGGTATTCAACAAGCTTGGATACGTCTTTCAATTTTTGGGAGGAACTGATGATAACAGAACCGGCAATGGAGTGCTTAATGGTATCATCTTCAAACAATAGGGAATCAACTGCAGGATATAGTGACACTGCACCGATATCATGAAGCATTGCAGCCAGAACAACATTTCTATGCTCAAAGCTGCTTAATCCGTAGCACTCGGCAATACGTGAAGCAATAAATCCGACATTAGTATGGTGCCCTGCAAGAGTCTGGGAAACCATATCCAATGAACGGGCTAACGCACTGACAAGATCGTACAGACGAACTTTAAAGTTATCCTCTTCTGTGAAGGCAAGCCCCGGAGCCTGACATTCATGCTGAAATACCACAGCTTCTCCTACTTAATTCCCGCAATCAGCCGGATCACCCTGCAATTTAGCGATAGTATGCCCCAATGCAGGTAAGACCGCTTCCAAATTTTCCGCAACAGCTTTTGTACTGCCCGGCATATTTATAATAAGAGAGCCACCAAGAGTACCTGCAACAGCCCTTGAAACCACAGCATGCGGAGTTTTTTGCAAACTGGCTGCCATCATAGCCTGCTCTATCCCGCGAAGCCTGCGGTCAATAACCTTCAATGTTGCTTCCGGTGTTACATCCCGGGGAGCTACACCTGTTCCACCTGTGGTCAGGATAAGATCAAATTTCTGGAGTAAAGCTAAATCCGACAGTAACTGGCGTAGCTGCAGCTCCTCATCAGGAATAATGAATCCGCGAGAATATGAAAGTGTATAGGCGTCACGGACAAGCTGCTCAATTAAGGGCCCGCTGCCGTCTACACGCTGCTTTCGCGCACCCTTATCAGAAAGGGTCACCCACGCAAGACTAAGCTCCTTCTTTACGGGGTGAACAGAATACGTCGTATCTTTCTCAACATCACAGAGCAATTCTACCCACATACCTTCTATGGAGTGTTTTCCACAGCGTGATGGTGTATACCCGTTCTGCACTACCTGAAAAAGTGGAGCATTTTTGTTATCTACGGAAGTAAAATGAGTTCCTACAGGAAAGTACGCCGGTGGTAGTTCCGTATCAATAGATGCGGCCAAGGAATTTTCTTCACCAGCTCTACCGATAAATACGACATCACCACAGGACAACGTCTGTAACGCTTTCAACGAAAATGTGTTCATATCTTCAAACTACACTGCATTGCAGAAAACTGCTTTATCATTTGTGCTCAATACAATCGTCAGTGCATTAAGCTATCTTGTATTTTCACATAGCCAGACCAGCTCGTCTCTCCAAAAAATAAGCATATCAGATTCAGATACGATGATATGAAGAAAAGAACTCAAACGTTCTCTTCAGAATAAACAACAAGCATTTACTTTATATTATCCTGATATCATAGTGAAAATAAAAAATAAAAACAATACGCCTTTTTATCAGGCTATTACCGAATCAAGCAATAAAAATGGATAGATAGCCAGCAGGACAAATACCCTCTTCCTGTTTTCAAAGCAATACCGAACCCAAAGCATCCAGTAAGCGCACACCCACAAAGTCACAGACAACACAAAAGTCAGGAGCAAATAAAAAAACGGGCTCAAAATCGAGCCCGCCTGATGAATCATAATATAATCAAAACTGCTATAAGATCTGGCTGAGGAATAACTTAGTGCGTTCATGCTCAGGGCTGGTAAAGAAATGTTCAGGAGTACCTTCTTCAACCAACTGCCCGCCATCCATAAACACAACGCGGTCAGCCACCTCACGGGCAAAGCCCATTTCGTGAGTTACTACGACCATTGTCATACCTTCTTTTGCAAGATTCTTCATAACATCAAGAACCTCACCAACCATTTCCGGATCAAGCGCCGAGGTAGGCTCATCAAACAGTAGCACCTTCGGATCCATTGCCAACGCACGGGCAATAGCAATTCGCTGCTGCTGACCACCGGAAAGCTGATCAGGATACACATTATATTTATGTGCAAGGCCAACTTTTTCCAGCAGTTCCATACCCTTCTTTTCCGCTTCTTTTTTAGAACGCTTACGCACGGTCATCTGTGCCATGGTAATATTATCAATCACGCTCATATGCGGGAAAAGGTTAAAGGACTGGAAGACCATGCCAACTTCGGCACGGATTTCGTTGATGTCACAGTTTGGATCCAGCACCTCAGTACCTTCGATGGTGATAGAGCCACTGTTTGCATATTCCAGACGATTTAAGCAGCGCAGAAACGTAGATTTACCGGAACCAGACGGCCCGATAACAACAAGCACTTCACCTGCTGCCACGTTCATGGAAACATCTTTGAGAGCATGAAGCTCTTCAGGGATGTAGAAATATTTATTTACATTTTTAGCACTGATCATCGTACCGCTCTCCTTTCAAGGTACTGAACCGCCACAGAAAGGGCAAAAGTAAGTACGAGGTACATAATCGTACAAGCAATCCACAGTTCATAAGACATGAGGGACGAACTGATTACCTCGCGGGTAGCCTTTGTCAACTCACGCACAGCAATTACACCAAGCAGTGAGGAGTCCTTAATAAGGCTGATGAACTGGCCTGCAAGAGGAGGAAGAATACGTCGGAATGCCTGCGGCAGGATAACCTTGCGCATAGCCTGCTGTCCGCTAAGTCCCAATGCACGCGCAGCCTCACTCTGACCACGATGCACAGACTGGACACCGGCACGTACAATTTCAGCCACATAAGCACCAGTAAAAATAGCCAGTGCAAACACGCCGTACCATAAGGCAGGAATAGCACTCAGCCCTACTTTATCCAGCATGGCATTGATAAGAGAACCTGCCACAAAATACCAAAGGAAAATTTGAACGAGCAGAGGCGAACCACGGATAAGTTCAACATAGGTAACAGAAAGCCAACGCAGACAAGGATTTTCAGAAATACGCATCAAGCCGGCAAGGATACCCACGATAATACCAAGAACAATCGCAAGCATGGAAACCTTAAGCGTTACATAGGTTGCCTCAAGCAAAATACCGGGCTTACTTACACGGTATTCGGCGATAGTATCACCCATGTATACGTAGTCACCTTCTACCAGAAAAATATTTGCATCTGGAGGCAGGTTAACAATTTCCTCATGCCCGCCGTCCTGAATAATCAGAGTATACCCTGCAGCAGTCTTATCAATCTTTGTAAGATCACCTTCTGCTTCGGAACGAACCTCAAGGTCTTTATCCAGCCAGAAGTACTGCGGCACCTGTTCCCAGCGCCAGTTGTAATCTACAAAATCTGCAGCAGCGTAAATAAAGCCGATGCCAAGCAGGCAAATTGCCACAAACATGGCTTTCCAGAAGAGGTAATAGCCCGGCTTTTTAGGACGGTCGAGTCCTGTGTAATTCATCATCTGCGAATCCTTATCTCAACACGTTACAAACAAGTTCTTAAAAACAGTAAAACCTTCCGGCTCCACATCACGCTGTGTATATATCACAGCGAGTCATAAAACCAGAAGGAAGCTTAGCTTGCCTTGTATTATTTTTACTGTCCCCTGCAACGCAGGTGAGCGTGACAGTAAAATAAACAGGGTCGGCACTAGGCCGACCCCTTGTAGACAAAATTCCCTATTTCTTCAACTGGGATTTCCAAGCATCGGAACGGAACCATTTGTCGTAAAGACGCTGGTAACGACCGTCGTTTTTAAACTGGAAAATAAAGTTGTTGAGGAAGTTCGCAAAATCAGGGTCACCCTGCTTGTAACCGATAGCCATTGGCTCAAAAGTAAACGGATCGTTCAATACGAATACTTTGCCTTTACCCTGAACGGAAGCAATGTTCTCAAGGGCAGGAATATCAAAAACAAATGCATCAGCACGACCGGAAATAACTTCCATACCGCAGTCTACTTCTTTTTCGAAAGACTTGTAGGTTGCTTTTGGCAGATATTTTTTAACAGCTTCTTCACCGGTTGTACCAAGACGGGATACAACAACATATTTAGGGTCATTCAACTCTTTGTAACGAGCAATTTTACCCTGAAGCTTGTTGGAAACCATTACGCCCTGTCCCATAAGGAAGTATGGATCAGAGAAACCGATCTGCAGGTTACGTTGCTGAGTAAGGGTCATACCGGAAATAATAACATCAAACTTGTTGGAAAGCAGGGAAGGAATAATGCCGTCAAAGTCTGTGTTAACCGGCACAAATTTTACGCCCATAGCTTTTGCAAGTTCTTTTGCAAGATCGATATCAAAACCGATGTAACGACCGTTTTTATCGGTAATCTCAAAAGGAGCGTAACTTGCGTCAAAACCGACACGAAGCTCACCGCTTTTCAGAATCTTGTTAATTGTAGATTCTTTTGCAAGGTCAATATCTGCTGCAGAAGCAGGTGCTGCAAGCATAAAGGTCATGGCAATCGCCATAAGTACTTTTACAAATTTCATCCCTATTCTCCCATAATAATAAAAAACAACTAGAGTTAGTATTTCCCTTCGGTCAAAACTTCCTTAATTACCATTTCCCGTCTGCACTTATCGCACTTTGGCATAGGCTCTTCGGGCAAAGCGATAATCTGACTTTTGCGGCATATCGGACAGATAACCTCAACAAACTCGCGCTTATAACGATCTTTAAGTACTCGTTCCATCCTACTAACTCCTTACATAAAAAATAACGTTCAGATCATGCATCAGACATGTTCTTCAGCAGCCTATCAAACGTTCCAGAACCGTTTTCGGCCCCACTGCAGAATGCTGCCGCACATCATTTTTCACTAATAAAACCAAAAGGCCACACCGGCTTCCCTCCCAGCAGACTGAAACTGTACACTTTTTTTTGTACAACAGAAATACCGGGTCCGGCACCGTCGACAACAGCTGTTTCCCGCAGCTTGGTTGCCGATTGATATATGTAGTATATTCACTCCGTAACGTCCACTCCAAAACGTGGCAACCACGCATTATTCCTTAGCTACATCTAAGCCTGCTTCGGATTTTTTAACGAAACTGTCTCGCGCAATTGTCTCAACACCAGCAGGTTTGACAGCAGGAACCCTCAGGCATATTCCCACGTTTTTTCCAATTTTCTCTTTGCGGAGGGCTCATGTCGCAAAAACTGTTACGCAATGCACTTATCTTATCCATGAATGACAAACGCGAGATGTTTGTTAACGGTGATATCCTTATTACTGGCGACCGCATCAGCGCTGTCGGCACAGTAGAACCCGAGCTAATCTCACCGGATGCTGAAGTCATTGACTGTACAGATTCCATCATTATTCCCGGTCTTATCAACACACATGTTCACTTGTGCCAACAACTCGGGCGTGGACTGGGAGACGATGTAGACCTCCTCACATGGCTGCATGAACGAACATGGCCCTACGAACTGGCTATGACAGAAGAAGACGTTGAAATTTCAGCTCTTGCCTGCTGTGCAGAACTCATCCGCTCAGGTGTGACCTGCTTCGCAGAGCCAGGAGGACAACATGTGGACGCAATGGGACGGGCTGTCACAAAAGCCGGTATCAGAGGCATCCTAGCCCGCTCCACCATGGACTGCGGTGAGGGAATTCCAGAAAACAAACAGGAAAGTACAGACGAAGCACTCAATATCCAGCTTGACCTAATCAAACGCTGGAACGGCGCTGAAAACGATCGTATCCGTTGCTGGTTCGGGTTAAGAACCATCTTCAACAACTCCGATGAACTTATCGTGCGTACCAAGAAGCTTGCTGACGAAATGAACCTCGGCATTCATATGCACGTTGCTGAAATCAAAGAAGAGGTTGATTTTGTACGCAACACACGCGGTGCCACCACTGTCGAACACCTTGCAAAGCTGGGTGCTCTCGGCCCGAACCTTCTTGCAGTACACACAGTGTGGCTTACTGAACGTGAAATTGAACTTTTTGCCGAGCACAATGTTAAAGTCTCACACAACCCGGGTGCAGCCATGCGTGTCCTTGGCTTTGCACCGGTTCCTGAAATGCTTAATAAAGGTGTTTGTGTGAGCATTGCGACGGACGGTGCACCATGCAACAACCGTATGGACATGCTGGACGAACTGTACCTGACTGCCCTTATCCATAAAGGCCGCACGCTTGACTCAACGACTGTTCCAGCGGAAACCATTCTTGAGATGGCAACTGTAAACGCTGCCAAGGCACTGTTGTGGGAGGATCAGATTGGCTCTTTGACTTCTGGGAAAAAGGCAGATCTCGCAATCATCAAACCTTCACTCAAACCGGGCTCTGTGCCAGTGCACGACCCTGTGTCCAGCCTTGTTTATTCAATGCACTCATCTAATGTGACGCATACCATGTGTGACGGGCAGTGGCTTATGAAGGATAAAGCTATTGTCACGTTCGACGAAAGCGCTCTTCTCGAAAAAGCACAACAGCATGCAGATTCCATCAGAGAACGTGCCGGAATACAGTTAAAACCACGCTTCCCTGTTGTGCGCGTCCGTTAACTCATGCATGTATCGTTCGCTGTTTTTGCATATAGCTATCAGCAACGCAAAAGTAGTAAAAAAATACATGTGAAATACACATGCGTTTTTTTTACGA
>NZ_JXMS01000003.1 GCF_001672295.1 Halodesulfovibrio spirochaetisodalis | reverse complement strand
TGCGCCAGCATCATCCTTTTTTTATTCAGAAAATATGGAGTTTCTCTGCAAATTTTCGAAAAAGATATTAGCCGCCGATTGCGTTCATGCGGGTAACGGCGACTTCTTTTTGCTGTTTTGCATGAAGCAATTCAACACCGAGAGGTTTCGTAATGTTAGCTTCGCGCATGACGTTTGCAATATCTGCATCTGTTATGGACGAATTACGGAGCATGGTGCGCAGATCAAGCTCACTGTCTGAGAAAAGGCAGGTACGTAACTTACCGTTAGCAGTAATACGCAACCGGTTGCAGGAGGAGCAGAAGTGGTTGGACATTGGGGTGATAAAGCCAAGACGACCTTTTCCGCCTTCGATACCGAAGAGCTTGGCAGGGCCTGAACGTCGCTCTCCTTTTTCCAGTTTGGTGAGTACCGCAAGTTTGTTGGTTTCAGCCATGATCTCATCAGCAGACCAGAAGTTTTCTTCACTCCATGCACTGCAGTCGCCCATAGGCATAAACTCAATAAACCGCACGTCCACAGGATTGTTTTTGGCAAAGTTCACAAACACGGGGAGTTCGTCGTCATTGATTCCTTTTAAGGCAACGGTATTGATCTTAACCTTAATCCCGTGTGCCATACAGTCATCAATAGATCGGGTGACGTTGCGCAGCATGTCGCGACCGGTAATTTTTTGGAACTTTTTCCGGTCAAAGGTATCCAGTGAAATATTCACATACCGTACACCGAGATCCGCAAGCGCTTTTGCTTTTCCGCCCATGAGCGTTGCGTTGGTAGTAAGCCGTAAATCAAGCTCAGGATGTTTGGTGAGCAGTATTTCTATCAGATCAAGGAAGTTGCGTCTGGCAAAGGGTTCTCCGCCGGTTAGTCGTACTTTACTGACCCCCATGGCGACAGAAATGTCCACGAGTCTGGCAATCTCTTCATACGTAATAATGTTCGGATGCGGGATAAACTGCATGCCGTCTTCTGACCAGCAGTACATGCAGCGCAAATTACAGCGGTCGGTCACAGAAACACGCAGGTAATTGACTGTACGCCCGTGGTTGTCGGTAAGGGCAACCGACGGGTTTATTTCTGTATTAATAGTTGTATGTGTCATATTGCAGCTATGATCCGGCGGGCCATTTCAAGGTCTGCGGGATAGTTTACGTTAAAGAACGGCAAAGACTCCTGCTGGGAATATGGCAGGCTGTGCCTGTGTTCCTCAGGAACAACACGGCTCAGTTTATATATTCCACGGTCAACTGCCTGTTCAAAAAGGGGCAGTGCCTCGAACTCATAGATGGAAACAAGTGCTTCAATAAACCCTGTTTCTTCTTGCAAAAATGTGGTGTGCAGTGTTCCTTCCGGCTTTTGTTTCCAGAATGAAATCAGCTTTTGCAGCATTGCTGAATCCATGAACGGCAGGTCACAGGAAAGAACAAGTACGGGCCCCTGCGCAGCGCGCAGAGAGGTCATAATCCCCCCGATAGGGCCTGTACCTTCAATTTCATCTTTCACCCAGAGATAGCCGTCCGCATGCGGTTTGGCTTCCCTGCTGGAAACCCATACTTCAGAGCACACAGAAGCCAGCAGATTGCATGTGTAGACAAGCAGATCCGGCTCGGATTCTCCATGCACGTGTATGCGGGTCTTATCGTGACCCATTCGTGAGCTCAGTCCACCGGCAAGTACTATTCCGGTGAGAATATCTGAACCGTTTTCGAGCATTAGGTCAGTACCCTCGGTGTTTGCAGGTCATGGAATACGGTAAAGCGTTTTTCTTGATCTCGGGCAAAGCCCACAAGAGTAACACCGTGTTCCTGTGCCATTGCAATGGAAGCACTTGTTACAGCAGAGCGGCTGATAATGAACTTGTATCCTGCACGCAGTGCCTTGGCACACAGGCTGGCTGTCACACGGGCAGATACCATGAGTACCAGTCCGGAAAGCGGAGTTTTTGTTCTGCTTGCCCAACCTGCAAGACGGTCAACGCAGTTATGTCTGCCGATATCCTCGGTGCGATGGAGCATAGTATGCGTTTTTGCATCGTAGACTCCCGCTCTATGGAAACATCCTGTGCCATGCCATTGACCTTCTTCATCAATGAATTTGGCCATTGCGGCAAGCATTTCTGCACCGTGGAGTTTTCCCGGTTCCAGATCATTTTCAATAGGTTCGCCGAGCGTTACTGAAAATTCGTGATCATTAACTTTTTCGACAACAGTTTCCATGCTGCCGCCGCCAAGATCGAGCAGTGCGTGTCCGGCGACCAGATCTTCAAGATGCTCCGGCCATGCCCATAATTGGGTGGGCTCGTTATTAAAGTGCAGTGTTACCGGTACCTCAATACTGACAACGTCAGGGTGCACAGCCCACTGACCGTCTTTGTATTGTGTGACAGTAATCGGTTTAGGTTTGCACTGTGGACAGGAAGTATTTTTCGTCATTAAAACCCCCATGCTGAGAGTGTAGGGCGTGCGTATCCTTGTTTACGAGCAAGAATGTCGAGTGTGAGAGATTCAAGGTCATCAAGGACAGGAATGCTTACCCTATCAAATTCACGGAAATCACTCATTTTAATATAGCAGCTGCATGTTTTGCAAACCTGAACTTCATATCCCGGTTCGCCGTCAGCTTTGAAGTATTCGAGTTTGTTGTGGTCTTCTTCGCCGCAGAAAGCACATTGCAGGCGCTTAGCGCGGTATTCAAGACGACAGAATGAGCAGGTGAGGTATTTGAAGCCTTCTTTTTCTTTTAATGCGGCAATAAGAGGCTGAGATCCGCAGTGTGGACAGTGTCCGTAAGGCCACGGCTCTTCATCGCTTCTATGCTCTTTTAATTGTTCTGTCTGCGCCTGTAATGACGGAGTTACACTGCCTTGAGCCAGAAAACGTACAAGGCTCGGGGATTCAGGAATACGGGCAGCCCAGTCAGCAAAGAACATGTTGTCTTCTGCGATAAACGCATCACATGCTTCCTGAATGCTTAATTCTTGTTTTTCAATTGCTTCTCTGATTTTCATGGCGGAGGATGCCAGCGGCTCTTCTGCTTTATCTAACATAGCAAGCATCTTGCCGAAGAGAATAGCGGTTTCCTTAGGGTCGTAGGGAAAAGCGGCTCTGGAAACAAGCGGGGCACCTTGAATATGCATGTCAGAAGCAACCTGAGGCTGCAACGGAGCAACAGTAATATTGGCTCTGCTTGCCAGCTGAAGCACAGCAGTATTGCTGACTATTTGTAAAAGAGACTCAGGCAGGAACCCTTTTTTAGCGATATGGGTAAGTTTACGTTCAAGTCTCTTGGTTTCTAATTCCAGATTGAATTCCATGCTATCTCCTCAGGAAGATTTATATCTGAACATTCAGAAGTCCGTACTGTATCGTGACTACGGGAGAGGACAACGCTTTTATTTCCTGCTCATGGTGTTACACATCGTGATTTTTTGCACATAAAACGTATAACGAATTATGACCGGAAAGAACGTAAACTGACCTGAATGAACAATGTTTATTGATTGAAAAATAAATACTGCCGGTTTGCTGGATGAAACTGGCACAACGCCCGCTAATCCAGTGCTGACAGCTGTGTGAGTGTTTTACAGGATGAAGAAGATTCTGTGAAGGAAACACAGGCAGGAAACCTGTATCAGTGTGAAGGTTGATACCGTAAGCTTTTTTTGTTGTCTCCGACGGGCAGGTGGGCTCTGCCCCCTGCACCCCCGCAAGGGGACATGTCCCCTTGACCCCGTTTATACGCGAATCAGTCCATTGCTTACGCAGTTTGAAGTCGCGTAACAGTTACCTTTCTATAGCAAAAAAGCTGCCCTTCATTTGAGGGACAGCCTTAAGGGAGATTTTCATATTGGGGTAACGTATGTGTAGGATGGGGACTATAAAAAGTCAGGAGCGAAGCTTATATTACATACGTAAGCGTGTGACTTTTACAAAATGACATAGCGATATGCGGATGTACTCAATCGATAATTAAGGCGTCAGAACAACCTTTTCTGTTGTTATGGAAGGATAGCGTCTTCGCGGCTTCCGGTTCTATAAATGACGGACCGTTTCGCGTATACTCGGGTCAAGGGGCGAGCCCCTTGCGGGTGCAGGGCAGAGCCCTTGCCCGCCGGAGGCAAGCATCCCGCTGAGTCAATATGCAAGCTGGCTTAAGGATTTGAGGATAAGCGTGCAGCCCATGGCAAGCATGCCTGTCAGCCCCATACCACAGGAGAATCCTGCCAGTAATACCGGCGCATAATGCCGCCACTCCTTACCGTATTTTTTGAGGAAGAAGTATCGTCCCAGCAAGGCGCCTATGACTTCGAGAATGATACCGTGTGGGGTGGATTGCCCAAGGCCGCGGACGACGCCGTATACAAGCATGATGGGTAGTCCGAAAATGGAAAGGAAGCCGTAGAGAATAAGCCCAAGCCCGATGCCGGAACCCACGTAGAGAAAGTTGAGTGCCTGATAGAATAGCGAATTGCCTTCAAGGGTAGAGGATTGCATAAGTAGCGAGTTGAGTGCCTGCAAGTGCCATATTTTCTGGGCGAACGGGTAGCTGGCGGACGGAATAGGTGCCAGTTTCCAGAGGAATTGTGAGAACAGTAAAGACGCAATAATAACGATAGGGAAAACCACAAACTCCGCTTTAATGATCCCGCGAAGATTGGTGCCTGTGAGTTCAATCTCACGGAATTGTACGGTTGCTTCACCGTAGTTATGGAGCGGAATCGGTGCGTACCAAATTTCTATGCCGCTGTAGCCGAAATACTTGGCACCGGCGATAAAGCTTGCTTCCCGCACAAACGGCAGGGAAACGAACTGACCTACAATTCCTTCCATTCGGGCGCTGATATAGGACGCGATAGGCGTGTACACAAAACCGTAGATCAGGAAGAAGACCCACGGAAAGCTTGGAACCAGCCAGCGACATATAAGAATGTAGGCAATGGTGGAGAAGAAGTAGATGCCGATGGACAGCCAGAAGTTGATGTCCCCTCGTCCTGCGGGCGGATTAAGCAGTTTGGAAAAATCAAGTCCGCCGCTCTGTGTTCTGAACGAGCGTATTACCTGCCATACACCGATGATGGCAATGGCAAGTCCAAGTCCGATACCGAATGACATATAGAAGTCAAAGTTGTTGGCAAAGACTGTTTCAACAGTTTCCATCCCCGGTTTCCAGCGGTGAAGAATCCCCATGTCGAACAGGAGCGGGTTGGCTGCAATGGTGACGATGAGTCCGATAAGTCCCCCGATAACCGCCCAGAACGGGAGTACCATACCTACAAAGACCAGCGTAAGGTCAAACTGCAAGCCTGTGGCAACAGCTGGAAGAACGGCTTCTGTGTGCCGTGTAAGCTCAATCCACGGGATAGGTATCAGACGTATGGGTTCCTCAAATAACAAACCGGACAGGGCGGGGAGGAGAATATAGAAGAACCCGAAGATTAACCCGATAACGCCACCTACGGAGAAAATTCTCCACTTCCAGCCGGATTTTCGGTCTTCTGTTGATTCAGCCAGTGCCATGGTTCCCAGTGCCCCAACGGGTGCCATTGGAAACGGCAGTTTTTCTACATCTGAAGTCAGACGGTACAAGGCATAACCAAGACCAAAGTGATCAATACGCTGGACTATTTGGGCACCCACAAGGAGCAGGATAGGTATCAGCCAGTCTTCATGGAAAAAAGTACGCGAAGCCAGTGCTTCCGACCCGGGTTGTGGAGCTATCCATGTTGGGATGAATTCAGTAAGCCCCAGCATTTTTGCAGCATCTGACTGCACCAGATACTGGTTCCATAGCAGGCCGGAAAATGGTGAAGCCAGTGCCGCACCTGCCATATAGAAAAGAAGGAATACTTCTTGTTGTTTCAATTCCGTATATGAGCGTTTTGCCACTTCAGCAAAAAGAATAATCGTTACCCAACGTGCGGCAGGCCCGATTCCTTGTCCGATGACAAGTTGCAGGTACATGCTGCCCGGCATCATTAAGAAGCCTATAAAAATCGCACCAATAATGGTCTTCCAGTCGAACCCCTGATCGAACTCGGCTGGCGGCTGGAGCAGGTCACGATATTCTTGCAGTTCTTTATCTTGATACATGGTCTAGCCCCCCAGTTCCGGAAAGACTGGATACACAATTCCAGAGAACAGGCTCACAATGGCCCATATGCCGCCCATAAGCATGTCACCGATGATAAGTCCTACAAAGAGCATCTGTATTCTTCTATATAATGATGTGCCCCCGTAATGGAGCACAAGATAGTTACAAAGCCACCCAATGAAGAAACATACCCAGAGGATACGCATGCTTTTACTGTATGCAGCAAGATACCCCAGCGGGTGAAGCGGCCACCACGGGAATTTGTAGAAGCAGAATACCAGTATGCCCATGAATATGGCACCGATGATGGCAAACGTGGTTATCCACGGGTTGGCTGTAAGCGGTGCATCAAGAAGTCTTCCTGCATTTTCGTATACGGACAGAACTGACTGTGCTTCGACTTCAAGCTTCAGATCCCGCAGACCTGTTTTGTAGCCCAGAATAAGCATAGAGCAGAACGCAGTGCATACGCACAGGGCAAGAAGGATGGTCAGGGCGATAAAGAAGCGACGTTTGCTTTTGGTGTTTTCAGAAATTTTGTTGCCGTGCACGAGGTTCGGCATGAGTGATTCCTGTACATCAAGGAACATCATTTTTTGCAGAACAGCCGTGAGCGTAATGCCTGCTGCGCCAAGGAACCGTGTTCCGAGCACGCCTGCTGCACCGTCTGAAGGTGCAGCAGTCAGCATAAACTGAGGCAGACCACCTTGTGTAATAATGCGGGATACAACCAGCAGAATCATGAAGAAGACCAGCGGCATGATGACAGCGCCGAAAATAGACATCCCGAACCAGTAACACCAGATCATCATGCCTATAAGACCGGCAACTGCTCCCCATAATGACCACGCTGCCGGGATGATCTCACCTTGATGTACCTTGGTGTTGTGCAGGCCGGACTTGAACACATTGACGAGATGTTCTCTTGCAAGCCACAGAATGAACAGGAAAAAGATGAATGTGGAACCGATAACCGTCGCTTCGGCAGGGCGGGCAAGGTTAGGGCCGAAGTTGATGCCCATGGCTGACTGAGGGATGTTGAATCCGAGTACATAGAGAATTCCCATGAACAGAGCACCGAAGATGTAGAAGAACCAGAAACTGAACGCGATTTGGCGTGTGGCAAGAAATGCAAATCCTATGTATGCAGGTACGATATAGAGCTGTAATTTATTGAAGCCGGAAAACAAGCCGTATTTCGGGAAGTATTGTCCGGCCAGTACCAGCAGGGGCAGTTGCGGAATAGAAGGGTAATGATAGCTGAGCCCGTTAATAAGGTGCAGGAATACAGGAATTCCGATGCCCCAGAGGAGGAACTTATTTGAAAGAAATTCTCCCATTTTTCCAGCATCAAGCGCCTCACTCATAAATTGGGGAACACGCAACAGCGGGAAGTTGACGCGTTCGTTTTCAACCCACTGCCTGCCGAAGAGGTTCACCAGACACAACATGGTGAGGTAAGCCATCATAATGAAGAATCCCCACAGGAGAAGCAGACCTGTCCATGCTGACCACGGCACGTTGCTGATAACCTGAAGCATGTTCATATTCCGTGCACCGCTTAACCCTTCATAAAGCGGTTTAATTACGGAAGGGTCATTTATGTACCATGATTCGGGCAGGTACGGGGAAAGTGTTGGTACCCACGTGTATCCACCAGTTGCATAATATGCCGGCGCAGTGATGTTGAAGAAAAATGATTCTGCAAGTCCTGAATATCCAATGCCAACCCCTATGACCATAAACAGCCATATGACAAGCTGTTCAGTCCCGTTTATGAGAGGCTTTATGTTTGTTGCCTTAGCAATTATTGCCGTGGCAATAAACAAAAAGAAGGATACGAAGAATGGAGCAAGAGGGAAATGACCACCGCCAAGCGGGGTTCCGCCAAGCCATGCGGTATTGAATGGCCCTATGGCACACATGAATATTCCCGAAAGAACAGCAAGGATTAGAGCGGGGAGTCGTAACGGGTTCATGCGTTGCCTCCTGTTGTATCCATAGCGGTGTGTGGAATGTTTTTCCCTTTTTCAGCGAGAGCGTTTTTCAGGTCGGCTTCATAACTTTTTCTGGCTCCCTTATCGATGGAACGCCATACAAGAAGTTGTTTACGCAGACCGTGAAGGAATGCTTTGTTCAGGTTTTGCCAGACCCGCTTTTCTCCGGCTTCGCGCCTGAGGATAACGTGAATTTCTTTAAATCCATGATGCGATTCAGAAGGACACATGATGAGTTGCACGTTTTGACGCACACCAAAGTCAAACGGGGCAAGCCATGTTTTAAAGTCGAATGTAAGGCAGGCGTCTCCTGCCATATCCTCCTGAACATTCTCAGGGATAAGTCCTTTTTCAAGTAGAACATCAGGCGGCAGAAAAGAGCATGAAATATCTTCGGTGGAAAAGTCTCCGTGTGAAATATCCGCGTGCCCGTTGTAGTATTCAAAGAGGAAGCCACCAGCGAATGCCTGCTCGGAACTTCGTACCAAAAATGGCAGTTCAATGCGCATGACATCACCTTCAGGTTCAGGCAGTTTCCATGCGCGGGTGACGTCAGGAATTGCGATTTCTGATGCAACACGCGACGGGTAGATCGATGAAATGAGCACCACAACAATGATGAGCAGCATCGCCATGACACCGGCTGTGGAAGAATAGTTTGCCGTCATACCAGCCCATAGGTCTGTACCGGACATGACTCCGGAAACAGTTTGGGCGATAAGATAGCCGAATACTGCACTGATAATGGCAAATGCCAGTGACTCCGCAACAAAGAGGAAGGCAACATGAGAAGGCGCAAGTCCAACGGAGGTGTAGACTCCGATCTCACTGCGGCGTTCGTACACGGAGCCGATCATTGTGTTCAGTACAATAAGAATAGCAATGCCGATTGGAATAAGAATGGTTGAAAGCCCGCTGTAGCTGATGAAATTGGAAGCATAGTACAAGTAGGTTCCAGTGGTGGTTCCACTGAAAATAAGCATGCCGAAGCGGTATCCAAGGTTCGTGATACCGTGGTTCACATCATCCGGCTTGTTTTTCCCTGTCTTAATGGCAATGGCTTTCAGGGCACCACCCTCTGACAGTAGAGTATGCGCAGGGATAATAACTGTGCGCGCGCCGCTGATATGCTCATACCGGCTTTCGTAGCGTAATAGATCTTCACCGCGGCTCAATGCTTCTGCCTCTGTTTCGCTCAGATCAGATGCTGCTATATTCGGGTAAATGATCGGGGTAATTGGCTCCCCGTCAAGATCACTGTTTTCTGCCAATGCCTTGTCTTTAATGATCCCCCGAACTGTGTACGGAATTCCCCAAAAAATGATTTTTGGCGGGATTGCTCCAATACTGGTAAGGCCAAGCTGGCTTGCGATTGTCTCCGGCAGGATAATGGCGTGCTGGTCGGTATCAGTAAACCATGAGCCGGAAATAAGCTGCTTGTTCAGAGCGGTTACATTGGTTTCGGCAGGCGATAAGCCGATAAGAGCCCGTGCGGAAGAAACTTTGCCGTTGTATCCCATAGGTAGGAACGGAGCGCGGGTTTTATCTTCAATTTCAAACCAGACTCGTGGGGCAATAATACCGTTAGCACCGAACATGTCATGGGTGATTTGCAATGCCTCTACTGGCATATCGCGCCAATTCGGATTCTTCAGGAGCAGACCATAATACGGTGTTGTATTGCTGAATTCCACCCAGCCGGCAGTGCGCACACTTTTGGTGGATGTAAAGTTCATGATGGTGAAGGTAAGAATAGTCAGTGTAATGATGGTCAATGCCGTACGTAGCGGCCTGCGCCGTAGGTTACTGACGCCTATGGCCATTGCTGCTGTAAATGTGGCGCTTTTGTTTGCTTCGGTTACCTGAATATTATGTGCCTGTTCCTGAAAGCTTTTTACCTCTCGTTCAAACCGGAAGAATATAAGAAGCGACACAAGGAACGAGAGCCCGATAATAAAGAACGCCAAAATAACAATAAGCGGGCTGTAGGTAAGCTGGAAAGCCGGATGAACAAGGTAGACCACCCCGATAGTAGCGCAAAGTAAACCTAGAAATGCGAGGATGCGCTTGTAAATTGAGGCAAAGCCGAAAAAGAGACGTTCAAGACAATAGGCAAACGGTACAAACAGCGCGATGTAGAACAGAACACCAGAAAGTACATCCCGTTGGGTTCCTTCAATGTCATTGTAGACAAGTGAGGCTGTAGCAAGTGCTGCTCTGGATGTATTGAGCAGACCGACCCAGTCTCGAACGGAATAGTATTTCTCAGCTTGTGTAAGAAGTTGTTCTGCCTGTTGGTAGAGTGTGGATATCCGTTCGTTGTTGATTCCCTTTTCTTCTAAATTCTGAATGCGGGGAATGAGCAAAGTCCACATATCTTTTGCCGCATGGTATTCCGTAAACGGGATAACAGGCCATTTGCTGATAAGGTAACCTTTGCCAAGCGGGTCTTCGGGAGTGTTGTTCAGTAATAACACTTTCTTGCCAAGCACTGTGTCGGAAAGCGTCAGCTTAAATGGAACATCCGGTTCAAGGAAAAAGGTACCGAGAGTGGAGCTGCGTGTGTCCAGACGTGAATACCAGTATCGCAGCGGACTTGTTTCGGTACGCGCATCAATAATTTCTGTCCGGTACAGATACGCAAGCGTACGGGCATCCAGCAGGTTGAACAGTGTGGATTGAGCGCAGTCAAACATGGTGAGCTGCGTTCCCATGGTGTTGCGGCGCATTTTGACACGGTAATTACCTTTACCGGTGCTTGGTTTATCTACTGCCCAGACGGCAAGGCCGGTATCCGGATCCAGCCTGAATGCTTCAATAACTGCCTTGTGAACAGTCTGTTGCGAGGTGGCAAGGCCTGGCAGTTCAAATGTACCATCCGTATTTACCAGAGAATAAAAACGGGAAGGGCCTTGGTAGGTGAGTACAAGAGTTCCTACCGCAGGTTTATCTGGGAACGGCTCCCCTTGCCGCTGGAGGTTAACGCTTCCGCCAAGTGTAGCAAAACCGTCTCTTCCTCTTTCAATTTCAGGCAACGAGCCGTCAGCAAGTTTGGTGATAAGGGCGGTGACAAATTCAGTTTGCTTCAGTGCGTATTCTGCATCCGTGGCGTCCAGTACATCATAGGGAGTTCCCCATAATGGCCGGAAGTCGTGAAGCGAGGCTATGGTAATGACGGGGAATCCGGCAATGGCAAGAACCTCACTACAGAATTTAGGGAGATCCGGTAAATAACTTTGCCACGGTTTAGTCGGGGTAGGGTGTAATGAATCCTGCCAGAGCTCTTCGTATCTGGGGATTTCCCGAGCCATATCTGTAACGCTTTCTACCAATGGTTCAAAAAAGGAAGTTCTGTTCACACTGGCTTTTAATTCATATAGGTAACCGCGTGTAAATCCACCTATGCCGTTGCCGTGACTGGACAGGTACAAACCGAAACCCGCCTGCAGTTCGCGGTCTCCAATGGTTTCTTTTAACATGCGCTTACTTTCAATGCTGCGTAAGCGGATGACTAAGTCTGCAAAACGTTCCTGCTGTTCTGCTAGTGCAAGAGACACAAGACTGCGCAGCAAGGTGATTTCTTCTGCGGGTACTGGTCGTTGTGCCTGTTGAGGGGCACTGATCCAGAGTAAATTTCTGTAGGCCAGTCGTTTTGCTGCCAGTTCTTTTATGCGGGCACTGTCAGCCTCGGTTCCGGTAGCTGCCAGACGAAGCGCGACAACCTCGCGGGTGAGCATGTCTACCTGCGTCTTGGATACAGACTCAAGAGCTGAGCGTAGCAGTTCACGTTCCTGTGCCGGGTACTGTTCAATTGATTCTGGAGTGGCAAGCAGGTTCGGGTTTCGCAATATCGCAATAGTATTGCGTGCATCCGAAACTTTTTGTGCGAGTTCTTCAGATACTTCTACGATATCATCCAATGATTGGGAGAGTACTCCTGTGAAGGAACGTGCCCCTGCTTTGGTCTGGGAATGACCGGACGTAGCAAGCAACAGCACAGATTCATTGGGAGGATTTTTGCCAAAGTGTTCAGCTATGGAAAGTAAGGTGGCAATGGAAGTGGACTCATCTGCTCCCGGGGCATGTTCAGGTACAAAAGCACCTGTGTCATAAAATGCTTCCACAAGCATGAATGATGTGCTGGCATCATCACCGGTTCCCGGAATAAATACCCATACATTTTCCCCCTCAGCCTGCACCCATTTAACGTTGGCAGAAACGTTAACAGTCATGGATTGTTCTTTGGGGGTGGAGGACTGATAAAGTGCTTCAAGGTCGCCAAAAATTTCTGTTGCCTGCTCGTGGGATATCCAGAAGCGGGGAAAATCAATAGGGGTCAGTTCAAATTTATCGATGAAAAGAGCTTTGTTTGTGGGAACGTTGTTGCCGTTGTCCACATAGATAAGCGCAGATGCACCGAGCTGAGCAGCGTTTATCCAGTTTTTACCGGATGCAAGATCCATGAGTACGACTGAGCCTTGAACATCTTTACCGTTAAACTCTTCAAGTTCACCGCTCTTAACGTAGATACTATGTCCCTGTATGCCTTCTGGCGTAGTTGTGGGAGGAGTTATGGCGTTAAGACGTAACGGGGGCAGAGTCACAGGCCCTTCTCCTGTGACTGTGTCTGTTCTTCGTAACAGCCCTTTTTTAAATTCAGTTATCGGTAGCAGATACGACTGGATGCCCATGCGTACTGTTTTGTGATCAGCAAATGCAGCTTTGAAATGACCAAGAATAAAACGCGCGGCTTCTTTGGCACCCTGCGATCCTGTGTACCTGTCTTGCAGCAAGGAAAGTGCGTATATTGTCTTATGTAATTTTTTAGCACTGTCAGTTGCTTTCTGGGCATAGCTTACGTGTGGTGTGCAGCACAGAGCGAGGCAGAACAGAATAAAGAATGCGCTGCATGCAGCAATGCATCTGGTGCGAAACGGTATGGCAACGGTGGAGTTCATTCGCGCTCCTTCTCTCCGATAGTTCCAAGAGAAATATTCAGCTGATCGCGATGTTCTTCTTTATCTACCCGTCCGTCTTTTACCCACACAACGCGGTCGGAAACGTTGATCATTTTGTAGTCGTGTGTAGCGGTGATAATGGTCACGCCGCGTTCTCTGCAAAGAGAGCGTAATAGTTCAATCGCCTCCTCACCGGTACGCTGGTCAAGGTTACCGGTGGGCTCATCCGCGAGGATAATCGCAGGGTCATTGGCAAAGGAGCGGGCAATAGCCACACGTTGTTGCTGACCACCGGAAAGCTCTAAGGGCTTGTGCTGGTGACGGGTTCCCAGTCCCACGAGATCGAGTAACTGAAGTCCTTTTTCTGTTGCAGCTTCGTTGTGCATACCGGCAAAGGTCATGGGCAGGGTTACGTTTTCCAGTGCTGTCAGTGTCGGGATAATGTTGAATGTCTGGAAAATGTAGCCGATTTTACGGTTGCGCAGCCATGCCAGTTCGTACGCATCCAGCTGGGAAATATCTACTTCATCAATAAAGACCTTGCCTTCAGTCGGCTTATCAAGCCCGCCGATCATGTTGAATAGGGTTGTCTTCCCACTGCCGGAAGCACCCATAATGGAGAGGTATTCACCGGCGTAAATTTCGAGATCAACCCCGCGCAGCGCGTGAACATGCTGCTTTCCCATTTTAAAGGTCTTTTTGACGCCTTCTACCCTTACAATTATTTGCTTTTCTTCCATCGAGCCTCTCCCTGGCTGTGCATTGGGGGGTGCCCTGTTGCTGGTGAAGCCAGCCTGTGGGCGCGGATGGTTACTTCGAAAAATTTATCAGGAGTTATGGCAAATTCCCGATGCGTTGCATCCAGTTTTTTGCGCGTGTAAATGGCGCACAGGGTATTGGATGCGTGGTAGAGATGCTTGTGCTCTTTCTGCGGAACTCCGTCTAAAATACCTGCAAGAACTGCCCAGCGTATTTTTTCCGGTGACTGGGCATAGTCATGCCAGACTATGATGGAATCATCATTTTTTAATAGCTGGAAGATATTGCGTGTATCACTGGCAACAGCTGCTGCGTGATGGTCGCCGTCTACAAAGATGAGATCAAATTTTTCTGTAATAGCGGAAAAGTCGTATGAAAGCGTGTCGCAGTTAATACAGGTAATGTTCGGGTATTGTTCTGGAGTAATGAAAAAACCGTCCTGCCGGATCATGGAGTTACTGAATCCTGCCTGTGCCTGTTGTGAAGGTGAAAGGCTCAGTGAGTAGCAGGTGTTGGTAAGCGGAGCGACATTGGTGATGGATTCACCCCGCCATCTACCGATTTCAAGGTAGTTGCAGTGTTCAAACGAGCGGGCAAGCCCTTTAAGCAGAGCAATATCCATAGGTGTTGCGGCGGCTTCCAGCATGGCGTAGGGCGAAATTGTTTCTTCAAATTCAGGTATGAGATCAAGCAGATCAACCTGCGGTAATCCGCGTTCCATGTTGTACTGCTCGGTGATGTATTTTTGCCACCACAAGGCATCGTGCCTGTCTCTATAGATGGACTTGAGTGCTTTATGCGGTTTGCGCAGCAGGTACCATAATGCTGTGAGCATCCGTTTGTTTTTATGATTTTTGTTTGTGTGCAGCATATGGCTTCCTAGTGTTGCGCGTTAAGAGCTTTTACAGGTTCCATGCGGGCTGCAATGATGGCGGGATACAGTACGCCGATAATGCTCAGGCAAAAGCCGATGGCTGTAGCGATAAGGAACGAAACAAAAACATCTGCCAGCGAAACAAGAATGAGTGAGGCGACACCGAAATTCACCAGCCCGTTCAAGAACGCAAAAACAATTCCCCCGGCAGCGCCAATTGCTGCTCCTGCAACACCGATCAAGGCAGCTTCAATAAGGAACAGCCTCAGAATCATGGAGTCCAGTGCGCCAAGGCATTTGAAAATGCCTATGACTCGAAAGCGTTCTGTAACAGACATAAGCTGCGCATTAACAATGCCTACGGTACAGACCAGCAGGGAAAGAATAACAATCCATCGCTCTTTAGGGCCTGTTGAAACTGTGCCCAGCGATGTATCCACATCAAAACCCATTTCCATAAGTAACGGGGCAAATTGTGAGCCGCCGAATTCAACAAGACCGCTGGCAATATTCAGGTTCACAAGGATAAAAGCTAGAAAGGCTACAGCCAAAACAAGGCTGCTCATGGTTATGAGCGAACGGGTGAAGCGGTGCCGGAAGTTTTGCAGCGCAAATTCAAAGGATTTCTTCCACGGAAATTCAATGCGATGGCTTTCATCATGCGTAAAAAAACCGGTTTTTGAGTCTGTTTTCGGCATGGCTTTTCCTGCGGTTAATGTCTGTTGCAATTAGTAGGACTACTCTCCAGTCCGCCTTGTTTTTCCGTTGAATCCCGCAACAGCGCAAAATCATGAGTAACCGCCATCATAGCATATAGAAATTTATGGGAACAGATTGTACTGGGTAGCTTTTTAAGATTATCAGCAATAGCTGAAGAAAGTCGGCGGCAGCGGTATTCATTCTGTCATGGTGAAGCATTACACCGCATCTGCCGGAAGCAATGCCTTCACGCAGTTCATCCAGCAGATTCTTCCAGCCGCTGGCGGCAGTGAGTTCATTACGGGTGTGCAGGTCAACATTTACGGGAATGTCTGGCAAAATGGTCTGGGGCGGGGCGGAGGCAGAGCGTGAAATTGCTTTGAAGCCGGTTTGTTTTAGCAGCTCAATATTCGCATCAGATATTCTGTTCCACGGCGGGGTGAAAAGAGGACAGAACTGGTCGCCGAACAGGGAGTGGAGCGTGGAGTACCCTTGTTGCAACTCATCGGCGCATTCAGCACTGGTTCGATCACTGCCGAATTCACATTTTCGTCCTTGTTTGGCGTTGTTTTCGTGTGCCCAGCCGTGTTGGTGCCAGCACCACAACTCGTTTTTTTCCGGTGCGACAGAAAGGAGTGTTGCGACATGGGAGGGGGAACTCCATGCAGGAACAACTGCGAGACCGAGCGGGGTGTTCTGTTCAGCAAAAATTTGCATCATGGTCTTGCAGGGAGTGGATGGAATAGCAATATCGTCCGCACGGAAGAATATAGTAGGTGTTTCTCCCATAGGGCATCCGTTCGCCTTGTATGCCTCTATACCTGCATGGATATATTGTGACAGTAATGCCTGAATGTTGGAAGGAACAGCATGCCACAGTGCAGAAATGTACGGTCGGTGTCCTGTCATAATGTTCTCTCCTTTTTGATGCGGTCATCCCTTACATTATCTGGAGTTATTCACTTGAAACCAGTCGCTCCAGCAGGCGTGCCGATTCAGCCGCGCCGTCCAGATCGACCTTGTGCTGCGGAAGCGGTGACGGGTTGGTAAGACAGTGTTCCAGCTGCTTGCTCAAAATCTCCGGTGCCATTGCTTCCTGTTCCAGAATTTGCAGTGCGCCTAACTGCTGAAGATTGGTTGAACGTAGTCGTTGTTCTCGGTTTTGGTCGAACGGATACACCAGCCCGTATGTGTTTACAGCAAGAAGATTCATGGTCGTGTTATATCCAGCCATGCTTACGGAAAGGTCAGCTGCACTCAGGTAGTTTATGAAGTCAGGGAGAAAGTCTGTAACGGTAATATGCGCGTGCGGTGTGCACAGGTTACGGATGCGGGACTGGTATTCCTGAGACATGAACGGGCCGGTAGAGATGAGCAGCGAATGTGGGAGATTGGACGAAAGATTGATGGAGGCCGCTGCAAGTTCTTCCATAATTTCAGGATGTACAGAACCGCTGCCGATGCTGCCGAGAATAAATGGTTGCTCCGGTGCAATGGCAAGTAGTTTACGGGTAATATCCGGATGAGTGAATTGCGGGCGTGGTGTTATGTACCCCGTATCATACACGGGAATAGTAATGTCATTGATGCGTGAAAAGGTAGCACCCAGTGTAATAACTGCAGGGTCGGTATGGACAAGGACTGCGTCAAAATAGGTGTTGAGAATGGAGATGACACGTTCTTCAAATTGCTGCTGGTTTGCTTTTTCCACCAGAATATCCCGTACGCTGCATACCGTGTACATGTACGGGAAGGTGTTTTGCTGTGCCAGTTCCAGAACAGGCATGAGTTCAAAGCTGAACTGCTTGCGACCGAAAGGGAACAGTTCCACTAAAAAAATATCCGGCTGAAGCGCAATGAGAGTTTCAGTGAGCATAGTTGCCCGCTGTGCTTTGATGGCAGTAACCTCTTGTTCGGACAATGCGCGTTTGCTGCCATCCGGTTCTGTGTGTACGAATGTGCCGAAATTTTCATCCATGGACAATGCTGGAAGTTCAACGACCTGAACGTGTTCTGGATATTCCATAGAGAGCGGAGCGCCGCCTGTGATGAGCGTAACCTCATGCTCACTGAGTGCCTTGTCTATCTCTAGGCTGCGGAAAAAGTGTCCCATCCCTAATACGTGCTGGCAGTAGTGAACAATACGCATCACAGCACCTCGTTGAGAGCTATGAGGGAAAACTTGGGAGTATCGTGTGTATGGTCTGCAACAATGCGGTGCAGGGCATGTTTCTCGACAAGTTTTCCTTCTTCAGGAAGGAATTGTTTGTTCATAAGGTGGTTGGCAACACAGGCAATGTTTCCTTGATGCGTAACAACAAGAATGTTTTTGCCGTTCCATTTCTGCGTTGCATCATGCAGGGCATTCAGAGTGCGCTGGAGTACTTGAGTTCTGCTTTCACCTTGGGGCGGGGTGAAGTTCCAACCTGCGGATTCCTGCCGTAAAACTTCGTCAGGTTCGTAGGTGCGAAGTTGCGATATGAACCGCCCTGTCCATATTCCCCAGTCCTGTTCCCGTAGGCGCGGATCGAGCTCAAGAGGCAGGTTCAGGTGTTTGTTTACAGCAAGGGCAGTGAGGTACGCTCGTGAAAGATCGCTGGTAAGGAGTTGTGACCAAGGGTATTTATGGAGAGTCGACATCCACTCGTCAATGAGGCCGTAACTGTCCTGAAGGAGCGGTACATCATGTTGCCCCTGAATTCGTTTTACCTTGTTCCAACCTGTGGGTGCATGACGCAGAAGACCGATATATGTTTCTTCCATGGCGACCTCCGGTATGGGGAGAATGAGCTGCTAGTGTTGAATCATGTCCCGTAACTTCTGATCCATCGCTTCATAGTTAATGTGCATATTGTGGTTGGTAGCTGCATGTGTTGCGGCAGCTGTTCCCATGGTTGTTCGCAGTTGTTTTGAAGCAGTAAGTTTACCGATAGCGTCAGTAAATTTTTTAGAATCATATGACGGTGTGATTATTCCGGTAACGCCATCAGTAACGACCTGCGGTGCACCGTCATGATCCCATGCCACGACGGGTAATCCACAGCTTTGCGCTTCAAGGTATACCATTCCCAGCCCCTCATTAATTCCGGGAAAAGCAAAAATATCACAGCTTGAATAGAGTTGCGGGAGTTTTTGTGAAGACACTGTGCCTAAAAAGTGGTGCCTTTCAGGAAGCAGCTGCTGTGCCTGTGTCTCCAGATGAGAGCGCATGGTACCGTCTCCCGCCACAACAAGCGTTATGTCATATCCATTACGTAGAAGCGTGCCGCAGCTTTTTATCACATGCTCAACACCTTCGGATTTGGTGCCCTCCCGCAGCATGGCTACGGTGAGAACCACAACTGAGTTTTGTGCATTCCATGTCGTTCGGTTTTTTTCCCGTGTTGTTTTGTCTCTGGTAAAGTCCTCTGTTCGGATGCCGGGAGGAATGAACGTGATATTTGCTGAATCAACAACCTGTTCAAGCCCTTCAAGATCTCGTTGCTTGTTCGAAAATATGTGTGACGTTTTTTGTAACGCTCTTTTGTTCAGATAATATCCCGTACATGTTTTCCAGTGCTGTTTTCGTTTTGGCGCGTGAGACGGGGCGAACATGGTGTAAGGAATATTGTTTTTCACAGCCAGTGTGCCGAAAATGTCCGGTGCCTTGTAGTATGAGTGGTACGTAAACCAGAGATCAGGGCGATTCTCGCTGATCAGGTATTCCTGAATTTCAAGCGCAGCAATATGCGCTCGTAACCACCGTTGCGGAGTACTCCATATGCGGGTTGTTGAAACATGAGGAACCAGTTGCACCTCGTGTCCCTTTTCCTGAAAAAAACGGACGAGACCTTTGGCAATGGTGACATCGCCAGAAACTCGCGGATGATTCAGCGGTTTGAATGGGGTACAGAACGCGATCTTCATGAAGATGACCACTCCAGTTCAGACATGGTATCGGCTTCTTCCCGAATTATTCCGTTGGATTCAAAAATAGCAGCAAGCTGCATAATCAACTGCCTGTTGTTGAACACTTGGTGCACCTTGCGTTCTGCCCCGTTGATGATCGTCTGGCGCAGTGCATTGTTTGTAAGCAAAGCCTCTGTGGCGTCTGCCAGCGCTTCAGAATCGTTACATGGTGCAAGCAGGCCTGACTGCTCATGCTCTACAAGCTCAGGAATGCCGGATACCCGTGTGGCTACCACAGGCACGCCCATTGCCATTGCTTCTGCAAGTACATTAGGAATTCCGTCTCTATCCCCGTCCTGCGCGGTGGTGCATCCTAACAGAAATACGTCTGCCCTGCGGTAGTGGCGCAGAACGTCTTCATGAGCAAGGGTTCCGGCAAAGGTTACAAAGTCTGTGAGTCCGTATTGGTAGACCTTGTCTGCTACTTCCTTCATGAGGGGGCCTTCACCTATCAGGGTATATTGAAAAGGAATGTTGCGTAAAAAGAGCAGGCGCAGTGATTCGACTATGGTGAGCAGGCCTTTTTTCTCAACCAGTCTTGCGACGGTAAGGATGGAATACGGTGGTGTCGTTGTAACTCTGTTCTGTTGTGTGGAAAACAAAGAGAGGTCAATACCGTGGTAAACCGTATGTACAGGGCAATACCCCGGTTGCGGGGTGCGCACCGGAGAGCCGTCAGCAATGGGCGCCAGAGCATAGGCGGGCGGTGCGTTACGTGCGGGAAATGAGCGGGCAATGGTTTCCAGAGAGACTTTATTGTAGTTGGTGCATGTTACCGCAAATAATGCGTGTTGCATTTTTTCTGCAACCCGTTCTGGACGCTGGGTGTAGATGTCCTTTGCATGTGCTGTGAAGCTGAAGGGAATACCGGCAAGCTTGGCAGCATACATGGCAACGGATGTGGGGGAGTGTACAAAATGGCTGTGCAGATGCGTAATGGAATGCGGAGCAACAGAATTGGCAACTACGCATGCCTGCATAAAGTGTTTAATCCATGTGTGCAGTTTGTCTGTTCCTGAAAAACGGGAGAGGAAAAATGAGAATGTCTTGCGGAATCGCGTAGTGTGCAGCAAAGCGCAGAGCAGCGTATTCCAGAGAAGACGGGGGAATCCTATCGAGAGATGTTCCGGCAGGTATGTAACCTTGGCATGAATCGACTGGACAGATTCGTGCGAGAATGTTTCACGCGGTTTGCGCATTGAGAAAATATGAATATTGAATCCCTGCTCTTCCAGCAGTTTAATTTCATTTGAAATAAAGGTTTCAGAGATTCTGGGGTATCCCTTCAGGATAATGCCGAGTGTAGGTGTGTTATGCATCAACGGATTCTCCTTTAAACGAAGAAAGCCGGTCTCGGATGACATCAAAGCCGGTCATGGAGAACTCATTAATACTCTGTTCGTATTCCGAAGAGTCTTCAAGCATGGAGAGAATTTTTTCATGAAGTGTGGAAGCAGTGAGGCAATCCCATTTGATATAATCAGCAAGATTGGCGGACTGGAGAACACGCGCACGGATGAGTTGTTCAAGGCGCGGGCTTTCTCGCGGAATAATAAGGGACGGCTTTTTGAGCGAAAGGATTTCGCACACCGTATTATAGCCCCCCATGCTGACAACAAGATCTGCCGCTGCCATGATCTTTTCCAGTCGTTTATGAAAAGTGGCGAAGATAACACCGGCTTTTTTTGCACGTTTGGCGAGTGAGTCCTGTAAATCCTGAGGAACAAAGGGGCCTGAAACCATGTATGTTTTAAACGGTATGTCTGGAGTCTGTTCAACCATGGAAAGATAGGTGTCCAGCATATGGTAGCCGTCGCCTCCTCCTCCAGCTGTGACAACAATAAGTTTGCTGTTGTCACTGGAGCTGTTTCCATTACCGTTACCATTTATCAGGTGCTTCAGGGTTATTTTTCGATTGGGGGTCTGACGGGGGATGTACCCTGTAAAAATGCACTTGTCGCTTATGGAGGCAGGAAGCCCGTATTCAACAATGGGATTATAGAAATCTTCCTGTCCGTAAATCCATATTTCTGAGTACAGATCATCAAGTACGTTAAAGTAGTTTTTGTCATTCCATTCTGCACGGGTAGAGGCAGAGTCGTCTAAAATATCGCGCAAGCCCAGAACAACTTTTGTGTCGGGGCGTGAGGTTTTAAACCATTGCAACACCGGAAGTACTTCCCCTTTTAATCCTACCGGAACCTTGTCCACAATAAAGAGGTCAGGATCAAATGATTTAGCTGTTGCTGTGATGATCTCCTGTCGGATCTCAAGCGCTTTTTGCGGATTCACTTTGATAGAATGGGGTACATAGACTGTATTGCTTTGTTTGATCATCCCGGGAATACGGACAAAATCTACACCGTAGGGAATGGAAAATCTGCCTGCAATGGGAGAGCCGGTCAGGATAAGAACGGAAACTCCCGGAGCACTTAGATTTTTCGCAATGGCCATTGTTCTTCGGATATGTCCAAGTCCATATGTATCGTGAGAGTACATGAGGATGTTGTATGTAGAGCTCATGGGTCAATCGGCACCTTGGTAAGAAGTTCACAGAAGTACGCAAGTACCTAATTCTGTGAATCATTACGAAGAAAAATTATATTATTGTTTTGATGCAGTTGCGTGCCGGCATTATTCTTTTTGCGGCATGGGGATAGCTTGGCCTGTTGCAGCCAAGTGTTCAGGGGTAGTCGCACTTGGGCGAACTATTTCACTGAGTTCCGGAGAGAGTGGGGGGACTTGTTGTTCACTGATGATAGTATCCAACAGTGTAATATTTTCTTTATATCGGGAAAGATGGGGGTGAACGGTATGGGCTTGTTCAAAGAGTCTTCTGGCGTGTGCGTAATCATTGGTTTCGCAGGCCAGTACTCCCATATTGTTTAACGCACTGGAGTGCTCACTGTCATACAGAAGCGTTTGTCGGAAAGCGTGGGAGGCACTGTTGGATGCACCTGTAAGGAAAGAACGTATTCCTTCTATAAACCAGCCCTCTGCCGGGTTTAAGTCTACGTAATTGACTCCCTGACAAGGGCATCTGTCCACTGCGCACGGCGTAGCGGAACTGTTCAGGGTGACTTGATCGTGGATATTGCCAAGAACAGTTCTGTCTCCAGGACAACGGAAAATGGTTCCATCCGGTTCCATACGAATAAACGAATGTCCACTCAGGCAATCCACTCCACGGAAATTAAAGACCATCTTTATTCCCGCAGCAGGGTGTTCTGTAAAAATATTTTTGATTTCAGCTGAATAATTTTGTGGATATGTGAGTCCGTTATGGACTCCTTTGAATGGGCGGGGAGTGATAGGCACTCCATGTTTACTGAAAAACGCAACGTCATCAGGATAGCGCTGTTCCATAGATGGATGCAGTACGTAATTAACTTTAATAGTAAACCCTGCATCTGCTAAGATATGGTAATTTTCTATAAATGCTGGGATTGCATTTCTTTTTTCTCTTTCTTCAATATGGAGTGAGGCATATATATCATTAACACTCTGGGGCGAAATTGTTTTTGCAAACTCATTAATTTGTTTTGATAAACTAAGATTCGTGTCAATTCCAATATAGTGTTTTTGTGTAATCTCTTTGCATAGAGAAACGAACTCAGGATATAAAAATGGTTCACCACCTGTCATGCCCACTAACCACTTGTCATGATTTCTATTTAGAAATTCAAGAAGTGTCTCTGCAGAGATTGGATTACGTATTTTTTCGTTTGTATGTGGAAAATAACAGTAGGAACACTGGAAATTACAATTCCTTGTCATGTTCCATATCATGGATTTGTTGTAATTGAGCATGATTAGTGAACCTTGGTATGATTTGCAAATAACGGGTTGAAGTGGTAGGGAACCGCTTCATAATTTATACATAGTTACAGCTTAAATGAATCAGCTTGCTTCTGATGCGGGTATCTCGCAGGAGACATACGATAATGGATTTACGTGTTTTAGCAGAATTAAAAGAGTATCTTACAGTAAAACAACATACCCCGGGCAGATTGAAAGTGAAGGTTGATTTGAATATTCGAAATCACCCTAAGCTGCCGGAGTTGCAAAACGCTGCCAAAGACGGAAGCGCTGTTATTAAGAAGACAAATTTGAATATCTTTACGCAAACATTAACTGTTGAGTACGATAGCTCGTTGCTGCCGTATGAAGGTTTGCAGGAACTGCTTACCAGCAATGATGCAGATAGAGTTGCAGAGTTGGCAGCAGGGCTTATGGAGAACGTGACTGCATAGCTACGTTATTCTTTAATATGCCATAAGCATAGTTAGTTAGAGTGAGTGACACCCCGCAGATAGTACTATCTGCGGGGTGTTTTTGTTATTATAAGTATGAATAAGAGTATGTTAGACGTTCTTTAGCGTGTTTTTGCTGTGGTCGGGTGGCTTAAACTGGAGATCATGAGTGTGCTTTTCTTTATAATGTGCTGTAATGCGTTGCAATTAGTCTTGGTTGTCGTATGACTATGCGTACTTGAATTACATACGGTACTGATTGGAGAAAGCATGAAGAGTATATCCGGCAATAAGCAGTTCCATGTTTGTACAATTGATGAGCAGCCATGTTCGAAAGATCCGGGGTCACCGTCGGCACGATATATCTGCAGAGCAGAAACACCGTGTTGCGTTGATACCGCCCATCGTAACCAGCCCGTACTTCCTTATGAACTGCTGATCACTACATTGGATATGGGTCCTATGGCCGTTGCGCTGTTTACTGCCTCTTGTTATCCCGTATACTGGAATAAAAAATTTGAAGAAAACTTCGGTTCGCTGGAGGGGATTGGCCCGAAGGAACTAGAAGAGCAGCGAACCAGCCGCTGGCGATGTGTGGGGACATATCTTTGTGCGGTCAGAGATAGTCAGAAAGAGGTTTGCGGTGAATGCTGCAAATTGACCAGCAATGGCACATATGAATGGTTTGAAACCCGCACGCAGGTTTTGGAGTTTCCCAATTCGGAACCGATGTATCTGTATGTCGCTACCGAGGTGACACGCCAGAAAACTGCACAGATCAGTTTAAAGCAAACCCGTGATGAATTGGAAGAACGAGTCAAAGAGCGAACAGCTATTCTTGCACGGTTAAATAATACCCTTGAAGAGCAAGTTGCCAGAAGCAAGCAACAGCAGGAGGCACTTGCTGAAAGTGAAGAGCGGTTTCGTAATCTTTTTTTGAATAAGCACGGAATCCGTTTTCTATGGGACGCTGAAACATTTTGCATTGAAGAGGCGAATATAGGGGCAGCGGAGTTTTACGGGTATGAACAGGATGGTATGATCGGGCAGTCTGTTCAGCGTGTAACTGGAATGTCCGGTGCGGCAGTGCAGGACAGGATAGAGGAGGTAAAACGGTCTGGCCATGCATCGTTCACTTCACTGCACAGGCAGGCAGATGGTGAAATGCGGTACGTTGAGGTGCATTTTATCAGTGCTAAAAACAAAGGACGTAGGCTGATCTATTCTTTTACTATTGATATCAGCGAGCGCATTGAGGCAGAGCGGAAGGTTCACGAGCACAAAAACAACCTGAAGACATTGATGAATTCCACAAGCGATTGCGCATTGCTTGTAGCGCCTGACGGACAGGTGATTACCATGAATCAGGCAGCTCGGCAGGAGTTTAGATGCCTTGATCAGCCCGTTGAGGATGTGAATATTTTTACAACGCTGCACGAAAGTGTTGTCGGAGCATGGCGGAGAGCTTTTGAAGCGGTTCTCATCATGGGGATGGCAGAGCATATTGAAACAGATGTCAGCCGGTGCTTTAACGTTGCCTTTTACCCTGTCTTTACCGAGAGTCTGGATATAAGCGCTGTGGCTATTTACGCTGAAGATGTGACGTATGAAAAACGTACTGCGGAGCATTTAAAGCTACTTTCCAAACGGGTACTTTCCGCACAGGAAGATGAACGCAAGCGCATAGGCCGTGAGTTGCACGACAGTACTGCCCAGACGCTTTCAGGCATCAAATATATGCTGGAAAGCGAAGTTGCCTGCATGGAGCGTGGTGAGGCGGCAGATTCCGCTAATCTGGGCAAGATGATAGAGCTGCTGCAAGGGGCAATTGTTGAATTGCGGCATATTATTATGGCGTTGCGTCCCACTGTGTTGGATGACTTGGGATTAATTTCAGCCCTCAGATGGCTGTTGAGTGAAGCCTCTACAATACATCCGGCTATATCATTTTCCAGTATGTTTGAAGTGTCCGAACATGTCTTTACCGAACTGCAGAAAACTGTGCTGTTCAGAGTGGCACAGGAGGCGCTGGCAAATGCTGTAAAGCATAGTCAGGGTACTGAAATTACAATGCATGTTAAGCAGGAAGGCGAAAGCTGTGTGCTGTATGTGCAGGATAACGGTAGAGGTTTTTCAGTGGATGCCTGCACAAAGTCCGGCGTAGGGCTGGGAAGCATGCGGGAGCGAGTTGAGCTTGCACACGGGATGCTGGATATCCTTTCTGCAGAAGGAGAAGGCGCTCTTGTACGTGCGGCGGTTCCGTTGCGTACTACAGGAAATGACGGGGCTGATTGATGATGCTCCGTACACAGCGGCGTCATTTTGAAAAAAAGCCGCTCACAGATGGTTATCTGTTTGTCCCACCTGATCTTTTTTCATTCCCTGCACTGCATAGAGTTGCTGCAATCTGGCAGGTAAGGACGTTGTCAGCAGTTTGCGGTAATTTTTGTTTGTCAGTTTTCCTGCTTTCCTGAAATAGACTTTGTGAACATACTTGATTATCATAGTACCTAAGTAGAAATTCTCTGTTGTATCTTAACGTTGTAGGAGGAGCGGGTGGCTGAAATCACACCTGTTTGCCAGATTACTTGTGTTCACGAAGAAGCGGTTGCCAAAGTTCAGGAATCAATGCTTCCGGATGAACAGCTGAGCAGCCTTTCAGAATTATTTAAAATTTTGGGTGACAGAACGCGCATGCGTATTCTGCACGCCTTATCGCATCATGAATTGTGTGTATGTGACCTTGTGACCATTATCGGCATGAGCCAGCCTGCAGTTTCGCACCAGCTGCGCCTGTTGCGGGCGGCAAAACTTGTCCGGTACCGTAAGGTTGGAAAAAACGTGTACTACTCTCTGGCAGATGATCATGTGACAGTGCTGCTCTCCACAGCATTGGAGCATATCCTTGAAGAGTAGCGGTATATGCGCAACGTATATGAGTTAAGTAGAAGCCAAAGTTCATAATACATATTGTATTACGGAGTTTGGCTTTTTTGTGGGCATGAATACAATCGTTAAGACGATGTATGAGTGCGTAACAGACAGTTCGCAGTGTCTTTTTCTGTTTACAGACTGATGGCAGCTTGCTATCAGGAGTGTATTGGTCTGACCAATGTGTGTGACAGAAGTAAACCTGCTCATGGTATAGTGAGCTGCAGCGCAGAAGGAGTGGGTATGCCGTCATCAAAAAGTGAAGCAACACAACCGCAGGCTAAACAGCGTAGAGTACATGAAGCTATAGCTGATCAATTACGGGATGTTATTACCAGCGGTGAATTTCCCGCGGGAAAGCGTCTTCCGTCTGAGCGTAAGCTTGCGGAAATTTTTTCTGTTTCTCGTCACGGGGTACGCGAGGCATTGCGTAAACTTGAGGAACAGGGGCTTGTTTTTTCGCGGCAGGGTGACGGAACATACGTGCGACATATAGAAGAAGCACAAGGGCGAAAGCCTGTTGCGGCGGCACTGGACAGAAATAAGTGTCGGTACGTTGAGGTGCTTGAACTACGCAAAGTTATTGAACCGCAGATTGCCGCCCTTGCTGCACAGCATATTACAGAAGAAGAACTTATTGAGTTGCGGCGGGTGCTTGATGAACAGATCGATGAGATCAGTCAGGGACGCAGCGGCGCAGAAGCAGATTGCGAATTTCATAAGTTGATTGCTGCCGGTACAAAAAACAGCGTAATGCTGGAAATGGTAACGCGCATTCATGATATTGTGGCACAGAGTTTAGAATTTACCTTGGAAAACAGCCATCGCAGGCACTGGGCAACAGAGACGCACGAACGAATTTTGCGCGCCCTTGAGAACAGAGATCCGGAGACTGCACGCAAGGAAATGTATGAGCACATAGCGTATGTTGAATCGCTTGCGCTTTCTGAGTTGGAAGGGGAGTAATGTGCTGACCCTTCAATGTTTGTAATGAGAATGGAGAGATTCTATGGTTTCAGTGGTGCTTTTGTATCTGGCTGTGGGGGCATTTGCAGGCGTATTAGCAGGACTCCTCGGGATTGGAGGCGGTCTGGTTATTGTTCCGCTGCTGGTGTTCAGTTTCACCTTGCAGGGGATTCCGCAAGAGGTGTTTATGCACCTTGCGCTGGGCACATCCCTCGCTTCGATTATTTTCACATCCATTGCCAGTTTCAGGGCACACGATAAACGTGGAGCAGTGCGCTGGGATGTCTTCCGTTCCATTACCCCCGGAATTATTATTGGTAGTCTTATCGGGGCGGAAATTGCGTCACGTATGTCCTCCGGTGTGCTCAAAGGTATTTTTGTTTGTTTTCTCTACTATGTGGGAACTCAGATGCTGCTCGGCATTAAGCCTAAAGCAAGCAGAGAGCTTCCGGGAACTGTGGGCATTACCGGAGCAGGCGGTGTGATCGGCATGGTTTCAAGTATTGTCGGTATTGGTGGCGGTACCATGTCTGTACCGTTTCTTTCTTTCTGTAACGTGCCTATGCACGTTGCCATCGGTACTGCGTCTGCCATTGGTTTCCCGATCGCTCTTGCATCAACCTTAGGGTATGTTGTTACAGGTTTTTCTGATCCAATAACGCCTGCGTACTCTTTAGGCTATGTTTATCTTCCAGCGCTTGCAGGTATTATCAGTGCCAGCTGGTTCACTGCTCCCCTTGGTGCAAAACTTGCGCACTCGCTACCAGTTGCTAAATTAAGCAAAATTTTTGCAGTCTTGTTGTTCGTTGTCGCAACAAAAATGCTGTTTAGTTTGTTCTAATCGATAGAATTCCCCAGATTATATAAAGGCACTCTATTCTTAGTTAGATAGAGTGCCTTTTTTTATGCGTAATGCTAAGGGAAGATGCATGTTGGTGGTTGTTATTTTACAACAATCTTTCTAATGCTGAAAGAAGGACTGTCATCAGGCTGTAGAGATACTGTGCATGAAGGACGATTACTTTTTTGCGCAGAGTCGGCTTGAAAGCAAATACAATTTTATGGTGTTCGTGCATTAACCAGTTGAGGTACGTAGTGAGAAGTTTGTATCGATTTTTACTGACAGGATTATGTGTTGTTCTGATGGCTGTTGCTGCCGGTTGCGGCGGTGAGGAAAAGCAGGAAGCTGCTGGTGCGTTAAGCTGGGATGAGCATGTTGCCGCAGCTAAAGGTTCAACCGTGCGGTTTTATATGTACGGCGGCATGAATAATGTGAATGACTGGATTGATGGCACGATTGCTCCGGCAGTGAAGGAACAGTACGGCATTATTCTTGAGCGTGTTCCCATGAGTGCGCCAGTCTTTATGAACAAAATGCTTACTGAGAAAAGTGCTGGAAAGACAAAGGGCAGTATTGATTTGCTGTGGATCAACGGGGAAAATTTCAAAAATGCACGTAAGGCGGATTTGCTTGAAGGGCCTGTGACCCAGTTACTTCCCAATTACGCTGCCTACGTGAATCCGGTTGAATCTGCGACGGACTTCGGCTTTCCGGTTGAAGGGTATGAGGCTCCATACGGGCGGGCGCAATTTGTTTTTGAATATGACCGTGCTCGTACTCCAAACCCTCCCAAATCATTTGCTGAACTTAAGGAATGGGTGAAAGAAAATCCGGGACGGTTCACCTATCCTTCCCCACCAGATTTTACAGGTTCAGCGTTTATCAGACAGGCGTTTTATGCGGTCACAGGCGGGCATGAGCAATATCTGAACGGCTTCGACCAAGCACTGTATGATGCCAATGCACCAAAATTGTGGGCATACCTCAACGACATTGCACCGTACTTATGGCAGGAAGGAAAGGCATATCCAAAAGATCCTGCATTTCAGGCAACGCTTTTTTCCCGTGGGGAAATTGATATCATGATGGCCTACCATCCTACCCATGCGCAGAACAGAATTCATGATGGAACATATCCGGAAAGCGTCCGAACATATGTGATGGAGGAAGGTTCCATCTATAATACTCACTTCACAGCAATTCCAAAGAATGCACCGAATAAGTCCGGTGCGCTGGTTGTTATGAACTATCTTCTTTCCCCAGAGGCACAGCTTTCAAAGTTTTCACCTGAAGTCTGGGGAGATTTCCCAGTGCTCGATATGAATAAGCTGTCACAGGAGCAGGCCGCCGCATTTACAGCTGTTGAACTGGGCATAGCAACGTTGAAGCCCAAAGAGTTGAGTGATGCTGCGGTACCTGAAATTCCTTCCGAATGGTTAGAAGCTCTTGAACAAGGCTGGGAGAAGCATGTTCTTAAAAAATAGTGATGCCATCCCGCTTGTTATAGACACTGACAATGCTTTTGGGATGCCAGTGCGCGATCTGGATGACGGCATTGCGCTTATCATAAGTCTTGTCTCAGAACAGATTGATGTAAAGGGTGTTGTGGCATCCGCGTGCAATTGCAGAGCGCATGAGGCTGCGCAGAATACACTGCATCTTTTTGAGCAGTTTGGAATTACACATATTCCTGTAGGACTAGGGGCGGAAACGCCCCTTTCTGGCAACAGGGAGGCGCATCATCAGTATCTGGATGCCAAAGTGCAGGGAAAAGGGGCTGTATACTGGAACGATGCCCCTGTGGTTCCTTCTCGAAACGTATCAGCACTCCCGAACGGTGTTGATGTTCTGATCGATGCGGTTCGGGCAAATCCGCATGAAATTGTGCTGGTGGCGCTGGGCAGTTTTACCAACATAGCGCTGGCATTGCGTAAGGCTCCTGACATTGTTCCTATGGTCAGGGAAATAGTGCACATGGGTGGTTCATTTGAACCGCAGGAAGGAGAAATGCGGTTTGACTGGGATACACCGGATATCCCCAAGGAAGTATGGGATACAACACTTCGCTTTAACACATGGTACGACAAGCAGGCCACAGCAGAGGTTTTGCAGTCCGGCATTCCTGTGTGTTTTATTACAGCCAATGTGACCAGTAATTTTTATTTGCAAAACACGCAGGTAGAACAGCTTTGTGATAACGCCAAGGGTGAATTGGGGAGCTACCTTATGCGTTTGATCCTACCGTGGCAGAAGTGGAGTATTGCAGAAAGAAAGTTGGCCGGTGCGCATATGCATGATCCGTTGACCATACTTGCACTGCTGGACAGGTCAGTGTGCACATACCGTTATATGAAAGCCGATGTTTTAGGGTTTCTGGCAGGATACGAACTTTTTCCACAAAATGAATCAAGACTGTGGAAAACGTGTCAGAATACGTTTATCCCAAAGGTAAAAGTGGCCACTAACTTACGGACGGCAAGGGCTGAGCAATTGTTACAGGATTTATTGCTCAGAGCTGTGACGTTAGAATCTAACGAATGATTAAATAATTGGTTTTTTGGGCTGTTACTTGATACTGTTAGTGCAATTAGCTCCGTGATCCTATTTATAGTTAGAGCTAATTTTGAGGAGGAAAAATTCCGTGTATCACTAAAATACTTGGATTTGTTCTTAACTTTGCACTGCTTGTGGAAAAAAATATACTTGTTGCTAAAACACCTCCGTTCTAGTGTGCACTTCAAGCAAAAAGCAAGAATAGGAATCAGGGTAAAAATCCTGTAAATTTAAGTTACTAGAATACATTCTCTAGCTGCTCCACGTTATGTGGCTTGAATCTCAAACTTTATTTTCCCGATAGAGTACAGAGAGTTAACACAGAGGATGAAAGTGATACTTTGGAGGGCGCCGTGCTCAAAGATACAATGGACAATATGATTATAAAACTTGGGAAAGAATTTTCTGAATTTTCTGGAACATTGCGTTCCGTAAAGAAAAACGACTGCGGCGATTTCGTCGTCTCTCCCGAGGTAATGCGTAATATTGTGGGACACGTGGAAAACCTGTTTGGTACCATGCGTGAAACCCAGCAGTCTGTGCAATTAGCTCTGGAAAGCGAGTTGTTGCAAGAAGAGAGGAAATGGATTGATTTGCTTGATAACGCAGATATGACTACCGAGCATTAAGCTATCTTTTCATATCAAGCTGTTAGGCGATTTAGTTGTGACATGTGTCCCCTTGGTGCGAAAGCATTGAGGGGACGTGTGTTTTTGCAGGGCAGAGGCTGTGTCCTGCTTTATTTTGGGCAAAAGAAAAGCGGGAGAAAAAACTCCCGCTTTACATGCTCAAACTGTAAGATCAGCTGACTATACGCAGCCGGTAGGCTTAGGAAGACCAGCCATCTTACATGCTCCCTTACCTGGGCCGGAAGGGAAGAGTTCGTATACCTGCTTCAGTTTGAAGCCGGTGTTTTTAGAAAGGATACGCACCATAGGAGCGATACCGTTCTTTTTGTAGTAATCCTGAAGGAAGTCGAGGATTTTCTGGTGATCTTCGGTGATCTCGGAGATACCTTCAGATTCTTTTACGTATTCAACCCACTCAGGGCACCATTCTTCGAACTTAAGCAGGAAGCCGTCTTCATCAACTTCGAAAGTTTTACCTTCATAAGTAATTTCAGCCATTTTGTCCTCCTTGGACATGGTCTATAAGCGTTATATTCAGCTCAGACATATGCCGGGTTGCAGCAATAGCTGACAACCGATGTAAAGCAGTGATCCACTGCTTGTCTCCATCCAGATTTGCTCTATAAAGCAAACACTGACTTGTTAAAGCCGCGATAGCCCATTTGTCAATGGGGCAAGCTCATAAAATTCGATTTTTCTTGTTGTCTTACGAAACGGAAAAAAAGAAAAACAAGTGCTCGCGACGGCGATAAGATGCCATAGTGTGCTAAAAAACACAAGCATCCTGAGGCTGATGAATTGTTAAACATACAAGTGTATTACGTGTGTTTAACGAAAAAAATGCCGCAAGTGAAGGAAGCAATAGAAGTAAGGTGAGAGTGATAGGCTTATAATCCGTTGCGAAGCTGCAACTAGGTGTTGCAAAGTTGCTGCTTGTGAAGGGTTTACTGCAGTAGCACGCATAAAAAAAGGACGGCTTGGAAAAGCCGCCCGTAGTTTTGCACAATTTGAGCAGGTTATTGAGGGTGCACATTGTCACGCGCCCAGAAAATGACATTGAACTTGCTTTTAAGTTCTTCAATTATCTGGTTTTCCTTGGTGCGTTCCATAGGCATGATACGAATGTTCACATCGCGGGTGCCTTTTCCTTCCTCTTCTTCCATGGAAGAGAGGATAGAAACGATACGCGCTTTGTGCTCGCGCATAACGTTCAGAATCGGACGCAGGGTTCCGGCCTCGTTCGGCAATCGGATACCGAACTGGACACCGCCATGACGAACACCGGTAATACTGATGAGCACATTAAAGATATCACTTACTGTGATAATGCCCTCCAGCTTTCCATCTTCATTAACTACAGGGAGTCCGCCAAAGTCTTTTTCAATCATCATGATAGCGGCATTTTCAACAGTGTTGTCCGGGCTTGTTACAAGCGGGTCCACTGTCATAATGTCCTTAACCTTGATTTCAGAGAGCAGGTAGTAAAGCTCATGAACATCAAGTGTTGTAGCTTTGGAAGGAGAGGCTTCTTTGATGTCCCGGTCAGAGACAATCCCGACAATACGGCCGTCCTGATCAACTACAGGAACACGGCTGATATTGTGTGTTTTTAGAGCCTTGGAGGCCTTCATCATTGATGTATCGGGCGAGACAGTAATTACATCTTTTGCCATCCAGTCGCGAATCAGCATGATTTTTCCTCCTGAAATACACTCATACGTTTGATCATTGATAGTATACTTGTTTTATATATAAGCATTTATTTTATGGCTGAACAAGCGAAATTTGCCATAATCAGACGGCTGTACTTTGTTTGAGTGTTAGCTTAGTAGATAATAGATATAATTTTTTTGTTTGATGGCACACTAGAGTTCTCCACCGGTTTTACTGTCCCCGTGATATAAGGATGATGCACATGAAAACATTGTATATGGATTGCAGGTATGGGCTTGGCGGCGATATGTTTTTGGCCGCTGTGCATGAACTGGGTGTAGATCTGTCGCGGTTGCAGCGAATTTTTATTGAGGCTGGCATTTATGTTTCCATAGCCCCTGTCAGTACATTGCGGCAGTCCATTGTGGGCGCAAAAGTTTCCATAGAATGGCCTGATGGCCAGCCTTTGCGTCATCTTCCTGAAATTGTAGAGATCATCAAAAAGCTGAATGTGTCTCCCGAAGTGCGGGTGCGGTCTGTACAGGCGTTTCAGCGTCTTGCAGAAGTCGAGGCAGCTGTTCACGGCAAGGCCGTCAAAGAGATTCATTTTCATGAAGTCGGTGCCATTGATACGCTTGTGGATGTTGTGGGCGCTTTCTGGGCGCTTGAGCAGCTTGGCGTTACAAAGGTTGCAGCCTCCCAGTTGCCATGGTTCTCCGGTACGGTTGAATGTGAACATGGCGTGCTTCCGCTTCCTGCGCCGGCAGTCCTTGAACTGCTGAAAGGGAAGCCTGTTTTTGCCACAGAATATGAGGAAGAACTTATTACTCCTACTGGTGCGTTACTTATTGACCAGCTTGTTACCAAGTTTACTTCCGGTGCGGAGGGGACTCTTCTTACAACAGGTACTGGTTACGGGCAGCGTGAGACAGGCGGCGGGCTTCGGATAAGCTTGCTGGAACCGCAACTTCCGGCAGAAGAGACGGTGGAGGAGACAGATTCCACTGCCACAACGGATGAGATTTATGTACTGGAGAGTCATATAGATCATCTGACAGGTGAAGAGTTGGGACGGTGCTTTGATGTGTTTATGGATGCAGGAGCGCTGGATGTCTTTTTTGCAGCAGGGATTATGAAGAAGAATCGTCCTGCGGGAAGTTTCAAGGTGCTTTGCAAGCCGGAAGATTTGAGCCGCATGGAACAGCTGTTCTTTGCGCATACCCATTCGCTCGGAATACGCAGACAAAAGATAGAGCGGGTATTATTACCACGGCGTGAGGAGCGGACAGAAACTCCGTACGGTGAGATGGACGGGAAGAGCTATCATATTGACGGCATGAAAATGTCTAAACCTGAATATGAAGAGCTGGTGAAATTTTCAAAAAAAACAGGACGTAGCTTGCCGGAGCTTCGCTACATGCTGTTTGATAAGAAAAAATAGTCTGATGAAGCTACTCTGTTTAGCAACGGAGTGTGTTTTGTATAAATAAAGGGTTGGCCTGTGTACACAGGCCAACCTTTTTATATTGAATTATGTCAGAATCATTTTGCGTCTGTTGTTAGGCGTCTGCCTCAACAGGAACGAATGAGAATGTCGTAACATCAAACAGCCCGCCGTCAGTAAGCTTGAGCGCCGGAATAACAGGCAGGCTCATGAAGCTGAGTGTCATGAATGGCTGCAGTTTCGGGTTGATGTTGAACTCTTTGGCAAGGGTCAGTAGTTCTTCCATTTTTGCAGCAACTTCCTGTGCAGGACGGTCAGACATGAGGCCGGCAATAGGTAACGGCAGATGACCAAGCACCTTGCCTTCCCGTACGAGCGTAATACCGCCGCCGATTTCTTTAAGGTCGTTAATGGCTGTCAGCATATCTTCATCATTATCGCCTGCAACTACAATGTTATGTGAATCGTGGGCGATAGTGGTGGCAATGGCGCCATTGGTGATGTGGTAATTTTCAAAGATACCAAGACCGATGTTGCCGGTGGCGTTGTGGCGCTCAACTACAGCGATTTTAGCAAGGCCTTCATTCTGGCGCGGGTTGAAGCAACCGTTGTCATCAAGAACGACTTCCTTTGTAACGGATTCTGTGAGTACAGTATCCGGAATAACATGTATTGTGCGAACCTTGTTGCTGGAGAGCTTGAGTGTAAGGTCTTCAATGTTGATTGGAGAAAGATTTACAGTGTCGCGTACAGAGTCACGAACAAGCTCTTGCGGTTCGACAAGCAGGGTTCCATTCTCTGCGATGTGTTTTCCGCTGGTGAACACGTGGCTGACTTCAAAATTTGTGAGATCACGAACGATCATAATGTCAGCATCGTAGCCCGGAGCGACGGCGCCTTTGCTTTTCAGGCCATAACATTCGGCTGTATTCAGTGTTCCGATGGTAATGGCTTGCAGAGGGTCAATACCTTCTTCAACAGCAATTTTGAGGTTCTTGTTCAAGTGGCCGTTTGCAAGGATGTCTGCCGGTTCACGGTCGTCTGTGCAGAAAACGCAACGTCTGTAGTTGGCATCTGTCAGTCCCTTGGCAAGAGCGCGTAGATCCTTGGTTGCAGAGCCTTCGCGGATAAGCACATACATGCCAAGGCGAATGCGTTCGTGCATTTCTTCTACACTTGAACATTCGTGATCTGTTTTGATGCCTGCTGCGGCATAAGCAATCAGGTCACGACCGGATAATCCCGGTGTGTGTCCGTCAGAAACAAGGCCGCGGGATGCAGCCATGTCGATTTTATCCAGCACGGTCGGGTCGCTGTTAATAACGCCGGGAAAGTTCATTACTTCCGCAAGGCCGTGCACACCTTCGTGATCGATAAGTTCAGATAATTCTTTTGCAGTGAGCGTGGCGCCGGAGTTTTCAAACGGTGTTGCAGGAACACAGGATGGAAGCATGATACGGACATTCAGTGGCAGGTCTTTAGACGCATCAAGCATATAGCGGATGCCTTCAAGGCCGCAGACGTTAGCAATTTCGTGCGGGTCTGCAATGATTGTAGTGGTGCCGTATGGCAGAACGCATTTGGCGAATTGTGCCGGTGAGACAACAGAGGACTCAATGTGCACGTGTCCGTCAATAAGCCCCGGCATGAGATAGCCGCCAGCAGCATCAATTGTGTGTGCTGCCTCGTATTCACCGAAGCCGACAATTTTACCGTCACCTATGGCAACAGCGCTTTCAAAAATAGTCTGAGAAAATACATCAACAACTTTGCAGTTGGTAATGAGAGTGTCTACGGGAATACGGCCTGCCGCCATATCGATTCGACGGGTAAGAGCTTCGCGTTCTGTCATGATCTGTCCTTATATATGATGTGCTGCCACGAACTGTCGTGTAAAGTACGGAGCAAATATCATGTAACAGGTTCGGATGAAAGAAGAAGGATGTGTTCAGCTCTTTGGTTGTGTAACATGTTGATGATATTTGTATTGTTGCAAGGTTTCGTGTTGGCGCACTATGTTTTTTTGAGTAAAGCGGCTCCGGTTTCATAGTATTTTTGCATTTCTTCATCCGGCACCATACTTCCGCCTGTACCCCATGCGATATGTGTTGCCGAAGGCATGGTGTCTTGCAGGTTGTGTTGCTGGATATATTCCCTGTGGTTATGCATGTGGACAATACCGGACATGCCGGCAAGAGCGGAAGGTTCCAGCTTGATGCCTTCTGAGTCTGTCAGCATGGTGAGCAGTTTGAACATGGTATCATCACTTACGGTGAATGTACCATCAATCATATGCTGCATGGTTTTTCCGACAAATCCTGAAGGTCTGCCTACTGCAAGGCCGTCTGCAACTGTTTTGTTATCTATGCCGAAATCCTGAACTGATACAGCATCATGTAGTCCTGTATACAGGCCGATGAGCATTGCAGGAGAACGTGTGGGCTCAGCAAAGAAGCAGTGCACATTGTCCCCGAAAACAAGCTTCAGCCCGAAAGCAACGCCGCCCGGGCCGCCTCCGACACCACATGGGAGATAGACAAAAAGCGGGTGATCAGCATCAACAGTAATATTTTTCTCTTCAAGCTGCTGTTTGAGTCGTTCTGCTGCAACAGCATAACCAAGAAACAGCGTTACAGAGTTTTCATCATCAATGAAATAGCAATAAGGATTTGTTGCTGCTTGCTTTCTTCCTTCGGCTACAGCCGTTGAATAGTCAGAATCATATTCAATGACATGTACTCCTTTGGAGCGCAGCATGTCTTTTTTCCACTGACGTGCGTCGGCTGACATGTGCACAGTGACAGAGAAGCCCAGCTGTGCGCTGATGATTCCGATGGAAAGCCCCAGATTGCCGGTAGAGCCAACCGCAATGGCGTGCTTGCTGAAGAAATGTTTGAATTCTTCACTGTCGAGCTTGGAGTAATCATCTGATTCGGAAAGTAATTCTGCACCGAGTGCAAGCTTTTCTGCATGATTGAGAACTTCGTAAATACCGCCGCGTGCTTTTATGGAGCCGGATATGGGCAGCTCGCTGTCACACTTAAGCAGAAGCTCTCCAGAGAGTTGTGTTCGGAAATATTCGCTTAATGCTGATTTCATGTAAGGAATATGGCGCAGGGGCGACTCAATCATCCCCTCACTTGCTTCTGTTTCAGGGAATACTTTTTCAATGTATGGACGAAAGCGTTCAAGCCGTGCTGCTGCGTCTTCTACGTCTGCTCTGGAGAGTGCAATGCCTTTGGTTGCCTCCGCAAAAGGGAGTGTGTCAGGATTGAACCATACAGTTTCGGTAAGATCTATAAGTTGATTGATGAACGCGTTATTTTTCCAGTTTGCAATAGTCTGTTCAGTCTGGGCAGGCATGGAGAACTCCTGTGTGAGGTTGGGTTAGCTCAACGTTACGTTCTTTATGGCAGTAAGGGCAAGATCAGGGAAGTCAGAAATAAGACCGTCAGTTCCCCATTGAGCAAACGTCGAGAGCTCTTTTTCGCAGTTTATTGTCCAGATGTTCACCAGTAATCCGGCGTTATGCAACGCCTGAATGTCTTCAGCAGTCGTAATGCTGCGGCATGGATGGTAGGCAGTTGCATTGAGTTTTTTGCAGTACTCAGCAGGGTGTTCAATACGTTCTTCTGTGAGCACACCAAGCGGCATTTCCGGCATAATGGTATGGATGGTTTTGAGGTACTCGTGATTGAACGAAGATATCAAAATTTGAGCTGCCACATCGCGTCCGCGAATTTGATCAATAACCGTATGTACAATGGTGTGTGTATGGTCATCAATTTCTGTCTGATCTTTTATTTCCAGATTCAGCAGCATGTTTGATTTTTTGAAAAAATGAAGCGTTTCTTCCAGTGTCAGGATTTGTGTTCCTGTAAACGCTGCTGCTTCGTCTGACGAAACAGCACCTTTTGTAATCTGGTTGAACGGGTCTGCTTCTGCATACCACGCCCCAGCATCAAGGGTCTGTACTTCGCGCAAGGTCAGGTGGTGGATGCCGGTTTTTTCATCATGTTTTTGTAACTGTGGCAGCTTGGAAATATTAGTGGTGCGGGTAAGCACATAGTCGTGGAACACAACCGGATGGCCATCTTTGGTCAGTTGTACATCAAGCTCTATTGCTTCAGCACCAAGCTCGAGTGCTTTGGTAAACGCAGGCATGGTATTTTCAGGTGCGTAGGCTCTTGCACCGCGATGTGCGTATGTAAGTTGTGTTGCTGCTCTCTCTATAAACACTAGCTGCTCCTATAGTGCCTGTCTTTGATACGTAACTTGGGACAATATTGTGCGACAGGCTGTGTACTTTCGGGAATGGTGTGTCAATAACATGGGCATATCACTCATGGGGGGCAGAGTGAAGTGTTACGGGGCGTTATTCTCAGATTCAGATACAATGTACTCTGCCATATAGTGCATTTCTTCAGTGGAGGTTACAAATGCTGTTTGGATGCATTAACGCTAAGAAGTACCTGATTGTGGGATTAGAGCGCTGCATCTGGCTGTGTAACAAAAGCCAATCCCAGCACAGAAGGAATTTGTGCTGAGATTGGCTTTTATATTTGGGTAGTGCCAGATGTATCTCAATCAGGCAGCGTTTGTATTACTGCTGCAACTCGTCAATAAGCGTTTTGAGATTCTGAGCAAGTCTGGAGAGTTCCATTACAGCGTGAGCTGATTCGGTAAGGGCTTGTGCAGATTCATCAGCAAGGCGGTTCACCTCACCGGATGCTCCGGCAATTTGCTCTGCTGCTGCGGATTGTTCTTCAGCGGCGGTTGCAATGGATCGCACACGGTCAGAGGTCTCAAGTACCGTACCGACAATTTGTCCCAGTGCTTTGCCAGCATTTTGTGTTTGTGACGCTGTTCCCTCAACAAGGCGGGAAACATCATTCATATGCGTAATTGTGCTTGAGGTACTGCTTTGAATACCCTGTACTACGGATTCAACTTCCTTGGTGGCATTCACTGTTTTTTCAGCAAGTTTGCGCACTTCATCTGCTACAACGGCAAATCCGCGTCCTGCTTCACCAGCACGGGCTGCTTCAATAGCCGCGTTAAGCGCCAGAAGGTTGGTCTGGTCTGCAATGTCGTTAATCACACTGATAATATTACCGATCCCTTCAGCCTGAGCGCTGAGCTCTGTAAGAGTATTCTGCATGAGCTCGGTGTGTGAGTGGACTTCTTCTGTGGAGGTGATGACGTTGGAGACAACAGTGGCACCTTCTTCTGCAATGCTTTTTGCTTCGTCTGCATTTTCGGCAGCGTCCGCGGCATTTTTAGCAACTTCAAGCGTTGTGGAGTTCATCTCTTCAATGGCGATGGCTGATTCTCCGGCGCGCTCTGCCTGAGTAGAGGCGCCGATTCTACACTGCTCAACTTGTGCAGACAGCTGTTCGGATGCGGAAGAAACTTGGTCTGCAATAGAATGGGCTTGCGCTGCCGTATCGGCAATGCGTTCATTCTGACGGAGAATAACGGTCTGGTTTTCACGGATTTCGGTCATGTCATGCCAGAACGTAACGGAGCCAAGCAGGTTACCGTCCATATCGTAAAACGGTGTGGAGCTGACAGCAATGTACAGGGTTCGTCCGGAAGGGTGTTGTACTTCGATATCTTGCGTAATGGCTTTTTCAGAAAGAATAGCCTTATCTGCAATTGTTTCGCGGTTGGCATCGCCGTAGAAGAACTCACCTGAACGCATTCCTTTATAGCTTTCAGTGTCTCCTTTTTTGCCAATATAGTCAAGTAGTTGTGAGTTTGTCCAAAGCACTGTAAGGTCGGGTCCGATGATAGAGCATGGAGCAGGAATTCCGTTTAAAACACCTTCAGAAAAGCCTAGCTTATTCTTAAGCTCTGCCACCATGGTGTTAACAGAAGTTACTGTGCTGCCGATGGCATCCTGAAGGCTGTACTCATAATGGGCATTCAGGTCGCCGGCTGCAATTTTGCGCGTTGTTTTTCCAAGTTCTTCCAGCGGTGCAAGCAGGTTCCTGAGCAGGAAGACAAGTGTGAGGCTGGAAAGCAGGATGCCGCAGACAATGCTGGCCATGCTGAGTTTTTTCAGAGTTTCATCAGCTTTAAGGCTTAGATATTTTTCCGGAACAGTGAAGCCGACATGCCAGTCGCGGGATTTAATGTACTTAACAAAGGATAGTCTTTTTTCTCCTTTGAATGTGTAATTCGTAAAACCTTCTCCGCTTTTCATGATGGCGCGGCCAGCTTCTGTGTCGGCCAAGTTGCCATTTGCCATAAATGCTGCATCAGGGTGGTAGACAAAGCTGCCGTCAGTACGGGTGATAAATGGATATCCGTATCCATTATATGTAACTTTTTTGACCATTTCGAGTAACGGAGTTGTCATCATCGGGCGGCCACAATAAACCACGGCAATAATGCTACCATTTGTGTCTTTTAGTGGTTTGTATGTGGTTACGTACCATGCGTTAACTACGAAAGCTCGCCCGCGGAAGGTGTTGCCGCCCATCACCGTCTGGTACACAGGGCTGCTGGATGGAATGTATGTGCCAGTGGCACGTTTTCCGTTAAGTTTTTTTACATTGGTAGAGATGCGGAGAAGTTTTCCCGGAAGGACTTGAAAGATGGTTGCAGTGCCGCCGACAGTTTCTTGAATGTTATCAACAAGTTTGTTGCTTTCATTAAGAACTGTACTGTCAGCACCGGTTCCCAGTGTAAGGGACGGGATGGTTACAGATTCAGTCTTTTTTGTAATCTGATTTGTAATGTCAGTCGTAATGGTTTTGCTGGCATCAAGAGATATGCCGCCATGTAGTTCGACTTCATCTTCGAACACATTAATGTCTGTTGAAAGTTTTTCCAGTGTAATGCTGTGCTGCATTTCCACGCTGTCTTTCAAACTTACAACCATAGTACTGATGAACTGCTTGCCAAGATTAACAAGTGCATCATGAGAAACTGTGTAGTTGCTCCAGCTTAATACGCCGAGGAGAAGTACTATTACAATCAGTATAGAGCCTATTAATTTTTTATTAAAATTTAGCCCCATGTCACAACCCCCAAAAATTTAACAGTCGTCAAATCTTCACATCATATGGCCTCGTAACGATGCAAAACAGCAATGAAAAGATACTCGATTCCCAGATTGAGAGTATCGTCCCATTGTACCTCGAATAGTATATGTAACGTCATTCAGATGAAGTTTGTTCGGGACTTGATTCATCTGAATGACTGTAAACGGCGTAAAATGATGTAAGGTCTCGTTGCTTATAACTTATCGGTTGTTAGATCTTGTTTCTTTAATGAGATAGCCTTTTTTGCTGGTTGTCGTCTTTCTTTTAATTGTTTGAAATGTATTAATAATATTTGTTTAGACGCTATTTAGGAAAACGTTAGGTAAAAAATATGGTGTCATGTTGTGAGTAAGACCTAGTATGAGGACTGTATCTGTCAGGCCTCAATAGATAATTTTCTTGACAAGATTCAAACAATGTTTGAAATAGGGATTCAAACATTGTTTGAATCTGATTAAGAATGAGGTCTTAATGGAAAATAAAGTGCTTCCTGCGCGATTTAAAGAAATTGCGCTTGAATATTTCCGTTCGCGCGAACAGGCACTGAACACGTGGAAAGAACGACGTGCGCAAGCCCAGAGTGCATCGGATACCCGTAGCCGTATTTTTAATGCGGCGCGTACCGTCTTTGCTCAGCAGGGACAAGGCGCTACGGTTCGGGAAATTTGTCATGCTGCCAATGCCAACGTATCTGCTGTTAATTATTATTTTGGTAATAAAGACAGATTGCTGGCTGCGGTGCTTGAACAATTTCATTCGGAAGTACGGGAAATCTACCCGTTGCATGGTGGGGTGGATGACTCTGCTGAACCGGAAGAAAAGCTGTTTGGTTTTACACTCGCTTGTATGAGTGGAATGCTCATTTCACATGGTGAAGAGTATTGGAACTTAAACAAGCTGCTCATGGATGCTTTTATCAATGAGTTTGAAGCATTTGCGGAAGTGGCTGAGAAGGATTGGTTGATGCTGCGGGGGTTGGTGATCCCGCTCGTAGACGCCATGACTGATCACAAATGGGGCACAACGCATTTGGATTCATTAACTGGTGGTTATTTTTCCCAGTTGTTTTTTTATGCAATGCACGTTGAAGACTTGCTGTTAATACGAGGGCAAAAGTATTTTACAGACAGTGAAGTCATAGGCGTAGCACAACATATTACTGCCTTCTCCATTGGAGGCATTAAGAATTATGTGGAGTTGATGGATGCAGAGATTGATTTTCCAACTTTGTGCAGTGCTGATGGTTGTAAGCGCTATCGTGAGCTTAACAGCGTGCAGTAACGGCGAAGCAAGTGAAACAGCACAGAATGTACCCGTTGAAAAAGAATATATTGTAAATGTAAAGGTTGAAAAACTTACCCCGGCAGCCATTACTGATGAAATGATGCTCCCTGGCGAGACAGAGGCTATGTATGATGTTTCACTCGCTGCGGAACAAGAGGGGCTTATTGAATGGGTTGGTGTAACTGAAGGTGATTCCGTTGAAAAAAACGGTGAGATTGTTCGTATTGATCTGAAAGCATTGAAAGCTGCGAAAGATCGTGCGGATGCGAACCTGCGGTTGAAAAAGCACCAGCTCAACAGACGCCGTAAATTACATGATGGCAATGTGCTTTCCCGTGAAGAGCTTGAGCAGGCTGAAACTGAATTTACAGTTGCGAAAACCAACCTGCAGGAAGCCGAAGTTAATTACGAGAACGGTATTGTCGTCTCTCCTGTTGCCGGCGTGGTGAACAAAGTTAACGTTGATCCGGGGGAGTACGTTTCCAAAGGTGCACCTATCGCGAATATCGTGAATATTGATCAGATTAAGATCATGTTCAACGTTCCGGAAATGGATGTGCGGTTCCTGTCAAAAGGGCAGACTGCTCCTGTTGTCTTTGATGCCTACCCGAATGAAAAATGGGAAGGTGTTGTGGATTTTGTTGCATGGAAAGCTGACCCTGCGACCCGTACATTCCCTGTACGCATTATCGTTAAAAATGATGATGAAAGAATCCGTCCGGGCATGATCGCGCGCGCAAGTTTTGTACGCCGTTCACTCAGCGATATTGTGTCTGTTCCTCTCTTCTCAATTATTGATAAGGGTGGAGAACGTATTGCTTTTGTAGAAAAAGACGGTGTTGCAGAAGCGCGTACTGTGACTCTTGGAGTTATCTCTGGAGACAAAGTGCAGATTCTTGCCGGACTGAATGTCGGGGATAATCTGATTATTGCAGGACAGCGTGAAGTTGAAGACGGCGTGAAGGTGGATGTTCGATGATACTTAACGAAGTAGCGTTGAAGCGACAATCTGTTGTTTTTGTTCTGCTGTGGTTGATTATCCTTGCCGGTTTAAGCAGTTATTTTGCGCTCCCGCGTGAATCTGAACCGGACATCACTATTCCGTACGTCTTTGTAAACACCACATATGAAGGTGTTGCGCCGGAAGATGTTGAAAAGCTGATTACCATTCCCCTTGAACGAAAGCTGAAGGGGCTTGCAGATGTTGACGAACTCAGATCAACATCCAAAGACGGTGCATCCGCTATCGCGATTAAGTTTCTGCCGAACGTTATCATCGATGACGCGCTCCAGAAGGTTCGTGATAAGGTTGATCAGGCTAAAGGTGATTTACCGAGCGATCTGGAAGACGATCCTCTGATTTCGGAAGCTAACTTTTCAGATCTGCCGACAATGCAGGTTGTATTGTCCGGCCCTTTCAGTCTGAAACGCCTGAAAGTTTTTGCGGAAGATCTGGAAGATAAGCTGGAATCTGTGCAGGGTGTTCTTGACGCACGCCTTATCGGTGGTCTTGAGCGTGAAATTCATGTTGAGTTCGATCTTGACCGTATTGCGGCATACAACGTTCCTTTTAACTCATTAGTGAACTCTGTTCAGAAGGGTAACGTTAACATGCCGGGTGGTTCCATGAATATCGGTGACGCCCGCTATCAGGTGCGCGTACCGGAAGATTTTCAGGATCCTGCGGAGATTAATAACATTGTAGCGTTCGTTCGTGATGGCAAGCCAGTGTACCTGCGCGATATCGCGTCAATCCGTGATCACTATAAAGATCCGGTGACCCGAAGCCGTATGAACGGACAGAATGCTGTGACGCTTCAGATTATTAAGCGAAGCGGTGAAAACATTATTGAAGTAAACAAGGGTGTTGAAAAGGCGATTGTGGAAGCAAGAAAATTCCTTCCGCCAACCCTTATCCTCGATACTGTGGGTGACAGAGCTGACGATGTACGCATGATGGTTTCCGACCTTGAGAACAATATTCTCACAGGTCTGGTGCTGGTACTCGGCGTTGTGTTCTTCTTTATCGGTGGCCGTTCAGCATTCTTTGTGTCCATTGCGATTCCACTGTCCATGCTCATTACCTTTGTGCTGCTGCGTGCGCTGGGAATTACACTCAACACGGTTGTGTTATTCTCACTCATTCTGGCACTGGGGATGCTCGTTGATAACGGTATTGTAATTGTAGAGAACATTTACAGGCACATGCAGGAAGGAAAAGGCAGATTGCAGGCGGCGTTGGATGGTACCAACGAGGTTGCATGGCCTGTTATTACCTCCACACTGACCACTGTGGGGGCGTTTCTTCCGATGATTTTCTGGCCGGGTATTATGGGCGAATTTATGTCCTACCTGCCGAAAACAGTTATTCTGGCATTGTTTGGTTCTCTCTTTGTAGCGCTGGTTATCAACCCTGTGTTCTCAGCACGATACCAGACTGCTTCTGCACCGAAGTTTGCGGATGATGGTGGAGACGCTGTAACCGGCGGTCGTCGCATTTATCTCAAAATGTTGAAGTGGTCTCTGGATCATCGTTTCCTCGTGCTGCTGATTTCTGTGGTTATGTTCTTCGCATCTATTATGGCGTTTGGAGCGTTCGGAAAGGGCGTTGAGTTCTTCCCTAAAGCAGAACCAAAGCGTGCGAATGTAAACATTAAGGCTGCTGTCGGAACCAACCTCGACGCTACTGACCGTTTTCTGCGCGTTGTTGAGCGGGTGGGTAAAGACTACAAAGACGTCCGTTTTGTCATTTCCAATGCCGGCTCAGGTTCCGGCGGGGAGTTTGGCGGTGGCGGTACAGGTACGCATCTTGGTGTAGTAACCTTGGACTTTGTGCCTATTGCAGAACGAAGCAGAAACTCCTTTGGTATCATTAACGAGATCCGTGACAAGCTTACCGCATTGATTACTGGCGCAGAAGTGCGTGTTGAAGAAGAAAAGGGCGGCCCGCCGACAGGTGATCCGGTTAACCTTGAAATCTACGGTAATGATATGCGCGAGCTCGGAACTATCGTTGAAAAGATTCGCGGAGTCATGCGTGACATTGACGGGCCGGTTGATATCAAGGACGACTTTGTCTCAGGTAAGCCTGAAGTACAGATTCGTGTTGATAAAGAACGTGCTGCATTGCTCGGACTGGATACCTACACTATCGCGTACACAATCAAAGCAGCCATTAATGGTGTGAAGGTGGGCGTATACCGTGAAGGTAAGGACGAGTATGACATCCTGACCAAACTGCCGGAAAATGAACGTAAATCTATCGAGTCATTACGTCGCATTACAGTTTCCGGGCCTGATGGAAAACCTGTTCCGCTTACTTCCGTGGCAACCGTTAAGCTTGCATCCGGTCTCGGAGCGATTAACCACAAAGACCAGAAACGCGTGGTTACAGTGTCATCAAACGTGGAAGGCCGTCTGGCAAATGATGTTATTCGTGATATTGATGCCCGACTTAAAGAGATGAGCTGGCCTCGCGGGTATTCCTATACCTTCACAGGTGAGCAGGAAGAGCAGCGTAAGGCACAGGAGTTCCTTACCGAAGCGTTTATTGCGACTATCTTCCTGATCTTCCTCGTGCTTGTGGCGCAGTTTAACTCTATGGCGACTCCGTTTATTATTCTTACCTCGGTATTGCTGTCGCTTATCGGCGTATTCGGCGGACTGCTCATTTGTGGCATGCCGTTCGGTATCATCATGACCGGTGTTGGGGTAATCTCGCTTGCCGGGGTTGTAGTAAACAACGCAATTGTACTTATTGACTACTTTGAACAGTTGCGGGCTAAAGGATTGCAGACTCGTGAGGCGCTTATTAAAGCCGGTCTTACACGTTTCCGTCCTGTATTGCTTACTGCAATCACAACAATTCTGGGCTTGCTGCCTATGGCGGTGGGTATCAGTTTTGACTTCTTTACCCTTACGTTCATTACAAAGTCTGACTCTACGCAATGGTGGAGTCCGATGGCTGTAGCTGTTATTTTCGGCCTGTTTGTAGCAACAATGCTGACCCTGCTTGTTGTACCTGTATTGTGTTCCCTTAAAGACGGTGCAAAAGCCCGTTGGGGAAAAATGACCAACAAAGATATGCAGGAACAGGACGATTCAGCAAACGTACTGGAAGAGTCCATTCAAGAAAGTGAAAAAAGAAAAGGCGCAGGCACGGCGCCTGGCGATGCCGCTTAGCCGCTACCTGTTATCCTGATATATAAACGCCCCTGACAATTCTGTTGTCAGGGGCGTTTTTTCATTCAATGCAGTAGTGGCAGCGTTACCGTTTACGCAAGATGGCATGTGTTGAACGCATCATCTACTTCTTCTTCTGTCATTATTCCAAGCTCTACAGCAGCCTTTGCAACTGTAATATGTTTTTTCATGGAAAGTTTGGCTATTTCAGCCGCCTTTTCGTATCCGATGAGCGGCACAAGTGCTGTTGCCATGACTGAGCTCTGGACGAGAAGATCATTGCAGCGTTTTTCGTTAGCAGTTATTCCACTGACGCATTTGGTGGCAAGAGCATCCATTGCGTTGATGAGCATATGCAGGGATTGCAGAACATTCCAGATGATAACAGGTTCCATGACATTCAGCTGCAACTGTCCGGCTTCTGCCGCCATGGTGATGGTTACATCATGTCCAATAACTTGATACGCAACCTGATTAACCAGTTCTGGAATTACCGGATTGACTTTACCCGGCATAATAGAAGAACCCGCCTGCACAGGAGGAAGTGTTATTTCTCCCAAACCTGCGCAAGGGCCGCTGCTGAGCAGGCGCAAGTCATTACATATTTTGGATAGCTTAACGCAGATACGTTTGAGGGTTCCCGAAAACATGACAAACGCCCCCATATCGGAAGACGCTTCTATAAGGTTTTCTGCGGGAATCAGTTCGTATCCTACAAGGTCACTTAAGTGGCGCACGGCTTTGTACGCGAAATGTGGTGGTGTATTGATGCAGGTACCGATGGCGGTTCCACCCAGATTGATTTCTTTGAGCAACTGGGAGAGCTGGATAACGCGCTCCACGTCTTCTTCAATAGTGACTGCATAGGCGGCAAACTCTGAGCCCAAAGTGATGGGAACCGCGTCTTGTAACTGGGTTCTCCCGACTTTAAGGATGTGGCTGAAAGCCTCAGCACGTTCTTTGAACGCGGCGCTCAGTTCCAGCTGCTTGTCCGTGAGTTCTTTGCACTTGCTCAGCACAGCAACGCGGGCACTGGTAGGGTACACGTCGTTTGTGGACTGGGAGCAGTTAACATGGTCGTTAGGGTGCAGGTGCTGGTAGTCACCTTTTGCATAGCCCATTTTTTCCAGAGCAAGGTTGGCAATAACCTCGTTTGCATTCATGTTGGTAGATGTTCCGGCTCCGCCCTGCATCATGTCGACAATGAATTGATCGTGATGATCGCCTTCAATGATGTCGTCACATGATTCAATAATGGCGTTTGCCTGAATATCCGTCAGCAGTTTGCTTTCAAAGTTTGTGAGAGCGCAGGCTTTTTTTACGCGCGCAAGGGATATGACCAGTTCAGGAAAGTGGTGCAAGGGGATGCCAGTGACAGTGAAGTTCTGAGCAGCACGGGCAGTGTGTATGCCGTAGTAGGCATCTTTGGGGACTTGTAGCTCGCCAAGAGAGTCGTGCTCAATGCGATATTGATCATTCATAAGGACTCCGCAACGTAGATGGCTGTTAAAAAGTGAATATATCCAATTAATAACGTTAGGTGCAGTTAAACATGAAAGTCATCTAATCGCGAGTGTTATCTGGCAGGAAAACTGACATGGTTTTTACCATCGCCAGTCTTCAATACACACGTTTCCTTCCAGTACTGCTTCGTAACCGTCATCAAGCGAAGCAAAAAAATCAATTCCCGTTTTTCCCTCAATCACGTCAACAGGAACAACAAATGAAGTCAAAGCGGCCTTTGACCCAGTGTTTGGGAGCAGGAAGCCGATAGCCTTACGCTTTGATGGTACATAGATAATTTTATAGTACCATTCTGGAACAAGCACTTTGTTGCGACCAATATGCTGTTCTCCTTCAAGCACGCCTGCTGTTACTACGATGATGGTGTCTTTTTTTGCCCAGCTTCTGACGAGTGCTTCTAGTTTTTTCCATATGCCACGGTTAAACGAGGGGCGCTGGGGACTCATGTTGGACATAAAAAAAGAGTCGCGCATTGCCTGTTTTGAAAATGCCATGTCCGCAGCCGGAGCAAGGTGCCCCCTGTCAAAACCGCTTTTCTTATAGTCACGCAGTGTAGCTGACCGAGTCGGGATGGCAGGATCAGGCCGGAACCTGTCTTTACGCTGTACCTTTGGTGCAGTGGCTTCTTTTACAGTGAATTCGTACATTACCCATGCCGGCTGCTCAGTATCCTCGTCATAGCCTATGGAGTAAAAGTCATGATGAATGATGGACTCTGAAATGTTCTCTTCAGGGATAAGATTTTTATATATTTCAGCACAGGTTAGTGAGGGGATACTTATAACGATTAAGATCAATGCGAGGAGAAGACTCTTTCTCATTGTTGGCTCCATTGTAATTAGAATGAAAATAGAGAATTAAAAGAAACTACAACATATAACTATCGCATGTTTCTTTTATATTTCCAAATTATAAGAGAAATGAGAGTGGTATCGTTAACGATATAAAGAGAAGTGGTTAGCTTATAGAAAGGATGTGCGAAAAGAGTCGTGAAATACGAATGCAGGAAGATAACATGGAAGGGGGGATACGTGTGGAGCGGTGAGGATAGAGGGCGTGCTTTGGGCACAAAAAAAGGGTTGTATCTTGCGATACAACCCATATAAACACTGGCGATGAGGGAGAGATTCGAACTCTCGATACGCTTTTAAGGCGTATACTCACTTAGCAGGCGAGCTCCTTCGGCCAACTCGGACACCTCACCGTGTTTTGTGGTCTTAACGAAGGGCTTCCTTCGTTGCGACGAAAGAGTGTTTACAGAAAACGAAGGGTAACTGTCAAGCGCAATTTTAAAAATAATTTTAATTTGCGCGGCGTGTTCTGCATATTTCCGCGAAAAGCATTGTTAACTGCGATAATCGGCATTGATGGAAATATATTCGTGAGTAAGGTCAGATGCAAACAACTCTGCCTTACCTTCGCCATTTCCAAGAATAATGTCGATGAGAATGTCTCGCTTCTCTAAATACGGCTTAAGCAATGTATCGAAATCAGCGTCTGTTGGCTGTCCATTTTTGAATAATTCAATACCGCACATGGAAAGCTGTACATCGCCTGCTTCAAATTCTGCTCCGCTTCGTCCGACAGCAGCTACAATTCTTCCCCAGTTGGCATCTTTACCGTAGATCGCGGTTTTGACTAACGGTGAGTGACCGACAGTACGGGCTACTAAATCGGCTTCAGCATTTGTTTTAGCGCCGGAAACCATAATCTGCATGACTTTGGTTGCACCTTCACCATCTTGCACCAGCTGGTAAGCCAGCTCACGCATAATGGCAGTAACAGCCTGCTGAAATTCTGCTTCAACAGCTTCCGTAATCTGTGTGCCGCTGGCACCGTTTGCAAGAGCAAGAACGCAGTCGTTTGTGGACGTGTCTCCATCAACAGAAACGCAGTTGAAAGAGCCGTCCACCGCGTTTTTTACAATGCGCTTCCACATTGCAGCATCAATTTGAGCATCAGTGATGACAGTGCCGAGCATAGTTGCCATGTTCGGGCAGATCATGCCTGCACCTTTTGCCATACCGGCAATAGTCACATCACTTCCGTTCACAGTGACGATTCTGCTTGCAGTTTTTGGGAACGTGTCAGTGGTCATGATTGCTTTTGCAAAATCATCACCCGTGTGTTTTCCCACAGCGTCAGCTAATACAGGAGCAGCTGTTTCCCATTTTGCCATATCGAACTGCATGCCGATAACACCTGTTGAAGCAGGAAGAATAGCATCAGAGCTAAGGCCTACTCGGGAGGCAACAAGCTCCAGAGATCGTTTGCAGTTGGCAAGCCCCTCTTCACCCGTGCATGCATTCGCACTACCTGCATTGATCATGATCGCTTGAATGTTTGCAGAAGTCTCCACAAGCTCTTTAGCAACCAGCACAGGGGCAGCCTGAAATTTATTGGTGGTAAATGTACCCGCAGCAACACAAGGCGTATCGCTGACTATAAGCGCAAGATCGAGTCTGCCAGAATACTTTAAATTTCCTTCAATGGCAGCGTATCTATATCCTTTAGGAGTATCCATAGCATCTCTCGTTAGTTAGTGTTAATTACGACGTAGTACCATTAGCCAACACTCCATAATTTGCGAGACTTCACAGAAAGTCAATGGGTAGCAGGAGGTTCGCAGTCGGATGTGTGTTATGTTGCCTCCGGCAGTGCTTGTACAGCGGGATGCCTCTGGCGGTGCTTATCAGCAGGATGCCTCCGGCGGCTTAAGAACCTCTTGCAAGAGGTTCTTAAGAATCTCCAGAAACTTTTATATGCGAGATAAGCACGTTGTTTACCAGCCTTCACGGCTTTTATCTCACTCCCTTTCTAAAACAAAAGGCTGTCCATCAAATGACGGACAGCCTTTTTTTGTTACAGAAAGGTAGCTTCTACGCGGCTTCCAACGTCATACATGACGGGCAGATTCGCGTATACTTGGGGTCAAGGGGACGCGTCCCCTTGCGGGGGTGCAGGGGGCAGAGCCCGCCTGCTGCGTCAGATAATTTATATCTGCCCTATGCTCCGCAGCATTTTTTGTATTTTTTGCCGCTGCCGCATGGGCATGGAGCGTTACGACCGATTTTCGGCTCTGCGCGTTTTGCAGGCTTGTTGTCTTCTTCACCGCCGGAGTAGGTAACGTTTGTTTCTTCTTTGTGGCGGAATTCATCACGAAGAATTTCTTGTTCTTCCTCTTCTGGGCGCTGGATACGCAGGCGGGTAAGTGCCTTGAACACGTTTTCACGGATGCGGAAAAGCATATCCTGGAAGAGTTCAAAACCTTCGCGTTTGTATTCCTGTTTCGGGTCACGCTGACCGTAACCACGCAGGCCGATACCTTCGCGCAGGTGGTCCATGTTGAGGAGATGTTCTTTCCAGCAGCGGTCGAGTTCTTCAAGGAGGAAGTAGCGCAGCACATCTTCGTAGACTTCTTTTGCATCGTCGCGAAGAACGGCGAGGCGGTCTTGAACTGCTTTGTGTGCTTCTTCTTCTGTTGGTACTGACTCGAGGTTGATGGAAGCTGAGAGATTGAAAATTTCATCAAGCTGAGCTGGCAGAGCTTCGGCAAGCTCGCCACGGTCTTCAGGCTTGGTTGCATTCCATTCTTCGTAGAGTACGTCCATGAGGTCTGAGAGGAATTCCTGAATGAGTTCTTCCTGACTTTCATTCATCATGATGTCACGGCGCAGGGTGTAGATAACCTCACGCTGCTGGTTCATCACGTTATCGTAATCGAGAAGTGTCTTACGAATTTCAAAGTTGCGGCCTTCAACGCGTTTCTGTGCATTTTCAATTGCTTTGGAAACCATGTTGTTTTCGATTGGCTCGCCTTCATCCATACCAAGCTTCTGCATCATGTTGGACATGCGCTCGGAAGCAAACAGACGCATAAGGTCGTCTTCCAGAGAGAGGTAGAAGCGGGAGGAACCCGGGTCACCCTGACGACCGGCACGACCACGCAGCTGGTTGTCGATACGGCGGGATTCGTGGCGTTCTGTACCAAGAATGTGGAGACCGCCTGCTTTTTTTACGCCTTCGCCGAGCACGATGTCAGTACCACGGCCAGCCATGTTGGTGGCGATGGTAACGTGGCCTTTCTGACCTGCTTCAGCAACAATCTGCGCTTCCTGCTCGTGGTGTTTCGCGTTCAACACGTTGTGCGGGATGCGGCGTTGCTTGAGGAGCTGAGAAATAAGCTCGGATGTTTCAATGGAGATAGTACCGACGAGAACAGGCTGACCGCCCTGATGCAGTTCAGCAATGGAATCTGCAATCGCATTGAATTTTTCGCGTGTGGTGCGGTAGATAACATCAGGGAAATCTTTACGCGCCATTGGACGGTTGGTCGGGATAGAACAAACTGAAAGGTTGTAGATCTGCTGGAATTCAACAGCTTCAGTATCTGCAGTACCTGTCATACCGCCCAGTTTTTCATACATGCGGAAGTAGTTCTGGAAGGTGATGGAAGCAAGAGTCTGGTTCTCTGCTTCAACTTTTACGCCTTCTTTTGCTTCCAGAGCCTGATGCAGACCGTCTGAGAAGCGGCGACCCGGCATGAGACGACCGGTGAATTCGTCAACAATAACTACCTGACCGTCTTTAACGATGTAATCAACATCACGCTTGAAAATTTTGTGTGCTTTCAGCGCCTGTAATACGTGGTGCTGCAAGGTGATGTTGGTCGGATCGTAGAGGTTGTCAATTTTAAGAAGCTGCTCAACGCGGATAACACCTTCATCTGTCAGGGCAACAGAACGGGCTTTTTCGTCCATTGTGTAGTGTGTTTCTTCTTTGAGAGAAGGAACAATGGTGTCGATCTGGCTGTAGAGGGCGGTTGAGTCTTCTGATGCACCGGAAATGATGAGCGGAGTACGGGCTTCATCAATGAGGATGGAGTCAACTTCATCGACAATAGCGAAGTGGTGCGGGCGCTGCACGAGCTGTTCTTTGTAGAACTTCATGTTGTCGCGCAGGTAGTCGAAGCCGAATTCGTTGTTGGTACCGTAAGTAATATCGGAACCGTATGCTGCTTTACGGTCTTCATCGGTAAGACCATGAACAATGATGCCGGTAGTCAGGCCGAGGAAACCGTAGAGCTGTCCCATCCATTCGGCGTCACGTGTGGCAAGGTAGTCGTTTACAGTAATTACGTGCACGCCTTTGCCGGTAAGTGCATTCAAAACAACCGGCAGGGTAGCCACAAGGGTTTTACCTTCACCGGTTTTCATTTCAGCAATTTTGCCGTCGTGCAGTGCACAGCCGCCGATCAGCTGTACGTCGTAGTGACGCATGCCCAGTACGCGGACACTGGCTTCACGGACAAGTGCAAAAACTTCAGGGAGAATCTCTTGTAAGTCTGTACCGTTGGCAACTTCTTCCTTGAGTTCGGCAATACGTGCTGGGAAGTCTTCATCCTGCATTGCCTGAATTGTAGGCTCCATGTCGTTGATCTGTTTGATCACCGGGCGCAGGCTTTTTAAGTAGCGGTCATTCTGTGTGCCGAATACTTTTTTGATAACGAAGTTGATCATTCTTTCTCCTGAAAACAGTATGAAACTCCACGTAATGCGGAGGGAAAATTTGTACTAATCGCAATGTATGCCGATCGTGCATACATTGCGGTATGATAAAAAACTATTGCAGCATACCGGAAAAGAGCATGCTTTGCATGGTGTTCTTTGTGTCTTTTCGGTGATTCTAAAGCAGTAAGCCTGTAATCGGACTTGCTGCACCGTGTATCGAAAGCACGGGGCGATACGTTGGTCAGATACACGCAGAACAATCGCTATAGGTACTGGAAATCAGTTAATAACGCAATGAGGTTTGGCAAGGGGTAACAGCCACTTTTTAGGGTGTCAGCATCATATTTCTATGGTGCAAGAATATCGAGCCAGTGGCCTACCTTAACTTTTTTACCGCTGTGCTCAGGTGCGGTTCCACGTAGTTGAAGTGTACATCCGCTGCAACCGGTGACAATAAGATACTCTGGAGTAACAGCATCACACAGTTCCGGTGCGTCTTCGTCTTCCTCATCGTAGAGGTCGCACAGGCAGTTGCCCATTGGTTTGCTGTAGCATGGTACACTGTCGTCTTTTTTCGGTGGCTGTTGCAGAAGGTTATCCCAGCAGCGGGTTGCAACCTTTCGAGTAAGCTTGCGGTTGCCAAGCTGTGCAATACCACCCATACCGCAACAGGATGCGGAGTCAGGCTTACTTACCTCATCGTAGAGTACTTCTTTCAGCCATGTAAAATCGGCATCCTTACCATGCCAGTGACACGGCTGATGGTACCGGATGAAAAGGTTGGCCGGAACATCTACAGTAAACAGAGAATCACCCCACAGTGTGGAGAGCGGACGCAGTGCGTTTGTCCAGGCTTCCTGTTCACCTTCAGCCCAGTCCAGAGAATCGTCATGGGCGTATTCCGCAAGACCTAAGTAACAGGTCGCACAGAAGGTAACGAGAAGCGGGCGCTCAGCAGCACGCCATGCGCGCAGGTTTTGCATGCGGCTTTTGTGTGCTGCGTCCGGTACGCCTGCGTGATCAAGTGTCAGTCCGCAGCAGGTAAGTCCTTTTGCGGAAACGAGCTGGTATCCAAGATTGGTGAGAATCGCTTCACTTTTCTGCTTCCAGCTTTTTTGAACACGGTTCGCTGTACAGCCGGAAAAGAGCAGTACGCTTTGACCGTTAGCAAGTTCTGTGTCGTATTGTGCAACAGAGATATATTGCGGGATATCCACAGGAGGCTGCATGGCTTGGATAGACTGCACAAAGCGGCTTGCTTCGTTTTTGCCTTTGGAATCCGGTGCAGCTTTACTGAGAGTGGAAAGCATAGGCCAAAGTACAGACCCCTGATTCACCCAGCGGTTCCATACCCACTGACGCCAGCCGGAGTGCTTGGCGCGCATGGTGGCAAGCTGTTGCGGGAAGTTGAGCCCCTGAGGACAGGTCTGCGCACATTTTCCGCAGGAAACACACATTTCTGCAAGTTTATTACAGTCTGTAACGTGCAGTTTCTGTTTGTTTTCTTTCAGCGCAGCAATGGTGCGCTGCTTTGCCTTTGGAGCCAGCTCTTCCTGTTTGGTCGCTAAATAGACGGGGCATACAGAAACGCATTTGCCGCAGAGAATGCACGCAGCTTCACGCTCTTTTTTCGTCATTTTTTCTGTTTCAGGGGAAGTTGTCTGTGAGTTTTCGTGTGTCATTATGCTATCCCTAAAACGCCTTGCCCGGGTTCATAATACAGTGCGGATCAAATACGTGTTTGATTTGCTTCATGAGTGAGCGTTCTGTTTCACTGAGTTGCAGGTGGACATATGGAGCCTTGACCAGTCCCACTCCGTGTTCACCGGAAAGTGTTCCCTGAAGTGATAGGATAAATTCAGAAATATCCTTCTTGGCGGCATTGGCTCGCGCCAGTTCCTGCGTATCGGATGCATCGTACATAATATTCACATGAATATTACCGTCGCCTACATGCCCGAAGGTCAGAATAGGCAGCGTGTGTTTTTCAGAAATTTTCCGGATGCCGGTTACTGCTTTCAGCAGCTTGCCACGCGGCACGGTGACATCGTCAGAGTATTTATTAGGAGCCACTTTAAATGAAGCCGGATTAATGGAACGGCGTACATCCCAGAGCGGTTCCTCTTCGTCTTTGCCAATGCCGGTGGTAGACCACAGGACATTGCAGGCTTTAAATATCGCTTCAGCTTTTTCAAGGTCTGCCTTGAGCGCCTGATGCGAACCATCAAACCGTAGCAGCAAAGATGCCGTTACAGTGGAAGGCCACGGAACAGCTCCGGCATTGGAAAGTGCGTTGAGCACTTCAGGCCCCATGAATTCCAGCGCGGCAGGGAGCATTCCTGCTTTAAACATAATTTTGATCGCGTGAAGTGCTTCTTCAAGGTTGGCAAATCCGGCAAGAATAGACGCGGTTGATTCAGGTTTCGGAATCAACTTGAGTGTGAGTTCTGTCAAAAACGCAAGCGTTCCTTCACTGCCTGTGAGAAGACGCAGTAAATCAAGCCCCACCACGTTTTTGTGGTTACGCCCGCCGCAGGTAATGGTTTTTCCTCCGGGAAGAACAGCCTTGCAGCCGAGCACCCATTCGCGGGTAACGCCGTACTTGAGCGCACGCATGCCACCGGCACAGGTGGCAACATTTCCGCCGATGGTGGAGATTCCTAAGCTTGCAGGGTCTGGCGGGTAGAACAGCTTGTCCTGTTCAACACGTTTTTGCAGATCACCGGTGATTACCCCCGGTTCAACGCGGGTGATGAAGTCGTCGGAGTCGACTTCCAGAATATTGTCCATTTTCAGTGTCGAGACAACGATTCCCGGCTTTTGAGGAACGCATAGTCCGACAACGTTGGTGGCACGGGCACGTGGGTAGAGCGGCATACGCTCGGCGTGCGCCCAGCGCATCAACTCAATAATCTGCTCTTCTGTTTCCGGACGGACAACAGCAAGCGGGGTGCCTTCAAGACGGCTTGCATCGGCTTCGAATACAACCATTTCCTCAGGCGATAACAAACAGTCGGAGCCGGGGAAAAGGTCTTGTAAAAATCTACGCTGCGGAAGAGAAAGTAACGACATACATCTATCCTGAAAATGGCTGGATGACATTTGGAGGTAGACACCCCAGCCATGTGGTACGTTTCTATATAAAGTGTAGATCAGGGCTGATACGCCATAAATCCGGCAGCAGGAGTGAGACAACCCGATGGTAGTGCATGGTTGCCTGCAGGGTGGAGTAGTGTCTGCTGCTCAATTTCTATCTGATCATACAACAGAATATGCCGGAAAGAACGCACTAATGCGTTATTTCCGGCATAGAGAAAATACAGTTATCGATCCAGCATCTGACGCGCAAGATCGCGCGCAGCATCACGCTGCTTAATTGATTCACGTTGGTCGTGCAGTTTTTTACCACGACACAGACCAATTTCCAGCTTGATGCGTGAACCTTTGAAGTAAAGCTTCAGCGGAACAACGGTAAGACCTTTTTGTTCCACCTTGCTCATCCACATTTCAATTTCACGGCGGTGGAGCAGCAGTCTGCGGTCACCGTCGGGATCATGCTGGGAGTAGCCGGCATTTTCGTACGGAGCAATGTGCAGACCGATAAGCCATGCTTCTCCGTCTTTATAGCTGATGTAGCTGTCCTTGAAGGCAACCTGTCCTGCGCGCATGGATTTTACTTCAGTGCCGCGCAGAGCAATTCCGGCTTCCTGTGTATCAAGCACTTCGTAGTAACGGCGTGCTTTTTTATTAACGGCAATGGAACTGCCGCCACTTTTTTTCTTTTTCTTTTTACTCATTACGGTTCCGTTATATCATCCTGCTCAATGAGTGATGCGAAGAAAGACAGTTCTTCAGGGAAGCGTTTGAAAATACGCTTACGAACTTTGGTATTGATTCTGGATACGGTGGCGTGTGTGAGAACATCGCCCAGCAGCTCAATACATTCTTCCATATCAATCTGGCGGATTACGCGTTTAATTCCCGGAATAGCTTGCGGCGCAATAGAAATTCCGTCAACCCTCATGCCCATCAAAATCGGCACACAATACGGGTCTGATGCTACTTCGCCACATACGGATGCTTCGATGCCTTCTTTGTGCGCGGCATCAATAACAAATTTTATTGACCGTACAATGGCCGGATGCAGCGGCTGGTATAGATAGGACACATGTTTGTTTGTCCTGTCGATACCCAGCGAATATTGAATAAGGTCGTTTGTCCCGATGGAGAAGAAGTCAACCTCACGGGCAAGCGTATCAGCAATCATCACTGCACTTGGCAGCTCGATCATAATACCTACCGGAATATCCGGATTATAGGCGACGCCTTCGGCATCAAGCTCGCTTTTTACAGAGTTAAGTACAAAACGTGCCTGACGCAACTCTTTTAAGCCGGAGATCATCGGAAACATAATAGCAACGTTGCCGTGAACAGAGGCGCGCAGCATTGCTCTGAGCTGCATGCGGAACACGTTCTGGTAACGCAGGCAGAAGCGGATTCCGCGCAATCCCAGTGCGGGGTTGGCTTCATCAAGCATTGCCTGTTCGTCCAGAAGTTTGTCAGCGCCTACATCAAGGGTACGCAAAATTACTTTTTGCGGAGCAAGCTGCTCTGCAAGGGTTGCATACTCCTCGTATAATTTTTCTTCGTCCGGCATGTTGCTTTTATTGAAGAAAGCATACTCGGTACGGTACAGCCCCACACCTTCGCCGCCATTATCTTTTACCTGCACAAGCTCTTCTGCAAGCTCTATGTTGGCGCATACTTCCAGTCTGTACCCGTCAACAGTTTCAGCTGGAAGATGGCATTGTTTAACAATGGCTTTCTGATAATCTTCAAACTGGTATTTTCTGTCACCGTAATGGGCAAGTTCATCTTCGCTCGGATCGATGAAAATGAGTCCCTTAAGGGCATCAATAATGACCAGATCGCCGTCCCTGATAGAATCTTCAAGGTCTTCCACGCCAACAATGGCAGGAATCTGCAGGGAACGGGCAAGAATACCGGTATGGGAAGTTTTGCCGCCTTCAGCGGTAGCAAAGGACATAATTTTGCTAAGCTCAAGCTCAATGGCATCAGCAGGGGTCAGGTCATGCGCCATAAGAACGCGGCGGCCTGCCGGAAGATCAACCGGTTTTGGGGTACCGATAAGTGCCTGCATGATTTTATCACCGACAACACGTACGTCCTGCATTCGTTCACGGATATACGGGTCATCAATGGCACTGAAGGCTTTGCCTATAGCATTGATGGAGCGCTCCAGCGCCCATTCCGCTGTGATGGCACGTTCTTCAATGTTCTTCGCTGCTGATTCGACAAGCTTCGGGTCCTGACAAATCATCAGGTGCGAGTCGATAATGGCTCCATGTTCTTTCAATTCTTCAGGAACGCGCGCGCGTGCATCCATGAATCCCTGCCGTACTTCTTCAACGGCATTGCGAAGACGCTGGGTTTCAATTGCAACAAGATGGTGCGGTATAGTTTCGCGCGGAATACGGCGCTCTTTCTGACGGTTAACAAAATAGGCTTTACCAATTGAAATACCAGCAGAAACAGGAATGCCGCGAAGAATTTTACGAGCCACTATGTATCCCCTTCGAACTTGTCATGAAAAAGTTGACCGATCTGTTCAAGGGCTTCACTGGCGTCACAGCCGGAAGCTTTAATACAAATTTCTGTGCCTTGCGGTGCCGCAAGGGAGAGAATGTCCAGAATGGATTTTGCGTCTGCTCTTTGATCTGCCACACAAAGAGCAATGTCAGCCTGAAATGATTGCGCAAGTTGAGCTACTTTGCCAGCAGGGCGTGCATGCAGCCCCAGCTCGTTTTCTACGCAAACAACTACTTCTAAGCTGTTATTTTCACCTGATGGTTCCATTGTTCGTCAGTTCCTCTACATTGGGGAAAGTGGAATAACATTGCTAATCCACGGGAGTATAAAAAACATAAGAAAGAGTAAAAGATATACAAGCAATACACGTGATAAATGCAGTCTTCCCACAACAAAACTTGCGCTTAGTAAAGTGCCCGCAATAAGCGACCACTCAGGAATGTCGTGGGTTCCCGGCCAGAAGATATACAACATGAGGACAAGGATCAGGGAGTTGACCATTTTTATACGGTCTCCCCAGTTGATAAGATCCCAGCTCTTAAGTGTTGTGATCATCTGTAGTCCGTTCCGGACTCCGGTAACAAAGGTGAAGAATTTGAAAACCTGCAAGGCTGCAAATAGTAGCAGCGTCCAAGACAGGGCAAGGATATCAAACCCTGCAACCAGCATGCACACGGTGGATAGAGCCCACATGGCAAGCAGGCTGCCTCCGAAAAAGGAGTCGCCAATTGCAGAAAGAGTGTAGGTTGTTGTTTCTTTCACGGAACTGAGCATTTTGGACGGCAAGTTGCCGCGGGCAATATGCGATTCCAGTGAGAGAAATACGCCTATGAGAAGAGGCGTCCAGAACGGATGTGTGTTATATAGTTCCAGATAACGGCTTCTGGCTTCGCGCAGCTCTTCAGGATTTTTATATAGCTCCCGCAGCCCTGGCTCCATTGCAAACACCAGACCTGTATTTTGCAGGCCGCGGGTGTTGAATCCCGTACCGACAAGATACGTACGGAAAAAGCAAGTTATGAGAGTGCGGGCAGTAAGCATAGGAAATCCTGAGTGTACTACGTATCGGGCTTAGTTATCCTGCATAAACTGATAGACGGCTTTTACTGTCCATCCTGAAGCTTCTTCCTTGACTCGTCTGGCAATTTCTTTTGGTTTGCCGCCAAGGGCTGTTTCTTCAGCAATAAGTTTCAGCAGTTCTTCTTCACTTGTTTTACCACCGGATTCCGGCGGGCCGATAACAACGGTGATTTCGCCTAATAAATCCTGTGGTATTTCCTGATGTTTTTCAAGACGGCCTAGAATAAACTCCTCATGAAGCTTGGTCAATTCCCGTGCAACACATAGTTCGCGGGGGCCGAGAACTTCATAGGCAGCTTGAAGCGTTGCTGCCAAACGGTTTTTACGTTCAAAGAAAACAAGCGTGGAGCGAAGATTGGAAAATTCTTCAAAAAGCTTTTTCTGATCACTGGCTTTTCGCGGAGGAAAACCGATGAATGTAAAAGGCTGCGGTGCGATACCACTGGCTGCAAGAGCGGTAAGCGGGGCACTCGGGCCTGGAACAACAGAAACGCAGATCCCCTTTTCTCTCGCAAGTTTTACAAGACGGAAACCCGGATCTGAAAAAAGCGGCATTCCTGCGTCGGATACAACTGCGTAGACCTGACCTTCTTCCATTGCTGCAATAATGCCGGGTGCTTTTGCTTCTTCATTGTGATCATGGAAGCTTACCAGTTTTTTTGCAGTCACACCTGTAGATTTAAAGAGGAGGCCGGTACGGCGGGTATCTTCTGCAAGCACCATATCGACAGATTCGAGCACTTCTCGCGCTCGTGGAGAAAGATCACCATGGTTGCCAAGCGGTGTTGCCACCACCCATAAGCTGGGAGAGTTCGAAGGCATCTTGTATGTGCTCCACCTGATACGTATTGCCGGTTCTTGTCACTGCAAGCAGGTCAAACCGGCAGGGTGTATCCCATAAATTATGTTGTGAAATATACAGCTGCGCTGCTTTGCACAGCTTTGAAATTTTGTGTGCGGACAGAGCTTCCTGCGCTGTGCCCATACCTGAACAGGAGCGGGTTTTCACTTCTGCAAATATAACAGTATCACCTTTGGTACAGATAATATCCAGCTCCAGCTGTTTAGCCCGCCAGTTGCGGGTGACAATGGAGTACCCGTGTCCGGCAAGATATTCGGCCGCAGCGTTTTCTCCGGCTGTACCAGTTGCAAGGTGATCTGCTACCATAGCGAATTTTGTTCCTGTGTTGGCGGCTCAGGCTTTACTTTTGCGAAAGTGAGCCTATGCATTCTGCATGGGCCTTTTGCGGCAATGGCTGCAATGTGCTCTTTTGTGCCGTAGCCTTTATGCCCTGCAAAACCGTATCCATTGTAACGTTTATCCAGTTTGACCATAAGATCATCACGGAATGTTTTTGCAAGAATCGAGGCTGCGGAAATAGCTTGGATTTTCAAGTCACCTTTGACGATAGCTTGCTGGTCAATCGTCCCTGCGATTTCTTTCGGAATAGTTGCATTACCGTCAATGGCAAGGAAGACAGGTGAAACCCGAAGGCATTCTACAGCTCGGTGCATGGCGTGGAATGTGGACTGGAGGATGTTGATACGGTCAATCTCCTCCGGCCAGGCAACGCCGATTCCCCACGCAAGGGCTTTTTCTTTTATCTGCGGATACAGAGTCTGCCTGCGTTTTTCCGTAAGCTTTTTTGAATCTGTCAGCCCTTCAATAGGGTTGGACGGATCAAGAATACAGGCTCCGGCAACAACAGGGCCAGCAAGACAACCGCGACCTGCCTCGTCAATGCCTGCAAACGGCGTAGGCCAGTCAGCTTCCTCGGATGAAGGGGTAAAAAGCGTAAGCGTATTCTGTTTCATAAGCGTACCGTTGCGTTACCGTAGCTAAGCTAGCATGTGTTGCGCAGAGAATATAGAGTTAGTTGACCGTAAAAAAGGGAGCTGGCATCGCCAACTCCCTTTGAAAAACTAATTGATGGTGTCCTGAGACTACCAGCGGTTTTTCGGCTTGATACGAGCAGCTTTACCTTTGAGGTTACGGAGGTAGTAAAGGCGGCTACGGCGAACGCGGCCTTCCTGAACAACTTCAACGCGTTCGATGGAAGGGGAATGCATAGGGAATACACGCTCAACACCAACACCGTCAGAAATCTTACGAACGGTGAAAGTAGCGTTGGTTGTACCTTTGCTGATACGAATTACTGCACCCTGGAAAACCTGGATACGTTCTTTTTCGCCTTCGATAATACGCATGTGAACTTTAACAGTGTCACCAGCGTTAAACTCAGGGATATCCATGCGAAGCTGTTCGCGTTCGATTTTTTCGATAATAGTCATGTTAAATGCCTTTTTTCGCAGCACGAGTCTGCGTTAAAAAATTACGTTACGGGGAGCCCTATAAGGCATCACCCAATATCCGGTCAATGATGATAGCAGCTGCGGTTCTTACAGATAAGTGGTTGTATCCATCAAGATACCTGACCGGTCGCAGTGTTCTGTCACACATATCCAGAATCTGCGGTGCAAGACCGTGAGCTGTACCAAACAGGAGCAATATCGGTCGGTCCACGATTACGTCACGTACTTGTTCGTAATGCATGTCGCCAGCCCCTCTGGCACTCGTCGCAACCAGTAGAGGGCGTTGGCCGGTACGCTCTATAATATCCTCGATTGCTTCCTCGACATAGCGGACGCCCTTGATAATTTGTAGGGCTTCCCCACGATCGGGGTTAGCAGTTGTTCCCGCCCCTGTTACCCAGTGCTTGAGAATATCTGCAAGCATCTGTTGCTGGTCTTCAATCGGGGTTGAAATATAGTACCCACCAAGACCATAGGTGCATGAACAGCGGGCTATATCGTGAATGTCGAGATTTGTCAAAGAAACTGCAACAGATTTATCTTCTTTATTGACAACCGGATAGTGTACCAGTGCACAATAAAGGTTTCTTCCGATGCGTTCTCTGTCTTCATTCTTCAATGTTTCCATGTCATTAGCGTCGAGTGGGGCGCATTGAAGAATATCTGGTCTCTGGTGCAGGGTAAGTTTCAGCGATTGTTCCTTGCGCCACTCTGCAATGCGCTTATGGTCACCGGAACGTAAGACTTCGGGAACCGTCAATCCCTCAAACTCGACTGGGCGAGTGTAGTGAGGATATTCGAGCAGTCCTGAGGAAAAGCTTTCCTCTTCACCGGAGTCATCGTGTCCCATGAAACCCGGAACAAGACGGGCGGTAGATTCGATTATTGAAAGAGCAGCTGTTTCGCCACCGTTAAGAACATAGTCTCCGATGGAAACCGGTTCGATGTCGAAAAGCTCTTCTAAGCGGGCATCAAATCCTTCATACCGTCCGCAAATAACAGTAATATTTTCTTCTGAGGAAAGCTCTTTAGCCATTTTCTGGGTGAAGGGCTTTCCTTTTGGCGCCATCATGAGGATGCGCCCCGGTTTTTTGATACTGCGCAGTGTTTGAACAAGCGGATCAAGCATCAGAACCATGCCGGGACCACCGCCGTACGGACGGTCGTCAACAGTCTGATGCCTGTCAGTTGCAAAGGTGCGCGGGTTGTGAAAATCAAAAGCGACCAGACCGGAGTCTGACGCTTTTTTCATAAGCCCGCATGTTAACGCAGAGTCAAAAAACTCTGGAAAAAGGCTGACAATGTTAAACTGCATAATGTGCGCTACTTCTCGCTTAGGTAAATATCCAGCAAGCCGGGAGGCGGCGCTATGGTTATAGTTTCTTCTTCAAGATCGATGTTTCTGACAAATTCTTCTGTAGCAGGGAAGAGTACTTCTTTCTTGTCTTCGGTTGTAATAACCCAGACTTCAGCACCAAGGTTAAACTGGAATGCGGTGATACGGCCGAGTTTTGAGCCGTCTTCAAGCAGTACAGTCATGCCTTCGAGCTGATGCAGATACACTTCTTCTTCAGTGAGTTCCGGCAGATCAACATCGGGAACCAAAACCTTCACATTGCGTAATTCTTCAGCACAGTTTCTATCACGGCAACTTTCAAGCGTAAGTAATTCCTGCCCCTTGTGAGGGCGGGAAGATACAACCTTGTGTTCAACAGGGTTACTTTTGCCTTTTTGAAGCCATACTGAGCCTTTCAAGAGAAAAGGGGAGTCTGCGAAGTAATTAACGCAGACTTCCCCCCGCAATCCGTGTGGCTTGACTATCAATCCAATTTCAATGAAATGAGTTTCAGTCATGTGCCCTTAGGGCGTTCTATTCAAGAATTTCAAGAACAGAACGTTTCTTGGCTTTTGTGGAGGCGGCGCCGAGGATGGTGCGCATTGCGCGAGCAGTGCGTCCCTGTTTGCCGATTACCTTGCCAAGGTCTTCTTTTGCAACCTTGAGTTCAAGTACAGATGTCTGTTCGCCTTCAACTTCGGTAACGATAACTTCGTCAGGGTTGTCCACCAGTGACTTAGCGATATACTCAACTAGATCTTTCAACACGACTCACCTCCACTCGTTGTTCAGCATGATATCAATATTAGCTATCGATGACCTGCTGAGAGAAAGCTGTCAATAGAAAAAGCTACTTAGCTTTCTTGATAAGACCACGAACGGTTGGAGTAGGCTCAGCGCCTTCTGCAAGCCATTTCTCGATCTTTTCCATGTCGAGCTTGATTTCAGCTGGTTCAACCATAGGGTTGTAGTAACCGAGGTACTCAAGAGGACGTCCGTCGCGACGGCTCAGGTTGTTAGCAGCCACCACGCGGTAAAATGCACGCTTCTTGTTGCCCATACGGGTCAGTCTCAACTTAACGGCCATATTGTTGTTCTCCCATTATATTTTGTAATCATATGGTTTTTTTTTAAGAAAGCAATACTGACAATGTTGAGTCAGCGTATTTCTTTATTCAGGAGCGTAATTACTTCTTCTTACGACCCTGTTTTTTCTTTTTCTTTTCTTTTTTACGGGCGTCGCGCTTCTTCTGGAGCTCCTTTTTGGACGGGCCGGAGGAATCATCCATGCCCATTCCAGGAAGTCCGCCCATGCCCGGGAGGCCACCCATTCCAGGTAAACCACCCATGCCAGGCATGCCGCCCATGCCGCCAAGAGCATTCATATCAGGCATTTCGCCGCCACCTAAACCACCCATGCCAGGGAGTTTAGGGAATTTACCTTTTTTGCCCTTACCGCCGCCCATCATTTGTTTCATCATCTGCCGCATTTGGGTAAAGCTTTTAATGAGGTCGTTAACGTCTTTGAGTTTAAGACCACAACCTTTAGCAATACGTTCTTTGCGGCTCTGATTGATGAGCTGCGGATTGCGACGTTCCTGATTCGTCATTGAGTTGATAATAGCCTCAATGCGGTTCAGTTCGCTGTCCGGTACATTGAGATCGCCAAGTTTGTTCTTGAGCGCCCCCATGCCCGGAATCATTTTCAAAATGCTGTCCAGAGAACCGAGTTTTTTCATGCGGCGCATCTGGGTGCGGAAATCTTCAAAGTCGAATTCCGCTTTCTGCATCTTGCGAGCCATTTCTTCGGCTTCTTCTTCGCTTACTTCAGCTTGCGCTTTTTCAACGAGCGTAAGCACGTCGCCCATTCCAAGGATACGACCTGCAATACGGTCCGGATGGAATACTTCCATCTCAGAAAGTTTTTCACCCATACCGACAAATTTAACGGATTTGCCGGTAACGGATTTAATGGAAAGTGCTGCACCACCACGTGCGTCACCATCCATTTTGGTGAGTACTACACCGGAAATTTCAAGTTGCTCGTTAAATGATTCGGCAACAGTTACCGCATCCTGACCAGTCATGGCGTCAGCAACGAACAAGATTTCCTGAGGAGCAACATCACGTTTGATGTTGGAAAGTTCTTCCATCAGTTGTTCGTCAATGTGCAGACGACCCGCGGTATCGATGAGTACCACATCGCAATCCTGCTCTTTTGCTTCAGCAAGCGCAGCGTTTGCGATATCCACCGGATTCATGTCCGGAGTGGACTGGTACGCAGGAATACCGAGCTGTTTTGCCAGTGTGTGCAACTGGTCAATAGCAGCAGGGCGGTAAATGTCAGCCGGAACAAGGAACGGCTTTTTGTTCTGCTTGCGCAGTAAGTTGGCAAGCTTTGCAGAGGAGGTAGTTTTACCGGAACCCTGCAAACCGACCATCATAATGACTGTCGGTTTCGTGCCTGTGAGATCAAGTTCTGTGGTGTCGCCACCAAGCAAGTCTACAAGCTCGTCGTGTACTATCTTGATTACCTGCTGCGCAGGGTTGACACCTTTCAGTACATCCTGACCGAGGCATTTTTCGCCGACACGGGCGATAAATTCTTTTACGACTTTAAAGTTAACGTCTGCTTCGAGCAGTGCAAGGCGCACTTCTCTCAGGCCAACCTGTACGTTTTCTTCGTTCAAGGTCTTTTGACCACTGAACTTTTCAAATACACTGTTTAATCTGTCAGATAAGGTATCAAACATCAGCACTCCGCAAGATAGACATAAGAGATGGTTCGTTAAGTGAGATTACGAAATAAGTCAAGTTTAGAATGGCAGATGCCTAAGCCCCTCAACCGGCAAGCGAGGTGTACTGCATTTCATTCTGAAAGGAAAGTATGCATTTTACAAACTCCCAGCAGCAGGGAGGATTATAAAAGGTAGCCAACGGCGCTGGTGTGTTCTGGCCGCAGTGGGTGAACACTGGTGGTGCGCATACTGGCATTGGTTGGTTAGCCATATTAAACATGTTATAATATCAAACGGATACAATGTAGAATACTGTTAGATTTGGACTCAAACTTATATTGTTAACGACCGTAAGGATTAGAGTCAGAATTATGCATTCAATTCTCACCTCATCAGCTGCTCCCTTGCTTTTGCTGCAAAAGCCTGTGGCCGGAGAAGAACGCCATATCACGTTGCATGGTGGCGAAAGGATTTATGCCACCTTTCCCGCTTCGGATGTACAGGTTGCGCATAGTGGTTCAGACATCGTGTTAGAAGTCAGTGGAGAAAAAATTGTTCTTGAAGGAGCTGCAGCTTCTATAGATTCAGGAACTCCGCTGGCGATGATGCTGCAGGGTGCGTATGTAGTAATAGCATCTGAGGCCATTCAGCAGCTTTCGCCTGAGGAATATATTTCCGCCACCAGTCGTGTCTTTGAAGTCGACGGGCTGAATTCTGCTTACTTGTCTGATGCCGCTTTGCATTCTGCCCCGCCAGATCCATTTGGAGAGTTTGCAGAACAAGTTGTCAATGTAGCTCATTCCACTGGGTTGATGCAGCGTAGTTCTGGCGGTATTGAAGAAAGTCATTCATTATATCCAATGCTTGGATATAGAGACAATATTGAGTTTGGTGAAATTATTCATGAATGGGAGCCTGCGCCTGACTTTGATTCGTTTAAATATAACAATCACGCTTCTGAATATCGGGAAGTGGTTGAAGCTCCTTCGTCACCACATAAATCTGATCCGTTGTCAGAGTTGTTGAGCGGTGAGCGCCTTGACTCGCTTGATGAGGAGATGATTCATTTTTATGATGGTGAACCTATTAACATAGGTACGCCAGTTGTGATTGATCCTGTGGCTCCGTTGCCGCTCCCTGCCCCGCATGAGCGTGGGGACGGTAACACGCAAATCGTATTTGACCCGCAGGGAGGAGACTCTCCTCTGGTGCAAGGTGGCGGTAGTTTTGGGCCGCTTGCATTTGCTGAAAATAAAATTGGCGGCGGTGATACTCTGCCCGTGGTGAAGATAGACTTTGCTTCTATGGATGAAGCTACTCTTAAACTAGATGAATATCTGGACGGCACCCAGTTGCGTGTCGCCAGCTTTGAATTGGGTCGAGATGCCATTACGCTGGATTCAGTTCTAGAAGTGGAGCGAGTGGAGACTCTGAGGGACAATAGCCCTGTAGAGAGCCGGAGCGCTGAAGGGGATTTCGAGCTTGGTTTTGCTCTTCGTGCTGAAGATGATGCTGCCATTTCCATTGTGTTTGAAGGTATGACCATGAACGAATATATGGAATATATCGCTTCAGGTACAAGGGAAGCGGGCATCACTTGATGTTTGCATTACAGCACACTGATATCGAAAGCAGGGAGCAGCTCCCGTAACACATATGTTCTGTGGATGTCGGCTGCCTGATAAAATTTAAAGATATCCATTTCAGTAATAAGCGCGCAATCCGGACAGCTTGCCAGTTCCTCGCACCGGTCTTTCCACATCTGTCCCATATACGGCGGGATTTCTTCCTGCCGGCCCTCCAGAAATGCCCCCTGAGCCATAGCAAATTGCCAGAAGCCTGACCGCTGATGTTTATTGCCCGGACTGGCAAAGATTATAGCCAGTGAATCCTGAATGATATCAAATGGCACAGGGTGGGCGTCTGTAAGGTCAGGACGTTGTTTCGCAAATGCTGTGAACAGGGCGTACAGCGTTTCTGCTGCTTCCATGAAGTCGTCTGGATTGTATCGACGTACAGTTTTTGCTGGTTCGTCTTCTGTTTTGTACGACCACGCCAGATAGGGAATATCTGGGTATGAGGCAGCAGCCCCGTGTCCAAGTGTCCCTACCAGTTTTTCTTCAGAAAGTATGCGAATGTTAGGTCGGGTGCACTGGAAGCGCTCAAAGAAGCGTGCCTGTTCTTCTGCCAGTGCAGGTTGCTCGCTCACTGGCTCCTGAATGCAGACCGTGCCGGAGGCAATATTGTTTTTACGGGAACTGGCGCCGGAGAAGTTGTAGTGAGCAAAGGTGTCGGCAAGCACATGCGCAGTAATTCCCATGAGCATGGGAGCAAAAGTCTTGTGAGAAAGCCTGAGGTGGTTTTCTGTCATTTCTGCTGCTGTCGGACTGTTTTTCTTGCAGATAAGGCGTTCCGTGAATGTGTCACCCGAGGCTCCGGGTAAAAAGTGGAATGGAATCCAGATGGAGCGCTGTGCGCTGGAGGAAATGTTCTCTGCATGCTGAAAATGGTGCCCTGTAGGAGTAATCGTCATTTGCCCACCGTCAGCAAAGCGTATGGAAGAAGCCGTCGTGTTGTCGTCAACAAACTGGGAAGCAGTGGCAATAAGCTCGGCAGTGTCCTGATCAAGTCCTGCAACTCGAGCCAAGGTATAGGTTCCGTAATAATGCATATCAATTTGCATCGGCTGCTCCTTGCTTCATTCAATGAGGTGTTAGTTGACTTATATCGCTGGGGAAAACATAGGCTTATTGATTTGGAAGTTCAGTTATTTAATGGATTTTTTTTGAGTACTGAAAGGAATTAGAATTCAACAGGGAATAATAATATTGCCAGAAACCCCGCCTTGTTCTGTTATCAAAAAAGCCAAAGTCTGAAAAAACTTTGGCTTTTTGTATGTTGTGTACAGTGCAAATTAATTTCAATTCGTACTGTGGGATAGTTCCCGTTGTAGCAGCGTATATCGTTAGAAACCGGAAATGGCCCGTTTGAATCCATCCGCAGAACGCTGAATAACTTCTTCATCAACGCAGAATGTAAGGCGGAAGTAGCCCGGGCCGCCAAAACCGGAGCCAGGTACTGCCAGAATCTTTTCTTCCATGAGACGGCTGCAGAATGCGACATCATCTCCACCCGGTGCTTTCGGGAAGAAGTAGAATGCGCCTTTAGGCAGGTGGAAGTCGTAACCGGCATCAGAAAGTACTTTTGCCATAGCGTCACGACGACGTTCGTAGATTGCCGGGTCTACCTGTGCTTCAAGCGCTGCTTTGAGCATGTGCTGTCCCACAACAGGCGGGTTGACGAAACCGAGAATGCGGTTTGTCAGCATGAGGCCGTTAATAAGCTGCTGTCTCTCTTCCATGCGTGGGGTAACCGCGATGTATCCGACCCGTTCACCTGCCATGGAAAGGTTCTTGGAGAAGGAGGACATTACAATAGCGTAGTCGTACAGTGGAAGAATGCTTGGAACGTCCACACCGTCAAAAGCAAGGAAGCGGTATGGCTCATCAGAGATGAGGTATACAGGGCGGTTGTTCGCTTTGGTGTGTTTTTCTAATACCGCAACAAGCGCTGTGAGCTCTTCTTTTGTGTACACGGCACCGGTCGGGTTGTTCGGTGAGTTGATGATGAGAGCGCGTGTTTTCGGGGTGATGGCTGCGTCAATGGCATCAATATCAAGTGCAAAGGTATCCGGCTCGGACATCACGGTGCGGAATACAGCCTGATGGTTGGAAGCATAGAAGCCGTATTCAACAAAGAACGGAGCTACAGCCAGAACTTCATCACCCGGTTCCATAACAGCACGGAAAAAGGCATTCATGGCGCCTGCGGCACCGCAGGTGAGAATGGCATCGTCCGCTGAAATTTCAACGTCTTGTTCTTTCTTGACTAAATCAGCAATAATCTGGCGGGCCCATGGGAAGCCGCCATTTGGCATATAGCCGAATGTAAACGGAGCCGCAGCGTCTTTAGCGAGATTGCCAAGAATTTCACCTACCATCGCAGGGGCAGGTACGTCAGGGTTGCCAAGGCTGAAGTCGCACACAGCATCTGCGCCGTATTGTTTTTTCAGGGCAATGCCGGATTCAAACATTTTTCTGATCCATGAGGATTTATCGATGAATCCAGAAATCTGAGAAGAAAGAAGTTGCATGAGATACCTCGTATAAAATGCGTCGAAATTTACTAAATTGTTATTCGAATTTGATAGGCAATCTTGCAGCAACTGTCCAGATGAGGAAATATAAAAAAACGCCGTACTGTGTAAGTACGGCGTTTAATTCTAAAATGGCTCAGCTTCCATGCGAAGTCTGTTCCGTCTGTTCACTGCAAACTGTCTGTTGACCTCTGCAATGTTTTTTTGCTGACGGTTCTCGTGAATTTCGCTTGCATGAAAGACGCCTTTTGCAGGGTCTTCAGAAGCAACGAGTTCACGAAACGCGTCCTCAATGGCTTTGAGTTCGCTGTCGTATTGCTTAATCAGCGCTTCTACCTCTGGAATTGTCGTCGGCAAAGACTCTGCGTCTTTTTGGCTTGTCTCCACTCTGTTCCTCTCTTGGCTTACGAACCATAGTAGGTTCCGGAAGTGTGTTGTAGAACATCCAGAATGTAGGCATCAGATCGGTAATGCTGCCTGGGTTGGCAAGCTGGAGCGGGCGGTTGATAAACGCAAGCTGTCCAAGTGCCATGGTCCAGAAAGCATCAGGGCTTGTCCACACTGTTGCGTGCGGAATGTCCGCATTTGGATGCACTTTATTATCATCAAGCAGCATGTTGGCCTGTGCTGCAAAGCTTTCGATAACTTCAATGGAAGTACCGGCAGGAGCAGCAGGGAGTTCAACAGGTTCCTTGGTGGCAGCAGCTTTAATACAGGTAAGTGCCATGGCAAGCGGGAAGTAGCTTGCTGGCAGACCCTGCATGTCAACCTGGTCAGTGGAGTGACCGCGTTCCGGTTTGGCGGCAGTAATGCTGTCCGGTCTTACTGCAACAGTGAGGCCGACGGATTTGAGCAGTGCAATGACAGAGTCGGCTTCAGAAGTTTCAGCCGGCCATGTGCCTCGCAGGGTAACTTTACCGCCGGTGAAGGCAGGGTACGCAAGAAGGCTCGCACAGATTGTAGGGTCCATGGTGATTGCAGGATATACAGGAAAGTCCGGCTCATCAGCAAGGATTGTGCAGGTAGTACCTTCAACAGTGTACTCAATACCTGCGGATTCAAAGATCGGCGTCACAATGCCGAGCGCGTTAGCAGCAGCGTCGTTCTGGGAAAGATCGATTGCTACGTTTGTGCCCCAGGTTGTTGCGGCAACGAGTGTAGCAATAACGGCTTCTTCGGAAAGGGTGTCTGGAATAGCAACAGTTTCCGGAATAAGGCCGGAGCACTCAAGACGTACCGGAAGGCCATTTGATCGTGGAACAACGTGTGCAATACGGGCACCGAGTTGTGTGAGGAAGTTACGGAATGCTGAAATGTCAGCATCCTTAAGTGCAGAGCCTCCGGTAAGCTTCATTGTGCCGTGTTTTGCAGCAGCCTGAAGTGCAAGGAGGTATACGTTAAATTCGCTATTACCTGCAAAGATAACCTTGTCCGCAAAATCAAGCGCTTTTGCTTCCTTGCAGAAAAGGTCGTTGCCTTTCCAGCTGAGGCGTGCGCCAGCCTGATTGAATGCTTTAACAATATCTGAAACCGGATGCGCGGTAGAGATGCCTGTCAGGTTGCACTCAACACCGTTTGCTGCAGCAAGTGCAATCCAGATCTGGGTTGGAGCCAGTGCTGCAGGGCCTGCGATATCAACATTAACAGGCTGTGTGTTTGGTGCGAGGCCGAAACCTGTGTGGTCTTCCGCGTCATCACGTGAGATAAATTCAATATCCTGAATCAGAGTAAACATCTGGTGAGCAAGGCGAGGATCTCTGCTGAACTTACAGGCAGACTCTTCCCAGGCCAGACGGATACGCTTTTCATTAGAAATAGAATCAGTACCCGCACCTTCTTTTTTACGGCGGCGGGTTTTCTTAAGAAGCTTTGATCGGCGAGCCAGCAGTTTCAAGAGCTCAAGATCAAGTTCGGAAATTTCTTCAACAAGGGTCATATTTTTTTTCATTGGAATGTAGCCTTACTTTGTGGGTGTGGCGTTCCCCTAGCCTGAAACTGCTAGAGTCGCAAGTGGAAATACGGCTTTCTTGTAAAAAGTCTTGCTTGAAAAACTGTATCATAAAAATAGGAACAGGGCGTTTTATAGAACCAACCGGAAAGATAGCCCTGTTTATGGCGTGTTGCTGCTGGCTCTGTTTTGTACAGGGTATGGCGGCGCTGCCGGCAATGTGCTTTTTTTCACAATAGCAATATAACGCTACTAAAATGTATTTGTTGTGAATGAGTGAACAAGCAATGAGATGGGCTCCAAACAGTATTTTGTGCTATAACTTTGTGTTATTAAACAATAAATTTTAATTTGCGACGTTTTGTGCTACGGAGCAAGTGAAAAAAAGCATAAAGTTCCTTGTGAATTGCTTGCAACATCCTGCCAATAATTGTAAATGTCTTATGTCCATTCGGATATTTCCAGTAGGGCAAGATTTTTAGTTCTTGAAAAAGTGATAGTGAAAACAGGGTTTTGAGAAAAAACGAAAGGTCTTTGTGAAAAAAATGCACAAGATGCTTGACCTTCTCTGGAAAGCTTTGTTAGAACTTTCACAAGCGATACGGAAAGCGCCCGCATCGCTGTCTCCCTCTGATTCGGTGGAGCCTAGATGAGGCGGGAACAGTTTCCTGCTTTATCGACTCCATCGAGTGGTGGACCCCATCGTGGGAAAAAAGCTTTTTAGGTAAACCCCTTAATCGTTGTGTTGGAGGATTAGGTATGCCGACATATGTAGACCCGTCCAAGTGTGATGGCTGCAAAGGTGGCGAGAAAACCGCTTGCATGTACATCTGCCCCAACGACCTCATGATTCTCGATGCAGATGAAATGAAGGCCTTCAACCAGGAGCCAGAAGCATGCTGGGAATGCTACTCCTGTGTTAAAATTTGTCCTCAGGGCGCAATTACAGCACGTCCATATGCTGACTTTGCACCTTTAGGTGGCACTTGTATCCCAATGCGTTCCGCTGATTCTATCATGTGGACCGTTAAATTCCGTAACGGTAATGTTAAACGCTTCAAATTCCCAATCCGTACTACCCCAGAAGGCTCCATCAAGCCGTTCGAAGGTAAGCCGGAACCAACCGATCTCGATAACGAACTGCTCTTTACTGAAGCAGAGCTCGTTGCTCCGATCGAAGCTATGGGTCAGAAGTTCGAAGTTGCAGAAGCTGACATCACAATGGTCAAAAAGGCCTCTGCGGTTTAATTTTTACGGAATTTATTCCTAAGGAGATATTATCATGCCGATGATTCCCGTTAAGGAACAGCCACGAGGCGTTGCGATTGCTGAACCTGCAATCGTAGAACATGATGTAGACATCCTCATGGTTGGCGGTGGTATGGGTAACTGTGGTGCAGCATTTGAAGCCGTTCGCTGGGCTGAAAAATACGCACCTGAGCTGAAAATTCTGCTCGTTGATAAAGCTGCTCTTGAACGTTCCGGTGCTGTTGCACAGGGTCTTTCTGCGATTAACACCTACCTTGGTGATAACACTGCAGATGACTACGTTCGTATGGTTCGTACTGACCTCATGGGTCTCGTACGTGAAGACCTTATCTTTGACCTTGGTCGTCACGTTGATGACTCTGTTCACCTCTTTGAAGAGTGGGGCCTTCCTTGCTGGATCAAAGATGAGAACGATAAGAACCTCGACGGTGCTGCTGCTAAAGCTGCTGGCAAGTCCCTCCGCAATGGTGACGCTCCAGTTCGCTCCGGTCGCTGGCAGATGATGATCAACGGTGAAGCATACAAATGTATCGTTGCTGAAGCTGCTAAAAACGCACTCGGTGAAGAGCGTATTCAGGAACGTATCTTTATTGTTAAGCTTCTTCTTGATGCTAACGTAGAAAACCGCGTTGCTGGTGCTGTTGGCTTCAACCTTCGTGATAACGAAGTTCACGTTTACCGTTCCAATGCTATGGTTGTAGCATGTGGTGGTGCAGTTAACGTGTACAAGCCTCGTTCCACAGGTGAAGGTATGGGTCGTGCATGGTACCCAGTATGGAACGCAGGTTCCACTTACACCATGTGTGCTCAGGTTGGCGCAGAAATGACCATGATGGAAAACCGCTTCGTACCAGCTCGTTTTAAAGATGGTTACGGTCCGGTTGGTGCATGGTTCCTTCTCTTCAAAGCTAAAGCAACTAACTTCCGTGGCGAAGACTACTGCGTAACTAACCGCGCAATGCTCAAGCCATACGAAGATCGCGGCTACGCTAAAGGTCACATTATCCCGACCTGTCTGCGTAACCACATGATGCTCCGTGAAATGCGTGAAGGTCGTGGTCCAATTTACATGGATACCAAGACTGCACTTCAGACCACATTCGAAACTCTTACTCCTGCTGAACAGAAGCACCTTGAGTCTGAAGCATGGGAAGATTTCCTCGACATGTGTGTTGGTCAGGCTAACCTCTGGGCTGCAATGAACATTCAGCCTGAAGAAACTGGCTCTGAAATCATGCCAACAGAACCTTACCTCCTCGGCTCCCACTCCGGTTGTTGTGGTATCTGGACTTCCGGTCCAGACGAAGAGTGGGTTCCTGAAGACTACAAAGTACGTGCTGCAAACGGTAAGGTATACAACCGTATGACTTCCGTTATGGGCCTCTGGACTTGTGCTGACGGTGTTGGTGCATCTGGTCACAAGTTCTCCTCCGGTTCTCACGCAGAAGGCCGTATTTGTGGTAAGCAGATGGTTCGCTGGTGCATCGATCACAAAGACTACAAGCCTGCAATTGCCGAAGACTCCAAAGATCTTGCTAAGCTGATCTACCGTCCATTCGACAACTACATGGCTGGTAAAGACGTATCTACCGACCCTGTTGTTAACCCAGAGTACATCTCTCCTAAGAACTTCATGATGCGCCTGGTTAAAGCAACTGACGAATACGGTGGCGGTTGTAGCACATACTACACCACTTCTGAAGCAGCATTGGCGACTGGTTTCCACCTCCTCGACATGCTCGAAGAAGACTCCCTCAAACTGGCTGCTCGTGACCTTCACGAACTCCTCCGTTGTTGGGAAAACTACCATCGTCTCTGGACTGTACGTCTCCACATGCAGCACATCGCATTCCGTACTGAAACCCGTTACCCTGGTTTCTACTACCGTGCAGACTTCATGGGTCTTGACGACGAAAAATGGAAGTGCTTCGTTAACTCCAAATACGATCCGAAGACTGGTGAAACCACCATCTTCAAGAAGCCTTACTACCAGATCATTCCAACAGCTTAATCTGTAGAGCTTCTTACTGAACGTCCGGGGCGGTTGCGGGACACCGCAATCGCCCCTTTTTCTTCCCTTATCAACTCGGTCTAAGCTGAGACAGTAAGTGCTCTCAACTTATTGTCTGTGCTTAGGCCGTTTTGACTATAGGCCCGAAACAATTGTAGGGAGGATTGCTAAATGTCGAACTCCATACTCGTCGTCGGAGGCGGATTCAGCGGCCTTACTGCCGCACTTGAAGCTGCTGAACTCGGCTACGAAGTGTACATCGTTGAGAAATCACCGTTTCTCGGCGGCAGAGTGGCACAGCTGAATAAATATTTTCCAAAGCTCTGCCCTCCATCCTGTGGATTGGAGATTCAGTACCAGCGTATTAAAAAGAATCCGAATGTTAAGTTCTTAACAATGGCTACTGTGGATTCTGTTGAAGGCGAAGCTGGAAACTTTACTGTTAAAGTTTCTATTGCCCCGCGCTGTACTGCTCCAAGCAGTGCTGACCTTGGTGAACTTGCTGCTTCTCTTGAAAGTGAAGTTGCAGATGAGTTCAACCTTGGACTTGCAACCCGTAAACCACTTTACATGGACACGCCTTTTGCGTTCCCGAACCGTTTTGTTCTGGAACCGAAAAAGTTGAGCAGTGCCGACGCAATTAAAGTTGGTGCTTCTGATGCGTGTGATTTGAATGAAGCTGCAAAAGAAATTGAACTTTCTGTTGGCAGCATTGTTCTCGCTACCGGTTGGAAACCATATGATGTTACCAACCTGTCCAACCTTGGCGCAGGCCAGATTACCAACTGTATTTCCAACATGCAGATGGAACGCCTCGCATCTCCTAACGGTCCTACAGATGGCGGAATTACTCGTCCGTCTGACGGAAAAGCACCTGAGAAAATTGCTTTCGTACAGTGTGCAGGTTCCCGTGACCAGAATCATCTTGGTTTCTGTTCTTACATCTGTTGCATGGCTTCTCTTAAGCAGGCTCTGTATGTGCGTGAACAGTACCCAGACGCTGACGTTACCATTTACTACATCGATATGCGTACTCCTGGTCGTTATGACAAGTTCATGCGCAAAGCTATCGCTGATGAGAAGCTGCATCTCGTGAAAGGTAAGGTAGCTGGCGTAGAAGAAGATGCTGCAACAGGTGATGTGATTGTTGAAGTAGAAGATGCTGTAAAAGGCCATAAAGCCAAAATCCGTCATGACATGGTAGTGCTTGCAACCGGTATGCAGCCGAGCCTTGCAGGTGATACTAATCCGTTCGGGGTAGAGCTTGACGAAGAAGGCTTTGTTGTTGACGGCGAAGCTAAAGGTATCTTCTCTGCTGGTTGTGCTCAAAAGCCTCTGGATGTTATGCGCTCTGCTCAGTCTGGTACCAGCGCAGCTCTTAAAGCAATCCAGACGGTTCGCGGGAGGTAGGTAGAATGGCCGAAAAAATTGGCGTATATTTTGACCAGTCCGCACTCGGCATTATTGATGCTGATGAGCTGAGCACTGGCGTATCTAACAAGTTTGGCGATGCCTGCCCTGTAGTAAAAGTTTTTCCTGTGCTTGCGGCTTCAAGCGCACGCGAGGAAATCAAAAAAGACATTGCTGAACAAGGGCTGGACGGAATCGCGATTTGTGGTTCTTCCCCTCGTGTTGACTGGGATATCTACGAGTTTGAAAACGTTATTGTAGAGCGTATTAACCTGCGCGAACAATGTGCAATGGCGTACAAGAACCCGGATGGGACTGTTCCAGCTGCAGGCGGAACTGCTCCTGAGCTTCTCATGGCCATGGCGAAAGACTACGTGACCATGGGTATTATCAAGCTGCAGAAAACAGCTGTTCCAGAACCGCCTGAGTTTGAGTCTGTAAAGACCATTCTCGTTCTTGGTGGTGGTTGGGCAGGTCTTACTGCTGCAAAGCAGGCAGCTGACTACGGCTACGATGTAATTCTTGTGGAAAAAGATGCGCAGCTTGGTGGTAAAGCACTGAACATGCTCAAAACTGTTCCTCTTGAGTTCCCGTACGAAGAAGCTCACGACCTCGGTCTTGAAGCAAAAATTGAAGAAGTAACAGCGAACGAAAAAATTAAGGTTGTCCTTAATGCAACAGTAGAAAAACTCGCTGGTACTCCTGGTCAGTACACTGCGCAGGTTGCAGGTCAGGAATACAGTGTAGGCGCAGCTGTTCTTGCTGCCGGCTGGAAACCAATGGATAACGAGCTGCTCGCTCCATTCGGATACGGCAGCATTCCAAACGTTGTTACTTCTGCTGAATATGAAAAGCTTGCTAAAGAAGGCAAGCTGGATGCAAAGCGCGTCGCTTTTATCATCAATACCGATACAGTAACCGGTGGTGATATTTACGCAGCACCTGAAGAAGTGGAAGCTGAAGAAGCTGCTTCTGAAGAGGAAGAAGGCTACGTACATGAGGATTTAGAATCCGTACGTCACCTTGCATACTCCAGCTACGTGAACTCCATGGTTGCTTTGAAACAGGCGAACTACCTGTGTGATGCTCATGAAGATGGCCGTGCATACGTACTGTATGACTCCATGGTTGTTCCTGGCATCCATGAGCGCTACTACAAAACAGCGCAGGATCGTCTCGGTATCATGATGTCCAAAGCAGAGATCAAAGGCATTACAGAAGAAGACGGCTCTCTCGTAGTTTCTGCAGGCAACACTCTTATGGGTGATGATGTTGAAATTCCGGTAGATATGGTTGTTCTTCCTACAGGTATTGTTCCTGCAACTGCTAAAGATCCGGTAATGAACTTTGACTACCGTCAGGGTCCTGCATTCCCAGATCTTGATCTCTTCGACGGATACGCAGATTCCAACTACATTTGCTTCCCGTATGAAACCCGTCGTACCGGTGTGTACGCAGCAGGTTGTGTACGTCAGCCAATGATGATGGATGCAGCAGAAGAAGATGCAATCGGCGCAACCATGAAAGCAATTCAATGTATTGAATCTGCAAACCGTGGTGTATCCGTTCATCCTCGTTCCGGTGACTTAAGCTACCCTGTATTCAACTTTGTTCGTTGTACACAGTGTAAGCGTTGTACAGAAGAGTGTCCGTTCGGCGCTCTGGACGATGATGAAAAAGGCACTCCGCTTCCAAACTTCAGCCGCTGTCGCCGCTGTGGTACTTGTATGGGTGCTTGTCCGGAACGTGTTATCTCCTTTGATAACTACAACATTGACCAGATCGGTTCTATGATCCGTGAAATCGATGTACCGGATGATATGGAAGAAGGCGGCCCGCGCGTTCTGATTCTTGCCTGTGAAAACGATGCATACCCTGCACTTGATATGGCTGCTATCCGTGGTAAAGCATGGAGCCCGTATGTACGTATCATTCCGGTACGTTGTCTTGGCTCTGTTAACGCCATCTGGGTTGCTGATGCAATGTCCAAAGGTATCGACGGCGTTATGCTGCTCGGTTGTAAATACGGTGACGATTACCAGTGCCACTTTGTAAAAGGTTCTGAGATTTGTAACCGCCGTAAAGACAACATTGCTGAAACTCTGGAACGCCTTGGTGTAGAGCCTGACCGCGTAGAGCAGTATGAAGTTGCTATTGACGAGTACGATAAAGTACCTGGCATGATTGACAGCTTCATGGACATGGTCTTCGAGAAAGGTCCTAACCCATTCAAGGGCTACTAGGAGGAGATGGAAAATGGCTCATAGAATCGAACCTGATCTTCAGTTTGTGAAAGAGTTGCAAGCTGTAGGTGGGGACTCGCTGAAAAAGTGCTACCAGTGCGCCACATGCAGCGTAGCCTGCCCCATCTCTCCAGCAAGCAACCCTTACCCTCGTAAGGAGATGGTATGGGCGTCTTGGGGGCTTAAAGACAAGCTCCTGAATAACCCTGACATCTGGCTGTGCCACAACTGCGGAACCTGTTCCGACTTATGTCCGCGTGGTGCAAAACCGGGCGATCTTCTTGCAGCTCTGCGTAACATGGCATACCAGCGCATCAACCCGATGCCGTTTATCGGTAAGTGGCTTTCCAGCCCTAAGTACCTGATTAACCTTATTGCCATTCCTGCAATCCTTTGGGCCGTTGTTTGGTTCATCCGTGCAGGGCAGATCGGTTCCTTCTTCCCAGAAGGCGAGATCGTTTACGGTAAGCTTTTCCCTGGTGATTTCACCATTGACCCTATTTTTATGATCACTTTCTTCGGAATGGTGGCCATATTCTTCAAGGGAGCTAAAAATCTTCTGGCTACCTTTAAGCCGGAAGGCGAAGTGCTTGTACTTGGAAAGCAAAAATCCATGTTCCGGTGCTTTATTGATGTCCTTGTTGAAGAAGTTGCAACACATAAGAAGTTCAAAGACTGCGGCGATGACAAGTCCGACCGTAAAACTGGTCACCTGCTTGTATTCTACGCATTCCTTGCACTGATGGTCGTTACCGGATTGATTGCTGGTTTCCACTGGGGTGGAAAAGTAATCCCGATGCTTGACGTGCTGCATACACCGCTTAACCTGCTTAACCCTGTTAAGATTCTGGCTAACCTTGGTGCTATTGCTCTGATCGTTGGTATGGCTATCCTTACCAATACCCGTCGCGGTAAAGATCCAGAAAAAAGCAAGTCAAACTACTATGACTGGTATCTGTTGAATGTTATCTGGGCAGTCGCTCTGACCGGCGTATTCTCCGAGCTCTTCCGCTTGGCCGATATCCCCCAGATTGCGTACTCCGTGTACTACGTGCACTTGGTAACTGTTTGGATGCTCTTCGCGTACCTGCCTTGGTCTAAGCTTGGGCACATTGTGTACCGTACCATCGCGCTTACCTATGTACGTCACATGGGACGCCAATAAGAAACGACTATGTGCCTGCCAAGGCGGGCACACTTCTTAAACAAGAAAAGACAATTACGAAAACAAATCTTTCCTTGATAATAGGAGGCCCCAATGTCTGATGAAGCTCGTAGAGTTTTCAAGATGGAAACAATCCTCGGTCTCATCGCCGGTAAAGGCGGTACCGATGTTTCTGATTTGCTTTGCTACCTCACCCAGCGCGAACTCTCCGCTGATGAAGAAGGTGTAGTAGCACCTATGTCCAAAGGCTGGCTTTACAGCATGGAACCTCGTTTCATGCAGTGTTGCTACGAAGAAGGCGAACCATTTGATGCATGGACTAAAAAACAGGCATCCAAGCTGGGCAGCAATGTATCCATTGAGCCAATCCCGGCTACTGATATGGCAAGCATTTCTATCGTTCTCGATAAGTTAGCAGATGCAAAAGCAACTGTTGCTGAGCAGGCTTCTGCAATCGAAGGCCTTCAGGCTAACGTTGCTGAGTTTGAGCCGTTTAAAGCTCAGGCTGCTGATCTCGAGAAAAAAGTTGAAGATCTTTCCGGTAAGCTTGATGCTGCTCAGACTGATCTTGCAAAAGCCAAGAAAGAACTCAAAACTTTCGAAGGTAAAGTTGCAATCAACGAAACAGAAGTTGAATCTTCTGTTAAAGATATCGTTTCCCGTGCTGTTAAAGATGCTCTTGCATCTCTTCCAGCAGGCGCAGCTGTTGCAGCTGCTGCCGACGGTGCTGAAGCTGCACCGGCTGCTGAGGAAGCACCTGCTGAAGACGCTGGCAGCTCCGTACCGGATGATTTCGGTTTTGGTGCTTCCGGTAGTGACGACAGTGGATTTGGTTTCTAAGCACAGCTCAGCTTTATTCCATCCAGTTAGAAAGCCCGACTGCTTTGAGTCGGGCTTTTTTTTTATGAAAGAGCTGGAAGTGGTGGGCACAATCAGCAGGTATGTCCTGTAGAGTTTCAATAGGCAGGGAAAAGCGCGTTGCAGCTATTTTCTTTGCGCAAAGTAGAAAAAGACGTGCCAGGCAGAATATAAACCGTTCGCTTACTGTATGGTTACCTGTTTGCCAGCAATTCCAGTTGCTCGTTAATTTTACTGGTCTTATTGCTTCGCTTCATATCATACATTGAAGCATCAGCTGCTTTCAGTAACTCTGTAATAGTCGTTCCGTCTTCAGGAAACTGGCTGCTCCCTGCGCTGGCAGAAACCATATGAGTTGTTCCGTTAAGTATAATCGGCTCTTCAACAGCTTTGAGCAATCCTTCAGTCATTGTTGTACGTTTGTCTTCTGTGACATTACTGAGAACGACAATAAACTCGTCACCACCAAGGCGTGCTGCAAAATCTGTGGAACGGCATCTGTGTGCAAGGCGCTTCGCAATAATTCCCAGCACCTTGTCCCCTGTGTAATGACCATGGAGATCATTAATCGGCTTAAATTTGTTTAAATCCAGAAAAACAACGGTAAACGGAACAGGCGGTTTTGCTTTGAGAAGACCATTGAGATGTTTTTCCAGCGCATTGCGGTTATTGATTCCAGTCATCGAGTCGATGGTAGCGCAGCGCGTGAGTTCCATTTCAGATTTTTTCTGGAGGGTGATATCCGAGACAATGGTTTCCAGAGATTCAAGCTCACCGTCTTCATCAAATTTGCCGCTGGAGCTTATCTTCATCCATCCGAAGGTGCCGTCACGGCGCACAAACTCAAAGTCATATCCTACTGCAACCCTGTTTTCGAGCACGATATTCATGTACTCGCTGCGTTGTTCAGGATAACGCCATATTTGCTTGATAAATTGAACTTCCTGCAAGAATTGCTGCGGACAGTTATAGCCGCAAATGGTTGCCATGGCAGGATTTACTTCGGTGACCCGACCGTCGGCGAGTACAGTGGTAATGCCTTCAGCAGCATTCCAGAAAAGATTTTTGTATCGCTTGGTCGTATCCCGCAAATCCTGTTCAACTTTCTTGCGGTGCGTAATATCTGTAGCAATACCGACTTCCCCGTAACTATCCCCGTTCTTTTTCTTAAGAGAGCGGCGGTGTACTTCAAAATGCCGTAGTTTGCCGTCTACGCTTGTGGCAAATTCAGATTGCCAATGGGTACTGCCTTGAGGAGTAAAGTGGGGCTGTTCGGCAAGGGCGTACTGTTCTGGAAAAACAAGAAAAGAATACGCATCGGAAGTTGTATCAGGTTCATCGGGAAACGTTCTTTTGAAAGCATTGTTCGTGAAAGGACATTGGTGGCTCGTGTCACGTACAAAAACAGGGACGGGGAGCGCGTTAAGGATGTTTTGCAAAAATAGATACTGATCCTCTATTTCTTGATACAAATCCAGATGCGTCGTGATATCAATCACCATTGCTTCTACATTGTCATTCGCATCTTTTTCTGCAGTAATGAGGACTTTAATTAACTCATTATTAATGCAGCATATAGCCGGATAATTTTCTACTTTTCCATACGTTCTAAGAGCTTCTATAAAATTGTTTTTAGACTCGTTCGACAAAAAAGAATCATACGTAAGGTCATCACAAATTTTATTTTCACTGATTGTAATTCCAAGCAGGTCTGCAGCAGCGCGGTTTATATAGTAAATTATACCTGTATTCAGATTAAACCTAACTGCCACAAGCGATCCGGAACCATATAATTTAGAACGAAATTTAGGAGTGAATCTACATCTATTATTGAAGATAGATAACTTACTGCATAAGAAACGATATAAACAGTCAGGTTTTTCTAGTATAAATAAAGAATAGGCAAAAAGTATTACTACACAGGTGTAGAAAAGTAGTAATACTACAGTGATATATGGCGTATAGGCGTCGGGCATAGATTTGATGTCTACTATCCGGTGCCGGATAAGTAAATGGCGCAGCAACTGTTTTCCACAGTTACTGCGCCATTTATAATGCAAAAATAATCTGAATGTCTGCCGTTGCTATTTGTCTGTCAGATTAAAATCAACTTTGATTTTGTACAGTGCTGTTGCAGGCAGATTCAGAATCTCAATTCCGGTTTTTTCTGTGATGCCGTTGAGTGTGTCTACAACAGCGTCCCAGTTTGGACCGATAAAGGTAAACCAGATGTTGAATTCATGATCTCGCAAGTAGTTATGCGTTACACCGGGGTGTGAATTAACTTCTGCAATGAACTCGTCAAGCTTGTCTTCTGAAACTTTGGCAGCGCAGAGAGTAGAGCGCCAGCCCAGTCCTTTAGAGTTGAAGTTGGCGCCGAGGCGTCTGATTATTTTACGTTCCTTTAATGAACGCACTGTTGCCAGAGCCTCTGCTTCCGTAAGACCAACCTGTTCGCCGATAACCTCGTATGGACGCGGCGCGATCGGGAAACCGGATTGAATAATTGTCAGAACTTTACGGTCAATGCTGCTGAGGGCAGCGTCCAGTTGCTTATCCATTTCAACCTCGATGGTGTCGGTTACAGGCCAGTGTTATTTTTGACGACGCGGAGTATAGCTGCACAGCGGCTCTTCAGCCATGTGTGAACCTTTCATGGAGTATCCGCGTGCACGGCAGCCACCGCAAACATTGTGGTACTCACAAACACCGCATTTTCCGTCATATTCTTCTTTTGTGCGGAACTGGCGGAAATGTTCAGATTTGCGCCAGATTTCAGGAAACGGAGTTTGCTTAATCTGCCCACAGTCCAGTTCAAGGTAGCCGCAAGGCTGAACCTGACCTGTGTGGGAAATAAAGCAGAAGCCTGTTCCGCCAAGACAGCCACGGGTATGTGCGTCCATGCCGAAGTTTTCGGCTGTCACAGGGATGCCTTCTTCTTTAGCACGCTGACGCATAATGCGGTAGTAGTGCGGAGCACAGGTAGCTTTTAAATGCATATCAGTGGTCTTGCGGAAGTCGTAGAACCAGTTGAGTACTTCTTCATATTCTTCTGCGGTAATAACTTCTGCACCCATTTGTGCTGCACGTCCTGTAGGAACAAGCAGGAAAATATGCCACGCAACAGCGCCGATTTCTTCGCACAGATTGAATATTTGCTTGAAGTACGGAAGGTTTTGACGGGTTACAGTTGTATTGACCTGAAACTCGATACCTGCTTCTTTCAAGTATTCAATGCCCCGCATGGACATATCAAATGCCCCTTCCACACCGCGGAAGTCATCGTGAAATTCAGCGCTTGGGCCGTCAATGGAAATAGAGCAGCGCTGAACGCCTGCTTCTTTCATTTTGCGCGCGGTTTCAGGGGTAATAAGTGTTCCGTTAGGAGACATGACGCAGCGCAGGCCTTTTTCAGTGGCGTAGGCAATAAGCTCGTACACGTCAGAGCGCATCATTGGGTCACCACCGGTGAAGATGATAATCGGATTGCCCACGCTAGGGAATGTGTCGATCAGTGCTTTCGCTTCAGCAGTATCCAGCTCGCCCGGATATGGCTCTTCGTGTGCTTCTGCACGGCAGTGTTTGCAGGCAAGGTTACAGGAGCGGGTTACTTCCCATGCAATAAGTTTGCAGGAAGGGGAACCGTCTTCCAGTGTTCGAGCCATGGAGCCGGAAAGACCGTTTGCATGCGGGTGCCCCGCAGGCATTTTTCCGTGCGGGTGGCCTGCTGGCATTCCCGGGTGACCTTTAGGCATTTCTGGATGCCCTGCAGGCTTTTCGGGACGGTTCTGCGGAGGCAGTCCGGTGTCGAGAATTGCTTCTTTGTGGGCATGCAAATGCCCTAATGGTGCTTTTTCTGCAATGCGCCCGATATCTTTAGAGGCACATCCGCAGAGAGATTCTTTTTTATCTGACATATTATTGTACCAGTCCGCGTTTGATAATGTCTTCTGCAAAATAGGTAATGATCAGGTCAGCGCCTGCGCGCTTTATCGCAAGCAGGGATTCCATGGTGACTGCATCAAGATCAATCCAGTCATTTTGTGCTGCTGCCATGATCATGGAATATTCTCCACTTACCTGATAGGCCGCCAGCGGCAGGTCAAAGCCGTCACGAAGCATACGGATGATGTCAAGGTACGCTCCGGCTGGTTTCACCATAAGAAAATCTGCTTCTTCAAGAACATCTGCAGTGGCTTCGCGAAGAGCCTCGCGGCTATTGGCAGGATCCATCTGATAGCTTTTGCGGTCACCACTTTGTGGAGTAGATTCCGCAGCATCGCGGAAAGGGCCGTAGAAAGAAGAGGCATACTTAACAGCGTAAGACATGATAGGCAGGTTGGTGAAGCCTTCTGCGTCCAGTGCTTCGCGTAATGCCTGAATGCGACCGTCCATCATGTCGGAAGGAGCAACAATATCTGCACCGGCTTTTGCGTGGGAAATAGCAACCTGCTGCAGAAGGGTAAGAGTGCTGTCATTAGCAACGGTGACATCGTGTTCTGTTTTTTGAAGGATACCGCAATGTCCGTGGTCGGTGTATTCGCAGAGACATACATCCGTGATGACTACAAGCTGTGGATGGCGTGATTTTGCAAGGCGGACTGCGCGTTGCACAATGCCGTCCTCAGCGTAGCCTTCAGAGCCGGTAGCGTCTTTACATTTAGGAATGCCGAACAGAAGTATGGACTTGAGTCCGGCTGCAACAGCTTCCGCCAGTTGCTTTTCAAACTCCTGCAATGAGAGCTGGAATTGACCCGGCATGGAAGGGATTTCCTTGCGGAAGGCTGCGTCGTCAGTATCGACAACGAAGTATGGCATAATCAGGTCTTGCGCTGTAACGTGATGTTCACTCACGAGCGCACGGAGTGCCGCAGTACTGCGAAGACGTCGTCCTCTGAAGAAGTCTGCCATGAGATCCTCCTGATCTTAGGGATCGGTTCTGAACAGTTTCAGCATAGGAAGTGTGGTGAAAGTAGAAGAACCGTTGAACTACAGGGTAGTGCAGGGTGTATTGCTGAAACTCTCTGTATAAAAGGACTCCCGCTCTTCCAGAGCGGAACAGCGGGAGCCGGTAAATCATACTGTAACGGGTAGGCTGTTACTCTGGACGAATTTCATCGTCGGTAAGGTAACATGCAGGATCCTGCGCCCACTCGTCGCCGTAAACAGCCTCAGCGCGGGCACGGAAGTTACCGCCGCAGATGTTGAGGAAGCGGCATTTTGCACAACGTCCACCAACATGCTGTTTTTTATCTTTCATTTTGGAAAGAAGCTCAATGTCCATGTCGTCCCAGATTTCGGAGAACGGACGTTCGAGAACGTTGCCGAATACTTTTTCTCTCCAGAACTGGTCAGGGTGAACGCTACCATCCCAGCTGATACAGCCTATACCGCGACCGGAGCTGTTGCCTTCGTTGAACTGAAGCAGTTCAAATACTTCTTTAGCACGTTCCGGATCTTCGCGCAGCATGCGCATCCATACGTATGGACCGTCAGCATGGTTGTCTACGGTAAGAACTTCTTTTGGATGACCTGCATCGTGAAGTTTTTTGGTTTCATCCATGATGAGATCAACAACGTCACGGGTGGTCTGGTGGTCGAGGTCTTCTTTAATAATTTCAGAGCCGCGGCCGGAGTACACGAGGTGGTACAGGCAGATACGCGGGATTTCCATGTCTTTAAGAAGCTGGAAAACTTTCGGAATTTCAGGTGCGTTCTGCTTGTTGATAGTAAGGCGTAAACCTACTTTGAGGCCTTCTGCTTTACAGTTTTCAATACCTTCAAGAGCTTTCTTGAAGGAGTTTGGAACACCGCGGAATTTGTTGTGTACTTCTTCCATACCGTCGAGTGAAATACCAACGTAGGAGAGACCAACTTCTTTAAGCTCGCGGGCTTTCTGCTTGGTGATGAGAGTACCGTTAGTAGAAATTACTGCACGCATGCCTTTGTCGGTTGCATGTTTTGCAAGTTCTACCAGATCCTGACGAACGAGTGGTTCACCACCGGAGAAAAGCATAACAGGTGCGCCGTACTGTGCGAGATCGTCAATAATCTCTTTACCTTTTTCTGTGCCAATGAGGTCTTTATGCTTATCAGGGTCGATAGCATGAGCGTAACAGTGAACACATTTAAGGTTGCAGCGCTGGGTCATATTCCATACGACAACAGGCTTTTTATCTTTTGAAAACTGCAGCAGGTGGGAAGGAAGTTTGCCAGAGTCCCTGCCGTAACGCAGCGCGTCGGAAGGTTCAACCTGACCACAGTAAAGTTTTGAAATGCCTATCATTGTGACTCCTTATAATATGAAAAGGCGTAAAGCCGTCTGACCCAATGTGAGGCTCAAGGAGCCTCAATAAAAGACAAAAAAAGGGAAATTCCCTTCTAAACAACGTATTGTAGAATCTGTAGATGCAAAGTACGTACAGCGAACGTACAACGCAGCTTTTCCTTACCAAACTACCTCTCACAGGGCAAAGAATTTCCTGAGTCTCAAATAGAATCAGAGTTTTTATTATAAATTAGAACCGCTGAGGTAGGAGAAGCGGTCTTTGCATTCATTGTAAGATAGCGGTAATGGTGCTGGAGTACGTAAAATCAGCAGCGGAAACGATAACTTTCATCTTTCTAGTAGTAATTATTACTGGTACAGAAAGGTCTATACCGCATAATTATAATATGTGCCAGCAGATGTCGAAGAGACATTTGTATTTAAATAAAGTTAGTAAAGTATGGCGGTTATCTTGATTGAGCCTTACCTGAGACCCACACGGTTTTTTTCTGAAAAAAGCACAAAGTCTTTGCCGTGGCGTAACCTTTTGTTTGCTATGGGAATATTGGTCAGTATTCCATTTGCCCGAATCGCACTTGGCAATCTGGTAGGTGCAATGGCAGAGGAATATTTTGCGCCGCACACAGTGATTTTTGCTTTTTCTTTATGGCAGACTCCGCTGGCCGCTGCGCAGCAGCAAGTTTTGCTGTTGCCGCTATATGCGGCAGGAATGTTGCTCTATGCCTTGTTTATCCATGCGATGCTCTGGCTTGCAAGGGGGAAAAATGCTTCGTATGCTGCAACATTGCAGTGTGTGTGCTATGCTGCTCCTTGTTGGTATCTGACTATTTTTCCATACTCAGGGGTACCGGCAGCACTGGTGTATGTATCTATTTTTCTAGCCTATAGCTTGCGGGCAACGCATCATACGAAGTGGAGCAGGGTTTTGCCGGTAATTGCTATGGGTTTTCCGGTGCTTTTTATCATTTGCAGCCTGCTCTTTCCCTAAGGTAATAATTTGTATATTGCATTGATGCAGGTCACACTCTTTTGATTTTTTCCAGTGCTCCGAAATTGTCTGTGTTCTTTATCGGAGCCTGAGTAATTATATAAGGATAGAATATGGAAATTCGTTGTCCAGAGTGCGGGTACACTCGTATCATAAATTCTAAGCTTGTTTCATCGGACTTGACCGTTGCCACTTGTCCGAAGTGTAAGTCTACGTTCCGTTTCCGTTCAGGTGAGGAAGACGAATCAAAGACATTGCTTGAAGAAAAGCAGGAAAATGTTCAGCAATCTTCGTCTGCAGAAGAAGTGAGATCAGGTGAAGCAGAAGGCAGCGAGGCAGAAGAACAGAGACGTCCGGTTCGTCCGGAAGATTTATACCCGCCGTCAGTCTATTCAGAGCAAAGGGAAGAACAGGCCGATTCATCAACACCGCAGCCTGACTCTGCGCAGGATACTGATCCGTTGCGTATGGTGTACTCTGACGGCAAGCCTCTTGATGACGGTATGCCGTCGGATGTTCCTTGGGCTGAAGTCAAGGAGCTTGGCTTTTTTCCTGCTATTTCCGCCACAATACGAGGTGTGCTTTCAAAGCCGACACTCTTTTATGAAATTATGAATAAAAACGGAAAGTTTTCTATTCCGTTCAGTTTCTTTATTCTTGTTTCACTTGTTGCCGTACTTGTTGAGACTGTTTGGCAAAGCGTAGTCGGGAACCCATTTTTCCCGGCTGAAATCAAGCCGATGACAATTGATGAATTGTTTTCAATTTTGTTTGTCAGCCCGCTTATTCTTGTCATCTATTTGTATTCTACAGCAGCTATACTGCATACGGCGCTTAAATTGACCGGAGCGGCAAGAGGAAAGATAGGGGTCACGTTGCGGGTGCTGTGCTATGCCTCTGCTGCTGATTTGCTGTCTGTCATTCCTGTTGTCGGGCCACTGGTCGGCGGCATCTTGAAGTTAATTATCATCGTGAAAGGTCTCAAAACAGCGCATGGCACATCCTACGCGCGCGTAGTTCCTGCGGTTGGCTTTCTCGTAGTATTGCTTGTTTCGTTTGTCGTGTATACGTTGAAATCTCAGGGAATCATCTAGTCTGTTCGTGCTCTGAGAGCATGCTGAGTTACGTTCTGGTTTTGTCACGCGGCTGTTTCAGCGTGAGGTATTTGTTTTTAAGAGGGTGTTCATGCTTATTACATGTCCTGAGTGTCAGTTTGCGCGAAACATTAATACAGATTCAATTCCTGCAACGGCGCAGCTTGCAACGTGTCCGCGGTGCAAGTCAAAATTCCGTTTTCGTGTTCTGGATGATGAAGCCGCAGACACAGATAGTGTACCTGAGGTAACTGATGCGAAAAATCCAGGAAGAAGTGAGGCTGTCAGAGCTGCTACTGCAGGGGCATCACAGAGTAAGGCTGCAAAGGCGGCTGGTGCACGGAAAAACCGCGCAGTAAAGACTGAAGCAAACTCTGCAGACGAAGCGGTTGAAGAGTATATCGAGTCTGCAATGGTTGCAGCCATGCAGGATGAGATAGAAGAGCTACTTCGCGCAGAGGTTGTTGATGCAGCTCGCGCAGAAGTGCCTGCAACCCCGAAGGAAGCAACGCAACGCGTGCAGCCGTCTCAAATGAAGCCTGCTCATCCGGCACCTTCAACAGAGCCTCCAAAAGCGAATATTTCCAAAGAGGTTCGCACCTCTTCTAACGCCGGTAAACCAGCCAGTACTGCAGGTGCTAAAAAAAGTGCTGCAGAGCCGGTGGCAGATAAACGAGCTTCCTCTTCAGAAGCTCAACGTGCCTACAAGCAACAGAGCGTTCAATCTTCCTCAGTTGCTGGGGGACAAGGTACACACTCTGCGCCTGTAACTGGAACACGCGAAAGTGGACATGTTTTTGTGCAGGATAAAGCTGCTGAAGAAGCAGCTGTGAGCCGGTATGCGCATGAACAGAACTCCACAAATCGAGATACAGCCGCGGCGCACATTGTTCCCAATGCAGAGAAAGCAACTGATATCTGGGATGCCATTGCTGCCATGGGCGGTGAGCATGAGTGTACGGAGACCTTTGCCCCCGGTTGCGGTGCGCAGGTTCACATTATTCCTTGGGAAGATGGAAGGTTAGGAGCCTTCAACCGCCTTTTCAGCACCTTCAGCAGTGTGCTCCGTCATCCTGTTCGCTTCTGGCGTGGGGTGAATGCCAAGCCTTCAGCTATCTTGCCGTTCTTGTTTTATATTTTACTATGTGCTCTGTCCTGCGCGGCACTTTCCGGCTGGGGATATGTTTTGCTGACGTATTGGAGTTCCGTGGTTGCAGCAGTGCAGGCGGTGTTGCCGGAAATGACGCTGTTGCCGGAAATGACGCTGTTGCCGCAGGAGCTTACGGTTTCACAGCTTGCACAGCTAATGCCTGAACCGGAAATCCTTGCAGCCATAGGAGCTGGGATACTTGCATTACCGTTTATAGTAGGTACTGTGACTCATGCATGTGCACGGCTGGTCGGGGGCGACCCTGTTCCATTCAGTACTGGAATAAAGTGTGCATCTTATAGTTTCGGTGCATTTCTGGGATTGTTGTTACCCATTCCCGGACTACTTGTGCTTTTTGTATATTTCCCGCTATTATACATCAGTGGGGTACGCATCGGTTATAATTTGTCATTGGGCAAAACAATTGTATTTCTACTGACAGTTTGTCTTTTGCTTGCAGCTTCAGCATTTGGTGTTTTAGCTGCAGGAGTCAGTTTTATGTAGCATAAGGAGCGGGCATGTTTTCATGGCTGGCAAGCGCATTTCGCCGTCTTACTGACAGTATTCGATACAAAGAAAAAGTATCACCGGAAGCCATCCGTGTGCTAGCCGCTGAGTTGCGGGAACTGGCGCAGGTTGCTGAAATGTTTGCCACAGATGAAGTGACGCCCATTGACCGGATAAAACGTATTCAGTCTGAAACTGGACAGCTTATAGAATTGACAGGGCGAGCCGAATTTCGCAGGCTTTCTGTTCAGCGTCGGTTGGAACTGCATGATTCTCTTGTGGATTCAAAACGGCATTTATTGAATACAATGCAGGCAACGCCTGTGCCTACGGATGTTATCCAATAGTTTTTTTGTCAATAAAAGTAGATTGATATGCCTGAAGAGGCGGTTGCGAATGAGCAGCGTTCTCTCTCAGGCATTTTTTTTGCATATTCACAGTATACGTAAATAAATGCCATTTTTCTGACATCGAGAGTAAGGGTTGTTATGAAACACATAGTATCTTTTTCTTTACTGGTTATGTTGTGCGTTGCGATGCTCACCTTAGGCGGTTGTTCAACGCCGACTGTCCAGACCTCTATCGAGCCTGTTCCTTCAGGAATCAATCCTGCCATGTTGTGGAACAGTGAAATTATTTGGGATGAATGGGTACGCAGCGGCGAACTGCGTGTTTCAGTACATCCGGCAACAACACCGAATGCTGCACCGACAGCAGTATTTTTCCCATTTCTTCCAACTGTGACCGTACGCGACCCGCTTGAAACAGGCACAGCAATTGCCAAAGGGTTCTGGCAGGAGTGGTTGCGTGAAGCACCGTTCACCGTGCTTGAATTCAGAGAAATGACAACATCATACACTCCAGAATACGCGGTTAAGATTGCACGTGAGCGTGGAGCATTATTCGCAGTTACCGGTACGCTTACCGATTTTTATGATGGTGGCAGTGTGACTGGTGCAAGACTGGGTGTGACACTGAATATTTATGACACAAGAAACGGTGGACTGATCTGGTCTATGAAGCAGTTTGCCTACATGGATAAAGATAGAACTCGCGATTTCCTGCTCTTCAAAGCAGAAAGCAGATTGCCGTCTGACCCGATGTGGGTAGTGACAACTGCAATTGCGCGGTGCATGAAAAAACCTGTTCAGCAATGGGCAGGGCAGTGGGCAGCCATGGAGCAGCTAAATAACTCTCAAGAAAATGCTGCATTTTAGTTGAGTGAATACAAAGCGTAGTGTGTACCATCACACTGCGCTTTTTTAGTACACGAGAGTGTACTGCTTGTAGCTAAAAAGAGTAGAATGTCGTATTTTTTTGATAAAATGTACGTAAATTTTCCTCTAAAAAAAAGACCACTTTGATGTAAGTGGTCTTTTTTTTAGGCTTTGTATAAAGCAAAAAATGATAACAGGCTACGAGCCAGCCATTTTTTGGTACATAGCTGCACCAGTACGACGTGCTGGCTGTGATGCCGGCTGAGCTTGTTGCTGGTTGAATACAGCGGAATTCGCATGTGCAGTTGTCTGAGTACTCGGCACAGATTTGTTATTTTTCATAGCCTCAATAGCTTCGGGAGTATTCACGATGTGGGCATAACCTTCGCGAACCCCATCGATAATTTTGATAACTTCATCAATAAGAGCTGGGTCCATGAGAAGGTTCGCTTTCAATAATCTAGTATTACAGAAGTAGTAAAGGTCATGGAGGTTTTGAGCTATTTCACCACCAGCTTGCATGTTAAGGCTACCATCAAGCTCATTAATGATATCCATAGCACGGGTAATAAGCATCCCTTTTTTTGCAACATCATTTTCTTCAATACTGGTTTTGGCCTGATTTAAGAACTTGATGCAGCCCTCGTAGAGCATGATCAATAGCTGACCTTGCGACATGGTGGAAACCTGAGTGGAGAAATAGGCGTTTGCGGCCGTTTTCATTGGGTGCTCCTCATAAACTTCTGACAAATTATTTACAGTAATTGCGGGAAGGTAAGTTTTATGTGTTTTGCGACAGGTATATTAATGCCATGAGTCGGCAAAAATTTCCTGCTCACACTATTCCCCCAATAGATAAAGCAAAGCAAGTGCCAAGGCTGAGCATTTATTCGCCTCTAAACCTTGTTAAAGGACATATCGGCATTGCGCAGAATGCCTTTAGAAGAAGATTGTTAAGAGTCTATAAAGAAGTATGATTTTAATGGCATTTAATCGAGCTGCAACAGGAAGTTTCTGATGGGGGAGAGTTTGATATGTAAAAACAGGCGAAGTAAAGAATACTCCGCCTGTGATATGTATGCTATAACAGATAATGTTAGGACGTAATGCTATTACCAGGCAGGCTTGATGTCAGGTCTGAGAGCCGCTGGCGTGCCTCTTCTGGATCAATTCCTTTCATAGACACAATATAGTCGAGGTTTTCTTCCGCGTCACATGGACGAAGATATAGCGGCTCAACAGGAGCATCTGTGTATTCAAGCAGTGACGCAATACCGAGTAACGTCTCAGGCTTCGGGTGTGAGAAGCGTTCATCTAACAAAATTGCTTGTGGAATTTCAGTTTCAAAATATTCAAAGTTTTTTTGAACTCCGGTTCCGAGCAGGATTGTCTCAGTTTTGCGTTCTGCAATCATTGCCGCGAGAGATTCAATGCTTCCAGCAGATGGCTCTGTCACAGGAATTGGTAAGCCGTCGGTCGAGCACTCTTTAAATGCTTGAAAATGAACTTGTCCACGCCGTGCATGGGTGATGACCCACACTTCTTTACTTGTGGTTGCACAAACATCCATAGCAAGTGCTGGAAGATAATCCATGCCTGCCATGGGATATCCATGTGAACGGGCAAGCCCAAGAGCCGTTGCAAGAACAAGTCTAAGCCCAGTAAAAGAGCCGGGGCCTCGCACGCAAGCGATTTTTCCGATATTCTCCAAAGAAAGTGACATTGTTTTTAGCCCTTCCATAAGAGCTGGCAGTAAAACTTGCATGCCTTGGCGTGGGGAGAAGATTTCTTTTGTAAAAAGAAGCTGTTCTTTTTGCCCGCAAACTATTTGTAAGCGGGCTTCAGCGCTATTGAAAACGAGTGTTATTTTAGAGTCTGCGGACATCGTTGAATGTAGCCCATACCATGAGTGTTAACAGTAAGAAAATGCCGACGCGTATTGAGTAGTCCATTACTTTAGCAGGAACAGGTTTGCCCACAACCATTTCATAGATCAGCATGACCAGATGACCGCCGTCTAACACAGGAATCGGAAGCAGGTTCAGCACGCCAAGGTTGATACTGATAAGGGCAGCGAGAGCAAGAACAGCAACAATACCCTGTTCTGCCTGCTGGCTGACAAGCTGAGCGATCATAATAGGGCCACCCACTGTTTCAGCTGGGATTACCCGTTCTATAAGCTTAATAAAGCCTTCAACAGTCAGGACAGTCATATCCCAAGTCTGTTCAAGGGCTGCAGGAGCAGAGCCTACAAGTCCAAGCTCGATCTTTTCTGTTTTACCAGCAGCCTGAATACCAATGAGGTATGTTTTTTCGTCTTCACCAAAAATGTTTTTACGGGAAAGTAATGACGGCGTTACGTTGAATGCCATATTTTTACCGTCACGTTGCACAACAATGTTGAGCTCTTTTCCCTGACTTTTAGCAATGTTTTTGGAAATATCTTCCCAATAGTGAATTTGCACACCACTAATTGATGTTATTGAGTCACCTTTTTGGATCCCCGCAACTGCTGCAGGGCTGTCTGGGCGAATATTTCCAACTTCTGGAAGAAGCTGAAATTGGCCATTAGCAAAAAAAAGCGCCCAATAAATCAAAAAAGCAAGCAACAGGTTCGCGACTGGACCGGCTGCAACAATACATATGCGCTGCCATGGTTTACGTCTTACAAAACTGTCTGCTTCTGTAAATTCTTGGTTTTCAGGGGAGTTTATGTCGTCATCCGGGCTTTCGCCGACCATGGAGACGTATCCGCCAAGAGGAATGGCAGAGAGTTTGTATTCTGTTCTTCCGCGCTTGAACTTATAAAGAGCAGGGCCGAACCCTAAAGAAAATGTGCGGATGCCAACACCGAATGCACGAGCAACACTGAAGTGCCCGAGCTCATGGAAGAAAATAAGTCCGCCTAGAACGAGGATAATTGCTATTGCACTGCTTAGCATATTGCTTGGATACTCCGTGAGTTAATCGTGCCGGTTACAGCGCGCTTGCCCATTCAAGAGAGCGCTTGCGCGTTGCACTATCCAGCGCAATGATGTCTTCAATGGAAGCCGGGGTGACCATGTCGTGTGCTTCCATAGCTTTTTGAATAAGCTCTGGAATTTGCAGGAACTGTATGTTGTCTTTCAAGAAAAGCTCCACAGCAATCTCATTTGCTGCGTTAAGAACAACACCAAGTCCTTTTCCACCCCGTAATGCTTCACGCGCCAATTCTAGACACGGAAAAGAAAGTATATCAGGTTTTTCAAAGGTCAAGTCACCGCAGGAAATTAAATCAAGCGGCGCAACGCCTGTCTTCATTATTTTCGGCCAGCCGATGCAATAGCCAATGGCTATACGCATGTCTGGTGGTCCCATATGGGCAATTTGTGAGCCGTCGTTGTATTCGACAAGTGAATGAATAATAGATTGAGGGTGCACTACAACTTCAATGGTGTCCAGAGGAACACCGTAAAGGTGGTAGGCTTCAATAACCTCAAGCCCTTTGTTCATGAGTGTGGCAGAATCTATGCTGATTTTAGGCCCCATAGACCAGTTGGGATGGGCAAGAGCTTCCTTGCTGGTGACTGTGGATAAGAATCCTCGGCCTTTTCCGCGAAACGGGCCACCTGAAGCCGTTAAGATAATGCGTCGGACTTCGGACTCATCATGTCCTGAAAGTGCTTGAAATATGGCATTGTGTTCTGAATCTACTGGCAGAAGAACAGCGCCTGTGCGTTGGCAGACTTCGCGGATAAGATCGCCAGCTAAGACTAACGATTCTTTGTTTGCCAAAGCAATAACTTTGCCTGCTTCAGCAGCGGCAAATGTTGCCCGGAGGCCTGCTGCGCCAACTTGTGCAGACAGAACCGTTGAGGCTTCGTCGAGTTGCGCCATCTGTGCATACCCATCGCCGCCAACAAGAATTTCTGGTGAATAATCAGCAGGAAGAGCTGCACGGAGTTCATTGGCTGCATCTTCTGTGAGAACCGCAAGATACGCTGGACGCCATTGTACAGCTTGCTGGGCAAGCAGAGCAACATTACGGGCACCTGCCAACCCAATGACGGAAAATTTTTCCGGTTGCTCATCAAGTACTTTGAGAGCGCTTGTGCCGATAGAGCCGGTAGAACCCAAAATGACAATTGAGCGTGGGAAGGTTTCAGCGTATGCCCTGTCAGGCATGGATGAGATGTATTTGATCACAAAGTGTCCTAGGAGCGCTGTGCGGCGAGCTTTGCGCCAGTCTCGGTCATAAAGTTGAATAGCAGCGTGATATCGTCATCTGTGGTGCGATGGTTAGCAACGCACAAACGAATGACCCCCTTGCCGCAAATACGGGCAGGAGTCATAAAACCGAGACCGCTTTTTTCGAGTTTGCTCAGTATTGCAACCTGAAGGTTGTCCAGTTCTGTCTCAGACCAAGAGCAACAGTTATCGGGAATGTAGCGGGCACAGGCCATGGACAGCTCAACATCACACACTGTCTCCCAGTTTGGAGAATCAGTTGTGAGCTTGTAGAACAGTTTAGCTTGTTTATGGTTACGTTCCACAATTTCAGCCAGACGTTTAACACCATAGGTTTTAAAGGCAAACCAGAGTTTGAGAGCACGCCCTTGTCGGGACAGCTGGAAATTGGTGTTTTTCAAATCCCAGTCTGTTTCCTGCCCAAGATATACAGCCTTGGCAATAAAGGTGTCTTTCTGCTGCTGCTTGTTTTTAAAAAGTGTAATGCCGCATTCAAGAGGAATAAAGAACCATTTGTGTGGATCAACAGCAATGGAGTCTGCTCGATCGATTCCTTCAAGAAGCGGACGAAGCTTTTCAGAAATCATGGCAGCGCCGCCATAAGATGCGTCTACATGCAGCCACAGGTTCATCTCTTCACAGATGTCTGCAAGCTCGTTGAGCGGGTCAATGGAGCCGGTTGATACCGCGCCAGCTTGTGCAACAACACTGTACGGCTGCATACCGGCCATTTTGTCGGCTTCAACCATGCGGCGCAATTCTTCTGGAATCATGCGACAGTTTTCGTCTGTCGGGACACTGCGAACATTGTTGTGCCCGATGCCCAGCAACATGGCGGAGCGGTATACAGACATGTGGCCCTGATCGGAAACATAGACTGTAAGGGGCTTATCAAGACACTGCATCCCTTTATCTGCAACTTCCGGCGCGTGGGTGTGGCGGCCGACAGTCATACCCATGAGGTTGGCAACCGTGCCACCGGAAACCAGCGTTCCGCCCCATGTGTCGGAGTAGCCGAACATTTCAGCAAACCAGCTGAGAACAACTTTTTCCAAAATGGTGGCCGGAGGGCTGCCTTTGTATAACAGTGGTGCCTGATTAAAGCCTACACTGAGCAGCTCTCCGATGGTTCCTGCCGGTGAAGGGCTTGTTGTGATCCATGCAAGAAAGCGGGGATGGCCGATACGTGTACAGGCAGGTTTAAACGATTTTTCAACCTGATCCAAAACGTCATCCGGAGAAGAGCCTTCCATCGGCATTTCTTCGAACAACGAATCTTTGATATCTTCCATTGGAATACGTGTAACTACTGGCTCATCAGAAATACTTTTGATGTAGTCACCAATAATTCCAGTAACTCGCTCCAGATGGTCATCAAGATGTTCAAGATCTAGTGAATGGTGCTTATGTGAGTCACCCATAAGTCATTCCCGTCCGGTTAAAAAAATGGGTAAATGCTTTGTGCAAACCAGTAGGTTGGCAACACCAGAAGAATAGAATCAATACGGTCAAGCACGCCGCCATGCCCCGGAAGTATTGTTCCGGAATCTTTTACGCCTACTGTTCTTTTTAGTGCAGATTCAAAAAAGTCCCCAAGCTGAGACGCACAGTTTAGGAGTACGCCAAGCAGAAGGTAAGCATACCATGGAGCTGTTCCGAATGTCAGTCCAAGCCCGATACAAATAAGACAGCAGCCAAGCATCCCACCAAGAGAGCCTTCAACTGTTTTTTTAGGACTGACTCGAGGCCATATTTTGTTTTTGCCAAAGAATCGACCGGCATAAAATCCACCGATGTCTGAGGCAAAAGCAGCAAAAAGAACAAGAATAAGTTCTACGCGCTCAAAACTGAGTGCTGCCTGCAGGAGCAAAGGCAGGTACAATACGCCGCCTGTAATGATTTGCGCCTGCGTAAAGTCGGCATCGTCACGCATGCTGATGCCGTATTTACCAAGAAAGGCAAAGTTACTGATCCAAAAGGTGAGCGCAATAAAACCGACTACAGCACCTGGCAGATTAAGATAGGAAGCAATCAGAATTGCAATCCCCATAAGACAACCGAGCAGTTTGAGGGTCATCTTTTCGTTGCGGGGCCAGAACATAGTGTAGAATTCGTATTGTCCCACTGCGCTGGCTGCGAGTATGCCTGCAAGCAGGGCCCAGTCACCGATAACAAGAATGGCTATGAGTACAGGGAGGGCAATGAGCGCTGTCATCCAACGCTGTCTGTGAGAATTAGTCATTGTTTAGCTGGTCTCCGGTCTTTCCGAAACGGCGTTCCCGTGCGGCATATGCCTTGAGCACGTCGTGGAATTCCTCAATTGAGAAATCCGGCCATAAGGTTTCGGTGAAATACATTTCGCTGTAAGCATGCTGGAACAGCATGAAATTTGAGAGGCGGACTTCCCCACTTGTGCGGATCATCAGGTCTGGGTCAGGAATGCCGGAAGAGTAAAGTCTTGCGGCAAAATTTTCTTCTGTTACATCATCAACCGCGAGTTCGTCAGCTACCAGTTGTTTGGCAGCACGGATAATCTCGTCTCTACCTGAATAGTTTAAGGCAAGATTAAGTGTCATAGAGGTATTCTTTTCGGTTTTTTTAAGAGCATGCTGCAATGCCGTTCGTGCAGCAAGCGGTAATTCACTGATTTCACCGAAAATGTTGAGCTTGATGTCCTGTTCCATAAGAGCCGGAAGTTCTTTTTTTAAAAAACTGACAAGGAGCTCAAAAAGGAAGGTAACTTCCTTTTTAGGACGTGCCCAGTTTTCACGTGAGAATGTGTACAGAGTCACATGTTTAATCCCGAGCTTACGAGATTCCCGTACAACTCGCTGTACTGTTTCAGATCCGGCACGGTGTCCTGCCGTGCGTTCTTCACCCCGCTGCTTTGCCCAGCGTCCGTTGCCATCCATAATGAATGAAACATGGACAGGGAGAGTCTCAGGGGTATTCCAGTCCAGTACTTGTGAATTTGCCAAAACATACCTCAGCATGCGGTTGAGTAATAAAACAAACGTTGAGTTATAAAAGGAAAGCCTGTCACCCGTCAAGAAATCGAATCTACGCAGTTGATAAGAGCATAACAAAAAAAGGCCGGATGGAGCATCCGACCTTTTATGACTGATATTCAGCCGAAGCAGCGGGAAATTAAATTTCCATAATCTCTGCTTCTTTTTCATTTCCTTTTACGTCTGCCTTGGCAACGAATGAGTCAGTAAGTTTCTGAACATCATCCTGACCACGGTGACAATCGTCTTCAGAAATGTCTTTTGCTTTTTCAAGCTTTTTCATCTGTTCGTTAGCATCACGACGAACGTTACGGATAGCAATCTTAGCGTCTTCAACGCTCTTTTTCGCAAGTTTAACAAGTTCACGACGACGCTCTTCAGTCAGCATCGGAATAGAGATGCGGATGAGTTTTCCGTCGTTCATTGGGGTGAGGCCGAGGTCTGAGTTAAGGATAGCTTTTTCAACGAGAGGAAAAGCACCTTTGTCCCAAGGCTGAATTGTAATGGTGCGGCTTTCCGGAACAGCAACAGATGCAAGCTGTCCAATCGGAGTTGGTGCGCCATAGTAGTCCACAACAATGTGGTCTACAAGGCTAGCGTGCGCGCGACCGGTGCGTAAGCGGCTGAATTCGCGATCCAGAGCCGTTAACGCTTTTTCCATTCTTTCTTCGGCATCAAGAAGAATATCATCCATGATTAGCCTCCGTGTACGATTGTACCAACATCTTCACCAAGGATAACTTTACGAACGTCACCCTTGAACAGGTTACAAACCAAAATTGGCACATTGTTTTCCATGCACAGCGAAATGGCAGTAGAATCCATTACTCGCAGGTTTTTCTGAAGTACCTCGATAAAACTGAGGGACTTAAACATAACCGCATCATCATTTGTTACAGGATCTTTATCATAAACACCGTCTACTTTGGTAGCTTTAATGATAGCCTGACATTTTAACTCCATACCCCGCAGCGCAGCAGCAGTATCGGTAGTAAAAAACGGGTTGCCGGTACCGGCAGCACAAATAACGATCCGGCCTTTTTCCAAATGGCGTTCTGCACGGCGTCTGATGTACGGTTCGCAAACTTCCTGCATGGTAATAGCAGAGAGAACACGAGTAGGGTGGCCGTGTTTTTCGAGATGGTCCTGAACAGCAACCGCGTTCATAACGGTAGCCATCATGCCCATGTAGTCAGCAGAGGAACGATCCATGCCTTTTGCGGAAGAAGAAATACCGCGGAAGATGTTACCGCCGCCGATTACGAGGGCAATTTGAAGTCCCATATCAGCAAGCTCTGCAATTTCAGCGCAGACTCCTGCAACTGTGTCAGGGTCAATGCCGAATTTACCATCACCGGCAAGAGCTTCGCCGCTCAGTTTAATAAGCACGCGTTTAAAGCGTAATTCGCTCATAAGTATCCTCTTTTCAGTTATAAAAGAATAACAACACTGTAGGGCAGTGTTTTAATTGTCTGCATCAAAAGGAGCACCCCAGTTTCCTTCTGTAACGCGAACGTACTTGAGGAAAGCATAAAATGCTCCGTGCACTGCATTAATAAACCCGGCCTTACCGTCAAGAAAACCGAGTTTGATGAAATAAAGTTTAATAAAGCGCATTGTTCCGTGGGAGATGCCTTTGCCCAGTCCCCCTTTCTTTCCCTTGGCGCGAAGGTCGTCTGCCCCTTGCTGCGCGTAAGAGTCAATCTTTTGCAGATGCTGGGAAAAGCTCATGTACGGATAATGCAAAATTTCGGCATCCAAGTTAGTCGTCTTTCCTTTCGGGTGAAAGGAGTAGTGTGCGCCGCTTACCTTAACATCAAGTTTCTCCGGTTTGAAAACGCGAAGCAACCAGTCAGGATACCAGCCGGAATGTTTCATAAAGCGGTTGTAGTACCAGCTTTTACGCTTGGTGTAGTAACCGGCAATATCTTGCGGTGCGCTATCTATGGCTGCAATAATTTTTTCTTTTAAAGAGGTGGTGCACACCTCATCCTGATCAAGACTTACCACCCAGTCGGTTGTAATTTGGTCAAATGCAAATTCAAACTGTGCAGCAGGCCCGTTCCAGGCGTTTTGAATAACGGTTGCACCAAGACGTTCGGCAATCGAAACAGTGTTGTCTGTTGAGAAAGAGTCGATAACAAGAACAGTGTCACAGAAACTGAGCGAGTTGATGCACTGCTCAAGCGTGTGTTCACCGTTGTATGTTAATATCAAGCCTGTGGTTGTTGCCATAATCTTCTCTGTATCTGCAGGCGTGTCTTTTTTGCAGCGGACGGCTACAGTTTTTCTAAAAAGTCAGATGCTACTTCAAGTACCTGATTGGCGCTGTCGTCTGTTAAATCATAGAACATAGGCAGGCGAACCAACGTTTCAGAAACCTTGTCTGTAACATCCAGCGAACCATGAGTACGACCGTATTTATTTCCTGCTGGTGCAGAGTGGAGCGGTACGTAGTGGAATGGGGCAGTGATGCCGTGCTGCTTCAGGTGGTTGATGAACTCTGTACGCAACTCGAGGTTCGGCAGAAGAATCTGGTACATATGCGCATTATGTGTGCAATGTTCTGGAATGGTCGGGCATTGGATGCCGCATTGCTTTTCGAATGGGCGCAAGACGTTGTCGTATTTGTTCCAGATTTCCATTCGGCGCGCATTGATAGGCGATGCATTTTCGAGAAGGGAGTAGAGGCAAGCAGCCAGAATATCACTTGGCAGATAGCTTGAGCCCACATCGACCCATGTGTACTTATCAACTTGTCCACGGAAAAATTTGCTGCGATTGGTGCCCTTTTCACGAATAATCTCTGCATGTTCGCAGTAGGATGTGTCATTGATGAGTAATGCACCGCCTTCGCCGGACATGATGTTTTTTGTCTCGTGAAAACTGAGTGCGCCGAGGTCACCGATAGAGCCGAGTGCTTTCCCCTTGTATGTGGAACCAAATCCCTGCGCTGCATCTTCTAAAATTTTAAGATCATGCTTCGCTGCTATTTCGCAGATAGTATCCATTTCACAGCCTACACCAGCGTAGTGAACAGGAACAATAGCTTTTGTGCGCGGAGTGATGGCTTCTTCAATGAGTGTTTCGTCGAGGTTGTACGTGTCCGGTCTGATGTCGACAAAGACAGGTGTTGCCCCGCGTAGAACAAACGCGTTGGCTGTGGAAACAAAGGTGAAGGAAGGCATAATAACCTCGTCCCCTTGTTTCACAGAAAAAAGAAGAGCACCCATTTCGAGTGCTGCGGTACAGGAGTGGGTAAGAAGAGACTGAGCTACGGAAAACTGCTCTTCAATCCATGTGTTACACAGTTTTGTATAGGCGCCGTCACCAGCGGTTTGGTTACGTTCAAATGCATCGCAGATGTACTTGAACGTATTGCTATTATGACATGGCTTATTGAAAGGAATGTTCACGGTGTAACCTTTTTATGTTTCTTGCTCGCGTCAATATACACACAATAGCAGCCTAGTGGTAGGGGAAAAAGCCGGTTTTCTTCTTTGAAAACGTAAAATATGGATGGCTACGCGTAAAAAAGGGGGAGAGAAAACTCTCCCCCCTTATAAGCTGGTAGATAACCGTAGCTACTATTCAGCGTCTTCTTCTTTTGCGTTGTCTTCGCCAAGCTCGAAACGAGCGAAAGAGGCAATTGTCGCGCCTTTGAGAAGGTCTTTGATAGTCATTTTGTCATCGCGGATGTAAGGCTGGTTAACAAGGGTGATTTCCTTGAAGAATTTAGCCATACGGCCGTCAACGATTTTGTCTACGATGTTCTCAGGCTTGCCCTCTTCGAGGGTTTTCTGACGCTGTACTTCTCGCTCACGCTCAACGAGGTCAGCAGGAACGCCGGACTCGTCGATAGCTACCGGGTTGGTTGCAGCAATCTGCATTGCAACGCCTTTAGCCATGTCAGCATCGTCAGAACCGATGATCTCTACGAGAACACCGATTTTGCCGTTAGAGTGAATGTAAGAGCCGATAACGCCTTCGCCGGAAAGTTCCATGCGATGTGCACGGCCAGCAGACATGTTTTCACCGAGGGTAGCGATAGCTTCTTTAACGTCAGCTTCAACACGGGTAGCGAAATCTTCAGCACCGTTAGCAAGAACGTCTGCAGCGAAGTTAGCAGCGATTTCCTGGAACTTTTCGTTACGAGCAACGAAGTCAGTTTCGCATTTAAATTCAGCAATCGCAGCACGGTTGCCTTCAACTACGCAGCCAACGAGGCCTTCAGAAGTAGCACGACCTGCTTTTTTAGCAGCTTTGGACAGACCTTTCTGGCGGAGCCAGTCAAGTGCTGCAGCTTCATCTGCGTTGTTTTCTACGAGTGCTTTTTTGCAGTCCATCATGCCAGCGCCGGTTTTTTCGCGCAGGCTTTTAACCATCGCAGCGGTAATAGTAGCCATGATCTATTCTCCCTCTGAATGAATTATTCAGCTGCAGCCGCAGCTTCTTCAGCTTCAGCAGCTTTAACCATCTCAGCTTCAGCATCTTTGCCGTCTTTAGCCATAGCGCCGCCTTCAGCACATGCGTCAGCAATGTGAGATACGAAAAGCTTGATAGCGCGAATAGCGTCGTCGTTACCTGGGATGATGTAGTCAATTACGTCAGGGTCGCAGTTGGAGTCAGTTACAGCAACGATTGGAATACCAAGTTTGCGGCACTCTTTAACTGCGATGTCTTCACGCTTAGGGTCAACAATGAACGCGAGCTGTGGCAGGCGTTCCATATTCTTGATACCACCAAGAGTTGCTTCGAGTTTGTCCATTTCGCGACGGAGGCTCAGAATTTCTTTCTTCTGGTAGCGGTTTACGGTGCCGTCTTCGAACATAACTTCGAGTTTTTTGAGGCGGTCGATAGACTTACGGATAGTCTGGAAGTTGGTAAGAGTACCACCCATCCAGCGGTTGGTTACGTAGTACTGATCAGCACGGGAAGCTTCAGTTTTCACAGCTTCGTGAGCCTGACGCTTGGTACCGATGAAGATAACTTTGCCACCGTTGGCAACAGTTTCTACTACCTTGTCGTGAGCACGACGGTACAGTTTTACAGTCTGCTGGAGGTCCATGATATGGATGCCGTTACGAGCACCAAAGATGAATGGACGCATTTTTGGGTTCCAGCGACGAGTCTGGTGACCAAAGTGAACACCGGTCTCCAGCATTTGTTTCATAGTTACGTAAGCCATTGTAATCTCCTTCAATGGGTTTTTCTTCCACACCGAGCCAAGTCCCTCCACCTGAAGAATCTTACGCGTTCTAAAGGCACCCAGGGAAGATGCGTCGGAGTGTGCTTTGTATTAAAAGGCAGGGATACATACTGCGAATAAATGAGTTTGGCAAGCTTTCTTGCGGTTCATTCGCATTTTTTATGTATGATTCGTGTTCTGCCAATTTTGTATTGTAGCGCAGAAACTATTGGACAGGAAGTCCTGTAGAGTCTTTGTGTTTTGTAAAATTTTTAACTGGGTTTATGAGTGTCCCTATGCCGTCGATCTCAACCTGAAGTTCATCGCCTTCCTGAATGGGGCCGATCCCATGCGGTGTGCCGGTTAAAATAACATCCCCCGGGAGCAGGGTCATGACATGGGAGATGTCCGCCACAAGTTCCAGCGGGCTGAAGAGCATATCAGAGGTATGCCCCTGCTGCACGAGTTGTTCGTTTTTATACAATTTCACCGAAAGATTGGATGGATCAGGGATATTTGTTTCAAGCCATGGGCCGATAGGCAAAAACGTATCAAATCCTTTGCATCTTCCAAACATTCCGTCGCTTTTCTGTAAATCACGTGCTGTCACGTCATTGGCACATGTATACCCGAAAATATAGTCAGGGACAGCCTGTGGGGAAAGAAAACGTGCTTCACGCCCAATTATGATCGCAAGTTCAGCTTCATAGTCAACGCGATCAGATTGAGGTGGAAGATAGATAGGTTGCCCAGTGTTGATGATGCTCGATGGGGGTTTAAGGAAAAACATGGGTTCTTCAGGAAGCGGCATGCCCAGTTCTGCAGCGTGTCCTTTGTAGTTCAGCCCGACACAGACAACCTTGGATGGAGTGACCAGTGGCAACAGCAGAGCATCTTCCAGCGCAAAACGTTCAGTAATTCCAATCTGTGGAGTGAGACATCGTAACAGACCGTCTTCCAATGCAGCGTAGAATGTTTTGTATTGGTACTGAACGCGAACTATTTTCATCATACACTCCTGTTGTAATCTATGTGCCTTACCGAACTTTGTTGTCATATAGTATGAATGCGACGCCCAAATGTCGATGTACACTGTGTTTGTGACTATTGCTTAATAAAATTGGAATGTTGTCACAAAAAAAGTGTTAAATTATCTTCTTTTTATGTACGATTGCGCAGTTTATCCAATTATTATCGCTTCAGTTTTTCTCTGTACCATAAAACTGATGCTGATGGCATGCTTTGCCAGCTCTTAGGAGACCACTATGTCAGAGACGGCTTTGATTGACAGGTACTTACCTGAATACACATTCAGCGAATACCATGAAATAGTAGTGAACAGCCCCATTGAGGAAGTTTATGAGGTTACAAAGAATGTTGATCTTTCCAAGTCTACACTCATTGTCGCGTTGTTTAAACTACGGGGGTTGCCGACTCGGCGAATGAATCTGCAAGGGCTTATTGACGATATAGGCCTTTCGCGCCTTGCTGAAAACTATCCTATGGAGCACCTCATTGGCTTTTTGGCAACCAATCATGTTGTACCAATTGCTGATGCAAAGGAGTTTTTAGCGCATTCATTATCCACAAAAGTAAAAGTTGCGCTGAATTTCAGTCTGTCCGAGATAAGTCCGGGACTAACTAAAGTTACAACTGAAACCAGAATCTTGTGTTTGTCAAAAGTCACCCGCAGGATATTTAAAACCTACTGGCTTGTTCTTAAGCCGTTCAGTTCAATGATTCGTAAGCGGATGCTCAAAATAGTGAAACGGCAGGCTGAGCTTATCGGTTGGAATTGCTATCTGTAGTGTGAGTTGAATGTAGATACACAGATTGCACTGGTACTGTGCTGCAAAGAAAGCTTGATATGAGGAGATGGTATGCCGAATATGGGTGCATCCGGAGCTGCTGTTATGATCCTGATCTGGTGTGCGGAGGTGACAGTATATTCTATCTGGAAGGTGCTTCCCTGCTGGATAATAGCTAAACGAAGAAACATAGCAGCGCGCTGGTGGAACTGGGTGATTCCCGTATGGAACTTTTATACGGCATACAAACTTGGGCATGGTTCCAACAGGCTTTTGTTGCTTATTATAGTTTTGTTTACGGCGGGTACTGCCATGCTAATAGCAAATGAAAATTCACCAGCTTTTTTGTGGGGCGGACGAAGTCTCATTATTGTTGGTACAGGAATATCCCTCTTTGTTTTGTACCGTTGGTTGATGAATATCGGTATTCTTGCGGGTGTGCACAGGCACCTGTTACCCCTCGTCTTGCTTGTGCTTCAAGTTATGATTGCGGCAACTCTTGTTGCGTTTACTCTTACTCAAGAAGCTTTTTCAAAATACAACGGAGTTATCGATAACGCTTTGTATTTACTTTCATGGATTTTTTTCATGATTGTTGCCATCCGTACTCCACGTGTAGAACTGCGTGATACCGAGAAGACATTTACTGAGGAGTAACATCGCATGAGTTTGCTGAATGCAATTTTGCCTGAGTACGATGCAGTCGAGTATCATGAAATTGTCATTAATAAATCTCAAAATGCTGTTTTTGAAGCAATAAAAAATGTTGATTTTGGCTCTTCAAAAATTATTGTCACACTGTTTCGGTTGCGGGGAATACCGACTAGCAAGCTTAGCCTGCAGGGACTGGTTGAAAGTGGTATGTTCAGTCAACTGGCAGAAGACGCTCTTGACGAAACAGTGTTGGGAATGATGGTGACAAATAAGCTGGTTCCGGTGGAAAGTCTGGAGCAGTTTATTGGAAACCCTGAACGTGCTAAACTTCGCATTGGATGGAACTTTAAGTGTGAATCCATTGATGCAATGACTACTCGCCTGAGTACTGAAACTCGTGTCGCATTACTTGGTAATATTTCGAAGATAATGTTTCATTCATACTGGCTGCTTACTAAGCCGTTCAGTGGTTGGATTCGAAAGATAATGTTGCAGCAGATAAAAGAACAGGCAGAAAAATAAAAGAGAAGGCCTCTGTACTGAACATGGTACAGGGGCTTTTGGTTATGTTGCTTTGTATCTTAAGAAGAAATTCTAATGTTTTTGTAGAGAATTCCGAAGGAAAAGAGCTAGGCACTGTTTTGTGTTCAAGGGGCTATCACCCTTTTCTAATTAGCACTTTTGATTATGTGCAAATGGAGATTTTTTGTAACATTGAATAGGCTGTACGGTCTTGTAAGTAAGGAAGTTAAAATGATTGTATTAATTGTGTGTTGGATGTTTACCATGCTTTACGTAGCTCCTTGTTGGATATTGGCAGTACGTAAAGGTATCTCTCCGTCTTGGTATCATTGGATAATTCCTTTTTGGAATTTTTTTGTAGCATTTAAGGTCGGTAAGGGGTCACTCCGTCTTTTAGCACTGTCTCTCTTGCTAGCCTTTGTACTTGGTATTGTATTATTTACGGCATCAGGTGTCACAATGGGATTATTGATGCTTGTAGGAAACGGGGTTGATGCTTTGTTTTCACTGTCTGGTGCAGTCTTGTTTTGTGTGCTGCTGGCTCTTGCATCGTACTGCGTATACATATTTGCTATTTGGCAGTGGTCAAAGAATATTAGTGAACTCGCTGGCGTAGATCCAATGATATTGGGCGTGATGCTTGTTGTGCTGCCAACTCTTGTTCCGTTGTTGTGCAATGTGACAATGTTTGCTGGTACGATTTCTCCACTGACCTCGACAGTCGTGAGTCAGCTAAGTTTGCTCGCCTCTTGGATAACGTTTATGACTATTGCGATTCGCACGCCAAAAGTCACATTACAGGCAGAAACTCAGGTGATTGAAGAATAAAAAAAAGCGCCCTAAAGTTTAGGGCGCTTCTTTTATACCATTGTAATAACAGGAACCACGACAGGATCTCGTTCCAGAACTTTCCGGAAAAATCTTCTTAGTCCAGAGCGGATTCTGTCCTGCAGAAGCTCAATATCTTCGGGGCCGATATTCTCGAAGAGCTCAAGGACAATGCACTTCGCATCCTCAAGAACATGGTCAAAATGTGGTTCAAAGACAAACCCTTTGGAGACAATTGTCGGGCCGTGCAATATTTCCCATATTTGCTCGTCCAGTACCATGAATACGACAACCATTCCTTCACCACCGAGGATTTGGCGTTCCTTGAGAATGCTGAGTCCAACGTCACCTACGCCTTTTCCATCCACAAGAACTTCTTCCAGTTCAAGCTCTGGTTCGCGTGTGATTTTGCCCTCGCATAATGTTACCGGCTGTCCGTCTTCAAGGATAAAGGTATTTTCCTCTTCCACTCCACACTGTTGGGCAAGGCGGCAATGTTTTACAAGATGCCGATATTCTCCATGCACCGGTATGAAATGTTTCGGTGAAACGGTGTCCAGCATCTCTCGTAATTCATCGCGATAGGCATGCCCTGATGCGTGGATGTTTCGGAAGCTTTCATAGAAAACTTCTGCCCCCATGCGGTACATGTCGTTGATCATGCGTGTGATGGCAAGGGTATTACCGGGAATAACGCGGGAAGACATAACAACGGTGTCACCTTCCTGAATGGCAAGGTGCTTATGTTCGCCGCGTGCAATGCGGGATAGAGCGGAAAGTGGTTCGCCCTGTGAACCGGTAAGAAGCAGAACTGTTTCCTCATCTGGCAGTTCCGGCATTTCCCTTGTGTCCATATAGAGTGGGGTACGGATGCGTAAGAAACCAAGTTCGTTAGCAATTTCAATATTTTTGACGAGGCTGCGGCCGGAAACTGCGATCTTTCGACCATAACGTGCCGAGATGTCGAGAACCTGCTGGATGCGCTGGATATGGCTGGAGAAAAGGGGGACGATGATACGCCCTTTAGCGTTGGCAAAGAGATCTTCAAAGGCGCTCTTAATGTCGCGCTCGCTTAATGAATAGCCTTCCCGTTCAATGTTGGTTGAGTCGGACAAGAGCAATTCCACACCGTCTTTTGAAAAATTATAAAAACCGTCAAGGTCAGTGCGATGGTTGTCCAAAGGAGTTCTGTCGAGCTTGAAGTCACCAGTATGGACGATGTTGCCAGCCGGTGTTTCTACGCCTAAACCGTACCCCTCGATAATGGAGTGACAGACCGGGAAAAAGTTGAATGCCATATCACCAAGCTCAATACGTTCTCTTGGAGCAACGGGAATAAGCTTAGTGCGGTGGAGAAGGTCTGCTTCGCGTAATTTGCTTTCTACTAGCGCAAGCGTAAATTTGGAGCCATAAATAGGAACACTTAGCCAGCGGATTAGCCACGGAAGAGCACCAATATGGTCTTCGTGCCCGTGAGTAAGGACAATTCCTTTTACTTTCTCTTTCTGCTTAAGGATATGCTCAAATTGCGGAATGATGACATCAACACCGAGATGGTAGTCATGTGGGAACATGAGACCGCAATCGACAATGACTGTTGTGGTTTCAGTGGACCACATTGTACAGTTCATGCCGATTTCACCCATGCCTCCCAGCGGTGTGAGCGTTATGCTTGGTTTTTGTGGCATGCACGCATCTCCATGTATTCTTTATTCATGATCTCTTTGAGCATGTCGCTGAATTCATTTCGTTGCTTAACCGTATAGTCGGCTGTTGCGATAGGTGAAAGCGCTTTAATGTAGACTTTTTTACGTCGTGTGAGCGTAATGCGTCCTTTCGGCAATATGTCGCCGCTGCCTTCAATAATGACAGGAACAATCGGTACTCCAGCTTTCAGTGCCAGCATGATTGCTCCGGTTTTGAATTCTCCGAGTTCATCAAGCCGTTCCTGACGAGTGCCTTCAGGAAAAATAATGACGGAACGGCCATTTCGGATAGTTGCCGCAGCATCTTCCAAAGATTTCATAGCAGCGCGTCTGTTACTGCGATCTACAGAAATATTACCGAATAACCTGAAACAGCGTCCAATTAACGGCAGGCTTTGCAGGCTTTTTTTGGCCATAAAAGCTGGAAGTGCTTTTTGCAGGGCAACGGTAGCAAGTGGAATATCAAACTGGCTCTGGTGGTTAGCGGCAAAAATAACTGGCCTATCAGTCGGAATAGTGTCGGTATCAGTAATCAACTCAATTTGTGCGCAAAAGCGGGCGGCTCTGCACCAGAACAGTCCAAAGTAACGAACCATTTTTCCGGTGTTATCTATAGCAGCAGCTATAGGCATTACAATGCAGACATATAATGTCGTAAGCAGGAATGAAAAATAAAACCATATTGTACGTATCATGAGTTGTCCAATAAATTGAGCGAATTAGTGTAAAAAATAAATGTCAGACTTATGTGCTGTAAGCCTGTATGCAGCATAGAGATGCGCTGCTTGTAGCATGGAGGCTATAAAAGTCGATAGCACTTTATTGTGCCAGAAAAAATTAGGTGGGGATAGTGCGTGGTGTTTTGGGGATAATCTGTCGCAGTCTTTTATATGCAGCGGCGAAAAAATAAAAAAGTCAGACGCAAGGATAGGATATCTATCAAGCGTCTGACTTTTTGTGTTTTGGGTATTGCCTGACTAAACGTACATTAGCGGGCAAAAACAGTACTTGTTGCTATTCTGCAATGTTAACTGGCTTCTTTTTCTGCAACAACTTTATCTATGACAGGTGGTGGTGCTTCTTCGTAGTGGTCGAATTCCATGGTGAAAACACCTTGGCCTCCTGTAATTGAGCGCAGATCAGGAGCGTATCGCAGGACTTCTCCCATAGGTACATGTGCTTTAATTTCAGTTATCCCTGTTTTGGAGTCTGACCCCAGCACTTTACCACGGCGGGAAGAGAGGTCACCGATGACATCTCCCATGAATTCATCCGGGATATGCACAGTCATCAATACAATAGGTTCGAGTAAGGTTGGCTTAACCTGATCCATTGCGCCCTTGAGTGCTAACGAACCGGCAATTTTGAATGCCATCTCCGAAGAGTCAACGGAGTGATAAGAGCCATCGTACAGCTTAACTTTAAAGTCCACCAGTGGGTAGCCAGCAAGACAACCACGCTGTGCAGCTTCCTGAATCCCTTTATCAACTGCAGGAATATATTGGCGTGGGATTACGCCACCGACAATGGCATTTTCAAACTCGTATCCAAAGCCTTGTGGCATGCCTTCGATTTCAATCCAGCAATCACCGAACTGTCCACGGCCGCCGGATTGCTTCTTGTGTCTGCCTTGAACCTGCGCTCTGCCTTTAATGGTTTCGCGGTAAGGAATTTTAGGTGTTTTCAATACCATGTCGCATTTGTAACGACGCATGGCACGTTCAACACTGGTTTCAATATGCAGCTGCCCCATACCGGAAAGCAGAATGTCGCTGGATTCTGCATCGCGGGAAAGGGTAAGGGTAATGTCTTCATCAAGGAGTTTTTGGACAGCAGCATACACCTTATCTTCATCACCTTTTTCTTTAGGCGCGATAGCATATGAGATAAGGTTTGGCGGAAGCTCCGGCATGCGTACTTCAAAAGGCTCTTTAGGGTCTGCCAGTGTGTCACCTGTTTTGGTTACTTTGAGTTTAGGAACAGCAATAAGAGAACCCGGGCCTATTTCGCCTTTTGCAGGTGAAGACTCTTTGCCGTTCATAAACAACGGAGCGCCAATACGTTCTGTTTCATCCTGGTTACTATTTTTTAATGATGCGTCACCAGAGAAAGAGCCGGAAAGCACACGCATAACGGAAAGTTGACCTGCGAATGGGTCTGATAATGTTTTAATAGTAAGCAATGCAAGCGGCTCATCAGGGGATGAAGTGCGCTCATTGCCTTCTTTATCTTGCCATGCAGCATGTTGCAGCGGTGAAGGCAGCAGGTCTTGGATAGTGTTGAGAAGCTCAGCGCCGCCTCTGTTTTCAAGGGACGATCCGAGCATGACCGGAATCAGTTCACGAGAGAGCACACCATCACGCAAACCGGTTGTGATTTCTTCTTGAGAGAGCTCCCCTGTCTCAAGGTAGTTTTCCATTAATTCTTCATTACTTTCAGCAATGTTCTCAATGGTGGTTTCGCGCAATACAGAAACTTCGTCTGCAATATTAGCAGGTACATCACCTTCAGTTGTTGAGCCGTCCTCATTGAAGAAGAATGCTTTGTTGTTCAGGACGTCAACGTAGCCTTTAAAATCATCACCTTGTCCTATAGGCAGTTGGAGCAGAACAGGGCGGATTCCTAGAATTGAAGACAGGCCGTTGAAAGCTGTATCAAAGTCTGCGCGGTCGCGATCCATCTTATTGATAAAGATGATGGCAGGAAGGGATGCGTTCTGGACAGAATTCCAGAGACGACTGGTTAGAGGGCGGACGCCGTCCACAGCGTCAATAACAAAAACGGCGCCATCAACCCCGAACAACAGGTAGTTAATGTCGCCTACAAAGTTATTGTCACCGGGAATGTCCATGAGGAAGTGACGGTTTTTGTTCCAGTCCATTGTGGAAAAACCGGGTTGGATAGAACCTCTGCGTTTTACTTCCTCTGGTTCGTAGTCAAGCGAAGTGGTGCCTTCCTCAATTTTTCCAAGGCGATTGATAACCCCGGACTGAAACATGAGCATTTCAGCCAGCGAGGTTTTCCCACTTCCTCCTGTGCCCACAAGGGCATAAGTTCTCTGAGAATCAAGTGTCTTGGCCATATACCTCTCCCTTAGTGTGGTTTTAGGGGATTATGCCTGCTGAAGCTGCAGGCTGCGGTGTTCCATAACTTGTCTAGAGGGGGTGTAATCCCATGTATAAGGGGGAACCCCTATGATTCCACCTTGTATAAGCGGACGGGAGTTGTCAACCTCTCATCGGAAATTTTCAAATTCTCAAACAGATAGTCACCTTTCTGTTGAATTTTATCGTAACTTGTAGAAGTATAATCAGTCGTGAATTTTTAGCTTTCTCTTTGGCGTAGATTCGGGAGTACATATGTATATTAATATTCTTGTCGGAATCATCGTTATCGTATTGGTCGTGTGGATTGTGAGAGATTTTTTAGCCAGCTTGAAATCTCCTGCGCGTATTATGAAAGATGAGCTTGAGCAACGGCGTGAAAGGCAGGAGCAAGTTGCTGCCAATATCGAACGGTTACGTGAGACTGGTAGTAAGAAGATGCGTCCTGTGCTTCGTGCCTTAAAGGAAATGAATGAAGCTCTGCCTGAAGAAAAGCGGTTCACCCTAGAAAATAACCATGACACTGTGGCGATTATTTTTGAAAAATCATATGTAGAGATAACGTATAGATTGACGCAGTTTTCTTTGCAGGGAGATGCGCAGGATTTTTCAGATGATATTCAGTCGCACCAGAGTTTTGTCATAGAACGCAAGGATGCGGAAGGGCATGTAATAGCAAGCCGCGAAGCGGTTACTGAAGAGGAAACAATACGCTTGGTAGCCCGTGAAATTGCCGCTGTTGTAGAACCTTGAGTAAGTTGCTTTTACTTGCGTTGTATCTGTTGTTTTCATGGAATGTGAATGGTAGGCTGTAGACATTCATTACATCCGGTCTTCATTTTTTTGATGTACACTACTTTTCCCAGATGGGGGCGAAATGGCTAACGATTGTACCCTGTATGCACTTTCTACCTGCATTCATTGCAGACGAATGAAAGTTTTTCTTGAAGATAACGAAGTAGATTTTGACAATATCTTTGTGGATAAGCTGCGAGGCGATGAACGAAAAGATATTATCGATAAGATCAGAAATTATAACCCGAAATTGTCCTTTCCGACGCTGGTCGTTAATGGCGGGCAGTGCATTATCGTGGGCTTTCATAAAGATCAGATTGAGGAGGCACTGGACTTATGAGTGCTAAACTGACAGCAGAATCTCTTTATGAAATGCTGAAGAAAATTCAGGAGCCGCGAGGGTTCTTTTTTAATAAAGACATGGAAATCACCATGCCGCTTCTTGAAAGCTTGTTGATTAACAAGGAAGAATACGGCTACATGGCTTGCCCGTGCCGCTTGCCTAATGGTGAGTTCGAAAAAGACAGGGATATTGTCTGTCCGTGTGAATATCGTGATCCGGATATGGAAGAGTTTGGTGTGTGTTATTGCGGGTTGTATGTAACAGCTGAATATAATCAGGAAGACCATGATGAAGTGGCGATTCCTGAGCGTCGCCCACCGGAAAAAATTTTAGGCTAGCAACTGATCAGTTAATAGCGATTGAAGAAAAATAAGGGCTGTCCTGTGAAAACAGGACAGCCCTTTTGTGTTGTTACTGGGATTGCAATCACTTTAGACCAAGTAATTCAGCGCCGTTGCTTAAAAACATTTCAAGCTTGGAAGCGGAGAGTTTGAGTCGTTTTTTTAGTTTGGTGATCTCTTTGTCAGGACTGTAAAGCGGATAGTCTGATCCGAAGAGAATTTTTTCATGCGGGTGCTTTTTCATGATCGCGCTTAAGGTGTTGTCATCGATAAAGTCAAGTGAGCTCGAGGTGTCGATGTAAACATTTTTACCGATGAGCGCGTCCAGCGCATGAGACCAATGATGATAGCCGCCAAAGTGTGCTGCCACAAAACGAGCTTTGGGAAATTGCTTGATAAGCTTAGCCAGTTTGTACGGACAGGACGGGTTGTCCTCCGGTGGAAGCTTGTCGCCGATATGCAGGAGCATGACAAAGTCATCCTGCGCAGCTTCAATTATGGGGAGTAAGCGTTCTTCATCCAGCTTGAACCCTTGAAAATCAGGATGTAATTTTAATCCTTTAATGCCCCGTGCTTTTAAGCGCGCGAGCTGGTTTTCCCAGTCATCAAAGTCTGGATGGATTGTGCCGAATGGGATTGCGTCAGGGTGTGCAGCCTTCAGAGAAAGGGCAAAATTATTTGCAGGAATAACTTGCGCGGCTGATGTTGCTGCACAGAGTACCACCATCTTGTCCAGACCGGCTTTTTTTATGCGGCGGACAAGGTCATCCATCACACCGGTGCACTGGCACGTGATTCCATAATGGGAATTAAGATGCTCAACAGCTTTTGCGGCGATTTTGGGATGAAATGCGTGAGTATGGAAATCGAGATACATTATAGTGCAGCGTAGTTAGTCTAGATTATTTCTTATCTGTAAAGAGTTCTTTAAACCAGTCAGGTACTTTAACTGGTCGGCCTTTGTCATTAACACAGGCGTGCTCAGTGAATCCGGTCGCAATAAGTGTATCTTTTTCTTCATTATAAATTTCATACACAAACGTCATGGATGCACGTCCCCATTTGCTGATGCCGACACGGATATAGAGAAGGTCGTCATAGCGGGCAGGGCGTCTGTATCTGCATTGGACTTCACGTACAGGAAGATTGAGACCCTGCTCTTCAACGACACGGTAGCTCATTCCTCGTTCACGGATAAATTCACTGCGGCTTCTTTCAAAGAGGTGTATATGTTCAGCATGATACATGACTGACATCGCATCTGTTTCGCCATAGGAAACACGATGGGCGAGCCATGTTTCTGGGGTGGGAAATTCTGTCATTGGGATTTCCTTTTTTTGTATATAGCTAAGGATGATGTTGCGTGTACGGTACGTCAACATGCTGGCGTTTACGCCACTCAGTACGTGCACGGCAGAGTTCTTTTCCTGTGTTGTCCGCAGCAACAGCATGAAGGTAATCACCGTCATCTGTCATACCGGATTTACTGGTAAGTTGCTGGTGCGGGCCACACTCTGTCCGGTAGCTGATATCGATAAGAGCTGGTTCGTACTCCAACATAAATTCTTCAGGCATGGATTCTTGAATCCATCCAATGTATCGCACATTATTAACGTGGCCATTAACATCAACGTCTACTTTTCGGCTCAGCACCGGACACTCGTGTTGGACGTTTCGCAAGCGTGGAACAACCCGCGTCGGAAACTCTTTACAAGGCGGGTTATCATGTGGGTAGTTGTCGGTGATGAATTCCGGCACGGGAACCAGTTTCCGTTTTTCAATATCAATGACAAGCCAGGCGGTTGTACCTTCGGCAATGAGGTGGTTCTCACTGTCAAAGACTTCAAAACAGCGTAGCGCAAGATTTGGAGTATGGGCTGATGGCCATGTGTGGACAGAGATGGTTTCTCCGACCAGAGGATAGCGGTCGACTGTGATTGTGAGCCTGCTCAGCACCCATGCTACTCCGTGTTGGAGTAGATACTCAGCAGGAAATCCGTGAAGTCGTGCGTTGTTTGCTGCAGCTTCTTCAAAAAAAGCAGCAAAGGTAGCTGCGCATGTCTTGCCGAATCGGTCAGTATGAAAGGTCTTAATAGTGTAAGACTCTATCCCCTTTTGAGTCATAGGATATTCCCCTTGGTAATAAACACTGTTTGCTATCACTGAGATGTGACGAGAGCAAGGAGAATACATATCTTTTTGAAATAACTTCTTTTAAATAAATATGTTATTTGAAATTCTTATATTTTGATTATGGATGCGTATGGATCAAGTGAGAAATTAACTGGTGAATAGAGAGCTTGTTCAGCGCCGGTTTCCAGTGCCCAGCGTTGCGTGCCATATTCATAGTGCCACCATTCGCAGTGAAAATTAATGAATCCTGCCTGAGTCATTACAAAATAAAGCAATCTTCTGTTGTACAGTGCTTCCTCATCCTGTTTGGTGAGGGACTCGTTGCGTGCAATTTTTTCTTCAAAAAAAGTTGTGCCCGAAATGTCTCCCGGAAAGTCAAATGCTGAACCAAACGAGAGTCTTTTCCCCGCACGGTCAGCAATGAAGACATCCACAGCGCCTCCAGTTGCATGCGGTGCAGGCTTGGTGTGATCCGTCATCGGCATTGCCACATACTGCTGAGCCATTTGGGATATTGTTTCCGGTGCTTGTTCAGGATGCAGAGTACTGATTGCGTTGACGCATTCTCTGAAAAGGTAGGATTGAACCTGTGTAGAGCGCCATCCGTCTACAACGACAATGCGCAAATGATGCGGCAGTAAAGAGGATGCATGCAAAAGGCGCTCAAGTATGCCTTCACGGGCGTAGCATTCTGGTAATGCTCCGGGAATCTGTCGCTCAAAATATATAGACCGGCACAGCAAATGTTCCGGCGCCAGTGAAAGTGGAACGATTTCTTCATATGATTCTTTGCAAGGAACAGCGTATACGCTGTCCCATGATAGTTCTGAAGGTGGTGAAATTGGCGGTGCTATTTTGTTAGTCATGGTTGTTTTCCAATAAGTCGCGTTAGTCTGATGGGCGGATATCTTTTGGCGACAGAAGGTTATGCATATAGTATTTTACTGTGCATTATGGTTTGCGTTTTGAGCATCATGGATGGTTTGATCAATTAGCTTGGCAGGTACTTGTTGGCGCAACCAAGTAAGATATGAGGGGGTGCTTATCCGTTTGAAATCTTCCATCTCTTCAGGTGACGGTCGGTATACTGTCATTCCTCCTTCTTTTTCAAGAAAGTATATTCGTTTTGCAACTTGTGATTCAACAAACATTCTGGTGACGTTATTTGCTTGGTGTGCTGCTTTTTTTACTATTTTTTGCTCTTTTTTTGACAGCTGTTGTAAGGCGGAATCATTGATGAGAAGAAATTGATTGGAATATTGAACATTCGCAAGCGTCAGAAATTGCTGCACTTCGTATAGCTTCTCAAGAATTATATAGGTTGGCGGATTCATTTGCCCGTCTACCATTCCAGATTCAAGAGCTGTATATACAGATGTCCAGGGGACTGGGATTCCTGTGGCACCAAATGCTTTATACATGGCAATTTGGCTTGCATCCATTGCGCGGAATTGTTGTCCTTTAAAGTCCTTAGGAGATTTTATTGGTTCTGTACTGGTGAATGCAATAAAACCTCCTTCTTCTATTACTTCTAGTAGTTGAACTCCGGTAAGTTTGAGAAAATTGTTACGTAACTCCTGCATAGTCGTACTTGAGTCAAAAAAAATGTGTGCAGCCTTGTAGCTATCGAAAAGAAAGGGGATGTTAGTCACGAAGAGTTCAGGAAAAATCGTTTCCATTCCCCCAAAAGAAGCAACGTTTATCATTGGCTCATTTATTACTTGTTGCATGCGTTGCTGCTCGTTTCCCAATTGGCTATCGGGATATAGTTCAATTGTAACATTCCCATGAGTCTTCTGCTCGATGGTATACTTAAAGTGTATTGCAAATACATGGACAGGGTTATCTTTTATTGTTGGAGCACCATTGTAGCTCATTTTAATGCAGGTATTTCCCAGTGCTGTTGAATATGGTAGTAATAAAAAAATAAGCGCAGATATAACTATGTACTTTTTTTGCAGCATTCCCATGAATCGTGCCATCTTACCCTCCCTATACGTCTACAAAACAGCGCTGTAGTGCCTGAAATAGAAAATATGAGCACGAATCTTTTCATCAAAAAGAAAATAATGTCAATATATTGTAAAAATAATGCTATTCATTTCTCAACACATCTAGCACATCTACGTTTGAGGCAACCCATGCAGGGTAAGCACCTGCAATGATACCAAGAATACATGAGCCGATACTTGCGCTGAGAATAAGGATGGGGTCATACACAAACGGGTAATCTGCGATATAGTAAATCACAGTAATGATTATAACAGAAAGTATTGCGCCCAGCGTTCCACCTATACCTGACAGAAGGCCGGATTCCAGAAGAAACTGGGATAGAATTGCGCTGCGGCGGGCGCCTATAGCACGCCGCACTCCTATTTCCAGTCTACGTGTGCGCACGAGCAGGATCATGATAGAAAGAACGCCCATGGCGCCTACTGAGAAGGAAATAGAAGAGCTCATCAAGCCGAGAATCCATACCAGCTCCAGTGCTTGAGTTTTTAATTTGGATACATCCTTTGCTGCTAGAACAAGAAAGTCGTCTTCTTCGTCAGGTTGGATGTGGTGCTGCCGTCTCATAATGGCAATGGCTGACTGTTTCGCTGCTTCTTCGTCGTTGTCTGAGTACAGGTTTATGAATACACCGGATACCCAATCCTGATTAGACATTCTGCGCATATATGTGGTGAGAGGTATGAACACCTGCTCGTCTTGGTCGGTTCCCGCCAGATCTCTTCCTCTTTCCGGCATGACTCCTATCACACGCAGGTTGGTCAGCCCGTATCGGACTATTTTATTGAGAGCTTGCGTAGGTTGCTTGAAAAGCTGTTTTGCAATCGTAAAGCCAAGGATGCACACTTTTGAACGCAACTGTACATCTTGCTTTGTAAAGAAATGTCCGATTTTCACGTTTGCTGCACGGACTGAAGGAAAATTGGCGTTGGCTGCAATGATCTGTGTACTTACAATGTTGCGTCGGTAGCTGATTTTCTGCGTGCTGGTCACAAATGGCGTAGCCTCTTTCACGTATGGAATGTTAGCCAGCAGAGCTGTGACATCTTCCAGCTTAAATGTTGTTGTCAGGCCACCGTACCGGATTGTACCACCGCGTCTGAATGTGGGTTGGCCTGCAAGTACTACAAGTAGGTTGGGGCCTAACTTTTCTGTTTCAAGTCTGGCTTGTTCCTGAAGTGCTTCAGAAACATGGATGACTCCGGTAAGCGCAAGAGTGCCAAGGAAAACACCGAGCATTGCCAGTGCAGATCGAAGTTTGTGTGCTGCCAGAGAGCGCAAGGCTATTCGGAGATAATTGAGCATTATCCGTCTCCCCGCAGTGCACGGATAGGGTCAAGCTCGGCAGCTTGTCTTGCCGGGTTGAGACCAAAGAGAAGACCCACCGCCATAGCGGCGCCAAGTGCTGAAAGAAATATTTTAAGAGAAAGACGTATTTCTATCAGTCCAAAAATGAAAAGCAGCTTTGCCAGCCCCAATCCAAGAGCAATCCCCAGCAGTGCCCCGAGAACAGTCAGTAGGACAGCTTCCAATAGAAATTGTCGAATGATTGCACTCTTGCTTGCTCCTACAGCTCGTTTTAGCCCAATCTCCTGTGTTCGCTCAGAAACTGAAAGATAAAACAGGTTAGCCAGAACAAATCCTCCCACAATCATGGCTGTTGCAGCGGTAACACCAAGGAAAATGGTTAGACTTCCTTTCAGGATAGAGAGGAAGCGTTGTACCTCTTCTGCGGTTAGAATGCTGAAGTCATCCGGCTCACCCGGTTTGAGTTTATGTAAATAGCGCAGATAGCTTGTCAGATTGTCCACATTGGCCTGCATATTTTCTGCATTGCGGTATTTAATGCGCAGGCCACGAAAATATTGTCTGTTGGCTCCGAATCGTTGTGCAAGTGTGGTGAGCGGAACAATGATACGATCATCAAGGCTGGTACCTCCGCCTCCAGAATAGCCTCTATGTGATAGCTCCCCGATAACAGTAAAAGGGATGGTTCCTACAAAAATAGTCTTGCTGACGGGATTTTCATTTTTACTGAACAAAGCATTGGCAACGGTTTCGCCAATGAGGCATACCCGCGAGGCACGTGTGATGTCCCGTGCAGTAAAATCTCTTCCTGAGATGAGTGGCCAGTTCCATGCTTCACTGTAATTGGCTGATGTGCCGATAATTCTGGAAACGTTCCAGTTTTTGTTTTTGTAACGCAGGGTCTTACCGGCAATGGAGCGGAGTGGGACAACAAGGTAGGTTCCCGGTAATGATTGTTGAATATGGCGGAGATCACTCCATGAAAGTGTAAGCGTGCGCTGTCCTACAGGGCGGTTGAAGATATCGCCCCCGAGCACAAGTACTGCATCAGGGCCGAATGACTCGGTAAGTTCCTCTGCTTTTTGGTTGGCACCATCATATGCCGCTATAATAACAGTGAGTGACGCAATACCAAGGGATACAGCGATAACAACAAAGAGTGAGCGCAGCTTATATGCCCAGAGAGCTTGAAAGGCGAGTAAACCTGTTCTTCCTAACAGAGTTACAGTTGACCTGAGAGTATCGAGTTTCATGCGTACCATTGTACCGCAGATGAAGGCATGAACAAGATAGACTCCGTATATATTCACTTGGAACATACAGAAGATATTGTATATCTTTAATTGGCAGGAAAATGTCCGGCTTCACGCACACATTGTGAAACCGGACATTGGGGGTGGCAAAGGTTCTAAGTTGCTGACACAGCAGAACAGGTACTTGCAGTAAAGCAAGTCAGGGAGAGTGCTGCTGAAACAGATGTAGGATATCTGCAGAGGCGATAGGATTGAGTGAGGCCGACTCGTCAGCACCATTAAGCCATTTGCCTTATTAGCTGATGGAATGCAGGGCATCGCTTAGTTAAAGGCAATGCTCCGCAGGCTTGTTTTTTATGGGATGTTCTAATTTTATGAACAATTCTGCCAGCAAAGCTGTATATGATCTTTTGCCAGGCTGCGGGATACAAGGCTTACCCCGACAGCCAGTGCAATAGATATCGGCAGAGCAACTACGTTAGGGTCAACCCACTGGAGAAGAAACATGGTACTACCCGGTGCTGCATCAGCAACGAGAGTTACCTTGCTAAAGAGTGCCTTGCATAAGCCTATAGCAGCAGCTTCTTTTTTGTGGATGAAAAGCATCCAGAGCATGGAAACAGTGAAGCCACCGACAATGGATATTTTTGCTCCGGTTTTTGTCATGCCTTTCCAGTAAAGGCCGAATACGTATGCCGGTAAGAATGTCGCACCGCTCAGTCCAAAGAAGAAGGCGGTTGCACGTGCGACAATAGAAGGAGGAAGCAGCCATGCCCACACAAGTGTTGCAATAATAGTAACAACAATGCCAAGCTGATTAATTGAAGGGACGCTCATGTTGTTTTTTGCCCGCACAATATTTCTGGAAACATCGTGCGCAAGAGAGGTTCCACCAATGTGGAACTGGCTGGAGAGAGTGGACATGGCTGCGGCAAACATCGCAAGCAGGAACATGGCAGAGAACCATGGCGGCATAATTTTTTCGATAAAGACAGGAACAATTTTATCGAGGTTGCCGCCAGCCATCTGGATGCTGATTTTGCCAAATTCTTTAAAGAAAATTGCGTTTGAGAGAGAACCTACAACGTACACAATTCCAATTGTCAGCAGGATAAATACTGAACCGTACAAAACAGCGCGGTTAAGCTCTCTATCACTGGAAACTGTCATAAAACGAACAGCAAGTTGTGGCTGTGCAAGAACGCCGATTCCTACCCCGTATACAATTGTTGTGTAGATGACGAGCCAGAGAGGAGAGCCTGTTTGTGTTCCCTGAGTCCAGCCGAGGATACCGCCTTTTTGCAGTTTTTCCGGAACAAGGTCTGCCATGGAGGTAAGGGTTTCATGTGCAGGGACAACACCGCCGAGCAGGTAGTAGGTGTATCCGAGCAAAAAGACCATCATGGCGACCATAATAGTGCCTTGAAATGCATCTGTGTACATAACGGCTTTCATGCCGCCGGTGATGACGTAAAGGGATAAAATGGCAGTAATACCTATAAGCATCCACTCGTATGGCAGCCCCAGAGAAACCTCGGTCATACGACAGATACCGGTGAGTACTGCTGCGGCATATACAGGAATGAAAAAGAAGATGATCCCGCCGGAAAAGCCCTGAATAAATCTTGAATTGTATCGTTTGCCGAGCAGTTCAGGAAAAGTGTGGCAGTTAAGAACAAGCCCCATGCGACGAGTGCGTTTGCCTAAAAACACCATCGCCAGAAAAATTCCTACAAAGATATTTAAAAATGCAAGCCAGAGAAGTGACATGCCGAACATGGCAGCCACACCACCGAAGCCGATAATGGCAGAAGTTGAAATGAAGGTTGCACCATACGACATAGCCATAACAAAAGGGTTAACGGAACGTCCGGCGAGCATGTAGTCTCCGGCGTTTTTTGTTTCTTTCCAACCCTTCCAGCCTAAGTAAAAAACAATTGCGAAGTAGAGCAGTGAGGTAATCAGCTTGACGGCCATGTCGTGTTCTCCCGTTAGTTGTCAGTGCCTTCCTGCACTAACGATTCTATGTTTACAGTGTCCGGTGTTCCTGAGTTGTTCCAGTTTTTGATTCCGTATCCAATGCAGCCGATGGTTGAAATAATGCAAAGCCAGTATGGCAGTGCAGTCTCAATGCTTCCGAGTCCTAACAGCATAGGTGCTCTCCTTTTTGCTAAAAAAAACCGCAGGCTTTCACCTGCGGTTTGTCGGTACTATGTGCATGCTGTGCATGTGTGTCTAGACACACTCAACCGAACCGCAGGTCTTGATGACGCGGTAACCGTAATATGCATAAAAATAGCTGTTCATATGGTGGTTGATTGTGTTCATGAGGTTTCTTTTAGCGACTGTAATACAAAAATGTCAAGTTCGATAAAGCAGAAAAGATGATTTTTTTCGATATAGTCGAAACAAGGCATGGGGTAACAGGAGGCCGATGATAGTGTCCCGGGGGGCAGGTGGCATTACCCTCTGCTCCCTACAAGGGGGTGCGCTCCTTGATCCCGAGTATGTACAGCTGTCAGCTGGTTATGACGTTGGACGTTGCGTAAAAATGAACTTACAACACTAAAAGGCTGTCCTTCATTTGAAGGACAGCCTTACTTTTTTGAAGATGACGAAGCCTATTACCTGTGAAAAATAAAGTTTTAGGCGCCAATCATATAATAACAGTTTTAGGAAGAAGGTCTGGGGGAGCGCCCTTTTTCAAAAGGGATTCCCCCCAGCCGTCGAAGACAATAGAGGTCGCAGACTTGCCAGTTGCTATGTGTTTTGCCAGCAAAGCTGAATGTGATCCTCAGCCAGACTGCGTGAGAGTAAGCTGACGACTACAGCAATGGTTAAGGATACCGGAAGTGCTACTACGTTCGGGTCTACCCACTGGAGCAGGAACATTGTGCTGCCCGGTGCTGCGTCTGCCACAAGCGTTACTTTACCGAAGAGAGCTTTGCACAGCCCGATAGATGCAGCTTCCTTTTTATGAATGAAGAGCATCCAGAGCATTGAGACTGTGAAACCACCGACCATTGAGGTTTTGGCACCAGTTTTGGTCATACCTTTCCAGTACAATCCAAAAATGTACGCAGGGAGGAAAGCAGCGCCGGTGAGTCCAAAGAAGAAGGCGGTTGCGCGTGCAACAATGGATGGCGGCAGGAGCCACGCCCAGATAAGTGTTGCAAGGATTGTCGCAACGATTCCTAACTGGTTTACCTGCTTTGAGTCACGTTTTGTGGGCATGACCACTTGAGAAACATCGTGGGCAAGAGATGTGCCGCCGATGTGGAACTGGCTGGAAAGCGTAGACATTGCAGCAGCAAACATGGCGAGTAAAAATGCGGTTGAGAACCATGACGGCATGATACTTTCGATGAAAACGGGAATAATTTTGTCGAGGTTTCCGCCCGCCATCTGGATGCTGATTTTTCCGAAGCGGTCAAGGAATATAGCGTTTGAAAGCGCACCTACAACAAAGATAACAAATACTGTGAGCAGTAAGAATATTGCTCCGTACAAAACTGCGCGGTTAAGCTCTCTGTCGCTGGACACAGTCATAAACCGAACCGCAAGTTGAGGCTGGGCAAGTACGCCGATGCCTACACCGTATACAAGCGTTGTGTAGATGACGAGCCAGAGTGGTGTTCCTTGGGCAGAACCTTGTGTCCATCCGAGAATGCCGCCTTTTTGCAGTGCTTGCGGCATAAGGTGCGACATGGCTGTGAGTTTTTCATGTGCAGGAACAACACCGCCGAGCAGGTAGTAGGTGTATCCGATAAGGAACAGCATCATTGCTGCCATGATGGTTCCTTGAAATGCATCGGTGTACATAACTGCTTTCATGCCGCCAGTGATAACGTAGAGGGACAAGATTGCAGTAATGCCAATAAGCATCCATTCATATGGCAAGCCGAGAGAGACTTCTGTCATGCGGCAGATGCCGGTGAGTACTGCAGCTGCATATACAGGGATAAAGAAAAAGATAATGCCACCGGAGAAAGATTGTACAAACTTGGAGTTGTAGCGTTTGCCAAGCAGTTCCGGAAAGGTATGGCAGTTGAGAGTCAGCCCCATGCGGCGAGTGCGTTTGCCAAGAAAGACCATGGCAATGAAGACTCCAACAAAGATGGTAAGAAAAGCAAGCCAGAGCAGTGGCATGCCAAACATTGCCGCAACACCACCGAAGCCGATGATTGCAGATGTGGATACAAATGTCGCACCATAAGACATGGCCATGATGAACGGGTTAACAGAGCGCCCGGCAAGCATATAGTCGCTTGCTCCTCTGGTTTCTTTCCAACCCTTCCAGCCCAGATAGAAGACTGCTGCGAAGTACAGCATTGCGGTAATAAGTTTAACGGCCACGTCTTTTCTCCTCTTATTCTTCTGTGCTGCGGTGCACTATAGATTCAACATCAGCCGTGACAGTGTCCGGCTCTCCAGCGTTATTCCAGTTTTTAATCCCGTATGCGATGCAACCAATTGTGGATAGAATACAAAGCCAGTAAGGGAGTGCTGTTTCAATACTGCCAAGTCCTAGTAACATGTCTTTTCTCCTTGTAATTAGGTACAAAAAAAACCGCAGGCTTTCGCCTGCGGTTTCATCGGTGTATAGCTTTACTGTGCGTTACGCTCGAACACACTCAACCGATCCGCAGGCCTGAATGCCGCGGAAACCAAAAAACGCAAAAAAGAAATTGGTGTTGAGTTTGTTCATGAGTCTCTCTTAGCTGTGACTAAACAAAATTGTCAAGTTTGTTTTCACAAAAAAGTTAAAATTTTGTTTGAATAACATCAACAGCACGTTCTCCAGTAGCTGCTTTTGTATTACCAAGCCATTGGCGCACAATGTTAAGGTGCCCTTTAATCCAGTATGTTGCTGTCTCTTCAACCGTTTGTTTTTTTATGGATACGTCATACGTCCATTTGCCTTGCGTCTGTTTGTCTATGTTGATGCGGGAGAGGAACAAATACGGGTCAGGGTAGTCTTTTTTTACTATAGAGCTGACAATGGTGTTTACTTCATTGGGTGCTGTAAGCATACCGGAGCCTTTGTCGCCTTTAAGGTACCGCATGTCGAGAGTGATATTCATCCAATGAGGTTCCCAGCATCCGAAGACAATCCATTTCTTTTCTTTGAATGATGCGATGATGTGCTTCATCATAAGGTCAATCGGATCACCTTCTTGTTTCCAGCTGCCAAGCCCTTCAAAGTTGTTTTGTATTAATTCATTGACGACATTGTGTATTCCGGAGCCTGCTTCAAGGTTCTGGATGGTTGAGTTAAATTTTGCTGCATTTGGTGCTAGGTCTGCAATTGACTGAACACCTGCAGCCTCAACGTATCCAGGAACACATAAGCCAGTACGGGCGTGGGCAACATTGACTCCTGCTATATGAACTTTTTTCTCAGTAATCAGCGGCATGAGCATTTCTTTTTGCAGGGGGAGCCATGCACTCATAAAGACATCAACCTGACCATTTTCAAGTGCCGCATATGCCTCTTTTGCTTCCATAGAGGTTTTGGATGTGGTGAAGCCGATCGCCTCAAGCACCTGAATGGCTATTTCTGCTTTAACCATAGCTCCAGGCCAAGGTGGTACTGCAAATGTGATCGGGCCTGCCTTGGCTAATGCTGGAAGGGTGATAATACTAAGTATTAACGCGAAGAGAAGGGCTGAAAAAGTTTTCTGCATACTATCTCCTTACTCATAATTGCATGCTGTGCTGACTGTCCGCAGAAGCAGTAGTTTTTTTACGGACAGGTGTTTGTTTCTCGTCGTGCACAACCTCGCCGTCTTTAAATACAATGCGGCGTCTGGCACTGTCGGCGGTAAGCGGGTCGTGTGTGACAAGAATGATTGTTTTGCCTGTTCTATTAATATCCTCGAACAGGTCGAGGATTTCATTGCTTGTGCTGCTGTCCAGCTGCCCTGTGGGTTCATCAGCGAGTAAAAGAGGTGGGTTGTTGAACAGAGCTCTTGCCAATGCTACGCGCTGCTGCTGCCCGCCGGAAAGACTGGACGGTTTAAAGTTGACTCGATCTCCCAGTCCGACAGAAGCAAGCAGTTCTTCTGCCCGCTGACGAAGGTGCGCATGTTTTCCTCTACTGTATAATCCGGGAAGCATAACATTTTCTGCTGCTGTAGCATATGGAATCAAATAGAAGTTCTGGAATACTATTCCCGTCAGTCTGTTACGAGCATCACTTTGTTCATTGTCGGTCATCTGAGCTGTGTCTGTGCCGTCTAAAAAATAGGAGCCAGCAGTAGGGCGGTCGAGTAGTGCAAGTAAGTGCAGTAAAGTAGATTTACCTGACCCGGAGGTACCTTGAATTGCAACCAGTTCTCCATGTTCAATGGTCAGATCGAGCGGTTTGACTGCATTGATCAGTTGCCCACCTTGGGAGAATGTTCGTGTTAACCCTTTTGTTTCGATGACCGGTGGCACCATGTTATTACTGTCCTGTTTCTGCTGCTGAGGCAGGAAGAATTATTCGTGTGGCAATCATATCACCTTCCTCAACTCCTGAAAGAATTTCTGTGTTGTTTTCACCCATAATACCAAATTCCGGTGAAACAGGGGTTGCCCGATTGTTTTTATCTACAACGTATACATACTGTTTGCCATCGACCCATTTAATGGCGTTGTTGGGAACTACCAACACACTGTCTATCTCTCTGGTAATGATGGAGCACTGGGTTGTCATTTGCGTTCGAAGTTGGATTGCTGTTTCAGGAGTAAGAGGGACAAGAGCCTGATAGTAGACAATGTTATCCTGAATAATCGGTTCTGGATAGATTTGTTCGACTGCCCCCCTGAATATCACGTTCGGATATGCATCCACTGTAAAGTTTACTGGCATTCCTTTGTCGACTGTTCCCACATCGGTTTCATCAACGTAAATGAGCATCTCAAGGCGAGTGGGATCAAGAACCGTAATAAGGTTGGCAACTTGTAATCCGGCAACGACTGTTTCGCCTTCTTGGGTTGTGACCTGGCTGACAAGTCCATCAATCGGGGCGTATATTTCAGTGTAGCTTATCTGGATACTGGCATTATCTAACTCTGCCTGTGCTGAAACCACTTCTTCAACCGCATCAATGACTGCTGTGATGTAGTTTTCTTCAACAAGCCGTAGGGCATCTTTATCGGATTTGGCCTGAGTGACCGCGACGACATAGTCCTGATACGCTTCATCCAGAGAGGATTGTTCAAGCACACCCGTTGCTACAAGTGCTATGCGGCGCTGCCAGGTCAGGTAGGTAAAATGACGTTCTGCAAGAGATCCGTCCAATGTGGCTTGAGCCTGATCGATCTGAAGCGGGAAGGTTTTGTTTACGTTTTCGAGCTGTGCTTGCGCCTGCCTGAGAGCAGCTTCTTGCGCTACAAATTGTGCACGTTGTTCTCGATCGTCAATTTTTGCGATTAAAATGCCTTTTTTAACTTTGTCGCCAACTTGAACATGCATTCGTTCAATGACACCTGTGGCGCGTGTACCTGTTTTAACAATGGCGCCCACTTGAGGTTGAATAATACCTGTTGCTTTAAGCTGGACAGTTACACTTCCCCGTGTTGCTTCGGCTGTTTCCAGCACCTTGGCGGTTACGGTATTACGGTGCGCAACAAAATACCACACTGCTCCTGATATAAGCAGTACGGCAATTAGCACCGCAGGAATAATAAACGTCCGTTTTCGCATTACCGTGTGTCCTTCTGAATGGGGCTTGTTAACTGTACGTCACATAGAAGGGTGATAGCTATTCTAGAGAGAAGGAATATGGAATAATATACACAGATTGGAGGTGGGGCGGGCATAAAAAAGACCACTGCATAAAAGCAGTGGTCTCATATGGGCGTAGTAGCAGTGATGCTAAAACTGGTTGGTGACGTACGCCGCATTAAGAAGTGACGTATATTTAACGTCGTAGCGTTTCTCGTCATTTTGAAGAGCTAGAGCAGCTTCAGCCGGCGGCAGCGCTTCAGCATATTTACGTGGTGTAATCATAGCGCTGAAGGAATCTGCAACCGCAGTCATTCGACCGAACCAGCCAATATCATCACCTTTAAGTTTGTTAGGATACCCTGATCCGTCCAACCGCTCATGATGCTGCATAATTGCCTGCACCATTTCATCGAAAGCAAATCCGAGCTTGTGCATAACTTTTCCGCCTTGAAGCGCATGCTCAATAATTTTAGCACGTTCATCACGCTTAAGCGGCTCGGTTTTGTCCAGAATAAAGGAAGGTACTTTAGACATTCCAATATCATGGAGCATAAATGCGAGCGTTGCTTTATCAAGATCTCTTCGTTTGAAGTCCTTGCGAGTTTCGAAGAACAGCCAAAGGCCTGAAATCGCAGTATTAAGCGAGTGTGCACTGAGCTTGTGCTCGTCTACAGCAAGGCGTCGCATAAAGAGCTTGATGCGGAATCTGTCCTGAGCAAGAAATTCGGTGAGTACCATCACATCCTTGTACAACTCTTCGAACACCGGTCGTACAGGCTGATTGATGAAATCTTCAAGGCGGACAATTAGCGCCTGAATGATTACTTCAGCGATTTCTGTCTGTTTCAGGTTTTCGTCAATAAGCACAAGATCAAGCTGTTTGATAATATGCTTAAAGTAAACCGCATGGTCAGCTCGGGCTACAAACAGACTCCCCGCAGAACAGAGGCTGTGGACTTCATCTACCTCTTCGTTTGAGAGGCGTTGCCCTTTACGGCAAAATGTCTCAAGCGTAGCAGACTCATCTTTATACACAAACAGATCCAGAGGTGGCCTGTATTTCGGGAAGCTTTCCAGAATAGATTTCGCTATCTGGTAGTACGCTTCTCTAAAGCTTTCGCTAGCAGCGGAGTGATCAGTTGTCATACTTACTTATGGTAGATTTTAACCAGGTTTGTCCCCCTGGCTTGTCCTCCCGGTTTTGGCTGACCTGCAGTGATAACGATGCGATCGCCAGCACGGAATTCAGGGGATGTTTCAACAAAAGTTTCAGCTCTTTGTAGGTGCGCTTCTATAGATTTGTCAACAGGGTCGGTTACAACACCCCATGAGAAATTTAATGCACGGCGAACATTTTCATTCGGAGTAAGAGCATGAACAAGCTGATCCGGTCTGCGTGCAGACAGGAGACGTGCAGATGCGCCGCTGTTGGAGTGACACACAATAGCTTTGGCTTCCACTTTTTCCGCCATGAGACATGCTGAGTATGCAAGGAAGTCTGGAGTGGATTGACCTTTGCTTGGTGTCATATCGCGTTCTTGTTCAAAGTAGTACTTTTCAGCTTCTTGAGCAATTTCAGTCATGTACTTAACTGTTTGTACAGGGAAGTGACCCATTGCAGTTTCTTCTGAGAGCATCAGACAGTCAGTTCCGTCAAGAACAGCATTTGCAACGTCAGTGGTTTCTGCGCGGGTTGGAACAGGGTTGTTCACCATGGACAGAAGCATCTGAGTTGCTACGATTACCGGCTTCCCTGCACGGTTACATGCTTCGATAATGCGTTTTTGCATAGCAGGAAGCTGTGGAAGCGGGCATTCAACGCCAAGGTCACCACGGGCAACCATGATGATGTCTGTCACTTCCAGAATAGCATCAAGGTTGTGCACAGAATTCTGGCGTTCGAGCTTTGCGATAATCGGGATGTTCTTACCGGCTTCAAGAATGATCTTGCGTGCTACTTCAATGTCGGCAGCAGTCTGGACAAAGGAGAGGGCGCAGGCATCAACGCCGAGGCGCAGGCCGTCACGGAGATCTCTCTGATCTTTTTCTGTCATAGCAGGAAGATTGATCGGCTTGCCCGGAAGAGCGAGACCCTTACGGGAAGTCAGGAAGCCGTCATTGCGGCACTCGATCTCAAATGCGCCAAGATCAAGTTTTTCTGTCACGCGGAATGGAAGTACGCCGTCCGCGAGTACAATCTTATCACCGATTTCAAGAGTTTCTAAAATTTCAGGAACATCGAACGGGATAAATGGAAGTTGACGCACATGTTCGGAGCCGGAAGGACCGAGCACAAGTCGATCGTGCTTTTTCAGCGTGTAACTGTCTTCGCTGAGCTGCCCGATACGCATTTTAGGACCGGAAAGATCCTGAAGAATGGTAATAGGCGTGCCATACTCGGCTTCGAGCTCGCGGATAAGTGCGATAAGACCTTCAAACATGGTCGCATCACCATGTGAGAAGTTAAGCCTGAAAATTCGTACACCGGCTTCAATTAACTCAGACAGCTTCTGTCGGGAGTTTGTGGCCGGTCCAATGGTGGCAATAATTTTAGTTCTCATGGTAACGATATTTTGTGATTTACAACATCTTGTCAAGGCATATTGAAAGGTGAAACCGGTTTTAGTTTCCGTGCACTTATTACAACTTAGGCGGTGCGCCATTCTTATAATGGTTGGGGTGGTAAAGTGTGGTAAAAGGTGGTAGAGGTGACGTATGTATTTCAGAGGCCGATCCCACCGAAGTCTCGATAATAAAGGCAGAGTCATGCTGCCCACTGCCTTTAGGGACATCCTTCTTTCCCGCTCAGAAGGCGGGAATCTTGTCCTTACCACCTATGACAGGTGCGTAATGGGATACCCGTTGCCTGACTGGGAAGAGTTCGAGCAAAAATTCCACCGATTAAAAAATCCATCTCTTAAGTTGCGTCATTTTCGAAGACTCGTTATTGGCGGAGCCGAAGAAATTGTTGTGGACAAGCAGGGACGCATTAGAATTCCTGCTGACCACGTGGCATATGGCGGACTCCAGAAAGATATAGTGATTGTGGGACAAGGTAGCAAGTTTGAGATCTGGGACAAAACTCGATTTGAAGATCTCATGACACTTAACTTTGATGACGTGGCCGACGAATTAACAGAAAGCGGGATTGATTTCCCGATTTAGGAATAAAGGTGACAAGTAATGACTTCCGAACAGGATAGCGCACAAAATCAGCAAGAATGGGACGATCACGTTTCTGTTCTGCTGAATGAAGTGATCGACTATCTCGATCCCAAGCCGGGAGGCTACTATCTCGACGGTACTCTCGGGCTTGCCGGACATAGTGAAGCTTTGCTGAAAAAAGCAGACGGGAAAGCACATCTGCTTGGTATAGACAGAGATCTAGAGACACTTGAGCGTGCCCGTAACCGTCTAGAGCCGTTTGGGGATAACGTTGTTACAGCTCATGCCAGATTCAGCGAATTTGAAATGGTGCTGCGCGATGTGAACTGGGATCAGCTTGATGGTGCACTGATTGATATTGGTGTGTCGTCTATGCAAATAGATCAGGCGGAGCGCGGTTTCAGCTTTAAGACCGAAGGCCCGCTTGATATGCGCATGGACCCTTCCGGCGGCATGCCTCCGGCTAGTTCTATTGTGAACAAGGCATCATACGAAAAATTAAAATTTATTATCGGCCGATATGGTGAAGACCCGATGTGCGGTCGCATTGCAAAAGCCATTATCGAAGCACGTTCTATTTCTCCAATTGAAACCACAACACAGTTGGCTTCCATTGTTGAAAAAGCGTATCCGGCAAAGTGGCGTGCTAAATCGAGAAACCATCCTGCAACTCGCACCTTTCAGGCTTTGCGTATGGTGGTTAACAGCGAGTTGGAAGAACTGGAAGCGTTTTTGAAGCGTATTCTGGATCATCTACGCCCTGGTGGACGACTTGCGGTTATCACGTTCCACTCTTTGGAAGACCGTATGGTTAAGCGCATGTTTAAAGAAGAGTCTACTGGGTGCATTTGTCCTAAGCAGATTCCTGTTTGTATTTGCAACCATACTCCTAATATTAAGTTGATAACCAGAAAGCCGGTTACTGCAAGTCCTGAAGAACTGAAAATAAATTCTCGTTCTTCTAGTGCGAAATTGCGCGTGGTCGAAAAATTGTAGCGGGAAACCGATGGCAAAAAAGTTTGATGTATGGATTCTTGCATTGATTCTTTCCGGAATGCTTACACTGGCTCTGTGTCTCACTACGGTGTGGTTGAACATTGAGCAGGTGAATATGGGGTATGCCCTGAAAGAGCTTCAGGTAAGCGTTAATAAGAAGAAAGCACATACTGCCAGACTTCAACTTGAGCGGGACAATTTATTGTCCCCCTACAGGCTTAAAAAAGAAGCTGCCCGTCTTGATATGCAGGCGGCGCAGGTCGGTCAGATACGGCGGATGGTGAATGAACCGTAAAAAGATTGACGGGAGTGACCGTGGCTAAGGCGACGCGAACAAGATCACAGTCCAGATCAAAAAGAACCGCAACGGTGAACCGTGATTCTGTCTCTAAGGGACGGGACTGGAGCCGTGTGCGGTTTTTATGCGTTGCTGCACTCATTGCTGTTGTGTGGGGTTCATTGTGGGCCCGTGCATTCAGTCTGCAAGTCATGGATACCCGTGAACTTGGTCGAAGAGCGTTGCGCCAGCATTTGACTTCCGAGCTTGTAACAGGGCGAAGGGGTGAAATCCTTGATAGGGACAACAGGGTGCTGGCATCCACCTTGGCCATTAAGTCTGTCTTTGTTCGGCCGTACGAAGTAAAAAGTCCGTATACTGTCTCTGTACGTCTGGCGTCTATTTTGGGCGTTGATCCGAAATTTATTCGTAAAAAAATACGTAAAGGTCGCAACTTCGTTTGGATAAAGCGAAAAATTGATGATCGCGCTGCAGCCGCTGTTAAGAAGCTCGGCCTCAAAGGCGTGTATCTACAGAAAGAATTTGGAAGAATTTATCCTAACAAAATGCTGTGCGGCAACCTGCTCGGGTACGTCGGAGTTGACGAAAAGGGGCTTGCCGGTATTGAGTATGCCTTTAACAAAACACTCACCGGCTCTTCCTCAAAGTTTGTCGTGCAGCGCGATGCTGCCGGTCGGCGTCTCTTTTTACAGGGAGCAGAAGAAACAACGCCTCTTCAGGGCGATAATATTGCTCTGACAATTGATTCTGAAATTCAATTCTTTGCAGAGCAGGCTGTACAGCATGCTGTGGAAGTCTACGATGCCAAATGGGGCGGAGCAATGGTGGTTGATGTTGCCAGCGGAGATATACTCGCGTGGGCACAAGCCCCTATGTTTAACCCGAATGTGTATGGACAGTACTCAGCCAGCCAGAGGCGTGACAGAATTGCTCAGGATGCCCTTGAAATGGGCTCAACGATCAAACCTTTTTTGATGGCAGCCGCATTGGAAGAAAAGATCATTGAGCCGGATTCGCTTGTTTTTTGTGAGAATGGAAAGTGGCGCCTGCATAAGGTCCGTATTCGTGACACCAAAAAATTACAATGGCTGACTGCCAAGAAGGTGCTTTCTTACTCCAGTAACATTGGTACTGCTAAAATAGGGCTTGATCTTGGAGCAACTAAGTATCGTGATTATCTGGTACGGCTCGGCTTTGGTAAAAAAGCCGCTTTGCCGCTTGCGGGGCAATCTTCAGGTATTCTTCGCCCGTTAAACCGTTGGACGCAGATCGATCTTGCCAACGCAGCGTTCGGTCAAGGCTTTGCTGCCACAATGCCGCAATTGGCAGAAGCGTATTTGGCGCTTGCGAACGGTGGTGTGCGAAAACCGTTGCGGTTGGTAAAAAATTTTTCACTGAATGAAAAAGTGCTGAATGAAAATTCTCAACGGATTTTTTCCGAGGAAACAGCACATACAGTTCTTAAAATGATGGCAGATGTTGTAGATAACGGCACTGGCAAAAGTGCCGCCATCGCTGGTGTTTCTATCGGCGGTAAAACCGGTACTGCGCAGAAGGCTTCGGCCAGAGGCGGGTACGGGGACAAGTACACATCTTCCTTTGTCGGACTGGTTCCGGCTGAAAATCCGCGATTCATCACATTAGTTGTTGTTGATGAACCTGCCAAAAACTATTACGGGAGCAAGGTTGCCGCGCCCGCTTTTAAAGAAATAGCTATGCGGCACATGGCTCTCAACGGCACACTGCCTGACTCCGAACAGTCTCGCCTGCTTGCAGATACAGCATCTACGGAACGCAAACCGCAATATGGCGAGAGGCGTTTCGGTGTAGATGGGCAGCCGCAGGCATCTGGTAAATCTGTACCTGACTTACGGGGTAAATCTATACGCTTCGCACTGGAAGTATATGCTCGTCAGGGCGTAATTCCTTCTGTTAAAGGCAGCGGTGCTTTTGTGAAGAAACAACAACCGGCAGCGGGTGCAAAATGGTCTGCCGGAAATAAACAGCAATATATACTCTGGCTATCGGAGCAATCGTAATATGGCGCAGACTATACCTATGGAACAGCTTGAGCAGCAGGTAGCAACCGGCTTGCTCACTCTGCATATTGATTCCCGTAAAGTGAAACAGGGAGACGTATTTATTGCGCTTCCGGGTGCCACTGTTGACGGCGCGAAATTTATCGGGAACGCCATTGAAAATGGCGCAGCATATATTGTGTGCAGCGAAGAAAATATTCCGGCAGATGCAGCAGATGCTGTTTTTGTCGTTGCTGAGAACCCGAAAGAGGTGCTCGGCAAACTCGCTTCAGCTCGTTTTGGAACGGAAAATTTGAATTTAAAACTGGTGGGTGTGACCGGAACTAACGGAAAAACAACCGTCACCAGTATTTTGGAATACCTTTTTTCTGCGGCAGGACGCAAAACCGGTGTGATTGGAACCGTTGCGTACCGCTGGCCGGGCACGGAAATTGTTGCCAACATGACAACACCGGACTGCCTGAAGTTACACTCCCTGCTTTCACGTATGGAAGCAGCAGGCGTTGAGAATGCGTTCATGGAAGTATCCTCCCATGCTTTAGATCAGAACCGCTCTGCAGGTATTCACTTTGCAGGTGGTGTGCTCACAAACGTGACACAGGATCATCTCGACTACCATGGTGATATGGAAACCTACTTTGAAGCAAAGAAAAAACTTTTTACCACAGTTCCTGACGCCGGAAAGCTTGGTGTTGTGAACCTTGATGATGAGTACGGTAAACATTTGCTTCCTGAGCTTACCAACGGTATCGGTTTTACCTTGAGTGGTGTAGAGGTTGAGGGATGTCGCATCTTGTACGGTACTGTTGTTGAGTCCAGTGTGGATGGGCTTAAGCTTCATATGTCTTTTGAAGGACAGGAATGGGATATTACATCTCCAATGGTCGGTACCCATAATGCTTCCAACCTGCTCGCAGCCATGGCTGTAGGTGTGGGGATGGGGCTTACTGCAGCGCATATGCAGGCACTTTCCGGATATACCGGAGTTTGCGGACGACTGGAGCGAATCCCGACTGAAAAAGGTATATATGCGTTTGTTGATTATGCGCATACACCTGATGCACTGGTTAACGTGCTTTCTGCCTTACGAAAAACAGGGTTTGAGCGCATTATCACAGTGTTCGGTTGCGGCGGCGACCGTGATCGTACAAAGCGTCCTCTCATGGGGGCGGCGGTTGCACAGGGAACAGATGTAGCGGTTCTTACCTCAGATAATCCGCGTACAGAAGATCCTGAAGCGATCCTCGAAGATATTAAACCGGGACTTGCTGATTGCAGCGAAGTGCATGTTGAAGTGGATCGGAAAAAAGCGCTTGAGCTTGCGGTATCCATTGCAAAGCCGGGCGACTGTATTCTTGTAGCCGGAAAAGGGCACGAGGATTATCAAGTCATCGGGACAACAAAAATTTCCTTCAGTGATCAGGCAATTCTCAAGGAGCTGCTCTAGTGAAGTTAACGCTCGATCAAATTCAGAGCGCGATGGGAGCTGTAGGATTTCTCGGTGATGCGGGAGATACAGTACCCCTTGGCGTACAGACTGACAGTCGCGTGCTCAAACGCGGTGAACTGTTCTTCTGCATTTCAGGCGAGCGGTTTGATGGTCACAACTTTGCTAAAGCAGCGCTTGCGCGCGGTGCGTGCGGCATTGTGGCGGAGCGTCCTCCATTTTCTATGGATGAAATGATGGATCTGGAGTGCGGTGATGGCGGAGTTCCGCTGTTAATGGTGCAGGATTGTGTTGTTGCCTTGGGAAAACTCGGGGCATATCACCGCCAGCAGACCAAAGCCATTGTGACAGGTATTACTGGAACCGCAGGTAAAACCACTGTTAAAGAGTTGCTTGCTGAGGTACTTTCTGTTCGCGGAGAGACAGCCCGTAATCATCTGAACTTAAATAACCAGATTGGTCTGCCGGTCTCTATGCTAGCAGCGTCTGGTGACGAAAAATATTGGGTTATGGAAGCTGGTATCAGCCAGCCGCATGACATGGACGAACTCGGCACTATTCTGCGCCCTGATCTTGGAATTATTGTTAACGTAGGCGAAGGTCACACAGAAGGTCTGGGTGATAAAGGTGTAGCTTACTATAAATCGCAGCTTCTTAAGTATGTTCAACAAGGTGGCGTTGGGCTTGTTTCTGCTGATTATCCTGACTTGGTTGAAGCGTGCGATAGAAAATTTGATGAAATGCGGTATTTCAGCACCAAAGACCCTGAATGTGCTTACTACGGTGAATACATTGGTGCAGTGTCTGAAGTGCAGGGGAAATACCGTGTAAATCTGTGTGGTAAAGAGTTTGATGTTACCGCTCCATTCAGAGGAGCATTTGCCGCTGAGAATGTTATTGCAGTAGCAGCAGCGGCAGATATCATCGGGCTTACTTCCAAAGAAATTATTCAAGGATTCGCGCAGGCAACATTGCCGGAAAAACGGTTTAATTGTTCTCAGCGCGGTAACTGGCTCGTCATCGACGATTGTTACAACTCGAATCCCTTATCTTGTGTCCGTGCTCTGGAAACAGCAGCAGAGATGGCAGAAGATCAGCCGCTTGTTCTTGTATTGGGTGAAATGCTGGAACTGGGGGAGCAGGCTTACGAGGCACATAAAGAGCTTGGCAAAAAGATTACTGAATCTGATGCTGCCGTTGTGTGCTGGATTGGCAAAAACCGCAATGCGGTGAAAGATGGTCTGGATGAGACTAACTTTACCGGGGAATTCCACTGCGTGGAAACACCGCAGCAATTTCTTAACCTGTGCAAAACGATCAATGTAAACGATGGTGCCATCCTGTTTAAGGGGTCACGTGGTAATAAACTTGAGCGTTTTGTTTCTGTGTTCTGCGACAATTGTTGTCCTGGCAGAACAACGGGGATAACTGGTGCTTTATAATCTGCTTTACCCGCTCAGCTCTGACCTGAGTTTTTTAAATGTATTTAAATACATTTCTTTTCGAACTGTTGGTGCGTTACTGACTGCTCTCGTACTTTCAATTGTCCTTGGCCCATACTTCATTAACTGGCTTAAAAAGATCAAATGCGGACAGTATATCCAGTCGGAAGTAGCCTGTCATACCAATAAAGCCGGTACGCCTACTATGGGCGGCATTCTGATTGCATTCTCTTTAATTACCAGCACACTCTTATGGTGTGATTTAAGTAATCCGTATGTCTGGCTTACCTTGCTTGTGTACACAGGCTTTGGCCTTGTCGGATTTCTGGATGACTTTACCAAACTTCGCCGTAAAGAGAATCAGGGGCTTTCCGCCCGCGCTAAATTTCTCGGGCAAATTGGTATTTCTGCAGTCGCGTTGTACCTTCTGGTACAGCTTCCCGCGTATTCAACAGAACTGTATGTTCCGTTATTTAAGAATGTCAGTCCTGATCTTGGGCTTTTTTATATTCCGTTTGCCATGCTGGTCATTATCGGCTCATCAAACGGTGTGAACCTGACTGACGGTATGGATGGCCTTGCCATTGTACCGGCTGTCGTTACAACTCTTGTCTACGGTGTATTCATCTATGTTGCCGGTCACGCTGCCTTGTCGCATTACCTTCAAGTTGCAGCTGTTCCGGGGGTGGGTGAGGTTACCGTATTCTGTGGGGCACTTGTTGGTGCAGGACTCGGTTTCCTGTGGTTTAATGCATATCCCGCACAAGTATTCATGGGAGATGTTGGTTCTCTTTCTATTGGCGGTACTCTTGGATTCATCTCTGTTCTGTGCAAGCAGGAATTGATGATGGTTGTTGTAGGTGGCTTGTTTGTTGTGGAAACCTTATCTGTAATTCTTCAGGTCGGTTCCTATAAGCTGCGTAAAAAACGAATATTCAAGATGGCCCCGATACATCACCACTTTGAAATAAGTGGTATTCCGGAATCTAAAGTCATTATCCGTTTCTGGATTATATCAATCCTGCTCGGTGTAATGGCTCTCAGTGTTCTGAAACTGCGTTAGGAGTTACTCGTGGAACAAAGACCACAGGTAGTTACACCGGGATGTACAGCAGTTGTTGTCGGTACCGGCCGTTCCGGTCAGGCTGCGGCAATGTTACTGCATTCTCTCGGTGCTTCTGTACGCATTGTTAATTTGACTGAAGAATCTGTTCCGGAATCCTTTCGAAAAACTATAGCCGAATGCGGTTTTGATACCGCATTCGGCCCTCACACTGCTGCACAGTTTGCAGGGGCGGATGTTGTTGTCCCTAGTCCCGGTGTTCCGATGCGTAAGCTCGCATCGTTTATTCCGGAGCAGGCAGTTGTCCTTGCAGAAATGGAACTTGCATGGTCATGCGTTCCGCATATTCCAGCAATTGCAGTTACAGGTACAAACGGTAAAACAACCACGGTTCGACTTTGTGAAGCCATGTTGTGCAAAGCGGGGAAGCGTGTCTTTCTCGGCGGTAATATTGGCACTCCACTTAGTGAGTTTGTTCTGGAAAAACAGACAGCCGACGTGCTTGTGCTGGAGGTTTCCAGCTTCCAGCTACAGACATGCCGTCATTTTCGCCCGTCTGTCGGGGTGTTGCTGAATGTAACAGAAGACCATCTCGACTATCATGAAGACATGCAGGAATACATTGATGCCAAGCTGCAGTTGTTCGCCAACATGAGAGAAGGCGATACTGCGTTGCTTGGTGAAGGTGTGCATAGCATTGCCAAAGACAGTGGTAATGCCGGACTCCAGCATGCTGACATTCACGTGTTTTCAGATACAGGAAGTTTTGCAGACGTTTCGTTGAAAGGTGTGCATAATCGGTTGAATATGGAAGCAGCTTATGCCGCAACGTCTGTTTTGGGCGTGACAATGCAAGATGCACTGGACGCTGTGGACGACTTTGCAACTGCTCCCCATACATTAGAAACCGTAGCGAATGGACATGGCGTTGTTTTTGTGAATGACTCCAAAGCCACAACGGTTGATTCTGTGCGGGCAGCTTTGGAAAGCTTTGCTGAGCCTGTGTTGCTTCTTGCTGGCGGACACTACAAAGGTGGTGACCTCGGTTCTCTTGCAGGGTTGCTGCAAAAGCATGTTCGTGCTGTAGGCTTATATGGTGACAGTCGTGATGTGTTTGAAGCCGCATGGGACGGTGTTGTTGACCTGAGTTGGCATGAATCCATGGAAGATGCTGCACGGGCATTAATGCAGAAGTCGGAGGGTGGTGAGGTTATGCTGCTTTCTCCGGCAACATCCAGCTTTGATCAGTATGCGAATTACAAAGCACGCGGCGATGATTTTAGGCGCATTGCCCGTATGCTTAGCGAATAACTATATGAACAGGCCGGATAACCGGTTTGATGTGGAGTCATTGCATGGCTGATAATCGACAAGACACAACAATTTCAATGGACTGGATTCTTTTGATCGCAGTTCTTTGTGTTCTTGCGTTTGGGCTGATAATGGTTCTGAGTTCCAGCGGTATTATGGCAGAGCGTAACTTTGGAAGTAAGTATCATTTCTTCCAGCGGCAGCTAATGTTTGCTGGTATCGGACTCGTTATCATGGGCTTTTGCGCCACGCTCCCTAAGCGTCTGATCTACTTACTTCACTATCCATTGCTTGCGCTTTCTATCTGCGCGTTAATTGTCACTCTCACTCCATTAGGTGTGAAGGTAAAGGGTGCAAGCCGCTGGATAAGTTTCGGGCCGTTCTCTGTTCAACCTATGGAATTTGCAAAGATTTCCCTTGTTCTGTACTTGTCCTATTTTTTCAGTACAAAGCAGGAGCTTGTAAAAACGTTCTCTAAAGGTGTTCTTCCACCATTTATCATAACAGCGACGCTGTGCGGGTTACTGCTGCTCCAACCGGATTTTGGTGGTGCTGCAGTTTTGGCCGCACTTCTATTCTTCATGTGCTGGTACGGTGGCACGCGTCCCCTGTATCTTGGTGGCTCGGGCTTGCTTGCTTTGGGAGCGGGGTATCTGCTGATTGTTCAGTCTCCATACCGTTTCCGACGTCTTCTTGCATTTCTTGATCCGTTCAAAGATGCAGACAGTATCAGTTATCAGCTGGTGCAGTCCCTTTATGCTTTTGGTTCCGGTGGGTTCAGCGGACAAGGACTGGGAGCCGGGAAGCAGAAACTTTTCTATCTACCGGAAGCCCATAACGATTTCATCATGGCTGTTGTCGGTGAAGAGCTCGGGTTCCTCGGAATGTCTCTCTTTTTCATACTGATGGGAACGATACTTTTCAGAGCATTTACGGTTTCTTACAGACAGACTGAGCTGCGCGATAAATTTATCACCTTTGGATTGGCTCTTATTATCTCCCTTGGCGCTGTATTGAATCTGGCAGTGGTTATGGGTGCTGCACCTCCGAAAGGAATTGCCATGCCGTTTATGAGCTATGGCGGCAGTAACCTGATTGCCATGCTGTTATGTACCGGATTGTTACTGAACTTTTCCCGCACACAAGTGGAGCGCGAGGGCAGGGGTAGAAAATGAAACGAGTAGTATTAACCACTGGCGGCACTGGCGGGCATGTCTTTCCTGCACTGGCTGTTGCGGAAGAAATCCGCAGACGTTTTCCCGAGGTGGAGTTTCTCTTCATTGGCGGTAAATACGGCCCTGAGCGTCAGATGGTAGAAAATGCTGGAATCCCTTTTGTTGGATTGCCAGTTCGCGGCATACTCGGTCGCGGTATAAAAGCAATCGGTGCAATGGCTGGACTGGGTGTTTCGACACTAAAGTCCATGCGCATTATCCGTGAATTTAACCCGGAAGTGGTTATCGGTTTTGGCGGGTACGCTGCAGTAGCAGGGTGCCTTGGCGGTAAACTCTGTGGTGTTCCTGTTTCAATTCATGAGCAGAACTCAGTTCCCGGCCTGACAAACAGAGTGTTAAGCAAAATTGCTGAGCGTATTTTTATTTCACTGCCGGATGAACATGAACATTTTGAACCCGACTACACCGTACTGACAGGAAATCCCGTTCGTGCAGCCATTGCGGCTATCCGCAATGAATCAAAAAAACATGACGTGGCTGTGCCGTCAATCCTTGTATGTGGTGGTAGTCTTGGTGCAAAAGCTGTGAACAGTGCTGTGATTGATCTGCTTCCTGCTCTTAAATATATGGGTTGCATAGTTCATCACCAGACTGGCAAAGCGGATTATGACCGTATTCAATCTGCGTATGCAGAGGCAGGAATGACAAACTGTATTGTTGAACCGTTCGTCGATGACATGGCTGCTGCATATGCTGCAGCTGATCTTGTTATTTGCCGTGCTGGAGCAACCACAATTGCAGAGCTTACAGTGGCGGGAAAGCCCGCCCTGTTTATTCCGTTTCCGCATGCAACACATAACCATCAGGTGCATAACGCCCGTTATCTGGAAACAAAAGGGGCAGCCGTGGTGGTGGAAGAGCGTGAGTTAGCTCAAACAGATATGAATACACTTGTGACTGGGTTACTCAAAGACAGTGCCAAACTTCAGTCCATGGGGCAGGCAGCAAAAAAACTTGGCAGACCAGAAGCCGCAGCAAATGTTGTGAGCTGTATTATGGACCTGCTGCCCAAAGCTCCACTCGAATCTCTGGTTCATCCGTATAAGGAAGACACAGAAAACAATGAATCAACGGATTAGAATATGATTTCTAAAATTAAAAATATTCACATGATCGGCATTGGTGGCTCAGGTATGAGCGGTATTGCCGAAGTATTACTGAACCTTGACTTTACAGTCTCTGGTTCTGATGTCTCTGAAGGAGCACCTGTCCAGCGTCTTCGTACTCTGGGGGCAACTGTGCATTTAGGGCATGCAGAAGAAAATATTACAGATGCACAGGTTGTTGTGCGTTCTACAGCAATTGATGAAGACAACCCTGAGATTGTCGCAGCAGCGAAAATGGGTATTCCGATAATCCCGCGTGCAGAAATGCTTGCAGAGTTAATGCGTCTGCGTCTGGGAATTGCGATTGCCGGTACTCACGGTAAGACTACCACGACTTCACTGACAGCTGCTATTTTTGATGAAGCTAATACAGACCCGACTGTTATTATCGGTGGCAGACTGAACGCGTATGGTGCTAATGCCCGCCTTGGTGCCGGCGAATTTTTGATTGCCGAGGCAGATGAGTCAGATGGTTCCTTCCTTTGTTTGTTCCCGATTATTACCGTGGTAACAAACGTTGATTGTGATCATCTGGATTTTTACTCCGGTCAGGAAGAGATTGATTCTGCATTTGTGCAGTTTATGAATAGCGTTCCTTTCTACGGTGCCAACGTTGTCTGCGGTGACGACAAAGGTGTGCAGCGCCTTATTCCGCAGGTAAAGCGTCGTATTATCACCTATGGATTTAATGAAGATAACGATATTCAGGCCATTGAAAAATCCTGCAGTGAAAAGTCAGAATTTACTGTTGTGGTGAACGGTAAAGAGATTGGCGATGTACTTCTTTCTCAGCCGGGACGTCACAATATTTTGAATGCATTGGGTGCGATTGGCGTAGCCATTGAATCTGGTATTTCGCCTGAAAAATGCGTCAGCGGATTGACCGGCTTTAATGGTGTCGGACGTAGATTTGAGCGTAAAGGCGAGCGAAATGGCGTGCTTGTTATCGATGATTACGGGCATCACCCAGTTGAAGTTGCAGCTACCATTCGTACAGCGCGTCAGTGTTTCCCTGATCGCAGGCTTGTGGTTGCTTTTCAGCCGCATCGTTTCAGCCGCACACAAGCGTTGTTTGGTCAGTTTTGCACAGCATTTGAAGGTGTAGACAAGCTGCTCCTCACAGAAATTTATCCGGCTTCTGAGTCACCTATTCCAGGAATCAATGGTGAGTCATTAGCACATGGTATTCGTCAGGCATCCTCTACCAAGGTGGAGTATTGCGAGGACTTTGCCGCTGTTTCAGCAAAGTTGCCGGACGAACTGGAAGCAGGCGATGTATTTATTACTCTTGGAGCAGGAAACATCTGGACTGTCGGACAGGGCTATTTGGATGGAGCTGAGTAATGGCTGTTAGTGTTCATCATTCTTTTTCATTCAGTAAGCGGACAACGCTTCGTATGGGCGGTAATGCTCTGGCGGAAGTTGTGCTGACACATGCTGATGATTTTGAACAATTGCCGGATATATTGAATTCACTGGGTGGAGAACCGTTTGTTATCGGACGCGGCAGTAACTTGCTTGCCAAAGATGGTGAACTTCCCCTGATTATTATTAATCCGGCTATTGTAACAGAACCTGTATGTGTTGAAGAGAGTGATGAAGAAGTTTTAGTACATGTCGGGGCGGGCTATCGCCTGCCCCGTTTTTTACACTGGTGCGCAGCAAACGGATACGAAGGGTTGGAAGGTTTGGCTGGTGTACCGGGAACTGTAGGTGGTGCAGTCGCTATGAACGCAGGTTCATACGGCTGTGAGGTTGCCGACTGTTTAGCTTCTGTAGAAGTTTTTACAAAAAATACCGGAACTGCAGTGTTTGAAAAAACAGATGTAGTATTACAGTATAGACATTTTTCTATTCCAGCGGTAAACGAACAGCCCGTTATTTTGAATAGTACCTTCAGATTGCGTAAGAGTGATCCTTTGAAAATTAAAAGCGTTATTGATGATAATTTGAAAAGGAAAAAGGAAACTCAGCCAGTCTCTGCACGTAGCGCAGGATGTGTTTTTAAAAATCCAGCACAAGGTGTTAGCGCAGGTAAAATGCTTGATAAATGCGGATTTAAAGGGAAAATTCACGGTGGTGTTGCATTTTCCACAATGCATGCAAATTTTCTGACTAACATTGATAATGGCTCAAGTGAGCAGGCATTTGAGTTGTTACAGATGGCACAACAGACTGTTTTGAACGAGTTCGGGTATTCATTACAGCTGGAAGTCAAAGTAATCGGATAAAGTATTATGGCTAAAAGAAGGCAAAAAAAAGTTCCTTTTCCCATACTAAAGAAACGCTATAAGCGTTCAGTTTCCGATTTTTTCCATGCAAAAGGTACTTCTTTGTTGCTTTCATGGACGATAACCCTCTTTACTGGAGCGACATTTATTGTCATAATAAGTATTGGACTGTTATTCAGTTATCGGTTCATTACAAACAGTACTTTTTTTGAGGTACAGAAAATTCAGATTTCTGGAAATGTCCGACTGGAGCAAGAAGACGTTTTAAGCCTTGCTCACCTTAAAAGTGGTGACAACAGTCTCGCAGTAAATATTTCAGAAATAGAATACAAACTGCTTCGCAACCCTTGGGTTGATACTGTTGCAGTTAAGCGCCAGTTACCGGGTAATCTAGCAATTACCATAGAGGAGCGGGAACCGCGCTACTGGATGCGACAGGATAATCGTATCGTATACGCAGACGAAAAAGGAAATCCTATTGATTATGTCGGCACATACAAATTTGCCTCTCTTCCTTTTTTATCTGTAGATGCTGGAACAGAACATCTCTTGCAGCGTTTGCCACAGCTAGTAGCGGAACTGGATTCAACCAGACTGCCAGTTTCGTCCAGAAATGCTGCATGGATTAAGCTTAGCTTGAGTGGTGGTATTACATTGTTCCTGGAATCGGAAAATATTTTGTTGAGTATTGGAGTAGAGAACTGGGATTCTAACTTGCGCCACGTTGTTGCAACAGTTGATGACTTGAAACGACGCAACGAATTTGCAGATGTTCGCAGCATCAAGGCGGAAGAAAAGAATGTCTGGGTGACTACTGGTAGTACTTCCAAATCGGCTAGCTAGAGAAAGAGGAGTGTTGCATGTCTAAATCAGACCTCATTGTGGGCCTTGATATTGGAACGACAAAAATTTGTGCCGTTGTCGGGGAAGCTTCTCCGGGCGGGGTCGATATTGTTGGCATCGGAACAGCTCCGTCCACCGGTTTACGCAAAGGCGTAGTCGTAAATATTGAGCAGACTGTACAGTCCATTAAAAAAGCGCTTGAAGAAGCGGAATTGATGGCTGGATGTGAAATAGCGTCTGTATATACCGGCATAGCCGGCAGCCACATTAAAGGCTTTAACAGTCATGGCGTGATTGCTGTTAAAGGTGGAGAAGTGTGCAGCCGTGATGTGGAGCGGGTGATGGATGCAGCAAAAGCTGTTGCAATTCCACTTGACCGTGAAGTTATCCACACATTGCCACAGGAATTTATTGTCGATGATCAGCATGGTATTGCAGATCCTCTCGGCATGGCGGGCGTTCGTCTTGAAGTGCGGGTACATATCGTAACAGGGGCAGTGACAAGTGCACAAAATATTGTGCGTTCCTGTCATAGAAGCGGCCTTGATGTTTCTGATATTGTTCTCGAAGCGTGGGCGTCCTCCAAAGCTGTACTCACAGCAGAGGAAAATGAAATTGGCGTTGCATTGGTTGATATTGGTGGAGGTACTACTGATATTGCCGTATTTGCAGACGATTCTGTGAAGCACACTGCAGTGTTACCACTCGGTGGACAGAATTTGACCAACGACATTGCCTTTGGTTTGCGCACTCCGATGGTGAGTGCGGAAAAGATTAAAGTGAAGTACGGCTGTGCATTGGCTGAAATAGTGAAGGGTGATGAAGTCATCGAAGTGCCGAGTGTTGGCGGTAGAGAGCCGCGGAAACTCTCACGTCAGGTTTTGGCAGAAATTTGTGAACCGCGTATGGAAGAGATTCTTACTCTCGTGGATCAGGAGCTTGTTCGTTCCGGATTTAAGAATCTTATCGGTGCAGGCATTGTCCTGACTGGCGGTACTTCTCTTATTGAAGGCTGTCAGGAACTTGGTGAACAAATTTTCGGCCTTCCTACCCGAATCGGGTACCCTCGTGGCGTAGGTGGTTTGAAGGATGTAGTAAACAGCCCGAAATTCGCAACTGCGGTTGGTTTACTTAACTACGGTTCTGAAAAAGAAGATTTTGATATTCATTTCAGTAGTAGTAGTCCAAATCGTGAAAGTACTATGTTCAGCCGGGTGCTTTCGACTATGAAAAAATGGTTTACAGATGTCTCTTAGACGCTCCTGTAAGTAGTAATACGTTAATGGGTCTACAAGTAACCTAGGTATTGGCAAAAGGAGAGGCGTATGGAATTTCATGAAATTGAAAACGACAGCCAGGCGAAGATCAAGGTTGTCGGTGTTGGTGGCGGCGGAGGCAATGCCGTTAACAACATGATCAGCTCCGTACTAAAAGGTGTTACATTTATTACTGCAAACACTGATGTACAGGCGCTGAACAATTCTCAAGCAGAAATTAAAATTCAACTTGGCGATAAACTCACAAAAGGTCTCGGCGCAGGTGCAAACCCAGCGGTAGGCCGTGAGGCAGCGCAAGAATCTATTGATCAGATCCGTAATGCAATTGGCGAAGCGGATATGGTTTTTGTTACCGCAGGTATGGGTGGGGGCACTGGTACAGGTGCGGCTCCGGTTATCGCGCAGGTAGCAAAAGAGATGGGTGCTCTTACCGTTGGTGTAGTAACCAAACCTTTCTTTTTTGAAGGTAAAAAGCGTCAGGAAGCAGCTGACGCCGGTATAGATGCATTCCGTGAGCATGTTGATTCTCTTATCACAATTCCGAACGATCGTTTGCTTTCTTTGGCTTCTAAAAAAGCAACATTCGTTGAAATGCTCAAAAAGGCTGACGAAGTTTTGTACTTCGCAGTAAAAGGTATTTCCGATCTTATTATGGTACCGGGTCTTATTAACCTTGACTTTGCTGACGTAAAAGCAGTTATGGGTGAATCCGGTCTCGCTATGATGGGTTCAGGCAGTTCTATTGGTGAAGGCCGTGCGCGTGAAGCTGCAATGAAGGCTATTACCAGTCCTCTGCTTGAAGATGTATCCATCGATGGTGCCCGTGGTGTTCTCATGAACATTACCTGTGGTCCTGACCTTACTATTGATGAAGTTAGTGAAGCAGCAGGCGCAATTCAGGAAGCAGCACACGACGATGCACGTATCTTCTTTGGTACTGTATTTGATGATTCTGTTGGTGATGAAATGCGTATTACTGTTATCGCAACCGGCATTGACACTATGGACACTGGAACACAGGGAAACGGATCAGGCGTTGCGATTAACAGCAATGGTGCACGCAGCGTAACGTCTCTTTCATCCGCCCGTGCAAGTGCACCACGCGCAGAAGCTGCGCCAGCTCAGCCTGCACAGGCATATCAGGCTCCACAGACTCAGAGCTATCAGGCTCCGCAGTCTCAGGCAGCTCCAGAACCTGCTCAGCCAACACAACAGCCACAGGCTGTTCAGGCTGCAACACAGAGTGCTCCGGCTCAACCAACTCCTGCACCAGCAGCTCCAGTTCAAGAAGCTCCTGCACAGGTGGCTCCGGTTCAACCGGCTCCAGTTCAGGCTGTTCCACAGCCTACACGCGAGCCGCAGATTGGTGAACCAAAGATGGATATCACCCATCCGGAACCGGCACGAGAAGGTTACGACTTTAAAGCCGATGATACCAATGTGCCGACGTACATTCGTCGCAGTGCACAGGCTGCGCAGCGTGCTCATAAAGTACGTCACGCTCATGAGCCGGGTAAAGACACTTTTGTTTTCGAAGAAGACTTTGAAATTCCGTCTTTCATTCGTAAGCAGGCAGACTAAAAGAATAAGACACACACATATAGTGTGTCACTAAAGCCAGTAGAGCATGTAGTTGCGTAGATACCCGTATTCGGGGGAAACGACGGGTATCCTGCAGGCTTTATGCTTGAGATAGTAGACCCTGTCTCTGAGCAGTAATCACGCCTCTCTGCTTAGAAACAGTTCGAAGCGCTGTTCAGCTAATTGCTGAACAGCGCTTTTTTATGTTCTTTCGTGTGTCGAGACCGTTCATCATTTTTTTCGTTTAATATGAAAAACGGCTCTGCCTTCTGCCTGCACAGTGTCCGGCATTGAGGCATTATAAAGCCGTACATGGACATTGGCGATAGAGTTGGAAAGCATGCGCACTTCGCCCTCACCAATAAGGTCTTCAAGCATGGCAGGGTGTTGGAAGTCTATCCTCAGGTCTATAGTTGCTGTTTTGTCTTCTGGGCCGAGGTGAGTCCATAACGACGAAGCAGCTACGATATCTACGAACATGGCTGAAATGCCGCCATGTAGAATACCGCGTTCCATATTCCCACCAAATTCTTTTTTATATGGAAGACGTAGCTTGATGAAGCCTGGTCTGGCATCCATTACCTTGATGTTGAGAAAGCTATGAAATGGGCTGCCTGATTCAATAAAGTCTATGAGCTCGTGATGTATGTCTTTCATTCTTGTATGGTATGAATAAATTGTGCTGCATGCAATGTTGAAGACTTATTTCAATTTTGAAAGGTGGCATGATTCTGTCCCGGTCGTATTGCCTGAAGAATCTGCTTGTACTCTTTTCATACGCTTCTGCGCATCTTGATTAAACATATGCAGTAAGCCCATCCCACCGTGCCCGAGATAAAAGAAGAAGAAAAGAATCGCGACAAAACGGTGTGCTGTAATAATGTCCCATGCAACAGAAAGGTTTTGAATCCAGCACACAAAAAAGAAGAACCCTAGAATAGTAAGAAGCAGTAGCAATACAATTCCAAGGCCTTGAACTACAGCAGCAAGCCCTCGCGGGTGTGGTTTAGGAAGTTGTAACTGTTCAAGAACCCGAAACATCCGGGTTTCTTTTTCTGTATCCCTATCCTTATAGATAAGGCGTAATTGCATGAGTTGATGTGCATCTTTTTTCATGACGGAAAATTGTCCGAAGATGTACGGAAACAGCCACTCAACCCCTTTTCGTTTGACGACGTTATAGCTGAAAGCAATACCAACACATAACAGTACCAGACCGTTAAGCATATGCAGCCATGTGGCAATAAAGTGATAGCCGATGTGGGAAACGCTGTTGTCAGGAAGAAAGGCGATAAAGGGGGCAAGAATAAACTGTGCTGTTGCTGCCAGCGCAACGTATGCATGGACATAGCGAACCCGCGTTATTCGCTGATGGCTTTTGAAGTAGTCAGCAACAATAGGCCAAAAGCAACACAGTAAAAAACGTAACGACAGTTTTGTATGCATCATTCAGCTCTCCGTTAGAGTAGAGAGCATATTGTACGCGCACAGTGTAATGCATAGTAGGATTTTTATGGGTAGTGAAGAAAGGAAGCGGGTGGAAACTCTTTAGGGAACCACACCTTTTGATGAGGTAAAAAAAGTGCAGGGAAGTAAGATCCCTGCACAATAATTAACTCGCGATGTTCAGATCTGAAACGGTTGTCCAGTCCTGAACCTTTGCCTCTCGGTAAGCACGCTGGAAGTTGCGCTTAACTTTTTGACGGGTGAAGTACGGAATGAACAGGTTCCATTGACTGCGGTAGATTCGGCGATTTTTTTGAAAATCGATCAGTACCGGAGTGTGCTCGTCACGAACAAGAATGTTCCTGAGAGCCACACCGAAGTGATCAAGTGAATGTTTATGGAATACATCACGTCGCAGTTGTTCCAATTTGCAGAAAAATGCGTCGGGAAGCGGTGCACCTGTATAGTGATCAAGACTTGGGGCAGTGGTTCCTTCGTTTGTCATAACCCGTTCCATTACCAGACCACGTACACCTATTGATGTCATATGCATCCCGTCAATACGAACGAAATTGCCTTTTAGAGCATCTGGAACATGTTGAATGATTTTCTGATAGTTGGCGTATTCAAACTCAAGCATATTTTCAATGCCGTACTTCTTTTTAGCCACAAGGTTCGGGTCAGGCTTTTCACCTTTAAATCTACGGTGTGGTGCCAGCACTTTTACGCACATGTTCGGTGCGTCTTTTACAACATAAATATTGCTCCAGCCGCCGACAGAAGAAATTAATTCGCCAAGTTCAATCATAGTTTGCTCTGCAGTTCCTTGAAATATTCTTTGATCAAAGCCGCTTTTTAGCTCCTTGCGCTACTCTTAGCAAGTCTCATCTAGCTAGCTGCAATTGTTCATACACTGTATGCAGTTAAGACGTAGTAACGAGGGCGAGGATATTTTCTTATCAGGCTACTCGTCAGTTAACGCCGGAATATAAAAAAGTCAGATGAAACGCATGACTCAGCTAAGCGTCTCATCTGACTTTTATTTCTTTTTTGTGCTGCTCTGATGGCAAATATCTGGCAGCTAGGAACGTTGGTGAACGTAAGCGGGAGCTATTTAGTAACGCTGCGCCATCTGACGAAGACGATTTACGCGTTCTTCAATCGGAGGGTGTGTACTAAACAGTTTTGCCATATTAGCACCGGAGAACGGATTTACAATGAACATGTGCGCTGTTGCTTCGCCACCATGCTGCATAGGAACCCGTTGTGAGTAGGCATTGAGCTTTTCCAGAGCCGAGGCAAGATACAGAGGATTGCCTGCAAGGCGTGCTCCGGTGTCGTCAGCGAGATATTCACGGGAGCGGGAGATAGCAAATTGAATGAGGCTTGCAGCTATTGGTGCTACAAATGCAAGTAACAAAGCTGCAAACGGGTTGCTGCCTTCTTCATCATCCCCACCTGCAAATCCGAAGATTGCAGCGAACTGCATGAAGTTTGCGATACTTACAATGGCAGATGCCATTACACCGGCAATTGACTGGATAAGAATGTCACGGTTGGTAATATGCCCGATTTCATGGGCAAGTACGCCTTTGAGTTCTTCTGTGGAAAGAAGCTGCATAATTCCCTGTGTAACAGCGACTACACCGTGCTCCGGATCGCGTCCTGTTGCAAACGCGTTTGGTGCTTGTTCAGGAATAACGCAGATACGCGGTTTAGGAATACCTGCTTTGTGCGCAAGTTCTTCAACCATCTGGTGCAGCATTGGTGCATCCTGTGGTCCCACTTCCTGTGCACCGTACATGCGAAGAACTATTTTGTCTGAATACCAGTAACTGCCCACGTTCATGATAAGCGCTAATGCAAAAGCGATGATGATGCCGCCTTTGCCGCCCAGTGCACCACCTAACACGATAATAATACCGGAAAGCAGAGCGAGTAACATCATGGTTTTAATGTTGCTTGTCATTGTTCTCGAGTCTCCTTACGAAAGTGATCATTGCCCTGAATGAATATGAATAATTCCTTTATCTGCAATGTATAAGTCGCGCCAGAAAAAAGGCAACCTTTCTTGTGGGAAAGGTTGCCTGGAATTTTGAAGGCGCTGTTTTTTCTCGACTCTTTATCTGTTGAAAATCATCATATGGAATTTTTGAATGAGTTGGGGCGGTGTATCTGCATACCAGTGTCCCGTGAATACCGCGACCGCATAAAAAGTTAGCAGAATACACAGTGAGCCTATGGCAATAGTAGTGAACGGTACTCTTTTGTTGAAAGCACGAACTGTAAGGCAGCCTTTAACAGGGCATACTCCGACACATTCCGTGCAACCTATACATTCTGGGGAATGTACACTAATTCGCTCATCCACATGAATTGCAGAAGGGCATATCTTTCTGCATTTTCCGCAGGATATACATGAGGTAGCGTCTCGCGTGATGGCTGTAGGGCTAAACGCGGAGCACAAGCCGAGCAGTGCTCCATATGGACAGAGAAAACGGCACCAGAAATTGCGTATAAACAGCGAAAGAATGGTTAGGACTGCAAGCACAAGCAATGTGGTTATGGAAGGGGCAGTGAAAAAAGCCAGCATCTTGGAATCAGCTACATAGTTGTAGGGGATGGTCAGGAAGCTTTCAATCTGTCGAGTACTCATTTTTATGAGGATGAAATACCCAAAGCCTGCAAGCAGAAGGTATTTAGGAATGGAAAGGATTCGTTCCATTTTGACAGGGAGTTCTTTTTGCAGCTTCAATTTACGCCCAAACTGTTCTACCAGATTGGAGACAAAGCCTACCGGACAGATATACCCGCAGAACCCTTTGCGGAAGAGTAGAGACATCCATATAAAGGCGAAGAACAGGGTAAGTCCGGCTGGATGAATCATGTCCCATTTTTGTGTCAGGATAAAACGTTTGGCAGCCATAAGCGCACTAATGGGCAGGAATGCTTCTACTGATGGTGGTTTTGGAATAAAGACCGAGGATTGTCCGGTGGCCCACAGGAAGTGCTGGAACAAGCGGTACCCGATGAAAAGGCAGAAAAAAAGAAAGAAGCATTGAACAACTCGCCGTATAGTATGTGGCGTTACACGTTTTAGGGACATAATCTGTAATCCTCGTCGACGTTACAAAAAAGAATAAATCAGCTCTACTATAGGGCAGTAGAGCGAGTGATATCTGTCAGCAACATGACAGATGCTCTACAAGAGCATACTCGTCGATTTTGAGTGGCGCTGTGATACAGGACACAAAAAAGGACATGCACTGTGTAAGTTCATGTCCTGAAATAGACCGGTTGCCGGTCGACCGGATGCCTGTTCAGCACCGGTTCATGGCTCTTAGCTTGTTTTTTTGATGTAGTATAATGCACCGAGTACAGAAGCTAAGCCGATAAAAAAGTAAACAAAATCCATTCTCTCACTCCTTGTCTGTTGAGCCTGCCAGCTCATAAAAAATGTGTCAGCCCACGCGTGGTTCTTACTGTAAATTACTGAGATTCACAAGAACATAGAGCTGATACATGGCTGAAGGTTCCTAAGGATGTTTTTTTGCGATTTCTGCAAAAGCGTCCTGTGCTTGCTGCACAAACGCGCAAACCTTCGCAACATCTTTTTTTCCGGAAGCATCTTCTACACCAGTGTGAGCATCAACTCCGGCGGGCGTTACAGTACGTATGGCCTCTGCAACGTTGTCTGCAGTCAGGCCGCCTGCAAGGATGACAGGACGCGGGGAAAGTTGCACGAGCAGCTTAGAGATGCTCCAGTCGTGCGTCATCCCTGTGGCGCCATCGGCTCCGGTTTCAGGATTGTGTGTGTCTGTAATAAAAGCGTCAACATACGGCGCTGTTTCCTGCGCAGAACGTAATAACTCCTCTTTGTTACTGCCATCAGAGCTGACCACAAGCGATTTGATGACATACAGTTCGGGAGCTATTCGTGAAAGCTTGCGCAGTTCTTCTACAGAAATGTGTCCGTGGAGTTGTACATGGGAGACTTCAAGTTCCGAACAGAATCGGGCAATTTCGTTTGCTTTACCCAGATAGGTGATGCACACAGGCAGGATTGCCGAACGAGTTCTGCTGATGATATTGCGTGCTTCATCTTCTGTAATGTCTTCCTTGTTGACCGGCAGACGTAAAGGAAGCCCCACACAGTGCACACCACAGTCTGCAAGCATGCGTGTTTCCTGCACGTCGTGGACTCCGGCAACCTGTATGAGGCCTTGAAATTGTTTGTTTTTGATAAGCATATAGCGCGATTAAAATGGTCGGGAGTGCATTTTCCCGTTTTGAAAATATACGCTTTCTGTGTACCCGAAACGGCGCGCATGTTCTTCCAGCTTATCGAAGCTGAAGGCCACAGACATGGTTGAGTGTGCGTCGGAACCAAAGGTGATTGGCAGCTTCAGCTTGCTCGCAATACCCATAACGGTTTCACACGGATAGATTTCCTGACAAAGTTTGCGGATCCCCGCAGAGGAAATCTCCATGGACATGCCGGCGTCGCGTACAGCTGTAAGAGCCTTTGTCACCAGATTTTGTGCGTCTTCAGTTGCAATCCACTTGGAAAAATGATCGCAGGAAAAAATTTTAATGATATCAGGATGCGCAATGGTATTAAATAGACCTGTTTGCGCCATGGGAATCATTGTGTTGAAGTATTTCTCATAAATAGCCGTAAGTTCGGCATCATTCAGAGATTCCCAGTCAGCCTTAGCGTAGTCAAATCCCCAGTTTTCCAGGAAATGGATGCCGCAGAGCACGTAATCGAACTCATGCTTGGCAAGTTCTTCTTTGATGAATTCTTCATTGCCTTCCATCCAGTCCATTTCAATACCCAGCAGGACAGTAACCCCATCTTTATTGTCTTTAAGAGCGGTTACCTTTTCGATGTATGTATCCCAATGTGCAGCCAGATGCTCTCTGTACTCTCTTGGGTAGTCCATGCCAGCTGGACGGGCAGAGTGTTCAGAGAAGCCGAATACTCGAATTCCTTTTTGTACGGCAGCATCGTACATTTCTTCAGGAGTGGCTTTCCCGTGGGAGTAGAGCGTGTGTATGTGGGTATCAACGGAGATCATAATAATCCTGAATTAAAGTTTAGGGTTTTCCACAACAATGGCGAATGCTTTGCGGACAGCATCTTCAATGTCACTGTCCCGTACCGGATCGCGAAGAACAATCGTTCCCTGCTGTGCATAGCGCGCAGGCAGTGAGTTGAGCGAAAGAGCATAAATGTCGAAGAGATCTTTTTCAGAAGGCTTGTAATAAGGAGGTGTCTCCAGAACCTTTTGGATAGTTTTGATGACACGGCCTTCGTTTCGGTTACGGATATCAAAGAAATTAACATCATTCAGAAGATATTTTTCGTTGGCCATAATCGCTCCCTGCATGTTTTTGCATAAAATACACATAATATTTACGGGTAGCAACGAATAACACGGAATAAGCGTAGTATCTGCAAGCAAGAATTTGCCAGAGGGTTTGTAACAGGAAAGAGCCTGCAAGTGTGTATACCTGCAGGCTCTTTCTCTATTGTGGGTCTAGTTTTGGGTGCTTGTTATGAAAGTTTACGCTGCATTCGGGCACGAAGCATAATTGCAAGAAAGTTCATGCTGAGGACAAGTGCAATAAGTACAAGAGCTGTGCCGTATTGCAGATGGCGTGTCTGTTCAATGTCAGTTCCTGCTGTAGCTAGTACATAGATGTGGTACGGAAGTGCCATGACACTGTCGAAAATAGAGCTAGGCAAGAGAGGAGAAAAGAACATGGCAGCTGTGAACATAATAGCTGCGGTTTCGCCTGCTGCACGCCCTACAGAAAGAATGGCACCGGTCAGGATTCCCGGAGCAGCCGCAGGCAGAACAATACGGTAGATAGTCTGCCATTTAGTTGCACCGAGACCCAATGAAGCTTCGCGGTACGTGGGGGAGACACTCCTTAATGCCTCTTCCGAGGCTCCAATAATAAGGGGTAGGACAAGCGCTGCAAGGGTAAGCATGCCTGCAAGGAGTGAAACCCCCATTCCAAGAACCGTGACAAAGAGAGAGAGGCCAAATAGTCCAAACACTACAGAGGGGACGCCTGCAAGATTGTTAATGGCCAGTCTGATAAGATGCACAACTTTGCCAGGTTTAGCATATTCATGCAGGTAAATTGCTGTAGCGACACCCCACGGTAGGGCAATCAGCATTGAACCATATGAAAGCGCGATTGTACCGAGTATACAAGGAAAAATTCCACCTTTTGTCATCGCATCACGCGGGCTTTCCAACAAAAATTCCCATGAGATTGCCGGAGCGCCGTAGTAAAGCACGAAACCGCAGATAATAGCTAATGCCAACGCATTAATAGCCACACTCACTTTGAATAAGGCGAACATGAATTTTTGGATGGTATGGCGCATAGAATTTGCTCCGGAAGTGGCGGGCCTGTGGTGAGCCAAGGATGTACCAGTTGTTTCTGCCAGCTGTGACATAATATTACCCCGTTGTTACAGTGTCGCCGTGCCGATCTGCTTTTTCTTTTCCGCGATGTAGGCAGCAAGAATGTTGAAAATTAATGTGAAGATGAAGAGAACCATGCCAGTTGCGAATAAGGCATAGTAGTGTTCACTCTGGAATGGCGCTTCAGCCATTTCAGCAGCAATAGATGCGGGCATAGGGCGCACGGGATCAAAAATAGATGTCGGTGTCATGGCAGCTCCGCCAGCGACCATGAGTACAACCATGGTTTCACCGATTGAACGTGCCATCCCAAGAATAACAGCGGTGCTGATACCAGAAAGAGAAGCAGGGATAACGACATTGGAGATGGTCTGCCATTTGGTTGCTCCAAGTGCCAAAGATGCTGCTCTTAACTCTTCAGGCACACTGTATATTGCATCTTCAGCGATGGACGTAATTGTAGGAACAGCCATGAATGCCAGCATGACGGAGGCGTTAAACAGGTTTAGTCCTGTAGCAATACCGAACCATTGTTGAAGCAGTGGAGCAACAACGACCATGCCGAAAAAGCCGATTACAACGGACGGCAGAGCCTGCAGCATTTCTACGAGAGGCTTAATGATGCTGCGCATGCGCGGTGATGCGATCTCTGCAAGATAAATTGCAGTCATTAATCCCAACGGAATAGCAATGCAGGAAGAAAGCGCAGTTACCGCCAGTGAGCCTGTAATCATTGGCAAAATTCCGAAATCCGGTGGGTCGTCAGTAGGGTACCAGTATTTCCCGAAAAGGAAGTTCGGTACGGATACGTCATTAAAAATAGGCAACCCTTCCATAATGAGGAAGACCATTATGAGGGTCAGTACGAGAATACTCGTGGAGGCGATGGCAAAAAAACTACCGTGGATTGCCATTTCCTTATGTTGTCTTGAAATCCGCATAGTATGTCCCCAATAGTGCAGATGTATGAAACCTGCCTTTCCCCGATGGAAGGAAAGGCAGGCTAATATAGACAGCAGCTTCTCTAGCGACGGATAAAGCCTGCCTGCTCAACGATGTCCTGACCTTTCGGGGAGAGAATGAACTCGACGAGCTGGGTTGCAGCCGGAGAAGGTGCAGAAGATGTGTAGATCTGCAGTGTACGTGCTACCGGGTAAGATTTATCTTTAGCAGTCGTTGCACTGCCTTTGATACCGTCTACAGAAAGCGGCTTAACAGTGTTGTTGATGTAGCCGATTCCGTCGTATGCAATAGCATTTTTGTTTTTGGAAACAGCCTGAAGTACAGCACCGGAAGAAGCCTGAAGAAGAGCACCCGGGAATACACGTGCTTTCTTCATAACAATTTTATGCCATGTTTCGTAGGTGCCGGAAGATGTGTCACGGGAAATTACGATAATTTTTGCATCAGGGCCGCCAACTTCTTTCCAGTTAGTGATGTTGCCTTCGTAGATGGCTTTCAGTTGATCTTTAGTAAGGTTGTTCACTGGGTTGGAAGGGTGAACAATAGGAATAACTGCATCCAGAGCGATTACATGCTCAACTGGAGTAAGTTTTTTGGACTCAGCGAGTTTGATTTCTTTGCCTTTCATTTTACGTGAAGCCATAGCAATGTCAGTGCTACCGTCAAGAAGAGCCTTAATACCATTGGAAGAGCCGCCACCGGAAACAGCCACTGGAGTGCCAGTTTCAGCAATGAATGCTTCTACTGCGCGCTGCATGATTGGCAGTACGGTGGTAGAACCTTTTACGGTAATTGAGTTAGCTGCCATTGCAGGAGCAGCGAGAGCGACGACGAAAAGAGCAGATAAAATATAAGACCAAGGACGCATGTTCATTCCTCCAAATTAAATACATGGATGTTTTTGTTTCGTTGGGAGGAAAATAAAGAAGGTGTGTTACGAAAACGTGTCGCATGCTGCACAAGTCTGTGACGCCGTGTTATAACTCTTTTTTTCTTTAAAATATAAGTAAAAACAAAAGGATGGAGTGTCTCTCTCCATCCTTTTTTATTCTATGCAAGGTCTTTTGTTACGGGAGTGATAGGTTAAGCAATCGTGCTATTTTTCGAGTATGCGGGTCACGTTGCTTTTCTTGCCATATGAAATAGAGCAGGTCATCCATAGGGGCTTCAGGGAAAAGCTCCATGGCACGCTCCAGTATGCCCGTTGCCTTAAAATAAGCAGGGTCATCACCTGAAAGCATTGCAATAAGCCTGTCTTCTACCTTCTTAAGCGTGATAGTCGGATCATACTGCTTACGGGCAATCCAGCCTTGAACATAGTAACGCAGGCAGGCGATTTGCTTTGTTTTTAACTGCACTTCGCAATGCTCAGAGAATATGTATCCTTCGATGAGGGCAGGGCAGACAACATTCCATAGATGCCCTGCGGGCTGATCTGTCTGGCCTTCTGTCCATGTTTCGAAGAGGACAGTGGCGTCAAGGCCTAGTGGAGTGTAGGCTGCCACAAGATTTTCAAGTACATGCTGCATAAAGTGTACGGTGACTGATTGGCGTTTGTTACGCGGCAGGGCTGTGTACATGCAGCTTTGTGCCCCTTTGTCGTCGATTGTAGCTGTTACTGTTGAACTGTTCATGAAACCAGGTGGCAGCTTTGCATACTGCCAAGTCATATTGATACCCAGCGAGGAGTCTTTCCAGAACATGATGGCTTTGCCTGTAAAATGATTGTCCTCAATGTTTTCCGGTGTGACTTTTATGCTGACGTTACTCCATGTGACCAGATAGGTTTTCCCTTTTTGCGGGAAATAGTTGTCATTACTCAGCAGTAGCAGTGCCTGTAATAGAATGGATGCTTCAGACTCTCTTCTGGGCAGAATACGTTCATATAATAGTTCTTTTCCGGTCTCATGCCCTTTCTTATTGGACACGGCATCAGCCAGAATTTCTGCAAAATCGTCTATACGGGTATGCCCTTCGAATTCAGCAAGAATATCCAGTGCGTGTATAGCAAATGAAAGTGCATTTTTGGGTTCAATGCGTGTAAGTTCATCAAAAAACCATGCACAGCTGGCAAAGCCGGAAAGCGCTTGTTCCTGCATGAACAGTAGCAATGTTGCTTCATGCAGCTGTTGGCCGGTTAACCCTTCTTTGGCGTGTTTTGTCAGAAATTTATCCAGCGGGGTATGCCCCGAAAGAACATGACCATATGAATTGAGCGCTTTTTCTGGTGCGTCGTAGTAATTGCCTGCTTTTAAATCAAAGAAGTTGTCCACGCATTCTTTCATGAAGTTCATGGCGTCCCGTAACGGCTTTCGCCATTCTTGCTGCCAGTCTGGATGCCCACCGGCTGTGCAACCGCAGTTGCTTTTCCAGCGCTCAACTCCGTGCGAACAGCTCCATGCTGATGGCTCATGCAGCCGAACCTGTTTTTGCGGAGGATTGCCAATAAGAAAAGAGGCTAGGTTGGTGAGCTCAATATCGTCCCTTGCCGCGCGAGCATTATCAATAACATGGGCAAGAGCCATCTCTCCGAACTTGCAATGGTGTCCATATGTTTCCCCGTCAGTACTGATGGTAAGAACACCATTGTTTGCAAATGCTTTTATTTTGCTCCAGAAGGTGTCACCGTCTGACAACAGGCGTTCGAATGCAACAGCCTGTGAAATTTCTGCATCATAAAAGAAGACTGCTATTGCACGACCGCTTGGTAGTACAATTTGATACGGTATTGATGTGTCGAACTCCCCGCCGGAAATATCGTACCATTCTCCATTTTCTTCCAATGCTTTTGCCTGATAGGGGGAAAGGATAGTAAATTTTATGTCATGACTGGCGAGGACTTCCAGCGTGTCTGTATCAACGGCACACTCAGCAAGCCACATGCCTTCCGGTTTACGTTCAAAGCGGTGTTCGAAGTCTTGAATAGCCCATTGAACTTCCAGCTCTTTATCACGTCCTTTAGCCAACGGCATGATCGCATGATGGTATATCTGTGCTATGGCGTTTCCGTGCCCGAACCTTCGGACGCTTGCTTTATCTGCTTCAATGATACGTCGATAGAGAGCAGGAAACGCAGTTTCCATCCAGCGCATAAGAGTCGGGCCGACATTAAAATTTATCCATTCATAGCAGTTTACCAGTTCAATAATGTTTCCATTGGCGTCAAGGCGTTTTGCAAAAGCAAGAGGGGTGTAACTTTCACGTGTTATTCGCTCGTTCCAGTTGACCATTGGCGCAGCACTGCCTTCAGGCATGATTTCGCCAAGCCAGGGATCTTCACGCGGGGGTTGGTAAAAGTGACCGTGGATACAGAGATAACGGGACATAGCTCCTCCATGATACTTCAATTCGTAAAATTGTATCATAAAAGGATGACAGATGGCCGTTAGCATGATTATGTAACTGTATAACAACACCGTATGGGTAATTTATTCTGTATTAACAAGTTGTAGCGACTACGCAGTGCATATTTTGAGGGACGCATATGGATGGAAGCCATGAAAAACCGCCTATACGTGGGGCGTTTTCAACTGTGAAGATTGTCCGTGTTGGATTTGGAGCAACAAAGCAGACAAATAAGATTACAGTAATGGTGTATGCAGAGCAGGAAGCGAACGGAGATATCCTTTTATGGAAGCTTAATAAGAGTCATATCCCGTTTGAAAAATATGAAAAAGTTACTTTTGAAACGCTGATGGCTAAATATACACCTGAACCGGGCTTTTATCAGGAAAAAATTTTTCCTGCGATGCGCAAGGTGGCTCAAGGAATTGCCCGAGGTGAACGCTTGCGGGTTAATGGCCAGCCATATGGGGCGGAGGTAGAGTTTCTTCAGGTTCTGGATATGGACGAAGATAATGTACGTGCTACATTTGGTCTCGGCCTTACGTATTTGGACAGGAATGAGACTGAGAAAGGGCAGGAAGTGTTTTCCAAACTTGTTGGCATTGAAGCTGCCTTTGCCAAGGAACATAAGCACATGTTCAATGAGTTCGGGATTAAACTTAGAAGAAACAAATTGTATGCTGAAGCGCTTCAATTTTATAGCAGGGCGCAGAAGCTTACAGAACTGGATGAACATCTGCTCTACAATATAGGCAGAGTGTTGATTGAGACGAAAGAATTTAAAAAGGCGCGGGTCATGCTTGCAAAAGCCATTGAAGTGAACCCTCAGTTTGAGGAAGCTACAAAGGTTCTTGAGTTGCTGGATAAGAAGCTTGGCGCCCCTGTTTGATTAGTACTGCCTTGTATTAATGAAAAAAAGCCATGCCTCATCACGATTGTGATGAGGCATGGCTTTTTTCTTGCGATAGTCAGCACTGCATCCTTGAGGATGCTGTGCTGCTTAATGATCGAATTCGATAGATACGATTTCGTATGAAATGCGTCCTTTAGGAGCATTTACTACAAACTCGTCGCCTTCTTCCTTACCGAGCATTGCTTTGCCCACAGGAGAAAGAACAGAGATGCTACCATTCTGGTAGTCAGCTTCGTCAGGTCCGAGCAGGGTGTATTTTTTTACGTCGCCGGAATCAAGGTCTTCAATCTCAACGGTTGCACCAAATGTTACTTTTTCGCCACCAAGTGTTTTGAGGTCGATAACATTGTAGCAAGCCATCTGAGACTCAATGTAGGAAATACGTGCTTCAAGCATGCCTTGACGTTCACGTGCGGCATCGTAGCCAGCGTTCTCACTAAGGTCGCCTTCTTCTCGGGCTTCTTTAATTGCCTGAATAATGGCTGGACGCTCTTTTTTCAGAGCTTCAAGCTCCTGCTTAACTTTTTCAAAGCCTTCAATTGAAATAGGAATACTGCTCATCATTTTTCCCTTAAAAAATTCTTTCCTGCATTTTACCGGCGTCAGGATACCGTTTCTTCTTCACAAGAAAAAGCGCCCGACAGTGCGGGCGAAATTCTCAGGTAGAACATACTTGGCGACTGGTCAAGTATGTAGTTGGTGAAGATGGTAGAATGTACCAGAAAATAACAGCTTATTTGTTTCCGGCATCTTTATAATAGATATTGATTGTATGACCAGTTCGCTTGAGATTCAAAATATCAATAAAATCATGTCGATGTCAATTAAATGAAAAGTTAACCGGTTTCATTGATAATCAGTATGACGTAATGAAAAAATGCTGTTATGAGGGGGGAGAACCGCTATGCAATTATCGCAAAAAAGCCGTACGCTTTCTTGCGATGCGTAACCGATTTGACCTAAGTATACTTGGGCTTAGGCCGCTTTGTCTTTATTACGCAACACAATGAGCAGCGCGAAGCGGTTAAGGAGTAAATGTTATATGTCAGATTCAAAGCAGCATCCTGATAAGGAGTGCGGTGGTTCTTTCATAGAAAGTGTAGCTGAACTGCTGCCAGAAGGCGGCAACCTTAATATGTGTCTTACCTGTGGTGCATGTTCCGCAGGGTGTCCGGCAACAGGACTCGAAGACATGGACCCGCGCAAATTTTTGCGTCTTGCCGCACTGGGAATGGATGAAGAAATCACTACTACCCCTTGGGTCTGGATGTGCACCATGTGTCAGCGGTGTACATATGTCTGCCCGATGCAGATCAACATCCCGCAACTCGTGTATCAGGCGCGTCAGGCCTGGCCGCGGGAAGATCGTCCTAAAGGGATTATTAACTCTTGTGATGTGGCCTTACGTAACCCTGGTCACAGTGCAATGGGTGCATCCTCTGAAGATTTTAAATTCGTAGTGGAAGATGTTCTTGAAGAAGTGCAGTCCGAACAGGAAGGTATGGAGAAACTCAAAGTACCTTTTGATGAACTCGGTAAAACGTACTACCTGAACCAGAACTCCCGCGAACCGGTAACAGAGCCTGATGAAATGGTTCCTCTGTGGAAAATCATGAACATCGGCACTGGCGAAGACTGGACTTACGGCTCAAACGGCTGGGCAGCAGAAAACTACTGTATGTTCGCGGCAGATGATGAGTCCTGGGAAAAAATAGTTCGAACCAAAGTCAAGGCTGTGGAGGACCTCGGCGCCAAAATTTGGCTCAACACCGAGTGAGGCCACGAACTTTACGCACTCCGGTCCGGAATGCAAAAATTTGGTATCGAGCCTAAGTTTGAAATTGAGTCCATCATCCGTCTCTACGCCCGTTGGGTACGAGAGGGCGTTCTGAAAGTAAATTCAGACTGGAACGTCAATAACGTTAAATTTACTGTGCAGGACCCGTGTCAGCTTGTCCGTAAAGGATATGGTGATGCTGTGGCGGATGAACTGCGATACGTTATCAAAAAAGTTGTTGGTGAAGAGAACTTTATTGATACATGGCCTAACAAATCCAACAACTACTGCTGCGGTGGCGGTGGTGGTTCGTTGCAGGCCGGTTATCCTGAAGCCCGCCGTTACTACGGCAAAATTAAAAATGAGCAGATTGTGAAAACCGGTGCGCCGTATGTCATCGCACCTTGTCACAACTGTCATTCTCAGATTCACGATCTTTCCGAATACTATGGAGCTGGCTATCATGTGGTTCACTTGTGGACACTGATTGCACTTTCTCTTGGTATTCTTGGTGAAAACGAGCGTGAATACCTTGGCGAAGATCTTCGCAATTGCGGTTTGTAAAAAGCCGCACCGTACGCCCATAGAAAGCCCGGTCGCATTGACCGGGCTTTTTGTTTTAAGAATGTGCGGGAATTGATAGACTTGCATTCCGGCAGTGGGCTTGGTACCGTAATGCTTACGTTTCAGAAAATAATGAACGCAAAATATAATTCCGGAGGATGGAATGTTAGGACGAAATACAGCTGCACCAAGTGTGCGTCGTGCTGAACTTGTAAATACATATCTGCGTGGTGTGTACGGCTGGATGATGCTTGGGCTTCTTGTGACTGCTGTCTGCGCATTTTTCACAGCTGCATCTCCTGCTATTCAGCAGGTTATTTTTGGCAACCAGTTTGCTTTCATCGGACTTATTATTGCTGAATTCGGTTTGGTAATGTACCTGAGCGCACGTATTGCCAATCTTTCTGCTGGTGCTGCAACTGGTCTTTTCTTGCTGTACAGTGCGCTTAACGGCGTAACATTGTCTGCAATTCTTCTTGTATATGCTTCCAGCACTGTGTTCTCTGCTTTCTTTACAGCAGCAGGTATGTTCGGTGCTATGAGCTTGTACGGTATGACTACAAAGCGTGATCTTACCAGCATGGGAAGCTTTATGATGATGGGCCTGTTCGGCATTGTCATCGCAATGGTTGTTAACATCTTCATCGGTTCCAGCATGATGCAGCTTGTTATCAGCGCAATCGGCGTAATCGTATTTACCGGTTTGACCGCATACGATACCCAGCGTCTTGCTGAAATGGGCGAATCAATGCCTGCTGATGATGCAACCGCAGTTCGCCGTGGTACAATCCTCGGTGCGCTGACTTTATACCTCGACTTCATTAACCTCTTCCTCATGTTGCTCCGTTTGTTTGCAGCAAGCCGTGACTAAAAATAACTATATATTTGCTGTCATGTGACGAATAGAGGGGAGAGCCTGTATGGCTCTCCCTTTTTACATGAGGCAATATTCTGCACTCAGATTACAATTCCATTGAAATAGAAAGCTACCAGGAGAGGCTATGTCTTCACTGCCAATGCAGCGTGCCCTGTTTCCACTTTTATACCCCTTCAGTAAACTATATGCGCTTATGATGTCATACAGGCGCAAACAATATGAGCTTGGCGCAAAAGAACAATTTTCGCCTAAAGCCCCGTGTGTTTCTGTGGGCAATATCAGTTGGGGCGGGAGCGGGAAGACTCCGGTTGTAAGTTGGCTGCTGGAGTGGGCAGATAAATACCATTACCTTCCTGTTGTTCTTACTCGTGGATATAAGGCAACTCCGCCAAGAACTCCGTATCTTGTTACATCAAAAAGTACTGCTGCTGAGGCGGGTGATGAGCCGTTAATGTTGGCGCATGCGCATCGCAGGGCACATATCGTTGTAGATCCAATTCGGAAACGATCTGGTGCATGGGCGCAGCGTAGCTTCAGGCCGGAAATTGTCATTCTTGATGACGGGTTTCAGCATTTAGCTGTGAAGCGGGATATAAATCTGGTATTATTGAAACCGGAAGATCTGACATCAGAGTGGGATAGAGTTATTCCTGCTGGAAGTTGGCGGGAAGACCAGAGTGCTTTGTCTAAAGCAGATGCGTTTCTTATTAAAGCTGATACGCTGGCGCCATTAAAGGCTGTTATTCAGGAAAGGCTTGCTAAATTCGGCAAACCTGTGTTTAGTTTTTCATTACTGCCGCAATATCTTGTTCCGGTCAGTGCTGCTGCTGCAGAAAAATTTGAAGCGGCAAAAGATAATGATACACCTGTTACTCTCGAGAGCTATGTATTGTTTAACGGTGTGGGTGAACCTGAACAGGTAGAAGAAACAGCAAAACGTTTTATGGGACGCGCTCCGTATAAACATCAGCGTTTTGCAGATCATCATGCGTATACAGAATCTGAAATTGCAGAAATGGGTAACCTTGGTTTACCGCTGGTCTGTACTCCAAAGGACGCTGTAAAGGTTCCTGAAGTTCTGGGAATAGAAGTCTGGACGTTTGTGCTCCGTACAAAGTTTGGTGATTCCATGTACTCCAAGCAATCTTTTTCAGACTGGTGGCAGGAACAATGGGAATCTCTGCGCAACGGAGGTTCCAGAAAGCCTGCAGGCAAGGCTCCGGATGTGAGTACAAAGGGTGCTGAAAAGAATAAACCTGCTAAACAGACTGCGCCAGCGGCTCCAAAGGCACCATCTAAAAAAGCATCCGTAGCTTCAGTTCCGCGTCCGAAATTGAAGCATGAAAAATAGTATAACATCAGCCAAAGGTAGTAAGGGGGAGGGAAGCTTTCTTCGAATATTACCGGAGGAATAAGAATATATAATGGTAAAAAAGAAAAAAAAGAAAGTTGGTGAATGTCCTATTACGCCTCAGGATATTTTAAATCTTTTCCGCGAAGTAAAACGTCCGCTTAAAATGAATGATTTTTACCGCTTTTTGCATTTGAGCAAACGGTGGAGACGTGATCTTGAGGGAATGATCGAATTTCTTGAAAAGGACGGAAAAATTATACGCTTACGCGGCGGTGCTTGGGGGCTTACCAAAAATTTACGCCTTATTACAGGTAAGCTTCAGGTGCAGCGCTCCGGTGTAGGTTTTGTATTACCAGATGATAAGCGTCGTGCGGATATTTTTGTAGCGCCGTTTGCCTTTGGTGATGCCATGCATGGTGACACAGTTGTTGTTGCCTTGATTCCGGGGCATCGTGGGAAAAATCAGGAAGGACGTATTGTCAGGATTCTTGAACGTGCGCGTGAAAACATCACTTGCCGTGTTCTTAAAAAAATGGGCAAAGCAGGGTACATTTGTCGTCCTACCGATTCCCGCCTTACATTTTCTGTCTTAGCATCTGGCGATGTTCTTGAACGTCGACCTCGTAAAAATGAGCTACTCGTGGTTGCCCCGCAGGAACAGGTTGAGGCCGGCCTGTGGTCTGCTCAAATTATTGAGAGTCTGGGCAGTGAAGAAGACGGAAACGTGCAGGAGCGTCTGGTTAAACTGAACCATGATATTCCTATGGCATTTCCTGAGGAAGTTCTTGAAGAAGCGAAGGCTCTTCCAGAATTACCTTCAGAAGAAGATTTTGTTGATCGTATTGATCTGCGTAATCTTAATTTTGTGACTATTGACGGCGAAACTGCGCGAGACTTTGACGATGCGGTCTACGTGGAAGAACAGCGTGACGGGTATCGATTATGGGTCGCTATTGCTGACGTGAGTCATTATGTGCAGGAAGAGTCTGCGCTTGATCGGGAAGCAGTTGAACGTGCGAATTCTTACTACTTCCCGCAGTCTGTTGAACCGATGTTTCCTGTAGCGTTGTCCAATGGATTATGCAGTCTTAATCCCCGTGTTCCACGTCTTGCAATGGTTGCTGAAACATATTTCTATGCTGACGGCACATACGGCAAATCCAAATTTTATCCGGCAGTCATCGAAAGCAAGGCACGGTTGACATACGATCAGGTAAAGCGTGCTCTGTTTGATAAAGATGAGAAAGAGCGTGCTGTCATTGCACCGGTTCTTTCTATGCTGGAACGTGCTGAAGAGCTTGCCCATTTATTGAAGAACAAGCGTGATGAGCGGGGAAGTCTTGATTTTGATGTTCCTGAAGCAGCAATAACGTTTGATGTAGCAGGAGATCCGATCGCCATTGATCGCAAGGTGCGTCATTTCGCGCATATGATGATTGAAGAATTTATGATTGCAGCAAACGAAGCTGTTGCGCGATTCCTCACTAAATCTAAAACACCGTTTCTCTATCGTGTCCATCCGGCACCGGAATTGGATAAATTGTCCGGCTTGTTCAAAATGTTACATCGAACTGAGTTGGGGGAGTCTTTCCCTACTGACCCGACACCGGAAAATTTGCAGGTTGTTTTAAAAATAGCAGCCGGGACAGAGCAGGAATTTGTTGTAAACCGATTAACGCTGAGAACAATGATGCAGGCGCAGTATACTGCAACGCATCAGACCCACTTCGGTTTGGCTTCAGATTGCTATTGCCACTTCACATCCCCAATTCGTCGTTATGCTGACCTTATTGTACATCGCGCCCTTAAGCACGCGTTGGAAGTAAAAGGGTATGAAACTGTTCGTGAACATGACAAAATTCAAACTATCGGTGAACATTTAAATAAACGCGAGCGCGTGGCCATGGAAGCCGAGCGCGAGATTTTAAAGCGCATTACAGCACTTTATATGCTGACGCAGGTCGGCGCAGAGTTTACTGGCGTTATTTCAGGTGTTGCTGAGTTTGGCTTCTGGGTTGAACTGGAAGAAGTTATGGCTGAAGGCATGGTTCGCCTTTCTAGTATCGATGATGACTATTATGTGTACCTGTCGGAACGGAATGAGCTGGTAGGCGAAAGAACGGCGCGAAGGTTTGCATTGGGTCAGGTGGTTAAGGTCTGGCTGTCAGATGTGAACGTTGCTCGAATGGAAGTGAATTTGAAGTTGCGTGAGGAAGACGTATAAGAGTTTTCCTCTCTTCACATTGGATTTTAAAAGGCTTTACCCATAGGTAAAGCCTTTTTTTATAGCAAGTAAATGTTAAGGTTTTGTGACATTGTTAAGTATTTGGTTATGAGTCTATCCTTTTTAAATAGCTGAATTTATTTGTTGAAAGTTACTTGTAAACATGGTTAATTTACGCGTCTATATGATACTGGAAAATTGATGCCAGCAAGTGTGGGCGGGCATTATCCATGAACAATTTTTACAATGAGTGGCTCATAATGAAGAAAAAACTACTGTTGAACACTTTGCTAGTGTTCTTGTTGACGGTTTCCAGCGCCTTGGCAGAAGAAACATCTGAATCAAAAAAGTTTCCGGGCGTAAGTGTTTCTGTCAGTTCTGCGTATTTGGGCGATGCGGAAGTAGATGGGTCATCAGGTTCGTTTTCAACAGTAAATTCGGGTGTAGAAGTAAAGGCATGTCATTTTTCTGTAATTTACGAAAACGAAGCATACAGTTGGAATAATCGTTCGGATCTTGATTTTGTGAAAGATGGGAAGACTCCTTGGGATACTCTACAAAAGCTTGGGGTAGGGTACGATAATTATTATGCTTTTGATGAACAGAATATCCTTATTTATGGGGCGCAGGTTTCATCACAGTTCGAAGATGAAATTACTGGAGACTCCGTAAGTGTTGCAGGGCTAGTGGGATATAACTACTGGTTTACAGAAAACTTTAATGTAACCATTGGAGTCGCTGCTGCATATAACCCGATTGACTGGATGGTTCTTCCTGCTGTCGGTCTTCAGTACACGCACGATAAGTGGGTAGTTAATCTTGGCTTCCCATTTACCAATGTAGGGTATCAGTTCTCTGACAAGTTTGCTGTGCGTGCTGACGTGGGGTTGGAACAGAGCGTGTATCGTTTGTCTAATGACAGTGATGTAGCTCAGGAGGGATATGTGAGAAAGAGAGAAGCGAAGCTATCGCTCCTCGCAGACTGGAATTGTCTGGAAAACATGAAGATCTCTTTTGGGCCGCAATTTGTGTTTGCAAGGCAGATGAAGTTTTACACAAGTGCACATAACCGAACTGGTAGTACGGAAGATATAGATGGCACATGGGGGCTTGCAGCAAATATTACAATGCATTTCTAGTAAGTTCAGTGTGTTATTTTAAAGAAGTAAACTTGGGAGAATGAAAAAAAGAGGATTAATCTCAGTTTTAAGATAGATACAGTAATCTTTTGCAGCCTCATACTTATATGTTTTGTCACATCGGACGATAAGGACATACAGGTATGAGGCTGTTATGTTTGTAAACTATAAGTACTGCCCCGTATAATGAGCATCTTTTACTGTATACGGGTTGCAGATTTTGCCTATCGTGCTTATTTCTGCTACGAAGCATATTGGCAATCATAAGGTTTTTACAATGAAAAGATTACTACTATGTACGACGTATACTCTTTTATTTATTATGTCTGCAGTTTATACAGCTTTTGCAGGGCAAAGAGTAATTGAATCGTCTGAAGAACTATTACCGGAGTGGAATTTATCAGCCCAGTATTCCACAGCATCTGATGCAGATGTTGATAATTCATCAGCATCATATTCATTAAATAGATTTCAATTTGATGCATCATATTTGGATGCCGCGTTTACCTATAGAAAAGACTGGTATTCATGGGATAATACGCATGATATTACATTTGGTAATTCACGTTCAAAGACCCCGTGGGATTCCTTGGAGCACTTGGCAGCAGGGCTGACAACGGACGTTAAGCTTGGAAAGCGTGGTGTCTTCCAATATGGATGGGAACTGGCAAGTAACTATGAAAAAGAGATGGACTGGGGCAGCCTTTCAGGAACCGGTTCTCTTGCTTATGGTTACTTCTTTGAAGAAAATTTTCTGGTCATGGTGGGCGTGCAGGGAACTATTAACTATGCCAACACAACGGTTCTTCCTATTGTTGGTATAAGCTATCTTGAAGGCCCTTGGGACGTTTTTGTCGGATTCCCGAAAACAAGCGTGACGTACTCTGTGAATGAGAATCTTTCGTTTTCAGCTCTTGCTAAGTACGATTATCAAACATACAGCCTTTCAGATTCGAATTCTGTGTACGAAGACGGATACGTCGAGATACGCGAAGCTACAGCGTCATTACTTGCAAACTGGAGACCGTTGGAAAACTTTCAGCTGAGCTTGGGGCCAGAGTTGTATTTTGCCCGCAGTATGCGGTTCTATGATGACGACGGTGATCGCAAGGGCAGTAGTCTGGATTCAGATGTTGCTTATGGTCTCAAGGCGGGGATTACACTCGAATTTTAATTATAGTTTTATTGCCACATTCAAAATAAGAAAGCCAAGCTTCGGTGCAGAATGCACTCTGAGCTTGGCTTTTTGGGTGTAACACTCCAGGTAGAATCTGTAATGCTAAGGGTATTAACCAGTTCCGAGCAACTCTCTGGCTAAAGCCTCGCCTTGCTGGCCTCCGCCTGCCATGCGCTCGTACTCTTCACGTATGCCGTTTTCTGAAAGAGCATCGCAGCTTGTGAACGTTGCGCTGCTCCGTACTTCTTTACGAACCAGGAAGTGTTTTTCTGCACGTGCGGCAAGCTGTGGCCAGTGTGTGATAAGGAGCATCTGCTGGCGCTCTGCCAGCATGGTCAGTGCATCAGCAACATAGTTAAGGGTAATACCACCAATTCCAGCATCTACTTCGTCAAAAATAAGTGTCGGCGTTTCGTTTTTATTCATCAAGCCAACAACAGCGAGCAGGAATCGTGAGAGTTCACCGCCGGATGCGATTTTATCAAGTGGCTGAGGAGATTGACCCGGGTTAGGAACCCAAATCAGTCTCGCTTTGCCTTCAAAGCATTCGGGATAAATTTCTGTAGGTGTAAACTGAAATTCTACATGAACATGTTCTGAGAACCCAAGTGTTTTTAGCTCTGTCTCAATGGCGTCGCAGAGTTCTTTCCCTTTGGACTCTCGTAATTGGTTGATTTGTTCTAATATTGTTTGAAGTGTTTCGCGTGCTTCATTTTCCTGTTTATCTAACAGCTTGAGATCGAGGTTGCAGGTGTCGAGGAAGGTTAGATTTTCTTCAATCTCTTGTTGCATGTTGACGATTTCATCGAGAGAGCGGTTTAGTTTACGCTTGAGCTGCGCTAGCTCGTAAAGTCGTGCTTCGATTTCTTCTATGGATTCTTCATCCGGCCTGTGCATTGGTTGATTTCGCAATCGTGTTTCAAGCTCTCCCAATGAGTGGCGGAACTCAAGAATACGCTCAACGTCAGGCTGGTATTCAGGAAGGTACCTGCATACAGCATCAAGGCTGTTTTCAAGCCGACTGATAACTTCAGCTAGGGCACCATTATCTGTATACAGTAGCCCAAGAGAATGCTCTACGGCTTCTTCTACCAGACCTTGTTCCCGCGTTTCTTGTTTTTTTGCCTCAAGCTCTTCTTCTTCACCTGCTTCCGGGGCAACTTTGGCAATCTCTTTTTGCTGAAATTCTAAAAAGTCCCGTTTGTCTTCCAGAATACGTGCCCGTTCGCGTAGATCGTCCTGCTGTGCTGCAATATCTCGAAGTGTTTTAAGAACATTATTTCGTTCTTCAAGCAGGTCAGGTCGTTGCAGGAAATCATTAAGAAGTTTTTCTTGAAAAGCAGGTTGCAGCAACTGTTGTTGCCCATGCTGACTGGTGTGTACAAGCAATTTTGGCTTCAGGTTGCGTATTGCTTCCTGTGAACTCAGCTTGTCATTAATGTACAGGCGGCTTCTGCCAGTGGCTGCAACAAGCTCTCTGCGGATAATGTATTCTTCACCATCAATGACAAACAGAGCTTCAACCTGTGCTTTATCTTCTCCGGCTCGTACGAGGTCTGCCCGCATTTTCTCACCGGTAAGAAAGTTTAACGCCTTAAGAATAAAACTCTTACCGGCACCGGTTTCGCCGGTGAGTACGTTCATCTTTCCGGAAAACTCAAGTTCCATATCGTCAATCAACGCTAAATGGCGGATTCGGAGAAGTTCGAGCATATTGGTTGCCTGTAAATAATGTATTTGTGAAAAAATTAAGATCGGTATGTGAGGACTCTTATACAAAGCTAATGCGTATTGGCAATATTCAGAATGTGCAACGCAGCATAGTGACCTATTGTTTCAACCGTGGGTCAAGTAAGTCGCGAAGACTTTCACCAAGCAGGTTATACCCTAACACTGTGATAAGGATAGCACATCCCGGGAAGATAGAGAGCCATGGGGCGATTTCTAGAACTTGTTTGCCTTCAAGCAACATGTTTCCCCAGCTTGCCGTTGGAGGTTGAACTCCAAGTCCGAGGAAGCTGAGAGCCGACTCAGTTAAGATTGCTCCGGCTACCCCAAGCGTTGCAGAAACAAGCACTGGTGCGAGCGCATTGGGGAGAATGTGCTGAATGATGATTCGAGTGGATGATGCGCCTGTTAGGCGTGAAGCCGCAACAAAGTCTCTTTCACGAAGGCTTAACGTCTCCGCGCGAACGAGGCGTGCTACCCCCATCCATGAGGTCAGTCCAATAACGATCATGATATTGATTAGACTTGGCTCGAGGAAGGCAATCACTGAAAGAATAAGGAAGAAAGACGGAAAGCAGAGCATTACGTCGACGAGCCGCATAATGGCCTCATCAACCCAGCCTCGAAAGTATCCTGCTACCAGACCGAGTATCAGTCCTAGCGATATCGATATACCCACAGCTACAAATCCAACCCAAAGTGAGATACGTGCGCCGTGGAGCATGCGTGAGAAGATGTCACGACCCAGCGCGTCGGTTCCCATTAGGTGCCCTAAGGAAGGAGGTTGTAAGATATAATCAAGGTTCAGTTTGTCTGGATCAAATGGGGAAATAAACGGGGAAAGTATTGCGGCGATGGTCATGATACCCACAATGACAAGCCCGATGGTCAACATACCGTATTTGTCCCAAAAGGCACGGGAGGTAATAGGAAGCACTATGCGCCGCCTCCTGTATTGCGGATTCTTGGGTCTGCCAGTCCATAGCAAAGGTCGGCAATCATATTACCTGCAAGTGTGAGCACTGCACCAAGAACAAGGTTTCCCATAATCATAGGATAATCACGAGCTAAAACAGAGGTGTAGAACAGTTGTCCTAATCCGGGAAGTGCGAAGATTGATTCAATAATAACAGAACCGCCAATGAGGCTAGGTATGGACAGGCCGAGAATGGTAATAACCGGTAGTAGGGCGTTACGTAGAGCATGTTTGTAGATCACTGTTCGTAACGGGAGTCCTTTAGCTTTAGCTGTGAGAATAAAATCTTGTCTCAGTACTTCAAGCATGGATGAGCGCATGAATCTGGACATTCCGGCAAGACTGCCAAACGTGTATATAAAGATAGGCATTGCCAGATGTTGCGCCACGTCACCTATTTTACCCCAAAACGATAAGCTGTCGTAGTCAAGCGAGGTGAGGCCGGAAATAGGAAGCCATTGAAGATATATCCCAAAGAATAACATCAGTAGCAAGGCAAGCCAGAATCCGGGCATGGCAAAGCCGATAAAGACAAAGACGGTACTCGCTTTATCAAACCATTGTCCTTGATAGTAGGCTGCACCTACTCCAATGGGGATGGCAAAGAGTAATGTAAGAATCAGTGAGGCTACGTTCATGCCAATTGTCAGCGGCATGCGCTCTTTAATCTTGTCCCATACAGGACGATGGTCACCGGACATGGACTTGCCGAAGTCCAACTGCACAATGCGTTTAACCCAGTTGTAGTACTGCACATGGACAGGTTGGTCTAACCCGTACAGTCGTTCAAGACGGGCGCGGGTTGCCGCGCCCACCTGTGGATTTAACGTTGTCTGCAAATCGGTAGGAGAGCCTGGAGCCAGATGGATAACCCAAAAACTGATGACCGTGATTCCTAAAAGAATCAGCGCGGTCATGCCTATTTTTTTGCAAATTCTGTATAAGACGCGGCGTAGAATAACAGAAGGGGTTATCTCGCTCGCTGGCGCATGTTCCATGGTAGAGTACTACTCCGATTTGCTAAGCCACTGTCCCATTCGTTGAACAGTCTCTTTCCAGTCGTTGGAAAGACGGGTTTCAAGGAATGTTCTGTATGCGTCATCCAAGAGTGTAAGACAGCTTTCAATAAGGAATATTTTTTCGAGGAAAGGACCGTCAACGTCGTCTTCCTCGTTGGCATCAGCTTTTTCTACTTTCGGTGTCTTAAGGCTACCGAGAGAAAAATCTTCTGCTTTAAGCGTAAGTTGCCATGCTTCTGTGTCTTGTTCAATACGAATCAGAGCACGAGTAACCTTTTTTCCCATGGACAAGCCAAGGCGGGCTTCTTTTAACTCGGACGTGCTACCGGAAACCGTTGCGGTTTCAAGAGTTTCGCCTTCGCCTCCCTGAACAGACACTCGTTGCTCTACATATAAATTATAAGGGCGGCCTTCTTTGGAAGTGAAGTTTCCGCTGGTGACTTCGCTTCTAAACCATAGCCAGGTTAAAAATTCCTGACCTAAAATAATATCAGTTGTCTGACCAAGATAATCAGCCATGTTCTCTCCTAAGCGAAGTTCGCTGGTTCAACAGTATCGAGTTTCTCAGCGATATCGTCACCCATAAGTGAGATCGCAAGGGCATACGGGGTCATTGGCTCTAGGTCGAGGCCAAAGCTTTGTGCAAAGTAATCAACAAATAATTCGAGAACTTTTGCCTGAGTAGAGGCAAAGTAGACGTCGTTAGTCTGCATATTCCACACAACATGAAACTCAGCTGGTACTGGTAACGTGCGTGCACGAAGTTTTAGCTGAACCTGTTCTTTTAGTTCTTTTTTTCGTTCGCGCGATACGTATTTCTTTCCTTGTTCTTTTATCTTGCGCTCTTCTTCACGAATAGCAATAGCAACATGTTTTTTCATAACTGCTGAGGGGATACGGCGAGTGTCCAGGCGCAGAGAGAACGTGAGGTATGCACCTTTTTCTGGTGGTGCCGTGTGCCAGTGAGAGTCTAGCATATCGTCAAAACAGACCCATCCCCATCCGCGTTCTTCAGCAGATTCCTCAATTTCTTTGAAAGAAAACTGCCGCAGTTTTTCAGGAATTTCTGGCCAGAGCTCTTTAGGAACAGGCTCTGTTATCTTATATCTTGTAAATGAAGTACTGGCGTTTAGAAAACCCATTTTGCTCTCCTTGTGTATATGGGAGTGTGTAGCGCATCTTTGAATAGTTCGCCAGATTATATGATGCAACGTTTGCGGAGTGACATGAAAAACAAATTAGTCTTGATAAACAGCAGGTTGATTATTTTTTAGTGCTTTTTTGAAAAAACTTATTGACTTGTGAAGAAAAGAGCGTAGTTTCCCTCTCCGCTGCTTGTGAGTGCTTCTCGAGAAAAGCAGGAAGGATTTTTAAAGAAAAAAAGTTGACACTGAGGTGTCGTTTTCGTAAAAAAGACTTCTGCGCTTTCAAAAAGAGCGTACAAGTTGGTCAAAATTTTTTTGAAAGAAAAAGAAAAAAGATATTGACTAGCTAGCGGCAGGGTGGCATAAACGCCAACTCGACGCGAGGCACCAAACGCCGAGCGGAGCTTGTTAAAAGCTCTTTGACAATTAAATAGCGAATCGGATTGATTTAGAGATCAGCTAGCGTCATCTGCTGTTATGCAGTGGATGTCACAATACAGAATTATTAAACTGGAGAGTTTGATTCTGGCTCAGATTGAACGCTGGCGGCGTGCCTAACACATGCAAGTCGAACGCGAAAGTCTCTTCGGAGATGAGTAGAGTGGCGCACGGGTGAGTAACGCGTGGATTATCTACCTACTGGTACGGGACAACAGTTGGAAACGACTGCTAATACCGTATACGCTGGTAACGGGAAAGGGGGCCTCTTCTTGAAAGCTCTCGCCAGTAGATGAGTCCGCGTTTCATTAGCTAGACGGTGGGGTAACGGCCTACCGTGGCAACGATGAATAGCAGGCCTGAGAGGGTGGCCTGCCACACTGGGACTGGAACACGGCCCAGACTCCTACGGGAGGCAGCAGTGGGGAATATTGCGCAATGGACGAAAGTCTGACGCAGCGACGCCGCGTGGAGGATGAAGGTTTTCGGATCGTAAACTCCTGTCAAGAGGGAAGAAACCTATCAAGACTAATACTCTTAGTAATTGACGGTACCTCTAGAGGAAGCACCGGCTAATTCAGTGCCAGCAGCCGCGGTAATACTGAAGGTGCAAGCGTTAATCGGAATCACTGGGCGTAAAGCGCTCGTAGGTGGCTTTGTAAGTCAGGTGTGAAAGCCCACGGCTCAACCGTGGAATTGCACTTGATACTGCATCGCTAGAGTATAGGAGAGGGAAGTGGAATTTCTGGTGTAGGAGTGAAATCCGTAGAGATCAGAAGGAACACCCGTGGCGAAGGCGACTTCCTGGACTATTACTGACACTGAGGAGCGAAAGCGTGGGGAGCAAACAGGATTAGATACCCTGGTAGTCCACGCCGTAAACGATGGGTACTAGGTGTTGGGGGCTTGACCCTCGGTGCCGTAGTTAACGCGTTAAGTACCCCGCCTGGGGAGTACGGTCGCAAGGCTGAAACTCAAAGAAATTGACGGGGGCCCGCACAAGCGGTGGAGTATGTGGTTTAATTCGATGCAACGCGAAGAACCTTACCCAGGCTTGACATCCTGCGAATGCCCAAGAAATTAGGCAGTGCCCTTCGGGGAATGCAGTGACAGGTGCTGCATGGCTGTCGTCAGCTCGTGCCGTGAGGTGTTGGGTTAAGTCCCGCAACGAGCGCAACCCCTATCCTTAGTTGCCACCAGGTAATGCTGAGCACTCTAGGGAGACTGCCCGGGTTAACCGGGAGGAAGGTGGGGACGACGTCAAGTCATCATGGCCCTTACGCCTGGGGCTACACACGTACTACAATGGTACATACAAAGGGTTGCGAGACCGTGAGGTGGAGCTAATCCCAAAAAGTGTATCCCAGTCCGGATAGGAGTCTGCAACTCGACTCCTTGAAGTCGGAATCGCTAGTAATCCCGGATCAGCATGCCGGGGTGAATGCGTTCCCGGGCCTTGTACACACCGCCCGTCACACCACGAAAGTTGGTTCTACCCGAAACCAGTGAGCTAACCGGCAACGGAGGCAGCTGTCTACGGTGGGGCTGATGATTGGGGTGAAGTCGTAACAAGGTAGCCGTAGGGGAACCTGCGGCTGGATCACCTCCTTTAAAGAAAAAAATCCGATTCGCTATTTAATTGCAAAGAGTTTTGCATTAACCAACTTCTGGTTGGTTTTAGCTCTTTACAAAGATAGGCTATGGGCCTGTAGCTCAGTTGGTTAGAGCGCACGCCTGATAAGCGTGAGGTCGGAAGTTCAAATCTTCCCAGGCCCACCATCTACCCAAGTGGGGGCGTAGCTCAGCTGGGAGAGCACCTGCCTTGCACGCAGGGGGTCAACGGTTCAATCCCGTTCGCCTCCACCATTTTGGTGGAAAAGCTTATATGATCTTTTACAAGTAGTTTTTTGGTAGTCATCATTACTTTGCGTAAGTAGTGGTTACAATCCAAGTAATATACTTGGCTGAAACCTTGACGGTTTCTGCTCTTTTACAATCGATAGGGACGGAAAAGAATGTCCGTAGAAAAATAAGTTATTAAGGGCAACTGGCGGATGCCTTGGCACTAGAAGGCGATGAAAGACGTGGTAGGCTGCGATATGCTGTGGTGAGGAGCCAAACATCCTTTGACCCACAGATTTCTGAATGGGGAAACCCAGCGGGAGTTATGTCCCGTTATCTCTTTACTGAATACATAGGTTTAGAGAGGCTAACCGGGGGAAGTGAAACATCTCAGTACCCCGAGGAAAGGAAATCAAACGAGACTCTCTTAGTAGCGGCGAGCGAACGGGGAATAGCCCAAACCGTCGTGTTTCGACACGGCGGGGTTGTAGGGCAGTCATCAAGTGATTCAGAATTAGATAGGAGAACAAGCTGGGAAGCTTGACCGTAGAGGGTGAAAGTCCCGTATCTGAAGTCGAACCTGACACTGACTGTTCCTGAGTACCGCGGAACACGTGAAACTCCGTGGGAATCTGGGAGGACCATCTTCCAAGGCTAAGTACTACCTAGTGACCGATAGTGAACCAGTACCGTGAGGGAAAGGTGAAAAGAACCCCTGTTAGGGGAGTGAAATAGAACCTGAAACCAGTTGCCTACAAGCTGTGGGAGCATCCTTGAGATGTGACCGCGTGCCTTTTGCATAATGAGTCAGCGAGTTAATCTACTGTGCAAGGTTAAGCGAAAGTGGAGCCGTAGCGAAAGCGAGTCTGATAAGGGCGACAAGTACAGTGGATTAGACCCGAAACCAGGTGATCTATCCATGAGCAGGTTGAAGCTCAGGTAAAACTGAGTGGAGGACCGAACCAGTATCGGTTGAAAACGATTTGGATGACTTGTGGATAGGGGTGAAAGGCCAATCAAACCTGGTGATAGCTGGTTCTCTCCGAAATATATTGAGGTATAGCCTCGAGGTAGTTTAACGGGGGTAGAGCACTGACAGGGCTAGGGGGCTCACCAGCTTACCAAACCCTATCAAACTCCGAATACCGTATAAATGATCCTCGGGAGTCAGACTGCGACTGAGAAGGGCCGTAGTCGAAAGGGAAACAGCCCAGACCGACAGCTAAGGTCTCCAAATCCATGCTCAGTGGAAAAGGCGGTGGAATTTCCTAGACAGCCAGGAGGTTGGCTTAGAAGCAGCCATCCTTTAAAGAAAGCGTAATAGCTCACTGGTCTAGAGATTCTGCGCCGAAAATGTAACGGGGCTAAGCATGGTACCGAAGCTTCGGATCAGCACTTTGTGCTGGTGGTAGGAGAGCGTTCTCTACTGGTTGAAGGTGTGTTGTGAAGCATGCTGGACGGTAGAGAAGTGATTATGCTGACATGAGTAACGATAAAATGGGTGAGAAACCCATTCGCCGTAAGCCCAAGGTTTCCGGGGTAAAGGTAATCTGCCCCGGGTTAGTCGGCCCCTAAGGCGAGGCTGAAAAGCGTAGTCGATGGGAAACAGGTTAATATTCCTGTACTTGTATAGATGTGCGATGGAGGGACGGAGTAGGATAGGCACGCTGGCTGTTGGAATAGCCAGTACAAGTGTGTAGGGTTGAGATATAGGCAAATCCGTATCTCTACATGCCTGAGACACGATGTGGTGTTCGCAAGAACGTAAGGTGTTGAGTCCATGCTTCCAAGAAAAGCTTCTAAGTTTAGTCTATGCAAACCGTACCGCAAACCGACTCAGGTGGGCGGGATGAGTAATCCAAGGCGCTCGAGAGAACTGTAGTTAAGGAATTCGGCAAAATGACCCCGTAACTTCGGGATAAGGGGTGCTCTTTGTTGTTAGTTTCTTAGCGAAACAAAGCAACGGAGAGCCGCAGAGAAATGGCGGTGGCGACTGTTTACTAAAAACATAGGTCTATGCAAAGTCGTAAGACGACGTATATGGACTGACGCCTGCCCGGTGCCGGAAGGTTAAGGGGAGTTGTTAGCATTAGCGAAGCAGCGAACCGAAGCCCCGGTAAACGGCGGCCGTAACTATAACGGTCCTAAGGTAGCGAAATTCCTTGTCGGGTAAGTTCCGACCTGCACGAATGGCGTAACGATCTCCGCACTGTCTCAACTACAGACTCGGTGAAATTGAATTCGCGGTGAAAATGCCGTGTACCCGCAGCAAGACGGAAAGACCCTGTGCACCTTTACTATAGCTTGACATTGGGTTTTGGGCTAGCATGTGTAGGATAGGTGGGAGGCTTTGAAGCAGGCACGCCAGTGTTTGTGGAGCCAACCTTGAAATACCACCCTTGCTAGTCTAAGGCTCTAATCCTCTACCGTTATCCGGTTAGGAAACAGTGTCTGGTGGGTAGTTTGACTGGGGCGGTCGCCTCCTAAAGAGTAACGGAGGCATACAAAGGTTCGCTCAGACTGATTGGAAACCAGTCGTTGAGTGCAAACGCATAAGCGAGCTTGACTGCAAGAGAGACATCTCGAGCAGGAACGAAAGTTGGTGTTAGTGATCCGGTGGTTCCGCATGGAAGGGCCATCGCTCATTGGATAAAAGGTACGCCGGGGATAACAGGCTGATCGCGCCCAAGAGTTCACATCGACGGCGCGGTTTGGCACCTCGATGTCGGCTCATCACATCCTGGGGCTGAAGCAGGTCCCAAGGGTACGGCTGTTCGCCGTTTAAAGTGGTACGCGAGCTGGGTTTAAAACGTCGTGAGACAGTTTGGTCCCTATCTGCTGTGGGCGTAGGAGATTTGAAAGGACTTGCCCCTAGTACGAGAGGACCGGGGTGAACGAACCTCTGGTGGGTCAGTTGTCGTGCCAACGGCATAGCTGAGTAGCTACGTTCGGAAGGGATAACCGCTGAAAGCATCTAAGCGGGAAGCCTCACTTAAGATAAGATCTCCCTCTCATTTATGAGCTAAAGGACCCTGGTAGACCACCAGGTTGATAGGCTGGGTGTGTAAGGGCAGCGATGCCTTCAGCTAACCAGTACTAATAGTCCGTGAGCCTTATTTTTCTACACAAAATCATTCTTTTCCTCCCTATTAGATTAATATTTCAGGGTTAGCCCTTTGACGTGGCAGCAGGGTAAATACTGCTCGCCTTTCCAAAGAACTGACTGACCCGCCATATTTTTCTTGGTGGCCACGGAGGCTGGGGTACACCCGATCCCATTCCGAACTCGGAAGTTAAGCCGACCATCGCCGATGATACTGCAGGGGAGCCTGTGGGAAAGTAGGTCGCTGCCAAGATTTATTTTGAAGACCGCGTTTCAAACGAAACGCGGTCTTTTTTTGTATGTACAGCTTTTCTTTAGCGA
>NZ_JXMS01000029.1 GCF_001672295.1 Halodesulfovibrio spirochaetisodalis | reverse complement strand
CATCACGGTTTGCATCATGGAGCAACATTTTTACCTGCTCGATAAGCGTTGCAGACTCAGGGCTTAAAGCAATCAGCCCTTCCAAGGCAACAAGGCGGACATCGACTACCGGATCGGAAAGTGCTTCTTTAAGTAGCTCAACATGCACATCATTTCTAGATTTACCCAAGGCATACACAGCCATCATGCGTTCTGTCGGGTCATCACTTTCCACTCTGGAAACAAAACGAATCCAGAGCATTTCATTATCCATCGCAATGGCTGCTTCAAGCGCTGCATCCTTTACCTCAAGAGAGTCATGCGAAAGCATTTCAAATACAATCTCTGCGCTCTCTGGATGCAAAGAATTTTCCCCAAGAAAGTACAATGCTTTTTTCAGAATCATCTCATCAGAATGTTCCCTCAATACATTCTGGAAAAACAGTTCATCTGAAACATTGGCTGACTTAACCAGCACTGTGATAAGATCGCGCTGGACAAAAACTCCCTTATCGCTGAATACAGCCCGTATTGTCGGAAGAGCTTTACGCATCTCGCCTTCTGACATGCGTGAAACCGCCTCCGCCGCAACACGCAACGCAAGCTCGTTATCATCCTGAAAAACTTCAAGTAATGCAGAGTTACACCCAATATTGGCAAGACACTCAACTGCTGCAATCAGTTTGTCGGTATCCCGATCAACATTAAATGTTGCCACGGTACTCATCACCTTCTGTGTAGCTTCTGCACCTTTGGCAGTAGAAAGCCCACGCAACGCAGCAAGCTGAATCTGTTCATCTTCATCATCAAGTGCTGCCAGCAAGGCACTACAGAATTGTGAACGCTTGTCGGAAGGCAACAACTCAAGAGCTTTATCTCCCAAAAGCTGCACAACCGCTTTACAAATTTTATTCTGCAGTGGAGCAGGGGCAGACTTCATTTGCTCAATAAGTAGAGGAACAATTTTCAAATCCCCCATCTCACCAAGCGCCTCGACAATCATAGAGGCAACAAGCGGAGTCGCTTTACCCAGTGCTTTTACCAGTGCACCGGCTGTCTGTGCTGCTCCGATTTTGGTCAATGCTTCAATAACTGAAAATTGAACCCACTCTTCATCATCCAAAGCTTGAATAAGGCTATCCGCAGCGTCAGAAAACCCAAGTTCACCAAGGCTGACAGCAGCCTGATACCGAACGTTAACTTCCTGATCTTTCAATAAAGCTTCACATAACGGTGCTACTGAAAATAAGCTATTAGTAGAACCTAAAATGTCAGAAATAAATATTCGCAAATCCGGATCGGAGCTTTTCAGCTGACTCATAACGCTTTCAAGATCATCCTCTGCGATCTCACGCAGAATATCCATGGCAGCGTTACGTATCGGAGCTTCTTCTGAAGCAAGTAACGGAATTACAGCCTGAACAGATTTTTCACCGCGGATTGCCCGCAGTGCGCGGTCAGCAGCTTCCTGCACTCCCAGATTGCCTTCCTGTATATGCCGAATCAGCTCAGGAATTGCACATTCAATTTTTTCTGTACCTGCAACAAAGGCAGCATCACGAACAAACTCAGAATTATCAGAGCGTAACTGATCTAAAATCTTGTCACATTCAGACATAAATGAACCTTCTTAGTTGGCGGAAATCCCGCGGACATTATTTGTAAATGCTTTCCATTAACGCTGCCGCCATATCATCGATATCATGAATCTCATCGGTCAGCTTCGCGTCTACAATAGCTTTAGGCATGCCGTACACGACACAGGAGGCATCATTCTGTGCTAAAATATAGCCCCCTCTGCTCTTCAATTCGCGTATCCCAAGCAAGCCGTCATTTCCCATACCAGTGAAAATTGCCCCCACTGCTCTGCGTCCCTGCGTTCTTGCTACTGATTCAATTAAAATATTTGCAGAAGGCTTATACAGTGCATCTGCTGGCTCTTCCTTCACAGCAACTTCCATTCTGGAACCTCGCTGTTGAAGCACTATATGCTTACCACCCGGTGCAATATAGACTGTCCCTGGAGCAAGAGCCTCTGTTCCGCTTGCTTCCTTCACTTTTATTTTACAGACACTGTCCAGACGCTTTGCAAAAGGACCTGTAAAAGCCCCCGGCATATGCTGTGCAATAAGAATCGATGCAGGGAAATTTGCAGGCAATTTTGACAGCACCTTCTGCACAGCAGGAGGGCCGCCTGTTGACACACCTATTGCAACAACATCGCGCTTCGGTCTGCCACGCATGACTGGAGCTGCTGCAGGAGCGGCACGTCTTGCAGCTACCGGCGGCCTGCTGGTTCTTGGAGCGCGTATTTTACGACGGGAAACATGTTTTACTTTTTGCTGAAGGTCTTTTTCGATTTTAACAATCTCAAGCGAGACATTGGCAAGCTGCTTGGGAATAAAGTCCACTGCACCAAGTTCCATCGCCTTGAGTGTTGCCTCTGCACCTTCCATAGTAAGAGAACTGATCATCAAAACAGGACGCGGCATTTCCATCATAATATGACGAAGTGCTGTAAGACCGTCCATTTTCGGCATCTCGATATCAAGCGTAACAACATCCGGATCATACTGTCGTATGACATTAAGTCCATCTGCACCATTACGTGCAGTTGCCACAACTTTAATCTCCGGATCTTTCTCCAGCATTGTTGTCAGCGCTTTCCGCATAAAAGCGGAATCATCAACTACTACAACCCTAATCAACAGAATCTCCTGTTCTCATTTTACAACGGACCAGCACAGCATGCTGCCTTGATTCAATGCAGTCACACTGCATGTCGCTTCCAGTCTGTTTAGAACACCATAGAGAATTCTTATTATTTTACAATAGGCAACAATTTGCTATTTTTTGCAAATGTATTCTCATATGCATTCCCCCGAACACACGGGTTCTTAAAAGCCTATGAACAGCAAGCCAGCAACACGCTAAACGCACCACAACAATTTACGCGCCAAGCTCACTGCATACAAGAAAAGCCGCGAACCCTTTCGGGAATCGCGGCTTTTTTATCTACATGAAAACCTGCCTGCATTGCTGCATAGCTACTGTAGTCACAAGAAACCGCGGCTACAGAGCTTATCGGCAAAAAACAATTAATCTGAAGAAGAAAGTCTAGATACTTCTACCATTCCTTCCAATGCACGAAGTTTATCAATGGTTCTGTAGAGATGCGCAATATCACGCACTTCGACGGTGAATTCCATTTCAGACATTCCGTCAACCATAGAATGGAACATACCGGCATCAAGGTTCACTTTTTCATTCATCAAAAGTTCACTTACCTTTGCCATCATTCCCATCACGTTTTTGGAAATCATCTTGATACGCGCAGGGTACGGCTTATCCTCAGTACCATCCCAATACACTGAAATCAGACGCTCAGCTTCGAGGTTCTGCACATTAGGACAGTCAGACGTATGCACTGTTACACCACGACCACGACTGATGAAGCCTACAATGGCTTCACCCGGAACCGGTGTACAGCAACGTGCAAAACGCACGAGCACGTCATCCACGCCTTTGATTCCGACGCTATTAGCGTGGGTCTGCTCTACACGCTCTTCAGCCTGCGGTTCAGAAGTTGTTTCTTCCGGCTCCGGTTCGTCTTTTGGCAGGAGCCTTTGAAGAACCTTACGTGGAGTCAGACGGGCATACCCGACCTGTGAGAGGAGTTCATCAACTTCTTTGAGATTGAACTCTTCTGCGACAGCTTCGAACGCACCCTCTTTAAGAGCCTTCTGAACATTAATATCCATACGACGCCCAAGCTTCTCCAGCATCTCCTTACCAAGACTGATGGAGCGGGTGCGTTCTTCTGTACGGATAAAGTGATTAATACGGGTACGCGCCTTTGCTGTTTTAACAAAACGCAACCAGTCCCTGCTCGGGTGCCGGTGTTGGTCTGTAATAATCTCAACAGTGTCACCGTTTTTCAGCGGAGTAGAGAGCGGTACAAGCTTACCGTTAACTTTAGCACCGGAGCATTTATCGCCGACCTGCGTATGAATCATGTATGCAAAATCAACAGGGCTGGCCTCTTCCGGCAGTTCTTTAACATCACCGCCCGGAGTAAAGACATAGACTTCGTCTTTAAAGAGATCGAATTTCAAAGAACGCATAAATTCTTTTGAATCCGTCTCCATCTTCTGCCAGTCAAGCAGTTCACGAAGCCAAGTAAACTGTTGCACATCACGGGCTTTCAAGCGTCCGCCGCCACCTTCTTTGTACAACCAGTGAGAAGCAACACCAAATTCAGCCATCTGATCCATCTCATCCGTACGGATCTGGATCTCGATTCGCTCGCCTTCAGGTCCCATGACCGTCGTATGCAAACTCTGGTACATGTTAGCTTTAGGCATGGAGATGTAATCTTTAAACCTGCCGTGAACAGGCTTCCACATGGCGTGAACAAGCCCCAGCACCGCGTAACAATCACGCACATCCTTTACAATCACCCTAAAGGCAATAATGTCATGTACCTGATCCAGCGTGAGGTTCTGCTGCTCCATTTTCCGGTAAATGGAGTACCGGTATTTGATGCGGCCTTTAATTTCAGCTTTAATCTTGTTGTCTTTCATCATTGATGAAAGCAGCTGAATAACGCTCTGAATATACTCCTGACCTGAGATTCTGTTATCATCCAGCCATTCAGTGATGGAATTAAAGACTTCAGGTCGCAAGTAACGAAAACTTAAATCTTCAAGTTCCAGCTTGATACGGTGCAGACCAAGACGGTTGGCAAGAGGGACATAAATATCCATGGTCTCTTGCGAAATGAGCTTTTGTTTATGAGGTTTCTGGAAATCCAGAGTGCGCATGTTGTGCACCCTGTCCGCAAGCTTCACAATAAGCACGCGGATATCTTCTGCCATGGCAAGGATCATTTTACGGATGTTCTCCGCCTGAGCAGCTTCCTTGCTTTCAAAGGTCATCAGACTGATTTTAGTAACACCATCAACAACATCCGCCACTTCTTCACCAAACTGGGCATCAATCCCCTCAATGGTTGCGGAAGTATCTTCAACTGTATCGTGCAGCAAACCTGCTGCAATGGAAACATCATCCATTCGCATGCAGGCAAGTTCATAGGCTACAGAAAGCGGGTGCGACAGATACGGCTCACCCGAAAGACGGGTCTGGCCAGCATGCGCAGCAGCAGAAAAGACATATGCTTTCTGAATCAGAGCAACGTCCGCATCCGGACGAAGCTCTGTTACTTTATCTAATATTTCCTGAATCCTGATCATGGATTAGTTTGCAACCTCATAATGCCTCTGGCTTTTCGGAACCCACCATCGGTCTAAATTATGTGTAATGCCTGACAGCGCAGGCTCAATTCCTTTGAATCGCTTATGGACAATAGGCAGGGAATACGGAACATACAGAAAACAATATGGCTGGTCTGTGTGTAAAATCTCCTGAACACGGTCATACGCCTTTTTCCGCACATCCATATCAAGCGTATTCCGCCCGAGTTCAAGCCATTTATCCAGCTCAGGATTGATATATTTAATGAAATTCAATCCCCCGTCTTCAGCCCGTGATGAATGCCAAACCGTAGAAATATCGGGATCCTGAAGAATATTCCACCCCAAAATAAGTGCGTCAAAACGCCCCTTATTGATAAATTCCTTGATGAATGCAGCCCATTCAACAGTTCTAATAGTGACCTGAATACCGATATCTTTCAACTGACTTTGAATGATCGTGGCAGTTTTTATCCGTTCTTCATTACCCTGATTAGTCAGAATCGTGAATTTAAACGGGATACCGTCTTTTTCAAGAACACCTTTTTTATTCTTCGTCCATCCTGCATCCTTCATTATCTCAGATGCTTTTGCAGGGTCATACCCATAGTCCTCAATGGATGTATTGTACACCCATGTTCCCGGCTTGTAAGGCCCTTCTGTCGCCTTTCCCTGTCCAAACAGCACTCCTTTCACCAGTCCTTCTTTATCAATAGCATAGGATATTGCCCTGCGGACTCTGGCATCCTGAAAGAACCTGCTTCTAAAGTTAAAGCCCAAAAAAGAGTATCCAGAAGAAAGGTAACGATATTTTGCAAAATTATTTGTGAAAAACGCTGAATCTGTCTGATACAAATACTGTTGCGGTGTCAGCGTCATCATATCAAGATGCCCTGCTTTTAACTCAAGAAACATTGTAGAACTGTCTGGGATAACACGATAAACAACTTCATCCAGATACGGTCTGCCAAGGAAGTAGTTATCATTTGCTTCAAGAACAACTTTTTCGCCCCTGTCCCACTCTTTAAATTTGAATGGACCTGCACCTACAGGCTTTGATGAGAGCGGTGAGGACAGTAGATCTTTTCCTTCAAGCAGGTGCTTTGGCAAAATGTCAAGCATCCAACTGATGAGGATGCGTGCAAGAGGCTTTTCATAGGTTGCTTCAAATGTGTACTTGTCTATAAGAGTAAACTTTTTTACTAGCAGATAGTCTTGCGCATATGCAGTAGGAGTATTCGGATCTATGTATAATTTATATGTAAACTCCACATCCTCTGCTGTAAGCGGTGTACCGTCTTCCCACTGCACGTCTTTGCGCATAGTAATACGTATCCGTTTGCCTTCATCCAGAACTTCAAAGGACTCAGCGGCATACGGAACAATATTCAGATCTTTATCATATTTTAAAGGGGATACATAAATATGCGACGCAACCGTATGCGAAGCGGAATCAGTGCTGAGCATGGGGATCATATTTGCAATATCAGCTATTGAGCCTAAAATAATGCGCCCACCGTATTCCGGTTTTTGAATATTTATTGTATTGTCGCCAACGGCTCTTTCGGATGCCTTGCTAGAAGACGCTTCCGTGGTAGATGCAGATTGCTTTTTTTCAGCAGGAGAGCTGCAACCTGTCAGGAATAAAAAACATAACAGTGCCCCTAGAAGCACTCTTTTTTGCAAACTGCAATGCATAGCATCCTCACTATTGCCAAAATAATCAGATAGCGTATCCTGAACAGATACGGCAAAAGACATTCAGTACGGGAAAAGTAACGCTAACAAACTTCTACCCTATTGAAAACTGATTGAATTTTGAATAACCTTATGCCCCTCTTGCTATTAGGGTAAAATAGCAGGACGTCCCTTCAGGACGTTACATACTCCACAAGGAGCTTTTTTAGATGGATGAGGCTTCCGCAAAAAAACTGCTTCACGAACTGGTATCGAGTACCATTCCAGAATATATTATCGAAGGTTCCCAATATCTTTTGGACTCCGGCGGGGTTCAAAAGATAAGCGTAAAAAAAGGGGACGGATACTGGGATATTTCCGACACAGTTCAAGGTGAAGATTTTCAGATTTATTCTCCGAAAATTTCGTTGGATTTCCATGAGAATTCCACAAATTTCATCTGCAACTGTCCAGAAGCATTTTATGGCGCGTGCCGTCACGTAGGTGCCGCTGCGCTCAAGTTTATTCCTTCACTTGAAGAAGGAAGCACAACTGAGACTGCACCTGCTAAGCCGCGTTCAGACTGGAGACAAAACTTCAGGTCGTATTTTGCAACCGAACTCGAACCAGAGGCCGGTAGACACTACCTTCTTTACCGTTTTCACCCCGAACCGGGCAGACTACAGGTTTCGTTCTTCCGAGCAAGGCAGAACAAATCCGGACTGTCCACCGTACACAACGAAATTACTATCCAGCAACTCCTCGACCATCCGGACTGGCATGAACAGACTCCTGGTCTTGCGGAATTACTGGAGCAGGTCGGCAAGTATAACGATTACTTCGGCCATCGCGTTGAGATTCCCGACGGACTGCTCACATGGTTCCTGTGGACTGTTAAAAACGAGTACTACTTGTTCTGGCAGGACACTGATAAGCCATGCCGTATTGAAACCACCACCATGCAGCTCAAACTCAAGCCTGACCTTCAGGAAGAGGGACTTACCTTTGCAGTTATGATTGAAGGCAGCGGCAAGCAGCCTTTATCCATTACTGAAGAAGAAGTTTCCTTCCATGGCCAGATGCCGTTATGGGTTTGCTGGAAAAAAGGGTTTCACCCTGTTCACACAACTCTGGACTCTTCTCTTGTTCAGGATCTTGTGCAACAGCCGCCGCATGTCAGCCGCGATGACATCCCAGAATTTCTCGACAGAGTCTGGACACAGTTCCCGACATCTGACCTGCACGAACCTGAGAAGTTTCTTGAGCACATGGAACCTATCTTTGTTCCGGGTACCTATAACCCGAAACTGTTCCTCGATGAAGAAGGCTCCCTGCTCACACTGGAAATTCAGAACTTCTACGAAACAATTCACGGTGAATTCCTGCTTCCAGGGCCAAACCCTGAATTCATGACTGGCAGTTATTCTTTTGAAGGCACTACCTATCTCATCCGCCGTATGCAGGATGAGGAGGCCAAGCTTGCAGAAAACCTGCTTGAAATGAACTTCCAGCCACGTAACAACCGTATCTGGTTCCTTGAACCTGAAGAAGCAATCACCTTCCTTCTGGATGCGTACCCTAAACTTATTGAGCAATACCGTGTATTCGGTGAGAAAGCGCTCTCCAAGTACAAGGTTCGCCTTGCCACACCAGTTATTAACGCCACGGTGGAATCCAACGAAGACGAAAAGTGGTTCTCTCTTGATATTGAAGTTGATTACGACGGTCAGAAAGTTCCAATCGATCTTATTTGGAAAGCGTGGTCTCAAGGCAAACGCTACGTTCAGTTAAAAGACGGCTCTTACACAAGCCTTCCAGAATCGTGGCTGGAAAAAGTTGCGCACAAACTGCGTGCAATGGGTCTTGATCCTGAAAAGCCGCCTCAGCAGCGTTTTGAACAGTACGAAGCGCCTGTACTGGACAACCTGCTCGACGACCTTCCTGAAGTTGAAACTGACGGCTTCTGGGATACGCTGAGAGAAAAAATTCATACATTTAAAGAAATCGCTGCTGTTAAACAACCGGATGGCTTGCAGGCAACACTCCGCGGATACCAGCAGCAGGGACTCAGTTACCTCAACTTCCTTCGCGAATACGGATTCGGTGGCATTCTTGCTGACGAAATGGGACTTGGTAAAACAATCCAGACCCTTTCCTTTATTCAACATATGGTCGAGCGTGGTGACAGAGGCCCTAACCTCATTGTTGTACCAACATCTGTTCTCCCTAACTGGGACCGAGAGGCTTCCAAGTTCGTACCAGAGCTTACACGCCTCATTATTTACGGTACTCGACGAGAGAACATGTTCAAACAGATCAATGAATCTGATCTGGTTGTGACAACATACGCCCTGCTTCGCCGTGATCTCGAAGAGCTGCAAAACTACGAGTTCAACTCCATCATTCTTGACGAAGCACAAAACATCAAGAACCCGAACACCATCACTGCGCGCTCTGTTCGTAAGATCAATGCTCGCCAGAGACTTTGTCTTTCAGGTACACCTATTGAAAACAACCTGTTTGAACTGTGGTCATTGTTTGAATTCCTGATGCCGGGCTTCCTCGGTTCACAGCACGCATTCCAGCGTGGCATCGTGAAGCCGATTAAAGACGGTGACGTAGAAACTATTGAGCAACTGCGTACCCGTGTGCGACCTTTCATTTTACGCCGCACCAAAGCAGAGGTGGCAAAAGATCTGCCGCCTAAAATTGAAAACGTCCAATACTGCGCTCTTGCTGAAGAGCAGGCAGAGCTTTACGGCGCACTTGCTGCCAAGCTCAAAGAACAGGTTATGTCGGATGTGGACGAAAAAGGCATGGCAAAAAGCCAGATGTCTATTTTGGATGCACTTCTCAAACTTCGCCAGATTTGCTGTCATCCACGCCTTCTCAACCTTAACATGCCTGGTTTCACAACAAACCTGCCTTCCGGTAAGTTTGATGCATTCAAGGACATGATTACAGACATTGTTTCTGAGGGCCACAAGGTTCTGGTATTCTCCCAGTTTGTATCCATGCTGCATATTATCCGCTCATGGCTGCAAATTGCTGATATTCCATATGCATACCTTGACGGTACTTCCAAGGATCGTTTTGAACAGGTAGACAGGTTTAACGACTCACCGGATATTCCTATCTTCCTTATCTCCCTGAAAGCGGGTGGTACTGGTCTTAACCTTACCAGTGCCGATTACGTTATCCACTACGACCCGTGGTGGAACCCTGCTGTTGAAGATCAGGCTACTGACCGTGCTCACCGTATCGGACAGAAGTCACAGGTATTCTCATACAAAATGATTTGTCAGAATACTGTTGAAGAAAAGATTCTCAAGCTTCAGGATATGAAAAAAGGTGTTGCAGACTCCATTATTCCGGGCAAGGAAGCATGGAAGTCACTCACCAGAGACGATCTTGAAATGCTGTTTGAAATATAGCAGCAATGAAAAACAAGTAATAAAAAAGAGGGAACCAAACGGTTCCCTCTTTTTTATTCTATGCTGAATAACTATACCGTTCTGCCCTGTTGGTATAGCTGCTGGCGTGCAGTTGCCTTTTCTGCGCATGCCTTACTTTGACGAGCTTCCTGCATGAAGACGCAGTTCTTCAGTTACACTGGTAATCTGCTCTGTTGTATCACGCAAATCTTGAATAACCGTTGTAGCTCCTCGAACTTCTTCGCCCGAGGCAGCAACAAAGCCTTCCATTTGTTCCAGTGCGCTGGAGACCTGAGTGTACTGATTTGCTTGTCTGTCAGCAGCCTCAGATATCTGCTGTGAACGATCATAGGTTGTTTCTACACCGGATGCGATCTGCTTGAAACGTTCACCGGACTCCTCTGCTAACGTCGCGGTTGCAGTGATATCCTCTGCAATGCCATCCATAGACTGCGCGTTCAATTGTGTGGACTGCTGGATACCGGAAATAGTGCTCCCAACCTCTTTGGTCGCTTCCATCGTCTTCTCAGCCAGCTTGCGAACCTCATCAGCAACAACAGCAAAGCCTCGACCGGCATCGCCTGCGCGTGCTGCTTCAATAGCCGCATTAAGTGCAAGCAGGTTTGTCTGATCGGCAATGTCTGAAATAACAACCATAACTTTGTTAATTGAGTCAGCCTGCTTATCAAGCTCACTCATCTGCTCCTGAAGCACATTAGCTTTCTTGTGCACAGATTTGATAGAACTGAGAGATCTGTCTATCATCTGGAAACCTTCACGCACTGTTTCCAGTTCAGCCTTTCCTTGCTCCATAGCCTGATTAGCAAGTTCTTTGATAAGAAGTGCTGCCTGATGCAAGTGCTCCATCACCGCATCCACTTCATGCATCTGATTTGTCTGATCATCGGAACGTCCGCTTACTGCACGCATATGATCAGTCAGTGTCACCATTTTAGAACGGCTCTGTACAGCTGCCTGCTCAAGCATGTGTGCAGTACGCAATATTTCATTATATGATGTCTGCAGATGCTGACGATTTGTCTCCGCCTCCGCTTGCGCTTGCGCTGCAGTCTGTGCCTTTTCTTTTGCTTCAGCGCTTGCCGTCAACAACTGACTGTTACCGTCAACAAGAGCTTTGGACATCGCATTCATAGCCTGAGCCAGTTCCGACAATTCGTCTGCCCCGTCTGTCGGAATATGCAAATCAAGCTGCCCGGCAGCAATACTTTTTGCGCCTTCTTTCACTGAAGATAACGGACGCAGAATGCTACGGATAATTAAAAAACAACCGAAGGTAATTGCAGCGAAAAACACACTGAACAACACTGCTACCAAAATAATTCGAGGACGAATAAGAGTCATCAGGCTTTCTTTAAAAACTTCCTGATTCTTTGTAATATTCGTCATATAAATGCCAGTGCCTATCCAGATATCTGTTCCCGGGATAAACTGTGCAGATCCGATTTTAGGCTGCACCCCTTCACCTGGTTTATTCCATGCAAACGAAGTGATTCCGCCACCAGATTTTGCAATCTTATATAAATCCTGAATAATGTAGGCACCGTCCGGCCCTTTTAAGCCCGTCAAATCTTTTCCAATAAGAGAGCGGTTAGCACCATGCGCTACACATATAGTGCCTCGATATCCATAGAAGTATCCGGACTTATCTTTCTCAAAACGAATTTTGGTGAACGCTTTCTGGATAATTTGCTGCTGCTCAACCGGATCGCTCACACCTTCCAATGCGCTCGATAATGCGCTCACCAGAATTGATGTCGCAGCTTCTATTTTTTGCTTTTCCTGCACGGTTATTTGCTTATTCACCTCAACAGAACTCGTTTCAATAAGTTCGTTTGAAGCATGCCAGTACTCCACAAGCATTCCACCAAGAGAAATCAGAAGCAACGCAAATAGTAATTGAATTCGCGTTGCTATTTTAAATTTCCGTAACATTACTATCACCCTAATTTTCTATTGATAACAATTTATTCCAGTAGTGGGTGATGCCTACATACATAGTTCATGCGCTTTTCCCGAAAGACGCAACAAAGCTATGCTGTGCAACATGCAAGCATCTAATTTCACATAACAATGATATTGAAAAGATTTCGATATCCCCAAATATCGAACATGCGGAAGTGGTGTGTCTGTAGACATAGGAACAGCGTAACATCCCTAACTTCAAAGTGATACTTTGCTCAAGTTACAGACTATTATTGCTGACTATTAAAAGTGATTACCACTGTCAATACACCTGCCTAATATTCTTACATCCTATAGAAAATTCGTTAGCTTTTATCATTTTTTCACATGTAATATCAGGCTGCATAAGAGATTATCCCTGTAAGATTACTCCGTATTTCACTTGTGGCATACATATCACTATCTATTTTCTCCCTAACGACGGGCAGCACAAGCACTTCCCATTTTCCTATCGGTTGATAAAAAAGCACCTTGACCGATACTAGACGACTGGTCTAATAGGCACGTATGAATGAAGACACACGGGAACGTATTTTAGAAGCTGGCACAGAGCTTATCCACCTGCATGGTTTTCAGGGAACTGGACTTAAAGCAATTCTTGATGCTGCAAATGTGCCTAAGGGATCGTTTTATCATTACTTTAAAAGTAAAGAGGACTTTGGCATTGCTGTCATAGAATACTATGAACAAGTTATAGCACGTGCTCGGTTTCCGCTTGGTCAAGATCCATCACTGACTGCTATCCAGTGTTTTGAAAAATTATTTGAACTGTCCCGAAAATTTAATGCGGAAACAAACTACTCCCGTGGCTGCCTTATCGCTAATCTTTCGCAAGAAATGTCCGCCCTTTCCCCCCCAATCAGGGAACGGCTACAGGAGTCACACCGCAAGATCGTAAAAACATTTGCGGATATTGTGCGAAGAGGACAGGAGAAAGGAGAAATCAGTACTGCCTTCACTGCCGAAGAAGCAGCTGTATTCATTCTCACCTGCAGAAACGGGGCACTTACCAGTATGAAGGCAACCGGCTCCGAGGAACCGTTGCTTATTTCTGAAAAATTTCTTTTACAGTACCTGCTGCCAGCATAATTGCCTGCTTGGTAATGCATTGTTTTTTTGTACACCTTCTAACTAGACGACCGGTCTACTTTAACGGAGTTTTCATGTACCTACTCAAAACAATTTCAAAAGAGACAGCACACGGCGACCAAAAAGAAATCTTTGACTGGTTTGAAGATAAACCCATCAACACTCCTCCGTCTTTGCAACGCTATGCGATAAGCCCGAGTATTGCGAAATTCCATCTGGATCTTATCCGCTATTTCAGCAGTCACAAGACACTCAACTTCGCGCTCCTTTCCTCCATCCGGTATGCCATTGCAAGCAAAGTCTGCTATGACTCCTGCATCGCCATTAACGAAACCATTCTTAAGCGCTCAGGCATGACTGATGAAGATCTCAAAGCAGTCGCCTCAACTCAACAGGACACTCCACTCGAAGAACACGAGGAAGCCCTGCTCCAATTTGCTGTCACACGAGTTCTTCACCCAGAGCAGGGATGCACTCAAGAACAATTACAGGATCTCTATCAACTGGGATGGACGGAACAGGATCTTTTTGATGTAACCTACCACGGTTATACATTGCTTTCCGGCTCCCAGCTCACTGCATCTTTATCCACAGCAGGATAGAAGTCAGGCATACCCCCCAAATAATGTAAAGGCAGCCATCGAATACCAATGGCTGCCTTTAGTTATTCTATTGTAGGTCTGCTTTACGCAGACATTTTCGCTGCTGTGTTATCCAAAACACTTTTTACCAGCTCAGGCAATTGGGCAAGGTCAGGACTGATTACAAAGCCTGCATCGCGCATTGCCTGTAATTTACGCTCAATTCCGCCGGAATTTTCTTCAAGAATAGCTCCGGCATGCCCGAGACGTTTTCCCGGAGGAGCCGTACGTGCTGCCACAAAAGAAACAACCGGCTTTTCAAACCCTGTTATTTCCACATAGCGAGCAAGATCTTCTTCTGCCGAGCCTCCTACTTCACCTAAGATGAGCACTGCATGCGTATTATCGTCATCACGTACAAGCTCCAGCAAGTCGGAAAAGTTTGTTCCGATAAATGAATCACCGCCAATCCCCACACAAACGGATTGACCAATGCCCGCCCGTGACAATCTGTCAGCAGCTTCATAGGTTAATGTTCCTGAACGGGAGAATATTGCCACATGCCCTGCTTTAAAAACACTCGCAGGCATAATGCCTATTTTACATTGTTCAGGCACAATAATTCCCGGGGTATTCGGCCCGATAATTCGTGTACTGCTTCCGGCTGTATCCTTTAACGCTGAAAGCATACTTGCCTGTGCAACACCTTCTGTAATGCACACGACCCACGGAATATCTTCCGCTGCAGACTCCGCCACTGCGTCAGCTGCAAATGCAGCCGGAACAAATACAATGGAAGCGTCGATGCGGTGCTGTTTTTTTGCTTCGTGAACAGAGTTGTAGACCGGCACGCCCAGCACCTCCATCCCCCCTTTAAACGGGGTAACTCCTGCGACGATGTTGGTTCCGTACTCCTGCATCATAGCAACATGACGCTGGGCAACCTTACCAGTAATCCCTTGAACCAGAACCTGTGTATCTTTACTCAGTCCCAGAACATCCTTTATACCGCTACGGGTAAATGCAGGCATACCTGCAGGTGGAGCTTCTTCCTGCAACGTAAACTCTACGGTTGGTGCATCTGCCGGCTTTAAGGTATACAGCCGCTCAAGCGCTTCATTCATCTCCACAGTAATATATACATTCTGAGGGGCTGCCTCTTTTAGCAACTCGCGCCCTTCCACAGATTCAAATCCAGCCATGCGGATGACTATAGGCTTAGGGGCAGGCTCTCCCTCAAGCACTGCGAGCAAAGCCTTGCCAACTTCTTTGCAGGAAACAATCCCGCCAAACAGGTTGATAAACACTGCCTTCACATCATCATTGCCGAACAATAAATCCAAGGCACGCTTAATGCGCTCCCTGTCAGCAGCTCCGCCCAGATCCATAAAGTTTGCAGCAGTCAGACCGTTGAAATTCAGCAAATCCATTGTTGCCATGGCAAGCCCCGCACCGTTCACAAGAATACCGACCCAGCCTTTAAGCTCAACGTAACTTAATCCGGCTTCACGGGCGATATTCTCCTCCGGTGAATGATGCTCTGGAGTATAATATCCCTCCAACACATCGGGATGCATTTCAACCATGTTGTCATCCAGCTCCACCTTACCGTCCAGAGCCATCCATTCGCCCTGCTTTGTAATGACAAGCGGGTTGATTTCAGCCATCAGCAGGCCATATTCAGCGACAATGCCATAAAGTTTTTTTACCAGATCGCAGAAACCGGCAAAATGCTCTTTGCTAACGCCGAGCTCAAAAAAGGCAGCCCGTAAGTGATGGTCTTTAAGACCTGAGGAAAGATGAACACGCTGGATAAGCGGTTTGACAGCCTGAGCAGAATTTTCAACTTCAATCCCGCCGGCTGCGCTTACTGTGAAAAGAAGGTCTTTGCGCTCTCTGGAAAGCACAAAGGAAAGGTAGCATTCTTTTGCAATTTCGGTTGCCTGTTCCACACGAATAAATGGAACCGCATTCCCTTTAATCTTCATTGCAAAAATGTTCTCTGCCTGTTTATGAAATTCTTCCGGTGTATCTGCCCGCAGAATACCTCCGGCTTTACCGCGACCGCCCGTCAATACCTGTGCTTTCAAATACCACGGGGGAGAAAGATGCTCAGGTACAGTTACAGATTCAGGAGTCAAAAGCGTTCCTACAGGAACAGTGATACCAGCCTCGCCAAACAATTTCTTGCTCAAGTGCTCATTCAGAAACATGGTGCTCCGTCCGTACGATGCGAATTAGCAGTCATCAAGTGTTGGAACCAGTAGCTGGACAAGAATGTTTACGTACGGCTCTCCGTACAGGTCGGTAAATTTACGTTATCTTCGTGCGCTGTCGTCTGCATACAAAACCAACAGGTTGATGCATCTGTCAGCCAATGTGTCCCGCATACCCGCGTTCCCTGCATCTCCTCCCCTGCAGTACAAGCAAGTATGTTCCGACCCAAATCTCATAATAGCATAACAAGCTTACAATCCAGCATCCTTCAATAAATACGCACTGTGCCACAGCAATATCCAGTGCGATTGCATAACAGCGCGGCCTTTTCCACGCGTCAGGCATTATTCTGAAACTCCCCATGCAAACCACACTACATAGATGTCTCAGAGATATCGACGGTACGTTCCAGCAACATAGAACGCACCGCCGCAACGCTCGGATCAACTTACCGGAAGATCAGGCCATGCGGCCTAGTATCCGGCATCTTCATTAATCAAAACTATTTTTATGCGTTTTGCAGGAAACGACTTTTCAGTAATTGTCCAAATATTACAAATACGCTGAGGACTGGAACAGTCCATACAGTGTCCTGTTTTTTTGCAAGGAGTTTTCATATCAAGACGCATAGTGTTCACTGGTGCTACGTAGTCCTTGATGCGGAACATTGCATCATCCACGGTTTCAACCAGCTTGTTACGACTGATAAAAAGAACCACATGCTTAGGACCAAAGTTTAACGCAGCCACGCGGTTACCGATCATATCAAGGTTCACAAGCTTACCGCATTCTGTCACGGCATTAGTACCGGTAAGGAACAAGTCCGTAAGCAGGCTCTGACGACGCAACTCATACTTATCCTCATTGGATAATGCAGGATTGTACGGATCAAAGAACTCCAAGCCATCATGCTCGCGAACAAAATCGAGTATGCCAGCATCAGCAAGGGTCACAGAACCACCGCTGCCTACAGTTTTTACACCTTCCAGTGACGGAAGAATTTCGTGTTCAAAAACACGCTTTGCGTCTTTAAGGGAATCCGCCATGAAAACATCAAAATTGTTTTTCTCAAGCGTCTGCTTCAACTCGGCCAGTCGTAATGTCCAATAAGTATCAATCGGTTTACTCATCGTATTAGTCCACGTTCGTTATAAAAGGTCGTTTTTCACTATAAAGCGCAAGACGCTTTTCATACTTACCAAGCTGACGCTGCGATAAGCGATATGCAGCCCCGCGTGTTAATGCTTCTTTTTGAATAGTTACAGCCTTATCAAATTCATCCGTTGCTGCATATGCTGCAGCCAATGAATCTAATACTCGCGGATGCCTTTTACTCCGTTCCACAACAGATGTTAGCAAGCGTAACGCCCGCTTTCCGTCCCGAACAAGCTCTGAAGGACAGGTGGCTAAAAACCATGCTGCCTCATTAATAACAGTAATAGAATCTGAGCGCGTAAGGAGTTCTTCCATATCCTGCTTGGCAAGCATGTAGTTCCCCATATCACTCAAGGTCTGCATACGGGAAACAAGTAACCTTGTATCCCCCGGAGACACTCGCAGTCCTGCGTTTAAGTCTTCCAGTGCAGCGGAAAGATTTGTTGTGGTGCGCCACAATGCAGCCCTGTTCAACAACGCTTCCGTGTACATACTGTTAATGGAGATCGCTTTTGAAAAATCACTGAACGCTCCGTCAACATCTCCTATAGCCACCCTGCAGTATCCACGGTTGTTAAAGGCAACAGCATTGGTCGGATCAACTTCAAGCAACTTTGAGTACATAGCCTCCGCTGCGGCAGACTGCCCAAGCTTTTGCAGCAGTTTGGCCTGTCCCATGAGCAGGTCAAGCCGCTCCGGTGCAAGCACCACAGCCTTTTCCAACCAGAAGTAGGCTGTCCCCGGTTCAGATTGCTTCATTGCTACCTTGTACAAGTAGTACACTGATTCAAACAATGTTTTGTCACGGGTAAAGGCTGCTTTAAGCAGCGTCTTTGCTTTTGGATACTCTTTTTTCGTATATGCTACGATACCCTGCGCCACAGAGATAATGGCATGTTCATCAGCGTGCTTTTGCACTCCGCTTAACAACGTTTCAGCTTCTGTTATCTGCTTATCATGCACAAGCGCAATAACGGTGAGTCCTGTCGCGGTAATGTACTCAGCTTTCAGTTTTTTGCATAACGCATTATACTTCGCTAACTGACGTTTTCTGGACGCATGTTCTTCTGTATCTACGGTAATCTTAAGGTATTTTGCTGTTTTTGTTTCAGGCTGCACCGCAACCTTTTTATACTGTTCAAACAGCGCAACAACTTCAGACCATCTCTTTTGAGCGTACGCGTTCTGCAACAGATGGTACATCTCATCATTCTTTTTCAACTTCACCTGCATTTCAGCAGTAATAAACGGTGAAGCTGCTGCCGGTAAAACTGCACCGGCTAAAAAGCAAACGGCGAGGAGCAGTACTCCTACGCCGTTTTTATTCATCTTAAAAACCATACCGCATGTACTCCTTGTCCCTGCGGTTAATACTTTGCACATAGCGATATTTTTCATTGGCACACGCCTGTTCCAGCACCTTACGCCCTATGGCAAGGCAACGGTCACATGCACCAACCGGCACTTCAACTCCCAGACTTAAGGGATTCACAGACGACCATGTCTCCAGTCGTAATGTACCTGAACAATCAGGGCACAACACCACAGACTCAATCTGACTTTCGCTTATCCCGTCCGTGTCGTAGTACACGTCTTTAGCACGGACTATGAAATCGCCGTCGCGTTCATATCCGGTTTCTTTCACCAGTGTTTCAATATCCGGAGCAGCGGATGCAAAATAGCTTGCAAGCAGCTCTTTCGAGAGCTTTTCAATATACTCCGTAACCTGTTCTGTCTGCGCGTAACGTTGCGGAGAAAAATCCGGCTCTGCCACGTGCTCATAGTCAATTCCTGCCATTGCAAGGCAAATACCTAAATTGACATAGGGCAGCGCACCCTGAATAGAGTAGCCACCTTCTAGTACTGCAATATGCGGATTAAGCAGCTCGTTCAGCTTTGCATACCCGCGTGCAGAAAAATTCATGTTTGTAATCGGGTCGGAATAATGGTTATCCTGCCCTGCTGAATTGATAATGATATCCGGCTTAAAATCGTCCAAAACCGGCAACACCACATTTTCAATGGCATGCAGAAATCCTGTATCAGAAGTATTTGGAGGAAGCGGAATATTCAGCGTCTTCCCGTAGGCATTCACGCCACCACGTTCAGCAGGAAAACCGCTTCCCGGATACAAGGTTCTGCCATCCTGATGCATGGAAATAAACAGTACGTCCTTGTCATTCCAATACACATCCTGAGTACCATCACCGTGATGACAATCTGTATCTACGACAGCAATCTTGAGAGCACCGTATTTTTCACGGATATACTCAATCATGACTGCTTCAATATTGATGTTGCAGAATCCACGGGAACCATGCACTGACTTCATGGCGTGGTGTCCGGGAGGGCGAACCAGCGCAAAGGCCTTGTCCTTTTCCCCCTCCATCACCAGCTGGGCAGCACGAATAGCCCCTCCGGCAGAAATAAGATGCGATTTGGTGCACACGCTCTCCACATTGGGAAAACAAAAATGCGTGCGCTCCACATCTTCCAATGCTGCCACAAGCGGCTTGTACTCCGTAATCCCTTCTATATCGAACAGCCCTTCCTCACGCAGTTGATCCTGCGTGTACAAAAGGCGCTCTTCCCGTTCAGGATGCGTCGCACTGATAGCCCAGTCATATGCGGGGAAAAAGATTACCCCTAAGGAATTTTTTGCTCGCAGCATATTCTCTCTTCTGCCTGATGCGCTTACTATTCAATATTGACACGTCAATTCTTGACTAGCCAATAGCCTCAGCTTTCATAACATCAATACATGTACGCATGCTGTTTACCACCTGATCAAACACCTCATCAGGCGTTACAGAAGCATCGATTACAGCAAATCGCTTATTATTCAATGCAGCCCATGTCAGATACCCTTCACGTACACGGGAGTGAAATTCCATTGCTTCTGCTTCAAAGCGTCCCTCTGCACGGGAAAGACCTTTTTCAATATTTCGGGAAAGAGCACGACGCAACCCAATCTCCGGCTCAACATCCAGAAGCAGCGTAATATTCGGCCACAACCCTTTTGTTGCCACTTCGTTAAAAGAATGTAGCAAGTTAGGATCAAGCCCACGACCGTAGCCCTGATACACGACAGTGGAATCAGCATAGCGATCACACAGTACAACCTTGCCCGCCTCAAGTGCAGGTTTGATCACTTGCGATACATGCTGCGCTCTGTCAGCAAGGTACATAAACAGTTCCGCTTCACTGGTGATATCTGTATTTTCAGCATCGAGCAGTAACGCACGCAACGTTTTGCCAAGCTCACTGCCACCCGGTTCGCGGGTAAGCAAAACTTCATGCCCTTCTGATTCCAGCCAAGCATGCAGCTTTTTTAAAACCGTGCTTTTACCGGAGCCTTCCATACCTTCGAGAGAAATAAACATATTATGTCCTTATGATACCTTCAGCAAGTCTCCGGCAGGCAAAGAATTTGCCTCATCCAATTAACCCGATGACTTGTACTTATGGAAATTTGTATACTAGGAGCGTATTAAAAAGAGTCTTCTTCATCAAAGACAGTAACTGATGCATGCTCATCTATCGGAGCAGCAGGAAACTCACTCTTTGGAGTCGCATGCGGCTTGAAGATAAATCGACCAAGCGTATTCTGGTATGGAGTCCAGCCTGTTGCATCCTCTTCAAAATCACTGAACAGTCCACGCAGCTGAGCAAGCTTTGCGTCAATATTATCAGCATAATGCAGAACCAACGCCTCAGCAGTGGCAGGAAGCACCGGAGATCCCCACTCCCGCTGGCCATGATGTCCAAGAATTAAGTGCTTAAAATGCATCTGCAGTTCAGTAGAGAGACCGGATGCAGCAAGATATGGCTCCACTTTCTCAAGCCCGATGTTGATATGCCCTATAAGACGCCCCTCGTCAGTATAATCTTTAACGAGCCCTGCGCTAAGCTCCCATGCTTTCCCGATATCATGGAAAATAGCTCCGACGAGCAGCACCTGACGATCAAGCTCAGGATACTGGTCACATAACTTCATACAAAGTTCTGCGACAGAAAGGGAATGTTCAAGCAAGCCTCCAAGATACGCATGATGAACATTCTTTGCACCGATGGCATTCTTGAATCGTATAGAAATTTCTTCATCATTCAACGCAGATTCAACAAACGTGAGCCAAGGGGTATAGGTCAGCACTGAACGGCATAACGTTAACAGGTCAGCGTACATGTCATCAGGATGACGTTCAGAGGCTGAAACAAAATCCCCCATATCCAACTCAGCGGTTTCTTCTGGAGTAAGAATTTTCATGTGCTCAATATTTACATCCAGAATATCGCGGTATGTGCTGGCGCGGCCTTTTACCGCCAACATCTGTCCTGCAGCCACTTCAGGAAATTGCTGTGCAAGCGGGCTCCAGACTTTTGCGCCGATAGCCCCTGTCATATCAGCTAATTCAAGTCTCCAGTAAGGGCCGTTACGCGCCTGAGCAAGCGTTGCCTGCGTGATGGCAAAAATGGAAAGAACTTCATCATTATTGGAAATATCTCGAACAAATTGTATTTTTTTTAGGTCCATTTTATACCCTGAAGAAAGAATAAAGTACGTTTCAAAAATAGTCGTAACAGGAAGTACCGTTCTGCGTCTGAAATCAACGCTTATTCAAAACACCCGTTTGGTGCAGTTGCAAGCTGTATTCAGATATAATCTTGTACAGATTTCAACTAGAAACTGACGCAGATCATACTGTGCCATCACGACTGTATGATTCCTGTTTTTTCAAGAACTTGTCAAACCATTTGATATTTGCAAATACAAGCAAGAACCAGAGGTACCTATGATAATCGCACTGACCAATGATGACGGTATTCAAGCGCCAGGTTTACGCGCCATATATAAAGCTCTCGTTGAAGCAGGGCATACTGTACACTGCGTAGCACCGGTTACGGAGCAGTCCGCTGTAGGTCACGCCGTTACACTCTCCATGCCGCTTCGCATTAAGGAGTTCAAAGAAAACGGATTTCGCGGCAAAGGGGTATACGGAACGCCGGTTGATTGCGTCAAGCTCGGCCTCAGCAGCCTTATTGAAGATACAATTGATCTTGTTATCTCAGGAATCAACGCCGGTGCTAACGTTGGGCCGGATATTCTGTATTCCGGCACCGTCTCTGCCGCAACAGAAGGAGCCAGCATGGGCTACCCGTCCATGGCTGTTTCCTATGACAACTTCCGTCCGGAAAACCTTTCCAGCCAAGCCGAGTTCGCAGTACAGCTTGCTGAAAACCTTCCGTGGGACTCACTGCCAAAGCGCTGTGTTGTAAACGTGAACTTCCCGAATATGCCGATGGAGCAAACCAAAGGACTTCGAGTCTGCCCGCAGACCAGCGCAACATGGAAGGACTGGTATGTACACAATACTGATCCCCGTGGCGGAAGCTACTGGTGGCTGGACGGTAAAATTCCGCCGGAAGATGTCGCAATGGGCACAGACCGCGATTTGCTTACGGAAGGATACGTTACCCTCACTCCCCTTAAGTTTGAGTTTACAGACGAACAAACCATGTCTGCCCTTTCCGTACTTAATATGGATCAAGGGTAGCCCTTTCTCCCTACAATAGAAAACACGCTGTGTCGGTCTGCAATGTTACTGCAACAGTCCGGCACAGCGTATAAATATTCAACACCCTACGTTATGTGTAGCAACAACTTAACGTCTGTTCACAAAATTATTTTCAAGAAAATTGCACCTAGCTATTGCAGTTTGTTTACTTTGCTTTTAAGAGCACCACGTGTAAAGTACACCTGTTTGACGCCAGTGCGGATTTTTATCCGGCGTTAAACTGTTATATATGAGAATAACGCTTAGTCCACCCAAGCCCCTTTGTTTCAACATCGTGGCGCTTCAATGCGCTGTCAGTGTAAACGGTTAACTTTTGTCCGACCTCTACACGCCCATGGTCGAACACATCGTTAAGTAGCAAAGTGGCACGGTTAAGCTTATGCTTTTTTGTATCAGTAATCATGGAATTACAGTATGTTCTACGTAATATCATGGCTACCGTAATTTTTTTGAGGAGGTTATTTATGCCACTTATCGGTACTAAAGAGATGTTTGCTCGCGCATACAAGGAAGGCTACGCAGTTGGTGCGTTTAACGTAAACAACATGGAAATCATTCAGGGTATCATGGAGGCAGCTCAGGAAGAAAAAGCTCCTCTTATCCTGCAGGTTTCCGCTGGCGCACGCCGTTACGCAGGTCAGACTTACATCAGAAAGCTTATTGAAGCTGCTCTTGACGAAACTGACCACCCGCTCGCTTTGCACCTTGACCATGGTCAGGACTTTGAAATTTGCAAGCAGTGCATTGACGGTGGCTTCTCCTCCGTAATGTTCGACGGCTCCCACCTCGACTTCGAAGAAAACATCGCTATCACCAAACAGGTAGTTGAATACGCTCATGAGCGTGGTGTTGTTGTAGAAGCTGAACTCGGTCGTCTTGCTGGCATTGAAGATGATGTTCACTCTGAAGAGTCCATTTACACTGATCCTGATCAAGCAGTAGAATTTGTAGAGCGCACTGGTTGTGACTCTCTTGCTATTGCTATCGGAACCAGTCACGGCGCATACAAATTCACTGGCGAAGCACGCCTCGATTTTGAACGCCTTGAAAAAATCTCCAACATGCTCCCTGAGTTCCCTATCGTACTCCACGGTTCTTCTTCCGTGCCACAGGAGTTTGTTGAAATGGCAAACAAGTACGGCGGAGACATCGGCTCTGCTAAAGGTGTACCGGAAGACCTGCTTCGTAAGGCTGCCACTTACGGTGTCTGCAAGATCAACATCGATACCGATATCCGTCTTGCAATGACTGCAACTATCCGCAAACACTTTGCAGAAAACCCATCTCACTTTGATCCACGCCAGTACCTCAAGCCAGCCCGTCAGGCTGTAAAAGATATGGTTCAGCACAAAATTAAACACGTGCTGGGCTGCTCCAACAAGATTTAACTAACTACCGCTAGGGAGCTTTCTCATGGCTGTAAAGCTTGGTATCAATGGTTTTGGTCGCATTGGTCGCTATCTCGTTCGTCTTCTTATTGACGATCCTGAACTCGAAATTGCTGCTATTAACGCGCGCGCTGACAATGAAGCACTTGCACACCTCTTCAAATACGATTCCGTTCACGGCAAGTTTGACGGAGAGGTAGAAGCAAACGAAGAAGGCTTTAAGGTAAACGGTAAGCAGATTATCGTTACCCGTTGCGCACGCGGCGAATGGATATGGGGCGAACTCGGAGTTGAGATCGCCGTAGAAACCACCGGTACCATCAAAGACCGCGACGGTCTTGCCGAGCACATTGCATGCGGTGCTAAGAAATCCATCATTTCCGCACCGGGCAAAGACGTGGACGCAACCATTGTTATGGGCGTTAACGACGATACATATGATGCTGCAAAGCACCACGTACTCTCTAACGCTTCCTGCTCCACAAACTGTCTTGCGCCGGCAGCTAAAGTTATCAATGATGCTTTCGGCATCAAACATGGCCTTATGACAACCATTCATGGTTACACCATGGGCCAGCGAATCCTTGATGGTTCGCATAAAGACCTGCGTCGCGCTCGCGCGGCTGGCATGTCCATGATCCCGACCACCACAGGCGCAGCAAAAGCTGTTGGCCTTGTTCTTCCTGAGCTTCAAGGTAAACTCGACGGTATGGCTATCCGTGTGCCAATTCCTGACGGTTCCCTCATTGACCTCACCTGCACCGTAGAAAAAAACACTACAGCAGAAGAAGTTAATGCAGCACTCAAAGCAGCTGCTGAAGGCGACATGAAAGAAAACCTCGGCTACTCCGACGAACCGCTCGTTTCCGTTGACTACATCGGTGACACCCACGGCGGCGTTGTAGACAGCCTCTGTACCAGCGTAATGGACGACAACATGGTTAAAGTCCTCGTATGGTACGACAACGAAGCAGGCTTCACTAACCAGCTTGCGCGTCTCCTGAGAATGGTCGGCGCTTCCTTGTAGAATTCGCCATATGAACGAAAAGCCCGCTGCACATGCAGCGGGCTTTTTTTGTGCAAAGTAAATAACACTTAGATAAATTACTTTTATATGTACTACTAAAATCATGCTCCACCTTAAAGCGCCAACAAACCACTATTGCCCTGCTCTTGCATCCATTAGCAAATTAATAGCGGTACAACTCACTTTATAAATTCATAGTACAATCAACACGCCCTACTACTCTTTAACACTGTTCATATAAAGCAAAATCCTTCTCCATACGAACACATTTAATTAGCGCTATAATAAAGCATAAAACATTTTTTTATGCATACTTCTTCTCAACATTGTTCACTAGCAACTTTCACTTTACATCTTGTACAAAAATTGCATTAACATTTCTTAAGAGCTTTACGTCATTTTTTTGATGTGTTTAAAGTTTTATTTTATATTTTTTTACATTTAGCCGAATAGATTAAAACAACACAACACTATTTCCTTTTAATACCACAGGAGGATAGAATGTCTTTGACAATCTACAACAACCTGATGGCAGAAAATGTTAATCGAAATCTGTCATCACATTATGGGAGGCTAGGAAAGTCTACACAACGACTTTCATCTGGTCTCCGTGTCAACTCAGCTTCGGACGACGCAGCCGGACTCGCCATCCGTGAATTAATGCGCGCCGATATCGCTGCTGTTAATCAAGGAATCCGCAATGCCAATGACGGAATCTCCATGATTCAAACAGCCGATGGAGCACTTGGTGTTATTGATGCAAAACTCATTCGAATGAAAGAACTTGCCGAACAAGCAGCTACTGGTACCTACACTGATTCTCAGCGAAAAATGATTGATCAGGAATATCAGTTAATGGCTAACGAAATAACCCGCATCGCTTCTGACACTGACTTTAACAGCAAAAAACTGCTTTCCGGTACAGGCATGGATGTTGTGGTGGAACGCAGTTCTGCCCAGGACGACCCGGCTCGTTCGGAAGAAGCGGTTAAAGTAGAAACCGTAGGATATGAAGAGACCTGGAGAAATCAGGATCTCAAAAATGAGAACCTTGTATTGACGGCTCCAGCAAGACGAGATGGGACGGTCACGGCTCTTGGCCGTCAAAAAATCACTACAACAGCTGGTGGTACAGGGACAATAACCTTCACCTCCCGCTCTGGTCTGGCCGAAGTAGAGACAAGCTTAGCTAATGCTAACGCGAATGGTGAAATATGCACCATGGGTGGAAGACTCTTTGGACTTGCCCTCGGTGCAGCAGGATCCACACTGAATGCCTCTACTTACTCCGGCGCAAAGGTCACTATTGAAAGAAGCCCTCTAGGCTTTGATAACTGGACAGATATAACCGATACGATTGCGGCTGGTGGAACAACAGTCACGGGTGAAGTCAGAATCACTCTTGTGGCTAATGACGGCTCAGTTATCCGCGATAGTTTATACAATAATACAGACGAATATCGTATCACAAAAGTCACAGATACAAACTTTACTATTCAATCAGTTGCTGCATCGACTGAGGCTATACAGGTTCAGTCTGAAGTAGCTGCCTCAAAAACATTTGAACACAGATCAACATCCGGCATCACTGTAACCAATGATGCTACAACTTTTTTTGAAGTTAATTCAAATACCCTTAAAGGTGCTACTGCAGAGTTTAGGCACAACGGCAGAACAGGGGCATTGACAGGCAACATTGCGAGCGTGGAATCCAGTGTTAAAAGCTCGTATGGCACAGAAAAAAAACCTGTTACTGATATTGAAGTTGAAATCTTTAACACACAAAGTAACACGTGGGAAAAACTTGCCCTTGGAAGCACAGATGGAAACTCTGTAGACATTCTGGATACCACAGAAAAATTTCGAATCACTACAACCTACGGTGAAGACAAAAAGATTCGAGATACTATTTCAAATAATACAGGTGGGCGCTTTACTGTCACCAAAACACAATTCGGTGCCAGTCTCGATATGAAAACTGGAACTGATGCACAAAAGTCCTCAACCCAACTGCACGTTGAATCTGAAGATCTGATTGCCGTGAACATTCATTTTGGTACAAGCAGCCAAAAAGAAGACCACTATGACACAGAGATTACCATGGCTACGGCCAAATCACTTGGTGTTGGACAAGAGGCAGGTGACAATATTCTAACGCAGCAAAATGCAAAAAAAGCATTAGAAAACATAATGTTAGCAATAAACAAAAAAGACAAAATCCGTGCAGAGATAGGCTCAACTCAAAACCGTCTTGCTGCAACAGTTGAAGTAGGATCGATTCAAAAGGAAAACCTACAAGCTTCTGAATCACGGATTTCTGATGTAAATGTTGCAACAGAAATGACCACATTTAACAAGCAGCAAATTCTTGCTAATGCGGCAGTTTCCATGCTTGCGCAAGCAAACAACCTGCCAAAATTAGCTCAAAAACTTCTCGGGTAACGTTAGTTAACCAGCTCAGCTTCTTTCTAAAAAAAAAGAGAGTAAGCATCCACCCGTAAAAATAAAAAACTCCCCCGATGCAGTCGCATCGGGGGAGTTACTATTCTATGGCAATCAGCCTACAGCTCGTTAGGCAGTTCCTGAAGTTCAGAGTACTTGAACACAGGACCGTCTACACAAACGTACTTGTCGCCGATGTTACAACGGCCACAGAGGCCTACACCGCACTTCATACGTTTTTCGAGGGTAGTGATGATTTTGTCATCTTTAAAGCCCAGCTCATTAAGTGCCATGAGTGTGAACTTAATCATGATAGGAGGGCCACAGGTAACAGCGTAACCGCTGTTATCCGGGTTGATTTCTTTAAGTACATTCGGGATAAGACCGACTTTTTCGTGTGGATTTTTGCCCCACTCTTCGTCCGGATTATCTACGGTAAGTACTACATCAATATCGTCACGACCGATCCACTCGGCGATGTCTTCCTGATAACTCAAATCCTGAGGAGAACGAGCACCGTACAGGAGAGTAATTTTGCCGTAATCGTCACGGTTATCCAGCATGTACACAAGAAGTGTACGGAGTGGAGCCATACCGATACCGCCGCCGATGAAGGTTACGTCCTGCCCTTTCATTTCTTCTGTCGGGAACGCGTTACCTAATGGAGCACGAACACCAACGGAGTCACCGGCTTTAAGCTGGTGAATACGCTCTGTAACTTCACCTACGAGCATTACAGAAAACTGAAGGTAATCCATACGAGTCGGTGAAGAGTTGATTACGAAGGTAGACTCACCGCTACCAAAAACAGAAAGCTGACCTACCTGTCCCGGCTCGAAAGTGAACTTGTTCATAACGTCTTCATCGTCAAAGCGAACACGGAAGGTTTTAATGTTGGATGTTTCTTCCACAACTTCCATGACAGTAGCCATATCCGGCAGTACTGGATTAGCTTTCATTATTTAGACTCCTTCTTGACGCTGCGAGCCTGTGCTGCTTTAACAATAGCACGAATATCCACAGAAGCAGGACAGCTTTTAATGCAACGACCACAACCACAGCAACCAATGTGCTTGTCGTATGTGTCCGGAATGTAGGCAAACTTATGGTTCACGCGATTTTTAAGGCGAGAAGCTTTAACTGTACGCGGGTTATGCCCACTGCCTTCCAATGTGTACTGGAAGCTCATGCAGGTATCCCATGTACGTACACGTTTGCCTGTTGTACCTGTAGGCTCATCAGTAATGTTGAAGCAGTAACAGGTAGGACAAAGGTAGGTACACGCACCGCAGTTGATACAACCGGCAGCCTGCTCTTCCCAGAATTCGTCATCATCAAAGGCAGCCATAAGTTTTTCTGGTGCATCTGAGTAGTCGTGGGCTTCGCCAAGCATTTCGCGGGTTGCTTTTTTCACTGCTTCCGCTTCTGCACATTTGTCACCGCCGTCTGCAAAGAAGCTTGCTTCAAGCATTTTGCCACCGCGCTCGGTCACAGCTTCTGCTGCAAACCCGCCCTGTACAGGCGTAAGAAGCACGTCTGAACACGTGGTATCAGCAGGGCCGCTGCCTACTTCATGACAGAAACAAGTGGATTCTACTTTGTCACAGGCAAGCGTAATGTAGAGTGTGTTTTCACGGCGTGTTGCATAGTACGGATCACGAATGCGATCGTTATCAAACACTTTGTCAAAAACACTCATACCGCGGGTACCACATGGACGGGCACCAAAAACTACTGCACGTTCTCTTGGCAGAGTTTCCTTGATGCTTACTGCGGTACGCTCAGGATTTTCAGGGTCTTTTTCGTATTTGTATGTCAGCAGAGTTTCTGTCTGCGGGAATACAGCTTCCTTCGGTGAACGCACAGGCATGCGGTCAAGAACCGGCTTACGGCCTTCTGCAAACGGACGGAAGGTTACGGAACCGCCATCCTCCACCGGAACAAACACTACGTGGTCTTTTGCAAGCGCCTCGAGCCACTTGTTAGTGTCTTCGTTTGAGATAAATTTGCAAGCCATGACTAGTGCCGCTCCTCGATAGTTGGTTCTTCCACTTCAAAGCGCATAAGCGGAGAAGTATCTTCCGCGTTGGTTCCTGCATTGTATGCAAAAACATCGCGTACAATACCGGCCATTTTGCGTCTTAACAGCATAATCGGAATATCCATTGGACAAGCGCGCTCACATTCACCGCACTCAACGCAACGACCGGTAAGGTGCATCACGTGAATCATCTGGAACATGAAGTTGTTCTGCACATCCACATCTTCGCTTAACCATTTAGGCTGGCGGGAATTGGCGAGGCAATGGTCTTTACATACACACATCGGGCATGCGTTACGGCATGCGTAACAGCGGATGCAACGACGCATCTGGTCCTGCCAGAATGCAAAACGCTCTTCCATGGAAAGCTGTTCGAATTCTTCGAGAGCTTTATCCTGTGCAGCTTCTGCTTTTTTATCGGACTCTTCACCTGCAAAGTGGGAGCACTGTAATGTATTCGGGTAGGAACAGGTAAGACACTTTTCCGCGCAAAGTTCTGCAAACGGAGCTGTTTCTTTATTGCCTGCAACCACGAGATTTACAGTATTTCCGTCGCTCTCAGCAGACTCAATGTAGCCGATATCACCGAAACGGGCCTGAAGCTTTGCGTGATTCAGCACACCATTACAGCCGAAGCCGAAGATGGTGAGATCATCTTTGTTCAGAAGTTCTTCCTGAATAAGCTGGATAACGGAGCGGGAATCACACCCTTTGAGTACGAGACCAACCTTCTTGCCACCGCGCATTTCACGCAGGTAAGAAGAAGGGTTCACCACGCAGAATTCGTTAACAACAAGCTTATCAATATCTTCTTCAGAGCGGATAAAGAGAGGGCGTGTGTGCAATGCATCATAGCCCTGCTGCCAACCTATTACGACATCCAGTTCAGGCAATGCCTTACGGATTTGATCTTTAAGTTCTGCAAGAGCCTGCATTACGCTTTCTCCTTATGGCACGGGCACTGCTCACCAAGGGAAACAGCAGCCGCGATTTCTTTCAGACACTCTTCGTCATAACCGGTGCCGCCGGACATTTTTGGTGCCGGACCGAGTTTACGAATGCGTTCTGTAAAGGAGGTAACAACATCCTGCCAGCGCTGGCCTTCGGATGCAGAAACCCATGTGTAATGGAAGCGTTCCGGATCAATACCGGTAACGGACAGGAATTGCTTAAGCATTTCTAAACGGCGACGGGCGTAGAAGTTACCTTCTGCATAGTGGCAGTCACGCGGGTGACAACCGGATACAAGAACGCCGTCAGCACCGCTGAGAAGCGCACGTGCAATGAACAGAGGGTCGATACGACCGGAGCAAGGAACACGGATTACGCGTAAGTCCGTAGGCTGTTCAAAACGTGCAACCCCTGCGGTATCTGCACCACCGTAGGAACACCAGTTACACAGGAAACCAACGATACGAAGATCTTGGCCTTCTGTTAAAAGTCCAGTTGAGCCTGACATAAGGCGTTAACCTCCGCGAGAATCTGGTTGTCTGTAAAGTGCTGCAGCTGGATAGCACCCTGAGGGCAGGTAACAGTACAAATACCGCAACCCTGACATACTGTTTCAATAACTTCAGCTTTTACATTACCGCCACGGTCAGTCACTTCTTTAATAGCACCGAACGGGCAGGTCTTTGCACACTTCAGGCAGCCTACGCAACGTGATGCGTTAACGCTGGATACCTGAGGGTCACTTTCAAGCTTATCTTTTGAGAACAGGGTCATAACCTTAGCTGCTGCTGCGCTGCCCTGACCAACGGAAGTCGGAATATCTCGTGGCCCTACACAGGAACCTGCAAGGTATACACCGGCGGTGTTTGTTTCTACAGGTTTCAGTTTAGGGTGAGCTTCCATGAAGAATCCGTAGGAGTCGTAGGAAATACGCATTTTCTCAGCAAGTGCAGGTGCATTTTTCGCACTCTCTGCGCCAACAGCCAGAACCACAAGGTCGGCTTCCACTTCTACCTGTGTACCTGCAAGTGTATCTGCGCCGCGTACCACATAATGATCACCTTTAGGGTAAATCATGGAAACACGACCACGGAGATACTGCACACCGTACTGTTCCTGTGCTCTACGGGTAAATTCGTCGTACCCTTTACCAGGGGAACGAATATCCATGTAGAATACGTAGGAATCAGAATCAGGTATGTGGTCTTTAGTAAGAATGGCCTGCTTTGCAGTGTACATGCAGCAGAAACCGGAGCAGTACGGGCGGCCTACGGCTGGATCACGGGAACCTACACACTGGACGAACACAACTTTTTTCGGTTCTTTTCCGTCGGAAGGACGCTTAATGTGACCACCGGTAGGACCGGAAGCGTTCATGAGACGCTCGTACTGGAGGGAGGTAATTACATCCGGGTACTGACCTGCGCCGTACTGTTTGTACACAGAATGGTCGAACATGTCGTAACCGGTGGCAGCGATAACCGCACCGACCTTTTCGGTCAGAATCTCATCCTTCTGCTCAAAATCGATGCACTTGGTAGGACAAACTTTGGCACATACGCCACATTTGCCTTTTTTCAGCATCATACAGCCTTCAGGATTAATTGCTGCTTTCTTAGGAATTGCCTGCGGGAACGGGATATTGATGGCAGTACATTTAGAAATGCCTTCGTTGAATGCATCAAGGTTTTTCTTGCTTGGGCACTTTTCCATACACGCGCCACAACCTGTGCAATCATCCCAATTTACATAGGTAGCTTTTTTGCGCACCTGCACATCAAAGTTACCAACGTACCCTTCAATTTTTTCAACCTCAGACATTGCATACAGCGTGATATTTTCATGCTGAGCAACGTCTACCATTTTCGGCCCCAGAATACAGGAAGAGCAGTCAACGGTCGGGAAGGTTTTATCAATTTTTGCCATCTTGCCGCCAATGGACTGCTCGCGCTCAACCATCACAACCTGATAGCCTGCGTCCGCACAATCAAGGGCAGCCTGAATACCGGCAACACCACCACCGATAACAAGCACACGCTTTGTCACGTCAAACTTGTTTGCAAACAGCGGGTTGTTGTTGCGGAGTTTGGCAGCAGCGATTGAAACAAGTTCAAACGCTTTTACTGTGTTACGTTCCTTGTCTTTACCGATCCAGGAAACGTGCTCACGGATGTTTGCCATTTCGAGCATGTAGCGGTTCAAACCTGCACGCTCAAGAGCACGGCGGAAGGTTGCTTCGTGCATACGCGGTGAACAGGATGCCACCACTACGCCGTCAAGGTTGTGCTCTTTAATGGCTTCGATAATTTCGTTCTGTCCCGGCTCGGAACAGGTGTACATAGTGTCAGTTGTAAACACTACGTCCTGCAAATTCTTTGCTTGCTCCGCTACAGCCGGACAGTCAACAGTAGCCGCGATGTTACTGCCGCAATGGCAGACAAATACGCCTATACGCATACTCTCTCCTTGCTATAAAACGCCAGCAAAACGCAGACGAGGTGTCGGGTCTACTACGAGTTTGGACAAGCCAACCTCGTCGGCAGAAAGACCAAGAGCCAAACCGAGCAGCTGTGTGAAGTACACAACCGGAATATCGTAGCCGGTACCGTTTGCACGGTTTACCTGTCCCTGACGAAGATCAAGGTTCATCTGACACAGTGGACAGGCGGTTACGATAATTTCTGTGTTCAAAGAATCTGCCACATTGAGCAGACGCCCTGAAAGTTCGGTTACAATCTCTTTTTTCGGCATGCCTGCAGCTGCACCGCAGCATTCAACTTTAAGCGGGAAAGGCAGGACTGTTGCGCCACACGCTTCCATGATCTTGTCCATCGCCATTGGATTTTCAGGATCATCAAACTGCATAAGTTCCGGCGGACGGTTCATGATGCAGCCGTAGTAACAAGCTACGTTAAGGTCTTTAAGCGGCTTTACAACTGCTTTTTTGATAGCATCGAGACCAACTTTTTCTACAATCAACTGCAGCGTGGAAGCTACGGTTGCTGCACTTTCGCAAGAATCGTCGAGAAGCGCTTCAACCTTAGGACGGTAGGCTTCATCTTCAATTTTATGAGACGCTGTGCGAAGGTTGGCAAGACAGCTAGGGCAAGGGGTTACCACTTCTTCCTGACCCTGCTTTGCTGCAAGAACAAGGTTACGTGCAGAAAGCGCCGCAGAAAGAGTATGGTCTACTGTATGAGCCGGAGTGGAGCCACAACAGCTCCAATCGTCGATTTCGGTAAGCTCGATTCCGAGCTTCTTACAGACTGCGCGGGTGGACTTGTCGTATTCTACAGACGTGCCACTACCGGAACAGCCCGGGTAGTATCCTACAGAAATAGACATTAGCGATTCTCCTTGGCGGCATCACGTTCTCTGTATCTTTTGAAGATCTCAGCAACGTGCTCTTTACCGCGAATTTCGTGCGGCTTAATCGAAAGCTTATTTTTAGGAAGCATTGCCGGAGCAAGATCTACATCTGTCCAGAATCTACCGGTCTTTTTGACATATGAAGCAGTTACACCAAGTTCATACACACGACCGTGCTTTTCGACCGACTCAAGGAAAGCATCGCCAAATGCTTTAACGTTCCGTTCTGTTGCATATCCTGCTTCACGTGCCATGTGACGCAGAACATCCATAATTTTGGCGACTTCTATACTGTTAGGACAACGAGTTGTACAGGACTGACAGGTTGCACACAGCCATATGGAATGGCTTTTAAGAACAGCTTCGCGCTGACCGAGCTGTACGAGACGCATAATGCGGCTTACAGACACGTCGTACGCAAAGTTATAAGGACAGCCAGCTGTGCAGTTGCCACACTGGTAGCAAGATTGCACATTCTGTCCACTTCTCTCCTGAACTTCACGGATGAAATCTTTATCCGGTGAGTTAAGAGGGATGGTTTCCATGGCTCCTCCGAATGTTGACTGAAAACGGCAGCAATTTGGCATACAATACATGCCACAACACCAGTTCAGTAAGCGTGATACGAGAAAAGAAGAACTCCGAAGCAAGACAGACCCCAACCGACATGCATCAAAGGAAAAACAGCGACGACTACAGATGCAGCCAGTGCAGCAGGAACAAAAACTGCGCAGATATTTTTTTGTTGCTTTAACCCATAAGCAACAAAATCCTGCAACAGGATTTGAAAACAGCACATACGCTCTTTTTCACATCATCAATTTCAACTTCAAGTTGTCACTATTGTGGGTACCAATCACAAAAAACATTACCCGAAGTGCATCACAATAATTTATATACATAGACTAACTCTGCTAACAAACATTGGCAACCCATATAGTCGTTTTTTTTGAATTTACCCCTTGAGAAAAACATCAAAAAAAACACTGTTTTGTGATTTTATCATTACAATAACTATAACATTTTACTTGAAAACTCGAAATAATTGAAACTTTATCCTGATTTGAGCGTTCAATCACCTTTTGATTTTATTTTTGATTGATCGCTCAAATACTATTGAAAAACTATTCTACGCCGCAGAACGTTAAAACGGGAAAAAAAGCGAACCCAAATTCGCTCTTTTTCCCGCTCATCAACCCGAAGGCTCGGAGTGTTTCCATTGGCCGAGGGCGTCCCCCCGGCGCTTTATGTGCAAACAGGCAGCGTGCCCGTCCTGCTCTACACACTCTGTATTATGCCCATAAAACAACTGTGTACCATGATTTCAAATAACAAAAACACTTTTATAACAAATGGGTAGATACTAAAAACTGCAGCCCGACAACACTTTCCCCTGTTGTACTATCTTTACTACTACACATATTTTCAGTACCTTACCGCATAAACAATATTTCAACACAAGGAAATAGTATGCCCGGATATAAAGGACACCTTGCGGGGGGCGCAGCAGTAGGTGGCGGTGCTCTCGCAGCAGCAGTTTACTTTTCATACCTCCCTAATGACATCTGGCTTCTTTCTGCTCTCTTCGCCATTGCAGTAATGGCATCGTTATTTCCAGACACAGACACCGAATCCAAGGGGCAGAACTTCTTTTACTCCATTATGGCCATCACGGATATCCTGCTCATTGTAAATCATTATTATCAATGGGCTGCTATTTTAGGATTATTTGCCATGCTTCCGGCTTTGGGCAAACACAGAGGCTGGACACATACATGGTGGGCCATGCTGCTTGTCCCTGCACCGCTCATTGCGCTGCCTTGGATATTCTTTAGAGAAGAGTGGACTGTAACCCTGCCGTTCTACCTTGCCGCAGTTGTGGGGTACTTCTCACACCTGCTGCTCGACAGAGAATTTTAATTACCCAAAGACCCTGTAGCGATTGCTGCTTTCAAAGACGCTTGTCAGCGGGGCTGTTTGCAAAAAACTTTTCTCGCGACACCAGACTGTTTTAGCATTGCCTCTCACCTTATGCCTCATCACCTTTCAAAAAATAAGGCTGACCTTCAAATGAAGGCCAGCCTTTTTCTTTTGCTATGGAAAGTTAGCGTATCCGCGGCTTCCAACACCGTAACTAGGAAGCTGGCTCGCGTATAATGGGGGGGGCAAGGGGACACGTCCCCTTGTGGGGGTGCAGGGGGCAACGCCCGCCTGCCCGTCGGAGACACTGAGCCTCCGCCTGTTGACAACACCATTAGCTGCCAGAATAAGAAATATGTTCAGCCAGTTACATACGACCATGAATAGTCAGGTACAGATCTCCGACCCAACCGCCGATCTTTCTTCCCAGATTCCGCAAGCGAATTGGTTGTCCGACGCGAAAACTGTCAGGTAAGGTAATTTCCAACTGACGTGTTCCACCACTCAATCCCTGAGACAGGGTCAAACGCACTTTGGCGCCCGGGCGCAGGTTCTGCATCGGTAAATGCATCACCTGTGTGTCATCCAGCTGCCGCTGCAGCCAGCCTTTCACACCGCCGGTCATATCAACGGAAATATCTCTTTCGCCCCACTGCATGGAAAACTTACGTTTTTTCGGAGCAGCAGGCACCGTTTTACCGCCATCACGCCTTATTTCGCTGTAGATATCTTCAAACACCCGCTTTGCAAACGGATCGTTTAAAATCTCATTAAGTACAGATTCTTTCGAGTAACTGCGCTGTTCTGCATTCCAGAAGGAGTCATCAAACTCCTGCTGCGGCTTATTATATGTATCGCCACCTCTGGTTGCTTTATTCTTGTTCGCATCAAAATTTGTTTTTGCTTTACGATATGCTGCACGAGCACGGTCACGCACAGTACTGTCGCGCGAATCCCGTTGGGAGCGATATCCATATGCTGCTGAGCGCTGCTTACCGGAAGACTCGTTTCTGCGGGAGGAAGTTCCTCTACCGGAGAACGCTTCATTTTTTGCTGTTGAGGTAATGATAACGTATGCTTCATTCAACCGCTGAAAGTTACGTGACGCATTAGGATCATCAGGGTGCAAGTCAGGGTGCAGCTCAAAGGCCCGCTTACGGTACGCCTGTTTAACAACATCTTCCGGCGCTCCGTTCGGTACATTCAGTAATTTATAGCATTCGCGTAAAGTCACGGTTCCTCCATAAAGCAAGCAGCCGATCTGCTCTAAGAAAATAGTATGATGCACAACCCTGTTTCAGACAGCTCAATGTTCCAAGCCCGTACGAGCAGAAAACGGAAATACACAGCAAGCGAAACGGATTGAGACTGCCCCCCTAGGCAGATCAGTCTTCTGAGCATGCATCATACAATAACATTTTGTAATTGCACGATCTATACTCAGCTCTAACAGTATATATAAAAAAAGGCCGGATTCATAAGATCATTCCTATGAATACCCAGCCTTTTCAGAAAAGTCACAATACGTTGCGAAACAATGCCCGCCTATTCATCATCAAGAATAAGCGCACGTGCCTCGCAATCTTTGTCACTGGCAAGCAGATTGTGCCCACGTAAGTAGGCGCGCCCCTGCCTGGCAAATTCATCATGGCTAACATCTCTTCGGATGCCCGGACAAAAGTCTTTAGCCATTTCCCACGACTCAGAATCAATCACATTGCCGCGAAAGTACGGCCACGCGCGACAAATATCCGGTTTAGCCACATGTACACCGCACCCTTTTCCCTGCACAAAAAAGATACAGTACTTATCTTCACCTACGCGAATGCGCAGTTTCCCGTCTTTGATTTCACCGTATTTCTCGGTAAATTCTTCAGCAGACATATGTAAATGTTCAGTAATGCGTACCAGATCTGTAGGGCTGACAATAATACCACCTTCGCCCTCACAACAGTGTCCGCACATCTGACAATCAAATGCTTCTTTCATCTATTTCGTCTCCAAACCAAGTCTGCTGTGCTCGACCATAATGCATTTGTCTTCAACAACAGCAATGCCATTGGCAGCAAGTTTTTCGCCGGCTTCCTGACTTCTGATACCGGACTGCATCCAAAACATTTTCGGCGTATGCTTCAGCTCCAGAACTTCGTCCGCATGATCCGCACAGTACTGGGACGCACGGAATACATTAACGATATCAACTGGAACCGGAATATCAGCAATTGTTTTATATGTGGTTAATCCCCATACATTCTGCCGTATAGGATGCACAGGGATTACAGTATATCCCTGATCTATAAGATATGTACCGACCATATTTACAGGCTGACCGGCTTTATCTTTTGCACCGATAACCGCAATCACTTTTGCCTCGGCAAGAGCATCGCGCATGGTTTCATCAAAAATCATATTTTCCTCACAGAAAGTATTGCAAGACAGAATACTGTCCGCCTTCGGCTGTCAATGCAGCAGACCACTAACAGAAATACTTACAGTGTCGTGTATGCAGTCTACCATAGCATGACCAAGCCAGCTCCGGTTTCTGTATACTGAATTCTTTGCGAACACCAGCAGTTCATCTCTTCATTGCTCACAGAGTCAGATTGGCATATAACCAACGGGCATATCCAAGGAGCTATTATGACTAAAATTCTACCAGTAATCGAAAAAGTACCTGCAGAAGAGCTTGCCCTTCGGCATGCCCGCTGTCGCAAACTGCTGGATCAAGTAATGCCCGGTGTTTCAGGGATGCTCATTTTCTCACGCATCCAGCTGTACTATCTCACAGGCACTCTTGCTAACGGCGTCTTCTGGCTCCCTAAAGAAGGTAAACCCGTTCTTATAGCACGTCATGGTGTCGAGCGTTGCCGTCTGGAAAGTTCCATTGAGGAAATCCATGCCTTCCGTTCATTCAGCGATATTGAAACTATCCTGAGTGATGCGGGCACTCCTCTTCTACCTGCAGAAGCAGCTGATGTGGCAGTAGATTTTGCAGGACTCACCTGGCAGGTAGGCGATCTCCTGCGCAAAAAGCTGCCGCATATATCTTTCATCCCATGCGACCGCGTATTAACAACAGCCAGAGCTGTCAAAACAGAATGGGAACTCAAAAAACTGCGCCTTGGCGGAGCCCGTCACCACGAAGCGCTCTACCATGACCTGCCACAACATCTTCATGTCGGCATGACAGAGCGTGACGTTGCCCATAAGTCATGGGAAGTATTCTTTGCGAAAGGACACTGCGGAATGATGCGCATGAACACCTTTGGTGAAGATATTTTCCTCGGGCACATCGCCGCAGGAGAATCCGGTAACTATCCGAGCCACTTCAACGGCCCTCTCGGACTGATCGGCGAGCATCCAGCGACTCCATTTATGGGGTATGCCGGTAAGGTCTGGCGTGAAAAATCACCACTGACAGTTGATATCGGCTTTGCTCTCGAAGGCTACCATACTGACAAAACGCAAGTATACTGGGCTGGAGCACAACGCTCTATTCCAGATGTTGTCCGCAATGCACATGACACTTGCATTGAAATCCAGAACACTCTCGCAGCAGAACTTCGTATCGGAAGCATTCCATCACAGCTCTATGCAAAAGCACTCAAGATGGCAGAAAAAGCCGGCTTTGAAGATGGCTTTATGGCACTTGGTGCAAATAAGGTTAAGTTTGTCGGCCACGGCATTGGACTGGGGATTGATGAACATCCGGTTATCGCCAAAGGATTTGACGAACCGCTTGAAAAAGGAAACGTCATTGCCCTTGAGCCTAAAATCGGCATTCCGGGCATAGGCATGGTCGGTGTTGAAAACACATTTGAAGTCACCGACGACGCCAGTGTCTGCCTCACCGGCGACTCGTATGAGATGATCTGCATAGAATAGCAAACCCGATCATCCTTAAAAAAAACATGAAAAGGCGACTGCATACGCAGTCGCCTTTTTTATTTGCTAACCTCCAGTAAAAGCAAGCTATGCTCTTCGCAAAACCACAGCCATTTCATCAGAGCCGGTATATTTTGTACCGCACACATCATTGTGTACAGAATCAATACGCAATCCCTGTGCTTCTACTTCTTCAGTAAGGGCTTCAAGAGTAAAGAACTGTAACCAGTTGTAAATAATACGTACTTCATCTGGTAGCACAATTGTGTATTTATCCAACTTCACATTCTCTTCTTTGTACACAAAGCCATTCAAGAACCCAAAGTAATCGCGGGATGCCCAAAAGCCATTCATCAGGTTCCGTTCAAACGTTGCAGACTCTTCACAGGCTGCAAAAGCCTTGTCAGTACAAACGTCTAGAACGATTGCCCCGTCAGGAGCCAGCATGCACTCCCATTTCTTAAGCAGTTTGCCTCGTTGTTGTGGCGATAATGCATAAAAATCGCACATGATCATCGTAATAAGGTCAAACTTTTCTTCAGGTTCAAAATCCAGATAATTCTGCTCAACATACGTAATAGCAAGGGCATGTTCAGCAGCATACTTCCGTGCATATTTGATGGAGTTTACAGAAAAATCTACACCGGTCACTTCAGCGCCATATCGCGCAAATCGCGATGTATAGAGGCCCGGGCCACAACCGAAGTCAATGACCTTTATATGGTTGCCTAACCCGAATTTTGAATCCAACCATCGTACAGAGTTACCAATAAAGCGCTCATTACGTGAGGCTAATTCAACATCCTGGTTGAGGTGATAATCTAACATCTGCGTTGCAACATACGGGTCTGTCCACAGCTGATCGGCGGTATATTTTGACCAGACTTCTGGACGATGCGTAGTCGTTATCAGTGCATCAAATAAATTCATATCATTTACTCACAATACTAATTACACTGTGACTAAAAGTGACAGCTCTATGCTATCAAAAACACTAACAGACATAATATTCGGATATGTTAAGCTTTTTTCATAATGACTGGCGACTATCATGGGCAAAATTCTATGTCAAAATCATATTTATATTTTTAGGAAATACTACTATGGTGAGCGCAACGCACTCCACTTCGCAGTATCACTACCGCTATTCAACGCCAGCGCAAGTACGCCAGAACGGCACATCAACTTCTTCAACGTTGCGCACCCCATATTTCGCTCATTCTCGCGACTCGCAAACATTCACTCAGTGCGTCATTCACTTTTTTCATTCTCAACCACGCAATCATTTTTGCAAAACCTGAAAAATCAATAATAGTAAGAGCATGAAACATAGAAAGCAAATTTATACTCTATTCACCTTTATTCTTCTTGTACTGATTGTAAGCACGCAGACCTTTGCTGCTGAAGCACCTGTACAGTTCTCTGCCGAACCATTCGTCTCAACGAGTCAGGACAATGCCATTGTCATTAAACTGCACATTGCACCGGACTCTGAATATCACTTCTACTCCCGAAAAAAGGGAGAAACCGGCAAACCAACATCTATATCAGTCTCTCCGGCTCCAGAAGGGAGCACAGTCCGCTATCCTGCCGGAAAGAAAAAAAACGATCCTCTTCTTAAAGACAAAATCACCTATCTTTACGAAGGTGCCGAGGATATCTACATCACCATTCCCGATGCCACATCAGGAAAGACAACCATTGAAGCCTCTATTCTACTATGCTCAGATGTCCGCTGCACCCCCGTCAGAAAAACCATTTCAGTAACATGGGATACAGGTTCACTAAAAAAAGCTGAATCCATGGACTGGTGGCAACGCTACTCAGACATTACCCCAGAACACCCTGATACTTCCAAACTGGGCAGTTCCAGCTCTGGAAACAGCAAAGAGCTTGCTAAAAAACTTAGTGTACAGCTTCCGTCATCTTCCGGTTCCTCAGGCACCCTTTCATTATCCAGTTCCGGCAAAGCAACATCAAGCCTTCTCAAACAGGCAACTCCACAAGAACATACTTACAGCTTTACTCCTCGATACTTTATTCAAGTGCTGGAAGTCGGTACCCTGAGCAAAGCTATTATCTTCGGCCTCATTGCAGGTTTTATCCTCAACTTCATGCCGTGTGTCCTGCCTGTTATCAGCCTCAAACTCTCTTCCCTTGTTGCAGCTGCACAAATTGCCGATGAGAAACAGCGTAAGCGAATTTTCCGAAACCATAACATCTTCTTTGCCTTCGGTATCCTTACATGGTTCTTCCTGCTGACAGTTGTACTCACCAGTTTCGAGCTGGCATGGGGGCAAATGTTCCAGAACGAAAACCTGTTGATGGGGCTCGCAATTCTCATCTTCCTGCTGGCACTTTCTATTTTCGATATTTTCCCGCTTCCTATGTTCAGCCTCACCGGACGCGGTACAGAAAACGGGAATGACAAATGGAGTGCATTTTCCACAGGCCTTCTTGCCACATTACTTGCAACACCTTGCAGCGGACCACTGCTGGGTGGTGTGCTAGGATGGGCATTCCTGCAACCTGTCGGTGTACTCATCCTTATATTCCTCTCAGTAGGATTAGGCATGGCGCTCCCATACTTTGCTATGGCGCTTGTACCTGACCTTGTGACCCGCTTCCCACGTCCTGGAGCATGGACAGCAACCTTATCCAAAGTTGTCGGCTTTTTCCTTCTGGGAACCGTGGTCTACCTTTTGTACATTCTTCCTGCAAAGGTACTGCCGGACATGCTCATCGTTCTCTGGGTAACGGCTGTAGCGGCATGGGCATGGGGACATTTCTCCGGCCTTGCATATACCAGAACACGAAACATTCTTGTCCGGTCATGCTGCGCTCTTCTGGTCGTTGTCACTATTTTTGTGGCATTCAAAGAAGAGCCAAAAGCTAAGCAGTGGCATGCATTTACCCCCGAAACATTCTTTGCAGGCCTGCAACAAAAACGGATGGTCGTAGACTTCTCTGCTGACTGGTGCCCAACCTGCAAGTTCCTTGAGCGAAGTGTACTCACTGCAGAAAACAGGGCTAAATGGGAAAACAAATACAATGTTGAATTTGTTAAAGTAGATCTGACCACCGAGGATATGGAAAAGCAAAAATTCCTTGAATCACTCGGTGCCAGCTCTATCCCGATTGTTGCGATATTCCCTACAGGGGAAAAAGCCTCGTCACCGATTATTCTCCGCGACTTGTTCACAACCGGACAAATGGAGAACGCACTGAAAGAAGCTTTCAGTAAATAAAACCTAGAAAAAAAGCCTCACTGCGATATGCAGTGAGGCTTTTTTTGCGCTTATTTTTGTTTTTTTGCCTCCGGCGGCTTAAGAACCTCTTGCAAGAGGTTCTTAAGAATCTCCAGAAACCTTTATATACGATACCAGCCCGTTTCTTAACCAGCCTCGCGGCTTATGCATCACTACCTTTCCATAAAGAACAAAGGGTTGGCCTACATAATCGAGGCCAACCCTTTTATTTTACGATCGGAAAAATAACGTATTCGCGGCTTCCACCATCACAAAACGCGGGAGGAAAAACGGCTAATTGGGGTCAAGGGGACACGTCCCCTTGTGGGGGTGCAGGGGGCAACGCCCGCCTGCCCGTCGGAGACAAAAAGAAAAAGCTTTTTACTCCCAAATCAGAGCAGCCCATTCCCCTTCAATAATACGGCGGGCTTCTGGAAGACCCAGTTCCCTGTATACGGCTTCAACCTGATCTGCCTGTGTTTCAAGCAGACCGGAAAGAACAAGGCAGCCACCGGGCTTAACAAGCTTAAAGATCTCTACAGCCATTTCCATCAGAGGACGAGCCAGAATATTCGCAAGCACCACATCAAAGTCACCACAGACAGCATCTGCAGAGCCCTGATATACTTCGAAAGAATCAGAAGATACTTCGTTCAACACTTTGTTTTCTTCTGTATTCTCGATGGCAAGCATATCAATATCTACCCCGACGCCGGTAAGGCCAAGCTTAACGCAGCCGATACCGAGAATGCCGGAGCCTGTTCCGAGATCAAGAAATTTCTGTCCCTCGTGAATGCGGCCTTCGGAAGCAAGTTTTGAAACAGAAGCAAGGCACAGTGCAGTGGTCGGGTGATGTCCGGTACCAAACGCTGTTTTAGGCTCAATAACAATAGGCATGCGTCCATTGAGCTGTTCTGTTTCACGCATCCACGGTGCGATAACTTTAAAATGCTCACCAATTTCCACCGGTGTAAAGAAATCACGCCAAGCTTTCATCCAGTCCTGATTCGGCACGTCTGTGCGCGTTACATCAGCTTCCGGAACGGCACTGTAAAGCGCTGTAAGAAACTCTTCACAAAATGCCGGATTCTCTATGTGGACACGATAAAGAATTTCGCCGGTAGGAAGATTCTCTTCCTCCCAGCCATAGTTGAGCTGCTGCACTAAGGCGATACTCGCCATGTCCTGCATGTGCTCAGGAATACGTATTTCCAGTCTGACAAGATCTGCCATAAATTATTATCCTCTTGCCTGATATCGAGCCATTTTCTTTTCAAGTTTGCGACTCAAGGCAGTAAGGACGTAACAAATCACGAAGTACATGACAAGGATGGTAAGGTAGATCTCCATTGGAGCAGAAAGCGTACGGTTGTTGACCTGAACAGCTGCACGGGTAAGTTCCACAACACCGATAACATACGCAAGTGATGTATCTTTTGTCAGGGACACAAACTGGTTAACAAAAGACGGAATCATATTGCGCAGCGCCTGCGGTAAAATAACATATCGCATGGCCTGAAGGTGTGTGAGGCCACCCGCTCGGGATGCTTCCATCTGCCCTTTCGGCAATGCGATAACACCGGCACGAACGATCTCACCGATGTATGCACCGGTAAACACGATGAATGCAACCAGCGCAGACTCTGCTTCCGGTAATGTTTTGCCAAGCAGAATCGGAGCAAGGAAGTAGAACCAGAAAATAAGCATGAGCAGCGGTACGCCACGGATGATTTCAATATAAATCACAGACGGAAGCTTGATGTACCAACGCTTAGAAAGACGCATTAAGCCGGCTGCAAGACCAATCCAGAACGCACCGAAAATACCACCGATGGAAAGCAGAATACTCAGCGCAAGACCACCCAGAGGGCCTTGAGGATACGCACCCCAAAGAAGGTACGGAAAGTTATCTATTACAATATCCCATTGCATATTCTATTCTCCTAGTAGCTGACAGCACGCAAGAAGCGTTTGTTGTAGAAGTTAATGGAGAAGGAAACTATCAATGAGATACAGAGGTAAATGAGCGTACTGATAGTGAACGCCTCGAATCCACGGAATGTGTAGGACTCAATCTGGCGTGCCATGTACGTCAGCTCTGCAACACCGATAGTCATGCAAAGAGAAGAGTTTTTAACAAGGTTGAGTGCCTGCGAAATCATCGGCGGCACAATAATTCTAAACGCCTGAGGCAAAATAACGTAACGCATTGCCTGAATAAATGTCAGGCCGCATGCGCGGGAAGCTTCAAGCTGGTTTTTAGGAATGGAGTTTACACCGGCACGGATCTCTTCTGCAATAAATGCAGCCGTGTACACGGATAAAGCAATAACACCGGCACAGAATTCAAAATCCTGTTCATAGAGCCAGTCCAGCGCAAAACGCGGAAGCAAGCTGTCTGCACCGAAGTACCAGAAAAATATTTGTACAAGGAGCGGGGTATTACGGAAAAATTCAGTAAAGGAAGCGCTGAACCAGATAAGCGGTTTAATCTTCGTCATGCGCATCACAGCGATAGTAGTACCAAGCAGCAACGCAATAAAAAGCGAAACCGCAGAAATCTGCAGGGTAACGCCTACACCGCTAATAATCCAATCCAGATATTCTCCGGAAAGAACTTTATTCCAATCGAAGGTATAATTCAAAACAGCCTCGAAACAGTAAAATAAAGAGCGCAATGCAGCCATTGCGCTCTTTATCGGTTAGTTAGAGCTTATGGCCACAGTTCCATCTGCCATGTAAGAGGCAGATAGTAGTTGGAATCTTTGCCGAACCACTTGTTGTAGATCTTCTCGTATTCACCAGAGCGCCACATGTCGTTCAGAGTTTTGTTGATGAGGTCGCGGAAATCAGAATCATTTTCTGCAATACCAAGACCGTACGGCTCTGCAGCAATGTAGTCACCTACGATTTCCCACTTGGATGGGTCTGGAGCAGAGTTTTTAAGACCGAGAAGAATAGTGGAGTCAGTAGTTACAGCAACAGCTTTACCCTGCTTGAGTGCAAGGAATGCCTGCGGGTACTCGTCAAAGGAAAGTACGCGTGCTTTAGGCTGAGCAGTTTTAATATTCTTTTCGGAAGTGGAACCTTTTACGGTTGCAACTTTTTTACCGGCAAGGTCAGCAGCTGACTTGATACCGGAATCTTTTGCTACGAGCAGTTTCTGACCATCCATGAAGTATGTGATGGAGAAATCGATTACTTCGTCACGCTGATGCTTATGCGTCATAGTCGCAGCAGCGATATCAATCTGGCCGTTAACAACCATTGGGATACGTGTGGAGGAAGTAACAGTCTTAAGTTTGAGCTCTACACCCAGTTCTTTTGCAATAGCGCGGCAGATATCAACATCAAAGCCTACAAGCTGGCTTGTTGCCTGATCTACGTAACCGAAAGGAACTACAGAGTCTTTAACGCCACAAACTAACGCACCACGCGCTTTAATGTCATCAATTTTACCCGCAAAAGCAGTAGTGCAGGTCAGTACGAGACATAAAGTCAATGCCATCAGCACAAAACGTTTCATATACTTACTCCTATTTAGCTGGTCCCGGGTTTGTAACAAGTAACAAACCCATATCTATTAGAGGATTTCTTTCAAGAAAGCCTTTGTTCGCTCATGTTGAGGATTGGTAAAGAAGTGCTCAGGTGTGCCCTCTTCTACAATCTCACCGCCGTCCATAAAGATAACGCGGTCTGCCACTTCACGGGCAAAGCCCATTTCGTGCGTAACGCAGAGCATGGTCATACCTTCACGGGCGAGGTCTTTCATTGCGTTGAGTACTTCGTTGATCATTTCAGGATCAAGCGCAGAGGTAGGTTCGTCAAACAGCATAACTTTCGGTTTCATTGCAAGTGCGCGTGCAATTGCTACACGCTGCTGCTGACCACCGGATAATTCGATAGGGTACTTGCTTGCCTGATCGTGGATACCGACACGCTCAAGCAATTTCATGGCAAGCTCTTCTGCCTGCCCCTTAGGCATGTTGCGCACTTTAATTGGTGCGAGTGTTACGTTATCGAGAACACTCAAGTGCGGGTACAGATTAAACTGCTGGAAAACCATACCAACTTCAGTGCGCAGGTCGTTAACATTTACGTCATCTGCGTGGATGGAGTGCCCTTCGAGCAGAATTTCGCCTTTCTGGATTTCTTCAAGGCGGTTGATACAGCGAATAAAGGTAGATTTACCGGAGCCTGAAGGGCCGCAAATAACCAGCACCTCGCCCTGCTCAACCTTTTCACTCACGTTCTTAAGCACGTGAAAATCGCCATACCACTTGTTGATATCTTTGATTTCAATCATCGCCATGATGAATACATCCTATATTGGACGCTAAAACAGCGCCTCATTTCCATTTTTGTTATTTAGAAAAAGAAGAAAATTATCGTGCAAAGGAAGGCAATATGGCAACAGAATGGATAGAAGTGAGTACTTTTTAAAATTTTTTCAAAAAGTAAAACCCCATACACCCCCTAAAACAACCTCACTAACCTCCCAATCTTATTACATGAGTATTTGATTTTTTGTCAACTCAACTGCGATTCTCATAAAAAAACATGAAATCTGATTTAACTGCCCACCCAACCATTTTATATCTATTATAATGATTATAGAATGTTATAGTGAATTATAATACTTTTGGACATAAAAAATATAAGTACTCACTTCCTTCTTTTCCGCCTTTTATGGTTTGCTCAAAAACAGCGCAAAAACGGCACTGTTTGCTTATTTCACAAATTTGTTATATTTAATTTGAAATTCAAAACACACTTGCTATCCTAGCGGTTT
>NZ_JXMS01000028.1 GCF_001672295.1 Halodesulfovibrio spirochaetisodalis | reverse complement strand
ACAAAAAAAGCCAGCTTAACGCTGGCTTAAAATTCGTGGTGGTGGGGGGAGGATTTGAACCTCCGAAGGCGTACGCCGACAGATTTACAGTCTGTTCCCTTTGGCCACTCGGGAACCCCACCTGTACTGGAGCTGGCGATGGGACTTGAACCCGCAACCTGCTGATTACAAATCAGCTGCTCTACCAATTGAGCTACGCCAGCAACGAGAAGAGTGTTTATATATCCCCCAAAGTTTTAGCAAGCAAAAAATGCAGAAAATATAAATTTTTTATGTTCGCGGGCTGATAGCATGAGAAAAAGTAGCTGAAGAGATTTTTTTATTGACTCATGCGTTAGAAAAAACGCCTGCTTGATATGATGGGGCTGATGAATGTTCTGAGTGAAGTGAGTCGGGAATTTCGCCTGTTCATATAGCGTAAAACAGACGTTGCGGTGGTGGATGAATATTTGACTTTGTAGTTCCTGATGAGCAGGCACAAAAAAAGCCAGCTTAACGCTGGCTTAAAATTCGTGGTGGTGGGGGGAGGATTTGAACCTCCGAAGGCGTACGCCGACAGATTTACAGTCTGTTCCCTTTGGCCACTCGGGAACCCCACCTGTACTGGAGCTGGCGATGGGACTTGAACCCGCAACCTGCTGATTACAAATCAGCTGCTCTACCAATTGAGCTACGCCAGCAACGAGAAGAGTGTTTATATATCCCCTAAGGTTTTGGCAAGTAAAAAATGAAAAAAACATAAATTTTTTATGTTGATGGCTGATTCTGTGGGGAGAATGGCATTTTGTTTCTGAAAATGAAGTGTCTCTAGGTTGAAAAAGTGAGTTTTCATGTTTTGGGGTGCGAAAGGCAGAAAGGAATATCACTGAAAAAAGGAAGGGCAGCAGAGTTTTTTCCAGAGGTAGGATAGACAGTACAAAAAAAGCCAGCTTAACGCTGGCTTAAAATTCGTGGTGGTGGGGGGAGGATTTGAACCTCCGAAGGCATATGCCGACAGATTTACAGTCTGTTCCCTTTGGCCACTCGGGAACCCCACCTGTTTGTATTGTTGCTGTGGGAAGCAATCCCTGACAGCGGAGATGGGTTCTACGGACATGTACCGCCTTTGGCAAGAAAAAAATATTTTTAGTTTTAGGTGAATACAAGTGCGTACACCAGCAGAGTGGATTGGGCGTGTGTAGTTTCGTTCATGAAGCGTTGGGTCACAGCAATTTGATGAGATCTACAGCGAAGCTGACAAAGGACATGAAAAGAATAGCTGAGTAAAAACGGGCACTGATGGACCAGATAGGAGCACCTTCATAGTTATTAGCGCTGCGCCACAGTGCTACACACATTAAGCCGGTATACAGCAGAGCAATAAGCAACCATAGTATACGGCTCGGATCAGTAGTAGTTTCAGATTGAATCGCAAATTTTGTGACACAAATACTTACTACAGTGCCAATGATCATCCCGAAAAACCAAAAGGTAATATATAGTGGCAGTTCGCCACGCCAAAGTTTTCCAAGTATCCCCATATGACCCTCTGTTGTTGTGTGAATTCAGCTAAGTATAAATTGCTCATGGGGAAGTGCATTTATTTTATTCACAAGAATGTAACGCCATAGCCATGCAGTTAGGAAGTATGAGTGAGTGGGGAGGGTGATTGGACGAAAGTAGGCCTCAGATCAAACAGCCCCATGCAAAGCCCGTGTTTTAACGCGGTCATATAAGGTTCTGGGCGAGCCTGCCTCCGTGCCAAAACTTTCATTCTTTGCTGCGTAAGCTGCAGCACAGGCATTTCAAGGTACACTTCACCGTTGAACTGTAAGTCCACATGTACATCGTCCAGCATAAGAGGGGGAAAGAGGTTGTTAAGCCAGTTGATTGCCATTCGTTTTTCACGCTCGGGAGGAGTTATAATGGAAAATTCTGCCTGAGAAATTTGGTTCCCATCTGTGATAACTGTGGCGTTTGTTTCCATGAGTAGTGAAGTTGCAGCAGTACTCTCATGCGTAATTTGCAGAGATGGCAGATCGCGTGAGCAAAGTCTTTTTACAGATTCAGCAGCATCGGTTTCTTCTTCGTGCCGTTGGATAATGTGTAGCGAATGCGGAGTACCAAGAAGCGGCATCTGTTTTAGAATGCTTAACGCAGAAAGGGCTGGAGAGCTGTTTATTAGCAGAATTCCGCTAGCCCCTGTGAATATGTATGCCAGAGCCAAAGAGCGGATATAGAGTCCATCTACATCCATTCTAGCAGTCTCAGAGGGAAGGAAACCGGCACCGTCTTGTGTAATTTCATAATACATAGGTTTTCTCCGCGAAGTGAGTGCTTGCAGGAAGAAGACACTGTCAACACATTGCAAAGCTTGTGTATACCAGCGTTACCAAGTTTTTTAGCAACTATTCTTACTAAAACGCTACGACAAAGCTCGACTCTCAGCAATTGATTATTCGAAAAGTGTCGAGTGAGTTGTATTTTTTTACAAGTTAACATAATCACATAGGGCGAGCAAAATCGCAGGCAACACATCTGGTACTATTGGCTTTTGATCGTTATTTCCAAAACGCATAAGAGAGCGTTAGACTCTGAGGTCATTAAAGTAAAAAGCTCCCGCTTTCACAATGAAAGCGGGAGCTTTTGTCAGTTTTAGAAATAGTTGTAACGACTGTTACTACATGAGGTTTTTACCTGCCATAAATGCGGCGTAGTTACCTGCCCACATTTTAGCTGGTGTTACATTTTTAAGTGCGCTTAACCAGCACTCCTCTGGCAGTGTGTTGAATGGTGCCAGTGTGCTGAGTACACCAAGCATTACAACGTTTGCACTTCGGCCGGTAGTGTCACCAAGTTCAATTGCCTGCTTAAGGATGTCGAGCTTAATAACGTTGTAACCTTCAAGCAGTTCGCTGATGGTTTCATCGCTCGGGTACTGTTCAGGATCAAAGCCTTGCGGAATTATTGCGGTATCAGCAAAAAGGATTGTTCCGCCTTCTTTAAGCATGCCAAGGAAGCCTGGACGCAGAAGTTCGCTTTTTTCCATAACGATCAAAGCATCTGCTGTACCTGGAATGATTTGCGGGCTGCGAACGTTACCACATGCAAAGGTGGAGATAACTGGGCCGCCCATTTGAGCCATGCCGTGTGTTTCGCCTTTAACAATGTTTTTATCGCCATAGCCTGCAGCAAATGCGAGCTGCGCAAGAACCTTACCGAAGAAGAGGTTCCCCTGACCACCAACACCGCGGATAGCAAGTGACAAGCGTTCAGGTCTGTCCTGTTCAGACAGTTGTGGAATGGTAATATCCTGTGGAGGTTCAGGAAGTGTGACGGAAGATTTTTCTGTGGTCACATCGCTTGGGTCAACAATAGAAATTGCGCCTTTTGGACACATCTGCATACAAGCCGGACTTTGTGAAACACAGCCGGAACAGATGTTATTCCAGACAGGCTGGCCGTTTTCGTCAAGGCTTACACCGGAACAGATGTTACATGCGCCACAGCTGATACATTTTTCGTAGTCAACAGCAAGCTTTTGTCCGAAGTCTGATTTTGGAACTTTACGGATACATGTACCCTGCACAACCAAAGTGGTGAATTTACCTTCTTCAGCATCAGCAAGTGCTTTACGCAGGCTGGTGCGAATATCTTTGTAGTTGTAGGCGTCTACTTCAACTACATCTGTTCCCTGTGCGCGAAGTGCGTCTGTCATTACAAAGCGGTTTTTATCACCCGCAAGGTTGACTGGGGAACTTGGGCTAGGCTGTCCTCCGGTCATTGCTGTCCATTCGTTGTCGAGAACAACTTTTACGCCCGCAACGTGCCTGAATACAGTATTGCGTGTGGCGTCCATACCACTGTGGCATTCAGTTCCGTCACCAATAAGGCTAATGCATTTATTTGCAGATTCCGGTTTGGAAAGAACGTAACCTGCGCGTTTTGCTTCGCTGGCTCCCATGGCAAGACCGGTATCAAGAGCGTTCATAAAGTAGAGCAGAGTGTTACAGCCGATATCTCCGAAAATGGCTTCGAGCTGGCCGCTCTTTTTCATACGCGATGCAACCTGAGCAAACAGACGGTACGGGCAGCCTGCACAGATCATTGGAGGACGTGGAACCGGTTGTGCTGCTACTGCTTTGGAGGAGATATCTTCACCAAGAAATGCTGCAATGCTTGCTGGTGTCCATTCTGTCACTTTGCTGAAGTCAGGCTTGCCGATCACTTTCAGGCCAGCAGCTGCACATTCATCCTGAAGGTAGCGGTAGCCGTCATCCAGAACATAAACGTCACCTTCAATGGAAGCACAGAAGTCTTTAATTTTCTGCATAGGAAGCGGGTTGGTGAATCCAAGAGAAAGTACGTCAATATCATTGTCGTAGAGATCCTTGTATTCTTCCATGTATAACGCGTTCACACCATATGTGATAACACCGCGTTTCCCGTTACCTTTGAGGTGACGATTAAGCGGGCTTTCTTCAATGTATTTGGTGAGGGCAGGCATGCGCTCGTCCATTACACGGTCGTAGTTGATACGTGCAAGGTTTGGGAGCGCGTTAAGCTGCTTCATCGGTGCTACTTCAGCAATGTCGCGTGTTGCGGTTTCGCCAAGAGTGATAAGGCCTTCGCTGTGACACAGAACACCGCTAGGCTGGATAATGACCGCAGTATTGAACTTGCGAGCCAGATCAGCAGCAATGCGGGAAGATTCGTACAGTTCCTGATGATTACGAGGCTCAAATACCGGAACGAATGAGCTTTTATATAAAAGATGCGGATCAATTACGTGCTGTGTAGAGCTTGGAGTAAAGTCGGTGGCTACATAAAGAACAAGCCCGCCGCGTGGTACAGAGAATGTTGCAAGGCTGGTAAAAACGTCTCCTGCCTGAAACAGGCCGGGAATTTTCATGGTAACAACACAGTCACGACCAGCAAGAGTATGACCGTGACCAACCGCAAGCGCAACAGATTCGCTAACGGACCAGCCTACATTGATCATATCCTGAACTTGCGACAACCCTTTGTCGATTACTTCAGAGCTTGGCGTTCCCGGGTAGCCGTCTACAGCATGGATGCCGTTGCGCACACAACCGGCTGCAAAGGCAATATTGCCTTGCAGAACTGTTTTATGTCCATGTTCCTCAGTACATAACTTCTTCATAGCATTCATGGTTTACTCGCTCGTAATTGAAATAAAATATTGTGCTGCGCGGCAGTTTTTCTTTGTAAAGCAGCAAGAAAATATACGCACGGCAGCAATGAAATTATCTGAGTGTTTTTATTAAACACAAGGGGCGTAAACTTACGTTTGATTAGTCATTACACAGGTATGTTTTTTATACAAGATTGCAGAGTATTAAAAGGTTGCTAGACGCAGTAAGTCAGCATGTAATGCTATGTTGCGGCAGCACTCTGTTATGGCTTGCTAAAAATGTGGAAGTTATTTGTATCGAAAATAACAAATTTGTCCAGTGCTGGTGACAGGGCAATTTTATGTTGCCCAACCCCATGTGGCGTCTCCTTGGGTGTGCAAAAAAAAGTAACATACTGAGATTGAAGAATTTAGTTCTGCTACGGTAATACCTCTTGTGTTCAGCTTTTTTTGCATACAGTAGTCTGATGATATTTTGTAGTCATTGGCATACAAAAAACGGTTTGGCGAGTAAGTTGGTGCTATCGGCTGTACCTGCTGCGTACAGCTTTTTGCATTACAGGGGTGAGACATGACTCAATGGCTTAAAAATATACATAAAATGTTTCAGAAAAGTGGTGCTGAAGTTCGCTCAGAGCCAGAACATTCTGATTTATTATATGCGGATGCGTCACTTGATGTCCTCAAGTCTCTGGCAGTCCGCCGCAACTCGTCATATAAGGATGATACCCGCGATATTTTCGCACGGATTTCTTTTAAATATGCAGGTGAGCCTGATACCGATCCGCTAAAAGTTCTTACGCTTGTACTCGGGCATGACGTACCTGAGGTTATGTACCTCATTAAAGCCAATATGATCGGGTACCTTGACGAATGGCGAAAGCATGACTGGAGCACATTGAAAGACCAGTACGGTGATAGCATGGGCGAGCAGGATCAGTTCGGAGTCAGCCGTGAAGAATTACGAAGTCATGCCGTTAATGCTGTGCAAAAACTGGTCAGCCAGTACCTGATTGATGCAGGCGCAATTACTTCCTGCACATGGGAACAGGCAGGTATGGCAGCATACCATGCTCCAATTTCAATTAGACTAAGCAGTTACAGACATGGTGATCTTTTTATGGGAGATGCCAGAACAGAACATATGAGTAAGGTTTTGTTTGAAGCCTGCTGGCATCGACTATTCGGTGGCGTCTGTTGTGTTCAGGCAGATACAGCAGTGTATACAAAGCACTGGTCATACGATGCGGCAAAGTCACTTGAAAGACAGTCAGCCAGAGAAGCGGCAGAAACTCAATTGGCGTTATTACGACTGCATACGCAGACCCCATCCGCGATGACGTATATTCGTGAGAAACTGGTGGCAGATGGTACGCTCAGCTACATGTTGCAACAGGCAGATTCCTTTGTAAGTGCAAATGGCTTGCTTGTGTCTGAGCAAAAGAAACGCATGGAGCTCCTGACAGCTTCGGATGAAGAGACTTACGCAATGGCAAAACAGAAAGCACTGCAGCCGGTAGTGGCGCACATTGTAGAAGAGATGGACTTGCTTGCATCTGAAATAGACTGGTTGAATTCTCAGTTGTCTGGCGTTGCGCAAAATTCACGAAAGGCTGAGGCATTGCATGGCAGAAGAGATCATTTAATGACGCAGCACTTGCTTAAAGCAGGTCTGTTAGCAGTTTGTTATGATAAAGCATTTTTTTCAGGTTCAGCCATGACTGTTTCACAACCTGACGAGGGATTGTTCAGTAAGATAGTTGAAAAAACGCATTCAACTGTTTTTGATTGCAACATTACTGCGATTGCGTCGGGTATAACAGAAAGTGCCCGACAGGTTGCTGTGGTTGAACATTATATCATGTGGAAGAACCTTGTTGCTGAAGAACCTGCACCATTACGGGCACTCGTACAATCTCTACCGTATGCGCAGCGGTTGATCTATGAGGCTTCCTACCTGCAACAGATTGCGCAGTCTGCAGTGCCATCTGTTGCCGAAGATATATTAGAGGAAGCGTTAGCCGTGCCAGCCGGGGCTGGTATACCGGAAGAACTGCGGGCTAACGCAAAGAATGCTTGTTCGTTGGTTGCAGATGGTTCTGTATTGATGCTTGCTTTGAAGGGAATAGCAGAATGCATTACCTATGAAGAATTTTTGGAATCAGTAAGACTTCTTCAATATGCGGTCACTGACGCGATTGCAGGATTCACTCTTCCCTATGAGCTGTATCAATTACTGGCAAAAGTTGGAGATCTGGAACATGCAGTTAGACAAAAGGATATTTTGTCCTTTGAAGACGCGCAAAAGCAACTGGAAACACAGCTTGTCGGAGCTGACCTTACCCTTTCTGGAGAAACAAGGTTGGCTTTTGAAGAGGAACTAAAGCTTTTCTATAGGCCGTTGCGCTCCACAAGTGATTTTCGCTTGCTGACAGAAAAGATATTAATGCCGGAGACTGCTCTGGTTGCCATGTATCTGCAGTGGATTGGTGACGATGTTCAGTCACAGGGAGTAAATATTGAAGAAGGACAGAGGCAAGGTCTCGCCAAGCTGATGGTATCTCTTTTCACTATGCCGGAATTATCAGAGCAGTGGCTTATTCAGTCTGGAAGAAAAATTGGGATTTCTACAGATGAAGAAGCAATCTCGTTGCTGGAGCATATGGAAATGTTTTTTGCAGAGATTGCTGAGCAGGCAGTGCAGATGCTTGAAGAGAAGATGGAGTCACTACAGTTAGAACATGCACAAAAAGTTGAACTTTCTCTTGTGGATATGTTACAAAAGTATCTTCCTGTAACAGGTGACGGTAAGCAGGAAAGTATTGCTGATTGGCCGAAGTAATGGAGAGTCGGGGGAGTTAACGTAATCCATAGAGGGTTCTATGCGATATTTAGTTTGTGCATTTCTGGCAGGTTTCATTGTCTTTTGTACCTTGCAAAGCAGTAAGGCAGAAGTCAAAAAGTATAAATGCGTTGCTGTGAAAAGTGAAAATGTGCAGGAACCTGATTTGCGGCGAATGCGTGCGACCGTAGTTGTTTCTGAAGCACATTTATTGTCGAAAAAAGACTTGGTTGATACGGCTAAGGCTGCGGCATTAGAATTGTTTGAGAAAAGCAAAATGCAGGTAATTGTCGTTAAGCTTTATCCATCAAAAGAGTACGCGGAGTATTTCCCGCAGATGCTTGATATGACGTATGCACCGGAGGCAATTGGCTGGGACGGGAAACCTGCTGCAACCTGGGTTGCATATATTGCTGAAAAAATGCCGTCTGAAGAAGAAATGTTTCGAATCCGTACTTGGATAGTTGAGCAGGCAAAAAACAAGCAGACAATTCTTGATCGAAAGCAGGCATTGGCAAAAAAAATGAAAATCCCTGTAGACGATGTGTATTTTCCAATTTTCAATCTAGTTCCATGCCTTATGGAAAATGAGAGTTAGGGCCGTCATTTCACGTAAAGATGATGCGAGGGTGCAACGGATTGTGTTGCACCCTCGCATCTTTTTATAGGGTTGTTGACTGGTTGCATATGCCGATAAAGAGTGAATTCTTACGTTATTGAATAGTTTCGGGTAGTTTACTTTTGTGTGCTTCGGGCTGAAAACACTTGAAAAACGGTGTGATTCTTGCAATTTTACAGGCAGGAGAATGTTATGACACACACAGATACCACTACTGAAACTGAAGGGCTGCAGCAGATTTCTCAATTGCAGCAACGTGCTGTTGAGTTTGCTGAATCCGGTATGATGGAGGAGGCACTGGAAGCTGCAATGATTTGCATTGGCTTACAGGAAGAAGTTGCGCCCGATAACATGCTTCTGAGAGCAAAGCTTATCCAGAATGCGAGCCGCATTTTATTATACGCTGGTGACCTGGAGCAGGCAGAGGCCATTGCCAACGAAGGTATTGGCATTTTACAGACTGCAGAAGGTACAACCGCTGATGACATGGCGCATGCCTTTTTAAATCTGTCTTCAATTCTTTATGCAAAGAAAGATCTGGAGAACGCATCGCTGGTACTTATGGAAGCCATATCTATATGGACAACTGAAAAAGGACATAACAGTCCGGAAGTTGCAGATTGTCTTGGTAACTTGGGTCGTTTGCGTGAAGAGCAGGGAAAACCTGAAGAAGCAATCGAGCTGCATCAGCAGGCAATTGATATCAAAAAGCAAGTGTTCGGCGATCACGAGCAGACAGCATTTTCTGTTATGAATAAAGGGCTTGCTTTGATGCTTACAGGCCAATTCGCAGAGGCGAAAGAAGCTCTGGAAGAAGCGCTGGCTTGTTGCAAGCGCATTGGACAGGAAGATTCTGAAATGGCAAAAGCTTGTGAGCAGAATCTCAGTATCTGCATTGATAAAATGTAATTGTCCGTTTTTTTTGTAAAGCAGACAGCCCGTTCGCCATATGGTGAGCGGGCTTTTTTTTATCTAAGGAGTTAATAAAAAAATAAAAAAAGTGTATGGCTCAATATACAAACAGTTTTTGATAACCAGCAACATTGTAGAGTTGTGCATATGAAAGGGTACTCTGGAAAGTGGCTTGTTCTTATAGGTGCATGTTTGCTTTTAAGCATAACAGTAACCGGTTGTTTCAAAGTAGGAGCAGATTATGAAAAGCCAAATCTTACAGAATTTACAGGTACAGAATGGAAAGTATGTGCTCCTTTGCTTCAGAATGATAATGTTGCTGTCCGCTGGTGGACACAGTTTGATGATGCTGAATTGAACAGGTTGGTGCAGGCACTGCTCAGACAAAATATTTCTCTCAAAATTGCGCGGGAGCGTATTGTTGAAAGTAGAGCTCAGCGAGGGGTTACACGTGCTGACCTGCTTCCAAGAGCATATCTTGGCGGCTATGGCTTACGGACACGGGCAGCTGATGACGCAAAAGGGTTACTTGGAGTTCCGGGGGGAAACCAGACGAACTTGTTTGCTGCCGCAGCACTGGCTGGATGGGAGCTTGATCTTTGGGGGCGTGTGCAGCGTCTGGTGGAAGCAGCAGATAATACCATTGAGGCAAATCGTGCAGCATATGGAGATACAGCGGTATCTCTAGTCGCAGAGCTTGCATTAAGCTATGTGGATGCATGTGCCCTTGAATCGCGCATCCGGTTAACAGAACGTAAAATGGCTTTGCAAGAACAGCGGGTTGCTCTTACTGAATCACGGTTCCATGCAGGAACCGGAACGCTTCAGGAGTTGCTGTTGGCACAAGCTGCCGTACGTGAAAGCAGAGCGCAGCAGCATACATTTTTTCAGGCAAAAAATTTTGCAGAAAACAGCATTGCTACATTGCTTGGAGTTCCACCGAGTAAGTTTGCTTTCAACCAAGGGTGTCAGCTTCAGGTACCTATGGTTGCGGGGCTGACTGTGCCGGCAAGCTTACTTTCGCGTAGACCTGATATCCGAAAAGCAGAGCAGGAGTATGCAGCATCGGTTGCTCTTATCGGTGCAGCCAAGGCAGAGCGGTTTCCAAAGATTGCATTAGGCGGTGTGCTGAGTTTTCAGACTTCTGATGTGGAAAAGTTATTTCATGCAGATACCCTTGTGTATGCCTTTGGCGGTGGGGTGTTACTTCCTGTTTTCACCGGAGGGCGTATTGACGCCCAGATTGCTGTGCAGGAGTCGATATCTGAGCAGCGAAAATATCAATTACAGCAAACAGTTGTAGAAGCTGTTGCCGAAGTGGAAAACAGTGCGGTGGGCGTGGCTCAACGCAATAAACAAGTTCAGGAGCTATCTTGCGCGTTGCAGCAAGTGGTTAAAACGGTGGAGTTGACTGAACAATTGTTTAGAGGCGGACTAGTCGGAAAGGACTCCGTTATACAAAGTGATCTAGAACAACTTGATATCAATGACGCTCTCGTTGTTGCCCGCCAGCAGGAACTTGGTGAAGTCATTCATTTATACAGAGCACTTGGTGGCGGTTGGGATATAGCTGACAGTTCGGTAGCGCAGTTGTCTGGTAAAGCACAAACGACGACAGCAAAGGAGCGGGTAAATGAGTAAACGAAAATTATTGCTGATTATTCTTATTGTCTGTGTTGCTCTCATATTTTGGTGGTATTTTGCTCCATCTCGTTTGTCAGTAGATGCGGATGACGTTGTTTTATATGGCCAGATTGATCTTCGAACTGTTCAGCTCACGTTTAGTGAGCAGGAATATATTGAAGAGATGTTTGTGGATGAAGGAGATGTTGTGCAAAGCGGGCAGGTGCTTGCTGTATTGAAAAAAGATCGTCTTACCGCACAATTGAATGAAGCTGTGGCACGAGTAAATGCGCAACAGGAAGTTGTGCAGCGGCTTACCACCGGTTTACGTCCTCAGGAAGTTCTTCAGGCTCGGGCACGCGTTCGGGCAGCACAAGTGCGTCTGGAGAATGCCACTAAGCTGGCGCGTAGGGTACAGACAACTACCCCCTCCGGTGCGAGTACAAAGCAAAACCTTGATGATGCGTTGGCAGATGTAGCGCTTGCTAAGGCAGAGCTTGATGTTGAGCAAAATTCATTAAGTTTGGCAGAAGAAGGCTACCGCAAGGAAGATATCGCAGAGGCAAAGGCTACGTTGGATAGCCTGAAAGCCTCTGTGGAGTTATTGCAGGTACGGGTTGGTGAGCTTGAGCTTACGGCACCTGTGGATGGCATAATTCAAAATAGAATTGCAGAGCTTGGTGAGCTGGCATCGCCAGCGCGGGCTGCGTTTACACTGGCAATGACCGAGCCTAAATGGGTGCGAGCCTATTTGCCAGAACCTGAACTGGGCAGAGTCGGTGAAGGCATGACTGCCTCAGTTTACTCAGATTCATTTGCGGAACCCTTTGAAGGTTGGGTCGGGTTTATTTCTCCGCAAGCCGAGTTTACCCCCAAACGTGTTGAAACTACAGATTTACGGACGCAGCTTGTCTACGAAGTCCGTGTATGGGTAGATGATCCGGAAAATTTATTGAAACTGGGAATGCCGGTTACGGTGTCTGTTGATACTAAAGTAAACAAGACAATTAACTCAGATCTTGATGTTTCCGAAGGGACAACAGGGCAGTTGGAAGGAACTCCTGAAAAGGGCGGCAGGAGCCAATAGAGTATGGTGGACTCTGTCGGGCAAGCAGAACCGTCACAGCTATTGCTGAGAGCAGACGAATTACGGGTTGTATTTAAGCCTAAAAGCAAAAATCCTGTTGTGGCTTTGTCTGGCCTGACGTTTGGTGTCTCTGCTGGAAAAGTAACAGGGCTCGTCGGGTTGGACGGAGCTGGAAAAACAACCTGCTTACGCCTTGCTGCAGGGCTTCTTATCCCTCAGGCGGGTAGCTTGCATGTCTTTGGGGACGACATTGTGCGTGATGCTGACCAAATACGTCCGCGGATCGGGTATATGCCTCAACAGTTCGGGTTATATGAAGATTTAACTGTTCAGGAAAATCTGGATTTATATGCAGATTTGCATGGTGTTCCTATGCGGGAACGTTCCTCCCAATTTGCACGGCTGCTGGACATGACGGATCTGGGTAAGTTTACAGACAGACGTTCTGGGCAACTTTCTGGTGGTATGAAGCAAAAGCTCGGCCTTGCTTGCTGTCTGGTTAAGGTTCCAGAGCTTCTTATTCTGGATGAACCAACTGTTGGTGTTGATCCCGTGTCTCGACGTGATATCTGGCGGATAGTGTATCAGCTGGTGGACGAAACAGGATTAGGTGTTTTGTTGTCCACTGCTTATCTGGATGAAGCTGAGCGTTGCGATGATATTATTGTCATGCATAAAGGAAGCAAACTGGCAGAAGGGGCGCCAAAAAGCTTTTATCCGCAGGTTGATGGCAGGGTCTTTTCAATTGCTCCGCAGGGCACACAAACAGCCCGAATGTTGCATGGTGATTTGCTCAAGCGTGATGATGTAATTGATGCCTCAATTCTGTCCGGTATGGTGCGCGTCGTCCTGACTGCTGATAGCCCTTTGTTGCAGCAGAGCAATAGCGAAAACGAGGGCAGTGGGATTCGCCTGACTCCTGTGGCACCTCGTTTCGAGGATGTTTTTGTCGACATGTTGCTTCAGGGGGATGATGGAATAGAAAGGGTTACGCTAAATTCATCCTCAGACCAGAGTGCAGTAGAATATCAGCCCAGCAATGAGGCATCTGTTATTACCGTATCTGGCCTTGTTAAGAAATTTGGAACGTTTACAGCTGTACACGATATTTCTTTTTCTGTGCAACGCGGAGAGATATTTGGTTTGCTTGGTGCAAATGGCGCAGGAAAGACCACTACGTTTCGAATGCTTTGCGGGCTTCTCAATGCCTCGGGCGGGGACATCTTTGTTGCGGGTAATAATATGCGCAAAACCCCTTCAAAGGCGCGTTCCAGAATAGGATACATGGCACAGAAATTTTCTTTGTATCAGCAGTTATCCGTTTTGCAGAATTTGCGATTCTACGGAAACGCATATGGATTACGAAAAGACAGGCTAGAGGAGCGACTGAACTGGGCGTTACGAGAATTTGAAATGGAAGACAGAAAGGCCGTTGTAACACAAAGCCTTCCAGCTGGTTACAAACAGCGTTTGGCTATGGCTGCTGCCATGTTGCATGAGCCGGAGATTCTTTTTCTTGATGAACCCACCTCTGGTGCTGACCCACTTGCCAGACGAGAATTCTGGGCACGGATAAGTAAGTTTGCCCGTGAAGGCGTTACTATCATTGTGACGACTCACTTTATGGAAGAAGCGGAGTATTGCGATCATATGCTGATTATGGCGCAGGGACAGGAGCTTGCAGCAGGGACTCCAGCACAAATACGGGCGCAGGCGGTAAGTGCAGAACTCCCTGACCCGACAATTGAGGATGCATTCATTACGCTGGCAGGCAAACAGTAAGACAAGGACGAGGAATGGCAGGGTTTTCTTATATGCGGCTCCGCGGCTTTCTCCGCAAGGAGGTGCTGCAGATTATGCGTGACCCAAGCAGTTTACTGCTAGGGCTTGTCATGCCGGTAATTCTGCTACTCCTTTTTGGCTATGGGGTTTCGCTTGAGCCGAGAAATGTTCCTGTTGCACTTGTTGTTAATGATACAGGTCCTGCTGCAAGGGAACTGCAGGGACGTTTTGCATTGTCGCGTTATTTTTTACCTGTCACACTTAAAACAATACCTGAAGCTGTTGCTCAAATGCAGGCAGGAAAAGTGGATGGTATCCTGCATGTCCGTTCTGATTTCTCTACCTTGTTAGAAACGGGACGGGAGGCACCTATTCAGCTTATTCTTAACGGAATAGATTCCAATAGAGCACGAATTGTAGAAGGATATATTCAGAATACCATAGGTCTGTGGGCGGAACGGGCTGCACTTGTATCGGGAAAGCCTTATTCACCAGTGATGGTGGTCGAGCCGCGTATCTGGTTTAATGCGGCTGCGAATAGCACATATTCTCTTGTTCCCGGGTTGCTTACGCTTATCATGACGTTGATTGGCACGTTGCTTACTGCCCTTGTTATCGCGCGGGAATGGGAAAGGGGGACAATGGAGGCTTTGCTCAGTACCCCCGTCAGAAGCAATGAGATTTTACTCGGAAAACTCCTCCCGTACTATGTCTTGGGGATGATCGGCATGTTTTTCTCCATAGTACTTGGTGTGTTTCTGTTTCAAGTTCCGCTTCGTGGGTCGTTATTTGTACTTATTTGTTTAGGCAGCCTTTTTCTAATGGCTTCATTGGGACTAGGATTATTCATATCTGCTGCGGCCCGTGTTCAGTTTGTAGCGGCAATGGCTTCGGTACTTGCCGGATTTCTCCCTGCCTTTTTCCTTTCCGGTCTCATGTTTGATTTAAAAAGTACTCCCATGGCGATTCAGGTGGTGAGCAAGATCATTCCCGCAAAGTACTTTGTCACCATTAGCCAGACTCTTTTTCTTGCAGGCACAGTCTGGTCGGTACTGCTTCCAGCGTCTCTGGTATTACTGCTCATGAGCATTGTGTTGCTTGGCGTTGCCCGAAAGAAACTTGGGCGGAGGCTTCCTCAATGAGTTCAGTGCTTTTTCGAGTTATTACACTTATCAAAAAAGAATTCTTGATGATATTGCTTGATCCTAAAAGCAGGATTGTTCTTATTATCCCGCCTATTATTCAATTTTTCGTATTTAGTTATTCCGCCACATTTGATTTGCAGAATGTAGAATTTGCTTTGCTTGATGAGTCCAGAACAGAGTTGTCCCGATCTCTTGTTAGTCATTTTAGCGGGTCAAAGCATTTTGAATTAGTACGTGTTCTTGATTCAAGCGTGCAGGCGGCAGAATTGATTAATACAGAGCAGGTACGGTTGGTGATACATATTCCCAGAGATTTTGCAGATAAGATTGCAGAAAGGGAACCTGCAACGGTGCAGGTTGTAGCTGATGGACGTAATTCCAACGTGGCGTCCATTGCACTGGGATATGTTGAGGAAATTGTCCAGCAGTTTGGGGAATCATTGCACAGGGGGAATCTTGTTGAATCAAGTCAGGTCGCACTGATTCAGCGTTCATGGTTTAATAGAAATATGGAAACACGATGGTTTATTGTTTCGGCTTTAGGAGGGATTATCAGCATGGTCATTGTGATGATTTTATCCTCCCTTTCTGTTGCACGGGAACGTGAATTCGGAACATTTGACCAGTTGCTTGTGTCGCCATTTCAACCTGCTGAGATTTTAATTGGCAAAGCGCTTCCTTGCGTTTTCTTTGGTTTTTTAGATGCAGTGCTACTTTCCATCGCCGCTGTGTACTGGTTCGGCGTGCCTTTTCGTGGAACAGTTGCAGCGCTGGTACTCGTGTTGCTGGCGTTTATGATAGCAATTGTAGGAGTGGGACTGTTTGTTTCGGCTATTTCGGTAACAATGCAGCAGGGACTTCTTGGAGCATTTGTTTTTATTATGCCTGCGGTGTTGTTGGGAGGTTTTACAACGCCCATCAGCAATATGCCTATGTGGTTACAGCGTGCAACTGTAATCAATCCCTTAAAGTATGTTGTGCAAGGATTGCGGGATGTCTTTCTGACTGGCACAGATTCATTTGCTATGTGGCACCATGTTTGGCCACTACTGCTTATTTCTGTTGTGACAATGCCGGCTGCTGCCGTTATGTTTCGTTACCGGACACAGTAGTTTGATGGCAAAAAATAAAGCCAGATAACAAAGTGCGCTATCTGGCTCCAAAATTTTTTGTTTATTTTGCAGGCGCTTGGGATGAGGTGCCAAGCCAAATGGCTGTGAGAGCGAGGATGCTGCCTGCAAGCTCCATCATTCCGGCAGGTCGCGCGAAAAAGAGAATATCCCAAATGAATGACAGGGCAGGCATAATTAGAATGGTAAGGCCAGCTTGTGATGTTGGAATCCCCGGTAATCCACGGGAAATAAGTAGCCAGCCAGTAGCTTGGCTGACAAGCCCGTATAGGAAAAGCCACATTCCATCAGTTGCCGTCGGGATCGCAATGGAGGTGGAGTTCCAGATAAAAAACAGCCCCATGCTTGCAGCAGATGCAAGAGATACAAGCGCAACAACCGCAATTGGTGAAACTGATGGACTTTGCATTTGGATGTAGCGCACCATAAGAGTATATAATGCAAGCCAAAGTGCGGCAGAAAGCCCAAGTCCTATTCCTGAAAATTCACTTGTAAGGAAGCTGTCTACTGTAATGCCGATAAGCATGCAGAGTCCTGCCAATGCCAGCGGAACTGCAAAAACAAATCGCAGCGACAGGCGTTCCTTAAAGAAAATCCATCCTGCGATTGCGAGGAAGAACACCTGAAAGTTAATCAGGATGGTGCCAACACCAGGGCCTAAAATATTAATGGAACGATGCCAGGCTGTTAAGTCAAGTGTGAGAAACAGTCCGCCGGCGCAGAGAAGTACACTATGCTTTTTTAATAAGCTCATTAGTGCGCTACGGTGGTGCAGCACAGCAATAATAAGCAGACAAGTGCCACCAATGAATGTCCGGTAAAATGCCGATACATCAGGACTTGTTGATGCCAGTTTTGCAAAGACTGCCGAAAAACTAATACAGATAGCCCCTGCCACAACGTTAAGCAGGGAAGAAGTGCGAGAGTTCGCCATATGTATCTCAATATTATGTAAAAAATAAGGCTACGGGCATGCTGTGTGCTTGGGATGAATAATGCGTTAATAGTTAACGCAATATGCAAAAAGGAGTAATTCTTTTGTAATGCTACGCAGCATGCTGTAAGGAAAAATTACAGTCACTATTAACTATCAAAAAATGTTTGTTAGTTAAAAATGCGCAGTAGCAGGAATGTGTATTGAATACAATCAAAAGAACGTGGCAGGCAGAAATAGAAAAGAAACTGTGCGGATAAAAAGGAGTTTTTGGAATAAAGCAAGCGCGTTGGTTTAATAACTAACCATTACAGAGTTTTCCTTGACCTTTTCCTAAAATTGGGAGTAGAACTCCCATCTCAAACGCGCCTGTAGCTCAGCTGGATAGAGCAGCCGCCTCCTAAGCGGCAGGCCACAGGTTCGACTCCTGTCAGGCGCACCATAGATTTCAAAGGGTTACGAATTCGAAAGAATTTGTAACCCTTTTTTTGTCAACGTATTGTCAACATGGGGGACGGATGTTGACAATCATTATAAAAAACTAAAAGGTTTGGTGAAATAAAGCAACGTTAGGAGAAATAAATGGATTTTCCGATTGGCCTCCATGCAGAAGTTCTCGAAGTGGTAGTCCCGTCTGATTACCTCTCACTGATAATTAATGGTTTTTTTGCTGTAGGTGGTGTTTTTGTAGGTACTTGGTTGGCAGAGAAAACACGTCGAAAAATTGAAGTTAAAAATGAAATTAATTTCCTGATGCGTGAGTTGAGGTATGCATCAGCAGTTATTGCAGTGCAAGAAAACAGTGTGTTGCGATGGACATGGCAACTTTGTAATATAGTTGATAGCCAACTTCATGCAGCGGGTTATCTTCCTTATGATGAGATTTTGAAAGGAAAGGCATTGCGTCCGATTGTAATTGAGTATTACGACACTCATAGTATATACCAGTTAGCAACAGTTTCACCCTCCTTACCAATAAAATTTTTTTCGTGCATAGATAGTATTCATTCTATTAATGAAGCACCTAAGGGTGGTGAAATGCTTAGATCTCTTTTTGTTAATCATAAGAATGATTTGTTGTGTGCTCAATCTTGTTTGCTAGAGTTAGGTGCACTTCGAAAGGAGCTCGCAGCAAAAGGTAATAAGGAGATAACGCGAAGACTTAGTGGGTTGTCGTGGGTAAAAAGGCAAGATGACTACTGCATGGCTAAGTATAGAAAGTCAGAGTTCTATGACGAAGTGTTGTCCAGTATTGAACGCTGTGTTGCTGCAATCGACATTGCAATAGAAAAAACTCCCTAACAGGGAGCTTCTTCGTTACATATCAACCGTCCGAACCTCACACGATTCGAAATATTTCTTCAGTGTACTTGGCCTATAGAAGACTCCGCGGGGGAATTTTACATAGCGGGGGCCTTGCTTGCGGCAGCGCCAAGCGTTGAGGGTGGCTGCGGGGATTCCTGTAAGGTCGCTTACCTCTTGGGTGGTTAAAAGCATCTTGTCTGTTTCGATCACTCTGATCGGGTAATGCTGTGCGCCACGTGGTGCTGGTTCGATCATCTCTTCTTTCATATTAGCTCCAAATATAGCAGGCTGTAGAGCCTAGTGTTAGCGATACAATAAACATTTTCCAATCGCGGGTGGTGGCTTCGTAAAAAGCACCGAGAAGGGTGATTATGCTGCAAGCTGCTCCGATAACAGGGCAGAAGGATAGTGCCGCGATGAGGAGTAATGACTTGTCCTGTGCGGTGATGGTGTTCATCACTAGTAACGATCTGGATACGAGTAGTTATCTTCGTCAAAGTCACCACGGACAAGCTTGATACGGCAGGCATAAAGCTGGAACACAAGCTTTTCAAAGTCATGGACTTGAGCGTCATGCCCGCTGAATTTCTTCTTGTATTTTTCTTCATCCCCAAATCTCACGGAGTGCACTTTGTCTTGATGCACACGAAGTACTATCTCATCACGCCAAGAGTCTTCATGTGGTTTAAATGTAATATTGTAGAATTCCCCGTCGTCTGCCCAGCTATAGTGTGAATCCTCAAGTTTAATCTGTGGGTATCCCCAATCTTCCTCTTGAGCTTCTTCGCTGTATTGTTCAACAAAAGCCTCGGCGAGTTCGTGCAAGGTGATTTCTTTAGCAGGAACCTCAAGCAGGTCATCAACCAAGTTGTCTGCCATGCGCTTGGATTCTTCTGTGAACAGTCCCCCCAATTTTTCTTTAAGAATGTTGGAAACAACGTGGTTGTATTCAACAATATTGAGAGTGGCTTCAATATTTTCGGGTAATGCTTTTTCAATGGCACTTTTTATTGCTTTTCGAGCCTTACCACTATAGCGAAATTCTTCTTCAACAACCTTCGCAATGCAGCTTTCAATATTATTTTCGAAAAGCTCTTTAATTTTGCCGGACTTTTCGTATTCAACGAAAACTTCGTTCATCACTTCTTGTAATTTTTCCATGGTTAAATCCTTGTGTTCGCTGTTGCGTTAGCAGGTTGGTAAGTCGCGCGCAGGTGTAAATAGAAGACAATCGCGGACAGAGTTATCTGGATAGAGCAGTTTGCACTCTGGGCTGCGATAGCCTTCTTTTGTGCAGCGGTCGCAAAAGTCACAAAGTGGCGTTACTGCATCGCCAGTAATTTCGCTGTAATCTGGATTGCGTTCGCATCTATCCTCATGCTCTGCGCAATCGTCTTCGTAATCGAATTCTCTGAAGCAGTGTTCGCACTCCCAGACCGTTGTTGTTTGCTCAATTGGCATGGTCTTCTTTCCTCTCAGCCAGCTTTGTTCTCTTAACAATCTTTGAAACCGGAATTTCTTTTCCGGAAAAGCCGTAGCCGTTGGCTTTGACTACGTGCTTGCCGTCTATAATTTCGCTTTCTTCGCAGGTGATGGCGCGAATCTGCTTGGTTGGCTGCTGGATGATTATCCATGTGTTTTTGGGGATAACCTCCGTAGGCAGTGGGCGTTGGCGTATCTGCATCAGAACCCCAGCACTGGATCAGGTTGCCGGAACATGTCGCGGGCAAAGCGATCTGGTGGAATGGCTCCGGTTTCCCACGGGTCAGACTCCAGCGCATACTTTGTTGGGTGGCAGCCAAGCTCTTTTCTGTGCTGAACCAAACAAGCGTGGCTGCAAATTCTGTTGCTGACACCAAGCGTAAATTCTTTTTCACACACAATGCAGGTACGCTTTGCTGTCTTTTTATCTGCGCTGTTGTTGCGTGCATGGACGGCTGCTGCAGCACATGAGCGGGAGCAATATGTTTGCTCTGACCGCTTAACGAACACTTTGTCGCACCACGGGCAGTTGACGGTGTTGGCTATGCGCTTTGCTTCCTTTTTTGCTGCGTACGCACATTTTTTTGAGCAGAATTTACCATTACCGGATTCTAGACGGGATACATGCTGGTAGAACTCAGTCCCGCAGCGTTCGCATGGCACCATTTTGCCTTTGCGTGGTGGCTTGCGAGGTTTGGCCTTTTTCTTTTTGCTGATAGCCGCAGCACAGCATTTTTTGCAGAGTTTGTTCCCTTTTTTTGACCGGACAAAGTGCTCTGTTTTGCAGGAAGGGCAGATGACTACAGGCATAACCGCTCCTAGTTGCTTTGCGGCAAGCAGGTGTTGCACCAGACATGCCCGTTGCGGGTGGTGTAGCTGTCGCCTTGGCAGATCGGCCGACCGCATGTGTCGCAGCAGTCTGTTACCGGTTTGCCGTTCACCTTTGCCACTTTGAGATGGCGTGGGGCGTATGCAAGGTTTTTGCTGAACTGCGCTGGCAGTTCGTCCACTTTGCAAATTCCGCTCGATGTTGTGAGCGTGAGACTAAACATAGCTTCTCTCCCATTGGCAGGGCGGGGCCGAAGGATAAACCCCGCACCTGCCCGCATCCTTTGCTGGTTGGAAATTACATTGCACCAGTAAGAAACTCGCCAAGGCTTAGCACTGCTGAAAGAAACAGAAGCAGTACGCCCGCCATGCAAAGACGGTTGATAAAGCCGATACTCGGCAGTTGCTTTTCTCTGTAGCTGGTCATGGTCGTTCACCTTGCTAGCGAGTTTGTATTTTCGCGCCCCGTAGGGCGGCTCCGTACATGGAACCGCCGAGCTCACCCTCCAAACAATGGAGACTATGAATCGGCTGCACAGCGCAGCCCTGCGGTTCGCGAAACTAAATCCTTTCCAGAAAGCCGACTTTGCGAACTCTCCAGATTGGCACCCAAGAGATTGCGGACTAACAACGGTGATAATCTCGCGTTGTGTTTGGCTTTTTCTTGCGGCGTGAAGAAAGTGTGACATGAGGCAGATTTTTTCGTCAAGAAAAAAATGACACAAGGCAGATTCTTGATAAAAAAATATATATAGGGCAGGGGAATAAAGTAGATATAAATAATAGTAAGGGGAAGTTATGCAGTTTTTAGGAAAGTTGTGGCGAGGGGAATATCCGCTATGGATAAGCTTTTGGTGCTTTGGCTGCGCTGTTGGCTATATCCTTTTTGCAGTGTTCATTTTTTCTTTGTCAGCCAGTATTAAGAGGATGGGGGCAGAAAGTTTAGGAGCCGCAGAATTAGTTTTTCTTTGCAGTTTTATTGTATTTCCCGCTTACATGGTTGTTGCCTTGAGGGGGATATGGAAAAGTGCAGAACAGTATGAAGGAGTTCCTTTTTGGAAGGGAGCAGCAAAATTAGCGGTGATTATGGCGTGCATTAAATTCGTACGATTTACGTATGAAGGGTTGGCTAGCTTGGGGCTTGTTTAGGCAGGTCGACAATGAGGCTAGTTAATGACGAGTACGGAAGTCTGCTGTGGAAGTGGAAATGTTTTTGGCGTGAGATCGCCAAAGAAAAACTGACATGCGACGGCTCTTGATAAAAAAAAATATATAGGGCAGGTGGGTGATGCGAATATAAATAATAGTAAGGAGCAGTTATGCGGTTTTTAGGAAAGCTGTGGCGAGGGGAATATCCACTTCATATTACTTTTTGGTGTGTTGGGTTAGGCGGTTTTTTTCTTACGGTGATCGTAATACCAATTCTTTTGCGGAATATCTCAGCAGAGCCTTCACCTTTGACTTTTGTTACAGGTGCGTTTTTTATTTATTTTTGGGCGATTATCTGGGGCGTTGCAACTTGGAAGAGTGCGACTAAATACACAGGAAGTACATTTTGGAAATATTGTGCCAAGGGTACTCTTTTGTTTTTTGTTCTAGGTTTTTTCGTAAAACTTTTTTCTAATATTTAAGGAAAGTAACATGGGGTGGTTAAAACAACTTTGGCGAGGCCAATATCCGTTGTGGAAGGCCTTTTGGGTGTTCAATGTGCTATTTATTCTGCTATTTATTATCGCCTTAGATAGAACTATTTGTGCCGACTCCTTGGACACTCACACCAAAGCAGGTATGTTACTGCTGCTTCAGTTTGTTCGTATACCATATTCTATCGTGGCTGTTGTAGGGCTGAAAAGAAGTACTGATAATTATATGGGGCATGCTTTTTGGAAAAATTTGTCCTATTTGATCCTGATATTTATTGGAATATACATGTTTTCTAGCTTTTTATTAGCGTTTCAGTGATTAGGTGAGTTGTGTTTGTAGAGTTTTGATGGTGAGCTGTGGATTGGTAGCTGTGGGAGTTTCTGCTTCTGCTGCAGGACATTAAAAACCCCGCCAGAGGCGGGGTAATGTTTATTAATCTTCCTGTGATGGAAATTGAATATTGTCAAAGTTAAGAGAAGGAATATCGATAGGGGGGAAGCCTGATTTCAAGAGTAATGATGTTGCGGTTTCTCTCAAGTACGGTAGCATCATTTCGGGGGCGTCTTTTTGCCCAATCTCTTCTATTCGTTTTTGATCATCTTTTTCTATAAAAAATAGTCCCGCATATTCAATTCGGAAAGAAAAAGGGGCTGCCTCGTCATCTGTTGTCTTAAGACCCAAAATTACGGTTAAATATTTTTTGTCATCAGAGATGTGGTATTCACGACGAACGGCAATAGAAATATCGCCTGATTGCTTATCTGAAAGAGCATTACCATAAAATTCAACATGTACTAAATTTATATTGTGTACTTTCATAAGCTATCTTTTTGACTGCATGTTAAGTGACTTTCTTGGTATTGGTACGTAGTGGCTTTCTTCTGCATTTCTAGCTTTGTGATGCCTCTCTATTTGCTGAGCAATCTCCGCACGGAGCTTACCTTCTTTATAGCCAAGTTCTTTTCCCATTGATTTAGAACTGCTAAGTGCTACTCTAAGTAGTTGTATAAAATTGTTTGTACCCTCATCAAGTTGCTCGTCGCTTTCAACCGTTTTTATGACATATTTAACTTTTAATGTTTTTAAGTAGCTTTCATGTGGTTGAGGTTTAGAGGGAGTTGTGAGAATAGATGCTTTTGATAACGCTTTTTCTATTTTAAGCTTGTACGTGTCGTAGTCAGCTAATGCATCTACAGCTTTTGGGTATTTTAGGTAGGTACGTAACAAGTTATCAATTTGTGTACCCTGTTTGACTGTGCTGGTTTCCCATCGGGCGAAAGATTTTTCAGCAACACCTAGTAAGTCAGCAAATTCTTTTTGATTTAACCCATACTGCTTTCTGCATTGGATAATTTCTGCGGCAGAAAGTAATCCATCAACTTGTCTTTGAAATTCGATTATTTTACGTGAAGATTCTGCGTTGGCTTTAGCATCAACAAACTCTTCGCCACACTCATCACACACGAATGATTCATATGTTGCAAGGTGAATCGTCTCGTCTTGATATGAATAATCTCTTCCTAACTTAGGGGTAACCCTTCCAGCTTCGCAGAAAGGGCATATGGCATCACTGATAGTCATGGATTGCTCCTTAGTGTTTAGTCTGAATTAGGCTTTGATGAGGTAATAATAAGTAACTCACCGGAGGAAGTAATTTTAAATTTAACATATAGGCTCTGGCCTTCAAAATAGGTCTTATATGCGTCTTGCCAACGTTTATCAGGGGTGTCTGGGTAGTATGAGCTTATATGAAAATCGGTTGGTTGCAATTGAAGAATAATTTCAGGAATAACCATTTGGGTCAGTCCTGCACCTTCAATATCTCGAATTGCATTTATTGAAATTTTTACATCGTTTGATGTTACCAGTTTTTTTACCGTCGATAGCAGGTATTCTGGTTTTCGTTTGGTATTGCGATCTCTGTTGCCCAAAACTTTGCTCTCAGGTATCACTATGATACTTTTTTTGCGTGAGTCAAACTATTTTGTATTACATTTTGCTGTAAAAAATATGCCATCTGATGTGTTATTGTTTGAATATTCTCGGTAAAACTATGCGTAGATAGTGGTTTTTTTTGGAACAATACTGCACCCGTGGCTTTTGAGAGCCGCCCCCGCGAATGACCCTTACGCTGATCTAGTTGCTGCAGCGCTAGCAGTAGTGTCTTTTTCTTCCTCTTCAATGAGCTTTTCTGCTCGATTCAAGACGATAGTGTCCTTCACTCCGATTGCTTTACAGAGTTGATGAAATAGCTCGAGTGAAGGTTGTGTGTCTCCTGCCAGAGCCGCGTTTACCTCTACTGCTGGCAAGCCTGTTTGCTTTGCAATGTCGGTAACGGTGGTATCATCATCCTGGGCGAATCCTTCGAGCACCTTGGCTACGGCTTTGCTGAACTGTGTTGCCGGCACCGCTGCGGCTTCTGGTTTCAGCTCACCTTTAGCGAGAAGGTTGTTGTACGGAATGCCCAGAGCGTCTGCATAGCGAAGCATTGCACCAAATGTGGTGCGTTCTCCACCTCGTTCCTCGCTTAACCAGCGAGAAACAGTATCTCTATTGACACCCATCGTTTTAGCAATTTCGTGCTGTCGCTGTCCGCCAGCTTTTAATTTTCTGACTTCAGCAAGAATTACATTCCACGCATGAGCGTTTTCTGGATCATATTTAGCCATGCGTGTTTTTTTATCTTTTTTAGCAATGTCTTGTGCCACCTTTTTCACTTCCACATTTTTGGGGGTTGCATAACTAAAATGCCTCGTGTCACAGTTGTGGGTATGAAAAATAAAATTGAAGAATATCGACACGATCACGCGTGCACCGTTGCGGATATTGCCCGTATGTGCGGGTTGCATCATTCAGCCGTTCTTCGTCATTGCAATGGACAAAGGAAGATCGGCGGGGAGGCCGCGCTCCGGTATTATGCAAAGTTGGGTATTCCCATTGAAGAACTGAGGCCGGAGTTATTCGCACAGGTGCGACCGATAGGGGTACCTGACTTTAGCAATGTGAGTCAAAAAGGGTAGGCGAAAGTTTTTATAGAACTGTCTACCTTGCAAGGGAGTTTTGGACATGCCCAAGAACAATTTGCAGCCGTGGGAACTGATGATTGATGCCAAGTCAGTTCTTGGAATGGGGCTGCTGAAGAAGATTTTTCAGGTGGGGGAAAAGCAGTTGTACCGGCAAATGCGTAATCCTGATTTGGAAGGAGATAACGCACGGCCTGTGATCGACAGGGTGCGCGTGCTGCTTCAGAACCTGCACGAGGTGGGCGGCACAGATACCGCCCAAGCGATTTTGCAGTTTATGGCGCTACCAGCCGGTTTTACCTGCGTGCCTGTGGAACAGGCAAAGCCAACGTGTGATGACGTGCGCGCTGAGTGTCTGGAAGATTACCCCACGCTTGTGCAGCTGCACGAGGCCATACGCGACGGGCAGGACATGCGCGCCGTTAGGGCGTTACTGGATAAGCATGTGGACGAGGTGCGGCAGACGGTGACGTTGTACGAGCAGGAGCAGGGAGAATAAGATGGCTATGACTTTATCTGAACTGGTGAAAGAGGTTGAAACTGCCGCTGCAAAGGCAGAATGGGTCAGCATTCACGGTGCAGTAAACGGGTATGATCGTATTGCCTGCTTTCATGTGACCGCTCACCTTGATGAGAATGGAAAGCTTTGCAGCGCTCAAGGGACTAACCCCGCAGCGACAGTTGTTTTTGATGTGATGAAGCTTGTTGAAGAAGTTAGACGCTGATGCCTAACCGGCTTGCAAGCTTTCGCACTAGTTCGTTTGTATCACGCTGATAATTGAAAATAGCATTAATGCGGCAGAGATGGCCTGCTTCGTTAAATTTGCATTCCGTCAACCTGCACTCATGGTCACCTAATCGGCCAGAGGGGTTGGTGGAAGCGTCGATAAACGTGTTCTTTGATGCGATCTCTTTTGCAAATGGACAAGTTTTAGTCATGAGGGTCTCCTTTTAAGTTATATCTTTTATGTGTGAGAATTTAACTGGTTAGCATAAAAGGAGACTTTCTAAAAATGTTTGTAACTTCTGTGAGTAGTGCAAAGTAATGACAAGTAATGAAAGGTAGTAAGGATGAATTATGAGCCTTGATGCAACAACATGGGCTTGGAAACAAGAGCTAAAGTCGACTGATAAAATAGTACTGCTTTCTATGGCAGACAGGGCAGGGGAAGATCACACCTGCTATCCCTCTGTCTCACGACTGGCCAAGGATGCTGGGCTAAATCGTAAAACAGTTTTGGCGGTTTTAAAGCGTCTTCGTGAGAAAGGCTTGATCGAAAAAACAGGTCGATCTGTTGGCTATAACAAATCTGTTCCCGAATACGTTTTGATCGGGGTGCGTGGCCGTGAGGAAGAAACACTAGTCCCAAAAAGTAACCAAGCCCAAAATAGGGACATGTACCAGACCCAAAAGGTAACCATGTCCAAAAGTGGGCATAGCCCAAAAAGTACTCCTCACCAGTCCCAAAAGTGGGACGGGCACCAGTACCAAAAGTGGGACACAGAATCTCCCATAGAACCTCCCAATGAATCTCCCAGTATTTATTGTCCAGAGTTCGAGGAACAATCGACGCCGCTAATTCAGCAGACGCTTATTTGTACTTTGCCGCTGAATGATGGTTCTGCATTCGAGGTGACACAGGAGTTTGTGGCAGAGCTTGCGCCGCTGTACCCGAACGTGGATGTGTCACAAGCATTAAGAGCCATGAAGGGCTGGCTTATCGGGAACCAGACGCGCAGGAAGACGCGCAGGGGCATTAAGGCGTTTATTACCAGCTGGCTTTCGCGTGAGCAGGATAAGCCACGGGCGGCAGCTGTGCCGCAGCACGGGCAGGTTCCGCAGCCGAGGTCATACCGCGAGTGTGTGGACTTGGAGCAGCGGCAGGAAGTTGAGTATTTGAATCAACTGCGGGAGGAATTGAATGCGACAGGTACCAACGGCGCTGATTCGCTTGGAGCTGGGCAGGCTCAACCTGCGCTTGCATCCGGCGAGTCGGTATCGCGTAACCGAGCTTGAGGAGCTGGCAGCCATGCTGCAGGAAGACATTTTGCCCCACAAAGTGACGGAGGCGGAGTTTATTGCGGTTATCCGGAGCTGGCGGGTGAAGAATAATTTTATTCCCACCGGCAAGGATGTGCTGGAACAGCTGACGTTGCTGCGCTCCGAGGTGGATGCAACGCAGCAAAAGGCGCTTGCAGCTGCGCCGGAGCCGGTAAGCAAAGAGTACTGCAAGACTGCCTTGGATAACATTGCCAGCATCTTAGACAGGGTCAACGCCACAAGTCCGGCAAAGCATATGCCGCGTCAGCATGGCAGCAGGGTGTAAATTTTCGCCGCCCTCGCCGGAGTCCATTGGCTGCATCAGCTGGGAGCAGGCGCGGGAATGGAAAGAGAAGTTTCCGCACTTGAGGCCGTGCAAGCTGGTCGGGTGGCAATGGCGGTATGTCAGAGATTGTGCGGGGTGTGAAAATTCAACAGAGCAAAGGAGATATGATGAGTAATTTTATTCCAGAACATTTTGCAATCGAAGAGCTTATTCCGCCGATTCCTCTGCTGCCAAAACCTATGCAGCAGGTGTATGCGAGTAACCCGCAGAAGTTGTTTCGCTGCTTTGACCAGCTAGCGCTTGTTACGCTCGATCTGCTGCGCAAGCGTTACGGCTCCTGCATGGTGAATAACTGGAAGGCGTTTAGCGAAGCCGATGCGCTTGATCTTAGCAAGGCGCATATCTTTCGTTTCGCCGGGTATCGACCTTGGGAGTGCGAGGAAGGTGCTACGCTTTCTGAACACAGGTTGTTCCGCGCTTTTGACTGCAAGTTTACTCACGTGACACCCACTGAGATATGGGCCGACATGCAAGCAAAAACAAATGCGCCGGAGTTTGAACACATCCAGCGCATAGAAGCTTTCGACGGCATGAGTTGGTTCCACTTCGATAGAGGCCAGCACGAGCGGTACGGTGAAGCCGTGTGGGTGGTTGGTGTGAAGGGGAATAGAGCGGGGTTAGGGGAGTATATCAGATGACAAGATAACTAGTTTACAGAATTCCTTAATTGTCACGAAGAATGCCACCATTCCAAATAATCCAGGCACTATTCTTGAAAATGCTCTGTGAAGACAGTGAAGGCATTTAGATAGATAAAATGCCAAAAAAGCCAATGGGAGAAATGTATAATATATAAATTTTTCGAATTTGTTCTGTAAGCTAGAAATATCTTTCTTCATAATTTGAAAGAAAGACCGGTTCGTTTTGTCAAATGGAGTTTTGTCTGCTTGTAAAAGTATCCATGAATAGGTTCCCAAATAAAAGAAAAAGAAAGCTAGCATTGTATACATGTTTACTATCGTAAATATGTAGAGTGCCTTCTCAGGAAGTACCGTAAATAAATATTGAGTAACAATAGATGAAGCGCTTTGTGCTTCTTTTACTGAAGAAAAGTCTACAGGTGAAAGAGAGTAAAGCTTTAATAGGATTGCAACGATTGCATATCTAATCGCAATTTTTCCTCGTTCATCAAGGTTTCCGCCATCCGATGTGTAATCAGTAAGGTTGTTAAAAATGTTAAGCATATAAGACGATTAAAGCTTTTGATGTTAAATGTAAACTCTCTAGATAAAAGTAGGTTGTTAGCGCGTTGAAGCTTTATGAGCTTAACAGACTCAGCAAACATAAATCTCATGCAGCTAGACCGTGCTAGACGCGTTTTAAACGGGTGCTGCGTTTTCTACAAAGGTGCTGAATTGTTTCACGGAGTGGTTTTTATTTCCGAACAAACGTCAGATTGTGGATTGAATTAAATTACAAAGAGTTAAGCTTCTATTTCCGAACGCTGAGTTTTTGAGTGGATGAGGACAAGGGCGGTTGAGAGCGGAATTTTTCGGGCAGGATTTCAGCAGCGCGTTAGGTTGCTGAGTTTAACATTTTTCATGAGGTGCAAATGAAGGGGTGCAGGCCGCTTTCTGTTGAAGAAGTGCAGCAGGTTGCAAGTAGCTTTACCGGGTACGATGCGCAGCGGGACAGGACGTTGTTTATTCTTGGTGTGATGAGCGGTTTTAGGATTTCTGAGCTGCTTTCTCTGCGGGTGCGTGATGTGGTGCAGAACAAGCGTGTACGGGCAGAGGTGGAAGTGCTGCGCCGGAACATGAAAGGCAAGCATGAGAGCAGGCAGGTGTTTATGAATCCTCAAGCGCAAGAGGCTGTTCTTGCGTTGATCTACGTTATGCAGAAGCGCGGCGTGTGGAACCACGACAGCTATCTGTTCAAGTCTCGGCAAGGGAAGAATAGCCCGATTACACGGGTGAGGGCGTACCAGATTCTATCCCGTGCGTTCGGCATGTGCGGGTTATCCGGCAAGCTGGGAACGCACTCCATGCGTAAGACCTTTGGCAACAACGTGTATGAGCATATGCTTGATCTTGTCGCACAGGGCGTTGGTGTGGATGCCTACCGCGAGACTGCCAAGGCGCTCGGGCACAAGAGCGTGGGGAGTACCGAGAGTTATCTTGCGTTCCGGAACGAGCATCTACGTGGTGCGGTGCGCAGTTTCAGCATAGGAGAGAGAGCATGAGTGTAAGTGTAACGCTGACCGTAAAGGATGTTTCTGCCGCTCTTGGGGTACGCGTTGAGGTTGTGCGTAAGCTTATCCGCAAGGGAGAGCTGCGCGCCAGTAACATCGGATCAGCAGCAAAGCCCATGTACCGAATCCGGCAGGCGGCTCTGGAAAAATTTTTAGATGAACGCGAAGTACTAGGCACGGAGGGGTAGCGAGATGACAGTTGTGGCACCGAAGGTTTTGAAGAGTCTTGAACAGATATGTAAAGAGTTTGGCCGAAGTCGTCGGACTGTTAAGAAATGGCATGAACAAGGTGCGCCGATCTACAAGGACGGGCGCACCTACGGGGCTGAAGTGAATGCGTTGACGGTGTGGCTGGTAAGGCAGGGGAGATAGGTAATGAGCTTTGCGGCTGTTAGTAGGATATGAAAAAAATAGTTAGACTTTCAGGTGCTGGTGAGTTTTGAGCAAATGGTGTAAGAGTCAATTTAGAATATATGCATTGCTATATTGTTATATAATAACAGGCGATTGCTTGTTCCTTCGAGGTCGGGATAAAAGTTGTGAGTAGGATGCGGGGAGTATTATGAGTAAGTTGAAAAAGAAAGTTGCTGTAAAAGTCTTTTCGATAAAAGCATATGGTTCATTCTTTGATGATTTTATTGCCGTCCATGATTCTAGCAAAAGCCTAGATAAGCCAACAAGGCTAATAAATATACGTGATAAGAAATATTTGATCAAAATGCAGGATAGCTTTGGATTGGAAGGAAATGAGTGTTATTTTTTATCTGTGGTTAGGGAGAGAAATACTTGGCAAACGCGAGGGTTAAATGATGGGGCGATCACTGGTATTTCTTTGAACCAAGGAATTATTGGAGATCCATTTTATTTCGTATTAGTTCCAGATAGAAAAGTCATACTTGGTTTTACAACTTGCCCAGGTGATAGTCTAAAATCGACTGCAGTAACAGTACTGCAGCAATTTAGTTCAGAACGGACATCTAAAATTGTAGTCGAGCAAGTTTCGCGCGAGACAGAATATGAGAAACTTAAAGAAGTTCAAATTTTTAAAGAGATAAAAGTTACAGTAGATCTTGCTAAATTATTTGAGCAGCCTAATAGAGTCCCAATGCTGTTGGAAGGAATTAGCCAAACTCGTTTTTTAAAAAGATCGAAGTTGGCGCTTACTATCTCCGACCTAGAAGAATATGATCAAGCCGAAACCTGTAACTACCTAGATGAATTGATAGAAAATGAAGGGTGCAGCGCCCTTGCTGTGCAAGCTGTTGATAGAGAGGAGCAGCATGTTAGCATAAACTTGGGGACTGTTTATGCTGTTTTTAATTCTGAATTGCTGCTTCGCAAGAATTTTATTGATGAAAAAAGGGCAAAGGAAGTTCTTCTCAATGCCCTTAGTTATTTTTCTACTTCTATGAAAATAGTTTAACCAATTCTTTTTGGGTTACTGCGTGAAGCTGTTCAAGTTTGTTTGACTCGAACAGCTTTTTTAATTCTTCAAAAGAACTAATACGAATCCTATCAGGAAGAATATTGTGAATTTCGATTGCTGCTTCGCGTGCTAGACCCATATTAACTAAGTTAATGATTCGTTCACTGCAGCCTCCGATTTCTATAAAAGTATGAAGCTTTACAGATATAGTATCAGATTTCATTTTGGATAGTACTTCAGTCAAAATTAGATGATAGCATCGCAACGCTGCTGCGAATTTAAAGCGTATATCTGTATTTACAGTCTTGATAACGTCTCGAACACTTTTGTTGCAGGAAGGAATTCTTTCTTTTCCACTGTCATATACAATTTGGTCGTTTATGATTGTTCTCAGTGGTTTTCCTTGAATCCATTTTTTAGCTAAGCTGGAAATAAACTCAGAACTTGAGTGAGTGGGGAAGAAAATACCTTGATCCTTTAAGGTGTTGCAGATTGTGAGAAGTCTTGGGTACAAGTCTGCTGACATAGGGTGAGGCAGTACCCAATCATCAATGTTTCTTTGGCTACTCAGAAATTGATAAAGTCTGTTCTGCTGGATGTAGCCAATAGTTGGATTTGCTTCTAAAGTAAATGTAGAGACTTTTAGGTTTTCGTAAGCAGCTTTGATGCTCGCAACTAAGCTTGCTTGTTTGTTAGCTGGAAGTGATAGCTCTGGTGCATTAAGCGTGGTTGATAGAGTTTCATTGCCGTACTCACGAACTAATTTATTAGCAATAGTGTAGAGAGTATATTGTCCCTCTTCTTGGGAATCGAATGTTCCTGTTAATGCATTGATTACATTCTCGATATCTTCATTTAACACATTGAAGAAAATTGGAATTTTTTCTTCTTTCTTAATATCATCAAAATAATCTTTGAATGTCCATTCTGTTTGATCGATAAGAAAAATATTACCAGATAGATGTTCTAGCATTCTTCCTGCGCGACCTGTGATGTTGTCTAGACGAACATCTTCCAATCTATCTGGTGCGCTATAAGGTACAATCTGCATTGGATTTATGAGGAATAGGTTTTTTGCTGGTAGATTAACCCCCTCCGCCAATGTGCTAGTACATGCGATAAATTTTACTTCCCCTTCTCTAGCTAAATCTTCAATCATCCTCCTGATCACTCCCGGCAATGGGCCATAGTGAAAGGCGACACCTCTTCTTAAGTTATCTGCTAACGAAAAGTCTTCATGTAAGAATTTTTCGACATAGTCCGCTGCTTCAAATAATCTAGTTGAATTAACTTCTTCTGGAATATTTTTTGCGATATCACGTGCAACATCTTCACATTCGTTGGTTTTGTTGCGGTATACGATGTTGCTTTCGCCTTGCCCTAATCTATAGGCAAGATCTGCAAGCTTACTTCCAGTAAAATTCTTTGGAATAACACACAAAGAGTCAGAGCCGAGTTTTGATAGCTCGATGTTTCTTCCTTTCAGCTTTGTGGAGATAAAAACTTTTGCAACAGGGGAGTGTGCTACAATTTGTCTTGAAAAATTAACATCAGAGAATACTGATTCAAATGCGTTCTGATATTGTTCAGAAGGCATACTGATGATTATTTGTGGAGAGCTGTCTTCAAGGACGTGTTGGAGTGTTAAGTGAAGGAGAACCCCTCGGCTCTTATCTGAGATGTTATGTGCTTCATCAATAAATAGGTAATCGAAAGAAATTGCTTGACCTTGGAGTAACTCAAATAAGCGTTCTTGAGTCATAACAAATATCGTTTTATCATTAAAAGTACCGTCCTTAGGGACAGTACAGATTTCGATGTTGTTTTCGTACCCTTTGCTTTTGGCAATTTCATAAAGGTTATTTGCGACTTCTGAGATAAGGGCACGTGTCGGTACCACAATAGCTGCAAAAGCTTCATAAGCTGAAGCTACTTCCTCTACGATGTATTGTAAGATGATGTGAGTTTTCCCTGTGGAGGTTGGGGCAACTGTGATCACATCTTCATCATTTTTGAGATCTTCCCAAAGGTTTCTTTGATAGTCAGTTAGAGGATGGGAAACAGCTTCGATTGTGTTTAAAGTTTGTCGTAACTCATTTTGCGTTTTTGAAAAGACACTGAGTTTAAATTTGACTTGTTGGAATTTATTTTCAAGGAGCTTAAGGTTGGGGAAATCACCCGAATCTGAATAAACTTGCTTTGCAATTGGGATAAGTTCCGCCGTGTCTTCGCCTGCTACAAATAGTAGCATTGATAAGAGATTAGCACCTTCATTCACGTGAGCTTGGTTATCGGATTGATAAAAGTACTGCGAAGAAGTGGACAGCTTTTGTTGAGTGTCGATAGGTAATTCGAAAGGCTCACCAGCTGTTTTTTTGATATATGCATCGAAAAGAACATTGACTGCTTTCGCATACTCTGGGGTTTCAATGATGTTCTGTGAGAGTGCAGTATATAATGTTGGCATTAAGCAATCTCCATATAGTCAACAAACCCAAGTACGAGTTCTTTAATTGAGGAAAAAGGTAGAATTAATAAGGCTGTTTTGTGGGGAGATACACCTACTCTTTGTGCAGAATTGTAAAAACTATCGAGGTGCGATTTAGCAACAATTTTATAGCGATTGATGTAGTTATTGTTATTTGCAAAAAGTTTTGGATCTTCAAAGCCGATAAAGCATGGAGTATAGAGCATATCTGGAGAAAAAACAGCGTCTCTTGTGAAAGGGTTTAACAACTTGATAAGTTCGTGTTGCCCTTGCGGAGTCATTTCAGGGAAATCCATGTAACTTTCAATTAGATCAAAATCTTGACCGTATTGATCAAAAGAAGTTTGAATTGATTTCAATGCCTTTGTTTTTGCAGAATTAAAGTTTTTGTAGAGCTTTGATTCTCCAAGATAAAGCCTTAGATTTCCATCAATATATTGCGCATGAACTGCGTCTGCCCCAAAAACAGGCATGCGTGGCGATGTTTTAAGCGAAATTTTACTCAATATCTTAGGCGCAGTGAGGTATACATCAAGGATGGTAAACAGTAATAACTCACCTAGTTCTCCATGGGCTGTTTTTTTGCTTAGTTTCCGAATGGATTTATTTAGCAGTGCCTCAACAGCATCATCCGGTGCAAATGCAAGCTTCTTTTGTATTTCTGAATATGACAATGCGAAGTTCGTTAAAAGACCATTTTTGATTATCTCGAAAAGAAGTGCTGTATCACATACACCGTTGCTACAAGGTAAGTAGACTACACAGCATTCTACATCGACATCATCAATCGTATGTCTGATGTTGAGGCGCTGTAGTGTTGCTTTAATTTCAGCAGCGTTTTCCAGTTGAGTTTTTAGTTTCGTCATAACCCACCCAGCATGTAATAAAGTATTTTTTGAAGTAAGTTGTTGCTTACAACTCTTTATCCTTTATGTAAACGCCAATAGTTTTTATTTAAAGATGTTATTTTCGTTTGGTGGTGTCTTCAGACTTATGTCAACTATGCTCCCGCCTCCCCAAACCTTCCCCACCCTTCCCTGACTGAACCACCTTAAAAACCCATGTTATACTCCCGCTAATCATTCGGGGTGATTGTCCGTGCGATTGTCGGGCGGTTGGAACTGTTGTTTTTGGGTCTTTTCTGGCTTCTTTGGTGCTCAACACCGGACAATCCCCACGAATAAAATCTTTATCGATTTTACTATGTGGGGTGTTGGCATGGACTGGAAAGACATAGGCGCTGTTGTAGCCAAAAGTGCACCGATTTTGGGTGCTGCGTTAGGTGGGCCGGTTGGGGCGATTGCCGGTGCTGCCGGTACTCTTGTTGCCTCTTTCCTTGGGTGTGAGGATTCTCCGCAGGCGGTTGAGCAGGCTATCAAGCAGAATCCTGAAACGCTCTTGAAGTTGAAAGAGCTTGAGGCACAGCAGCAGGCGCAGTTGATCGGGTGGCAGAAAGCACAGCTCGATGCTGAGTTACGTAATGTTCAGGATGCAAGAGCGCGTGAGATTGCGCTTGCTAAGGCCGGTCACGGTGGCGCTTGGGTTACCGGCATTGTTTCTCTTGTGGTTATCTGCGGTTTTTTCTGGATGCTGCGCGAAGTAGTATCTGCTCCGCAGGTGAGCGAGCCAGCCTTGTTGTTGCTTGGCTCCCTTGGCACTGCCTTTGGTGCAGTTGTTAACTACTACCTTGGCTCTTCTTTAGGCTCTTTTCGTAAAGACGAAGCACAGCGACCAAAGTTGTAGCGGGTAGCCTGTATGAAGAAGTGCCCGCCTTCCTCTTTTTGTCTGGATAAGACAATCAACATCCCTACGATTCTTACTATCCTCAAAAGCTTGGCTATGGTTGGAGTCTGTGCCTTTGCGTTTTACGAACGTATCGTAGACGTGGAGGCACAGGCCAACACCAACGCTAAGGCTATCCGTGCCATACAAACGGACATGGGCGCTGTGAACAGGCTTGAACAGGGCGTGCGCAGCGTGCAGCGTTCCATTGAGCAGCAGACCAAAGCGGACGATTACCAGAACCGAAGAATCGACGATATTTACAAGCTGCTTACCTCCATGAAGGCAGGCAAGTAGCCATGGCGGGCCGTAAATCTTCCTACAGAAAAAGCTACGCAAAGCAGGCGCGTGAGGCTTGTGCCATGGGTAACTTTACCCTTGCACAGCTTGCGCGTCTGTTTGGTGTAAGCAAGACCACCATATGGGATTGGCGGCAGAAGCATGAAGAGTTCGATGCGGCTTGCGCTGGCGGGGATGATGATTTTGCGCTGGAAACTGCGCGTAGCTCTTTGCTGAAGCTGACAAAGGGGTTCAGCTATACGGAAGTGACGAAAGAGGCAGTTCTTAACAGAGTAACAAAGACAACAGAGATGCGCGAAACCAAGCGCGTCCGTAAGATGGTTGTGCCGAACATAAACGCCATCAAAACCGTGTTCGACCGGGCAGAGCGTGAACAGGCGCAGCAGGGCAGCGGTGAACTTTCTGACCTTATCGCTGATCTGGACGGTAACACCAGAACCCTTACACCGGCAGAGCGTGGCCTTGTTCCCGACGGGGAGGAGGCAGAATGCCAAGCGTAGTCTACGACGACATGAAAATGAAGCTGGCTAATCGTTTCTGGCGGCTGAACAACCTGTACAAGATCATCGACAAAAACGGGGACAGCGTGCGCTTTACGCTGAATCCGGAACAGACACATTTCATCAGCCACATGCACACGCGCAACGTAATTTTAAAAGCGCGGCAGCTTGGCTTTACCACTTTTTCGTGCGTGTTCGGACTTGATCTGTGCCTGTTCAATTCCAACACCCGTGTCGGCATCATCGCGCAGACCATGGATGATGTGAAAAAGATTTATCGCGACAAGGTTCTCTACGCGTTCAAGAATCTTCCTCCCTCCTTGCTAACGGTTCCGGGGTTGCATCCGCAGGCCGAAAACGCACAGGAATTGTTGATGTGTAACAACTCTTCCATTGCTGTTGGCCTGTCTTTCCGTTCGGGCACGTTGCATTTTCTGCACGTGTCCGAGCTTGGGAAGATTGCCGCCCGTTTTCCGCAGCGCGCAAAGGAAGTGAAAACTGGTGCGCTGCCTACCGTACCGACTGACGGTATCGTTGTGTTTGAGTCCACAGCAGAAGGGGACTCCGGCCTGTTTTTTGATACCTGCGATGAGGCGCAGCGCAAAGCCCGCCTTGGTGAAGAGCTGACCAACCTAGATTTTAAATTCCATTTTTTCCCGTGGCATCAGCGGGCGGACTATGTGCTGCCTGCCGGTTCCGTGCGTCTGACTCCTGAGCAGGAAAAGTACTTTGTTGAGATGGAGGGCAAGCTCGGCTTCAAATTTTCCCCAGAGCAGAAGGCTTGGTACTCCGTGATGGAGAACAACCTTAAGGAAGACATGAAGCGCGAGTACCCGACCACGCCGGAAGAGGCTTTCGCGCAGACCGTGGAAGGTGCCTACTACGGTACTCACATGGCGCAGGCAGAAGCGCAGGGGCGTGTGTGCGATGTTCCGTTTGACCCGCTGTTGCAGGTGCATACCTCGTGGGACTTGGGCATGAGCGACACTACCCCGATCTGGTTCTTCCAGCACTCTCCTGCAGGACAGCGCAGATACATAAATTACTACGAGGCCAGCGGCGAAGGTTTGGAGCACTACGCAGGGATTTTGGAGAAGTTCGCCAAACAGTTTGGCTATCGCTACGGCGTGCACATCGCGCCGCACGATATCCGCGTACGTGAGCTTGGAACCGGTAAAAGCCGCTTGGAAAAGGCCAAGGAGCTTGGAATCAAGTTTGAGATTTGCCCGTCCATCTCTGTGCAGGACGGCATTGACGCTGTGCGCACGCTGTTGCCTTCCTGCTGGTTTGACAAGGTGAAATGTACGCAGGGGCTTAAAGCACTGCGGCACTACCGCAAAAAGTGGAACGAAGATCGCGGGTGCTTTGAAAGTCAGCCGCTGCACGATTGGGCATCCAACGGTGCGGACTCCATGCGTTACTCGGCTGTCGGGTTTAAGCCGCCAGTTCAGCGGGAAACGCCAACACACGCAACAACAACACGCGGCAGGAAAAGACGGAGGTAGATATGGGCGGTGGTGCAAAAAAAGTTTTGAAACGAGTCGTCGACCCCGGCGGTTTAATTTTTAAGGAAGAACCAAAGTCTGCCGCGGATGCTGGCTACAGCGCAGAGCGCCAGAAGGAAGAAAGAGCGATTGAAGAAAAGAAAGCAGAAGAGCGCAAGAAGTCTTCGTTCAACAAAGGGCGCAGCGGTACGTTGATGGGCGGTAGTGTGGGCAGCAGTGACAGCTTGAAGACGGCTCAGCTTACCGGCTCCGCTGAAACAAAGAAAAAGAACAAGTTTGGTGAGTAGCTATGCATCATCTTGTGAAAGAGCTGCAACAACGTCTTACCGTGCTGAAAAAGAGCCGCAGAGAAGCGGAAACTGCATGGCAGGAGCTTGCTGAGTTTTTGCAGCCGGAGAAAGCCCGTTTTTTCGGCAGTACAGCTGACAGGGACGAAGAGCGCGAACTTGTGTGGAGTTCAGTTCCTGAAGATGCGTTGCATCAGTTTGCTGCTGGCATTCACTCGTTACTGACAAACCCAGCACAGACGTGGATGCACACAGCGCTTGTGGGAACTGGCACAGAAGATTTGCCCAAAGAGGTGCGCGAGTGGGCTTCTAACATCGCACAAATCATCATGGATGCCTGCAAGCATGAGGAAAGCGGCTTCGATGCCACCATGAACGAGTGCTATCTCGACTACGGCTGTTTCGGGCAGATGGGCTTGTTCATCGATGATCCGGAAGATGATTCTGCGATTCCGTTTACATCCCTTTCTCCGCATGAGTGTTTTATCTCGGAGAATCGGTACGGAACAGTAGATACGCTTTTCCGTCGGCTGGAACTGACGGTGCGCCAAGTGCAGGAGCGCTGGGGTAGGCGTAAGTGTGGTTTGTACTCAGATATTTGGCAGAAGCGTACGTTTTCCGATGCGGTACAACGCAAGATAGACCAGAAGCAGCTGGAAGAAACCGTGTACGTGTGGCAGGCGATTTACCCTCGTAAACAGGGTGAGTGGTCAGACGAAGCGACGATTCCGAGTAAATTTAAATATGCCTCTGTGTTCTGGGAAGAAGAGACAAACCAGCTTCTTTCTGAAGGCGGATACAGGGAGCAGCCGTTTATGTTTGCGCGCTTCTCCAAGTTCTCCGGCTCTGCCCCGTGGGGGCGTGGTGCTGGGCATACAGCGTTGCCGCATATCCGCCTGCTGCACAGTCAGGAAGAATCCAAGAACGCAGCTGTAGAGATTCAGTGCGACCCGCCGCTGGCTGTTGACAGCAACATGTTCAAGGGCGGTGTGAATACAGATTCCGGCGCAACAAATTACTACGATGGAAACGGCGTTACAGGTGAGCGCAGCAGCGGCATACATCCGCTGCCTTCCACAGCTGACGTAAGCGGTGTGCATGTGCTTACCAAGGAACGCGCAGAAGAAATACGCACCATCTTTTTTAACGATCAGTTGCAAATGGTGGGTGGGCCGAACATGACGGCCTACGAGGTAGCCATACGCGATTCTAAAAAAATGATGTTGCTCCTGCCTATGTGGGGGCGGCTTGCAACGGAGTTCCTTCCAGTTTTTGTGGAACGCATGAACGGCATACTCGAGCGGCGCGGGGATATTCCTGAACAACCAAAAATTCTCAAGCAGATGCTTGAAGAGCGTGTGATCTCCCGCTTGAAGGTTGCCTATGTTTCTCCCATCACCATGGCACAAAAGGCATCAGAGGCGCAGACTTTCCAGCGGGCGTTTGAGTACCTAGCCCCTGTTATCAACGCGAATCCGTCTGTGCTCGACAACTTTAATCTGGATGAAATTGCTCGGGATACGCAAGACCTGTTCGGGTATCCGGCAAAGTATCTCAAAGATACGCAGCAGCGGGATGCAGAGCGCCAGCAGCGTGCAAAGCAGGCGCAAGAAGCTGCTCAGCTGGAAGCAGACAAGAGCATGGTGGAAACAGCAGACAAGATGGGCAGCGTGGCAGGAAAGGCAGACGACATTTCACAGGCATTGGAGCAGCTGGGAGGTGCCCAATGATGAAGCGAAAAAAACAAGAAGATTCGCATCCGGTTTCCATCGAGATGAAGCAGGCAATCAAGCGCGTTTTCGACACAGAAGACGGTACAACCCTGCTTGCGTTTTTACAGCAGCAGGCGCGGTTTGATGCACCAACATACGCCATGGGCAAAAAGCACGAAGACATGGTTCACCACGGGGCGCGTAAAGCCTTGGTGCGTGAGGTTTTGGATATTTTGAAAGGGTAGTTTTTGTGATGCCTCCGGCGGGCAGGCTCTGCCTTGCATCCGCGAGGGGGAATCCCCCTCGACCCGTTAACGTGCAAGGGATGGGCTAACCGCAGGCAAGGAACGTTATGCAGGAAAGGAGATTGATATGTTGAAATTATTTGGAGCGATGACACCGAGTTTAGGTTTTGCTCAGGAAGGAGCAGGCGGTGGTGAAGCTGGCGGCGCTGCTGAAGGTGCTCAAGGTGGCGAATCCGGTGGTGGAGAGTCTGGAGGCGCAGCAGATGCCGAAGGTGGTGCCGCTGGAGAGCAAGGCGGTGGGGCTGCAGGTGATGAAGGTTCAGGGCAAGGCGGTAGCCAAGAAGGCGCGCAAGGCGGCGAACAGGGCGCGGATACACCGGATTTCTCTACACCGGAAAAGTATCTCGAATTTGTCCGCCAGAACGGAGCGTTTGAAAAGGCAGATGAATACAAAATCCCTACCCAGTTTGAAGGCATAGAAACGCCTGCAGGCTGGGACGTGTCCGGTGATGCAACCTTGTTTGCGGAAATGGCAGCGAAGCACGGTCTGTTGCCGCATCAGGCGGAAGGTATTTTCCGAGACTACGTAAGCAACGTTACGGAAATCACCAAAGCTACAGAGCAGGCCGACCTTGAAGCACAAAAGCCGGAAACAGTGCTGAAGGAAGTGTACGGGGACAAAGCACAGGAAGCGCTGCCCATGCTTGAGCGCGGCTTAAAGGCGCTTGGTATCGATGCCTCCAAGGGGTTGCGCGTAACGCACGCCATGAAGGCCATCACAGAGCTTGGCAGACTTACCGGCGAAGACGGCAGTTTTCACGGTGCCGGAGCAGGTGGCGGGGAAGATGAAGAGATGAGCACGGAAGAGTGGCTGAAACAGGCCATGAAGTAGCCCGTATGGGTACAGCTTTTTTATAACAGCGCAGATACGGAGGTATCGCATGGGTAAAGACTTTTTAATGGGGACACTCAAAGAGTTGAGTAACGAGCACTGCAAAAAGCAGCCTCATCAGGTGGACACGATTACGGAAGAAGCTCCGATTTTGGGTATCTTGCCGTTGGCTCCTTCTTCTCATGAGCTTTGGCATAACCACGAAGAGCTGTCCGGTGTGCAGGGTGCTGGCTGGGTTCCCATGAACGCGCCGCTGCCTGCCATGAGTGTGTCAGCCGATATCAAAAAGACCGATTTGGCTATTCTTGGTGGTGAAATTGAAGTGCCGCAGGATCGTGCTAAGGCCTTCGGCGGTAAGGAAAAATATTTCGCTAAAAAACTTCCCAAGACGCAACGCGAGTCTGGCATGTCAGCGGAAACAGCCATTATCTACAACAACTTTTTGCCGTATGCGCATGAGCATAACAAGGTGGTAGATGCTGGTGCTTCTGGTGATGGATACAGCATGATTGCTGTGACGTTTACGCAGGATGAATTGTGCGGATTGTATTCTCCGGCAGGGTTTAAAATGGGTGCAATCATGGATGTTGAACCGATTAACAACGGTGGACTGTACAAGGATAAAGATGGGGTTCTTGTCTATGGCATAGCGCTAAAAGCCTACATGGGACTGCTGCTTGCAAATCCGAAAAAAATTGCTGCAATCCGCAATATCGACAAAGAACACAAGCCAACCGCTGACATGATCGACAATATGCTTGCAGATTGTCGAGCGTCTAACTCTTCAAACACGTACATTTTCTGCCATCCAAAATGCCAGACGCTGCTTAACGAGCATAAAGGCAAAAGCATGCAGACAACAACGGATACCAAGAACATCAACCGTACTTTTACCCACTGGAACGGTGTTGAGATTCAGACCTCATTCAACTTCATGGACGGCACCGAACAGCACGTTGACCTGTAGGCAGCGATCTACGGCGTTACTGCGAGAAAGCCAAACGCTCATGTAGGACTGACTACATTTCGCCCTTGGCTTTCTCTTGTGCCTTGTATCTCACCGCCTACAGGTCAACGTTTGCGGGTGGTGAGGGTTTAAAAAAACATTGCAAGCAAGGGGTTTTCTCATGCGAATGTTTGATAACAGACTCCCGCAGTATGGGGAGTATTTGGGAGAGGCTGTCACGTTGCCGAACTCTGGGACTACAGCGCTTACAGGTGGGCCTGCAAAGTTGTCCGGTTCTGTTGGTGGCACGGGCGTAACTGTGCGCTGTAAAACTGCTGTGACCATTCCGTCTACAAAGGTGCTGCATTTGGTGGTGAAAGATTGTGACACAGCAGATGGTACGTACAAGGAAATGTGCCGTGTCACGTTTCAGGCGGGCGCATATGTCGCTGGTAAGCACCTTGGTGAAGCTGTGCTGCCTTCTCAGGCAAAGCGCTTTATCAAGTGTGACCTTGTGTCTGACGGTGCGTGTGTCGGCAAGGTGGATGTGTACCCGTACGCAACCCGCTAGGAGCGTGTGCCGTGCCCTTATTTACAGCAAAAAAACGCTGCTTTTATGGCGGCGAAATCTACGAAAAAGGTGCAGTTGAGAAGTTCTCTGAATCTGTCTCTGCTGCATCTTGGGAAGCGATGGACGAAGAAGGCAAAGAGCTGCTTGTACATCCGAAACAACCTGAAGTGAAAGAAGATAACCAGCTGGTTTCCGGTGAAGAATTAGCAGAACTTCAAGGAGTACATGAAGTTTTGCTTACAGACTTTACAGAGCAAGGAAAGCGGCTGAAAGCCGTAGAGCTTGAACGCGATACCGCGCTCGAATCCGCTGTATCGTTGAAACAGGAAAACGAAGCCCTTGCAAAGTCTGCTGAGGTCGCAACAGCGCTTCAGGCACAGGTTGCTAATCTGAAAAAACTTGTTGCGGATAACGAAAACAAGTCTGTCCTCGAAGAGGCGATTCAGAACTTGTAAGTTCTTTGCGCCGTAGGCTGCGGCTTGAAACCGACTTGTCGCAGTCGTCCTCATAAAGTTTTGGAAAGGGGTCTGGGGAAAAACCTTTGCAAAGGTTTTCCCCAGCCGCCGGAGGCACACCATGTCTAAAACACTCACCATCATCAACAGAGCGCTTGGCGAAGTTAACGCGCCTGCCATCTCGGAGCTTAGCGACGGAACGGTGTATGCGGAAGTTGCCAGCCGTTCTTGGCAGCCTGCACGGGATGCTGTGTTGCGTGCGCACCCGTGGCCTTGCTGCCTGCGCCGTGCAAAGCTGAACCGCAGCCCGGATAAGCCTGCGTGGGAGTACGCGTATGCCCATGTGCTTCCGGTTGACTATGCGGTGCTTGTGAGCGTGTACCCTGAAACGTCGTACGCCATTGAAAGCGGGGTGATTCTTTCTGACCAGAAGGACGTTTCTATCAAGTACGTTTCCACGGATACCAAGCTTTATGATGCGGCGTTGGAGGATGCGATTGTGTACGAGCTGGCTTCTCGTTTGGCTATGCCGCTGACGTCTAAAAAGTCGCTGTCAGAAAAGTTGGAGCAGAAAGCGTTGGTGTGTTTGAGGCGCGCTATTCATACCACCACACGGGAAACAACCCCGAAGGATATTCGCACGAACAAATGGAAATCTGCCAAGCTCGGATACCGCAGATCACGGTAAAGGAACGTCATGCCGGAACATAGACAGATACAAACAAATTTTACGAGCGGCGAGTGGTCTCCGCGCCTTGCCGGACATGTTGACCTTCAGAAGCGAGCGAACGCCTGTGAAGAGCTGGAAAACCTGATTGTGTGGCCTCATGGCGGCGCAACTCGCAGGATGGGGACACGCTTTAGGGGCTTTGCCAAAGAGGGAAACAATTCGCCACGCCTGAAGGATTTTTCTTTTAACGACATTCAGACGTATGTGCTTGAGTTCGGCGCAGGATATGTGCGTTTTTGGCGTGATGGCGGGCAGCTTATGAACGGCGGTTCCCCGCGTGAACTGACCTTGCCGTACACAGCGCAGGAAGTGCACGAGCTGCAATTTTCACAGTCTGCGGATGTGCTGTTTATCTGCCACCCGAACCATCAGCCGCGCAAGCTGCAACGCACGGGACCGGACGTGTTTAGCGTTGCTGTATGTTCGTTTAGTTCGCAGCCATCTGAGTGGAGCGGAGGAAACTGGCCGGCACGTATCAGCTTGTTTCAGCAGCGCACATGGTGGAGCGGCTGCCCGAACAATCCGCAGAAGCTGTGGTTCTCTAAGACAGGTAACTTTTTACACATGGGCGGCGATGCAAAACAGGATGACTCTGGCGGTGGGTTTGCTTTGGATTCTGACCAAGTGAACCAGATTCGCGGCATGGTTCCTGCCCGTTCGCTTGTGGTGTTGACCAGTGGCGGAGAGTGGACGCTCTCCGGATCACAAAAAGGCGGGGTGACGCCTACCGATGTTCAGGCGGTTCGACATAGCAACGTTGGGTGCGCTGCACATGTTCCGCCGATGCTTATCGGGGCATCCACCCTGTTTGTTTCCCGTGATCGTAAAAAGCTGCGTGAGTTTATCTACAGCTATGAGCAGGACGGCTTTGTGCCACTTGAGGCATCGTTGCTTTCTGAACATCTGCTACGCCCGCGTGTAAAGCAGCTTGCATGGCAGCAAGACCCTGATTCAATCATCTGGTGTGTGTTGGAAGACGGTACACTGGCAGCCATGACCTACCTGCGCGACCAGAAGGTGTATGCGTGGCACCGGCACACTACACAGGGGCGCGTACTTTCTGTGTGCGCTAACAGCGCAGAAGATTACACCGAGATTTGGCTTGCTGTGAGACGAAACGGAAGGGTGTGCATAGAACAGATGGCTAGCCCGTGGCAGGGCGATAACTTGGACGATGCAGATTGTTTTTATGTGGACTGCGGGCTTTCATACCAGGGTAGCAAGCTTTCGAGTGTTTCCGGCCTTGAGCATCTTAACGGCATGACCGTGCAGGTGTTGGCAGACGGCGGTGTGCAAAAGGAAAAGGTGGTGCAGAACGGCTCCATCACGCTTGATTCTCCAGCAGATACCATCGTTGTAGGGCTTGGCTACACATACCGCGTAACACCGTTGCAGCCGGAAGGCGGACACCCGCAAGGAACAGGGCAAGGGGTGATAAAGCGCCTTGTGAAAGTAACGCTACGCGTTCTGCACTCCGTGGGCATGCGCTACAAGGTGGGTGATGATGCGGAGCGCGATACGTTTTTGCGTAGCGTCAACAACGCTATGCACAAGCCGGTCACACCGTTTACAGGGGATTTAGAGTTACCTTCCGTGGCTACGGGTTGGAGCAACAACCCTAAAGTGTCTGTGTTTGGCAGCGATCCGCTGCCGTTCTCGCTGCTGGCGTTAATCCGTGAAATTGAAGTGACGGTGTAGCTATGCCGATGATTCGACCTTTTAAGCCGGAAGACTTGCTGAACATAACCATGCGTGACTCTGACCAGCCGGACTTTGCAGGCGTAAACCTGCAAGCGCATGGGCAGTACTTTTCTGCCATGTCAGATGAAGCCGTGACTGTGCTGCAGGACGGTGAAATTTTGTTCTGTTCCGGTGGGGTCCGGTTGGGGAAAACGTGCGGTGTCTATCTTGTTGTTTCTTCTGCCGGGGAGCGTTACCCGCTGCTGTTGGTGAAGGTACTAAAAAAGCTGATTTCCAACGGGCGAGCAAGAGGGATGGTGCGTTTTGAAACGCTCATGAACATGCAGAATGAACGGGCGTTGCGATTTATTGAATTTTTGGGCTTTGAGCGTGAAGGGGTGTGCAGGGCAACAGGTGAGAACCTGCTGGACAGGTATCTGTATGCCTTCATCGCTCCGGCAGAGGAGGCGTAGCGTATGGCGATGGTAGCGGCAGCTGTGGGTACAGCGTTAAGCGTTGTGGGGAGCAAGCAGGCAGCAGATCAGCAACAGCAGCTTGCAGATGATGAGAGCAAACAGGCCAGAGCCGTTGGCGCGTACAACGCTTCTGTAAAGCGCGAAGAGGGGCGCAGGCTGGTTGGGGCGCAACGTGCTTCCTACGCGGCAAGCGGTGTTGTTGTGGACACGGACAGCACTGCTGCAAATGTGATGGAGCAGACAGACGTAGAAACCAACATGGACGCGGTTGCTGCATACTACCAAGGCAACTCTAAAGCGGCACTCATTGAAAACCGCGGATATGCCCGTAGCACATCGACCATGTTTAACGGCATGGCAAGCGCTGGCTCCAGTGCATATTCACTGCTGCGGTAGGGGGAACGATGGTTAAAATACCCGGTACATCCTACAGCCGATCACAGATTTCCTACTCACCTACAGCCACGTTGGAGGATGTTTCTGTGCAGGGGCAGAACGTAGCCACGCTGGGGCGTATGGTGGCGGATATCGCACAAAAAGAACAGGTTCGGCAAGATAACGAATCGTTCCTTGAAGCCAAGACTAAGTACGACAACTGGAATCTGGAGTTTGATACGCAGGCCGCGCAACGTGTGGGCTCAGATGCCGGAGGTCTTACGCAGGATTACCAAAAGGCTGAGAGCCAGCAGGTGCAGACGCTGGGAGCAGGGCTTTCAAAACGCGCCCTCAACGCTCTTCAGCAGTACACCACAGGGCAACGCGCTCAACGAGTAAAAGCGCACGCAGGGTTTGAGCATCAGCAACGCATTGTGGTGGCACAAGACAAGTATGGCGCCACCATGAAGACCTTTCAGCAGAAAATGCAGGCCGCTCCTGAAAACATAGCCGCGCATGATGCAGAGGCACGGCAAATTTTTGATCTGGCTGTTTCCTCCGGTGCGCTGCGTTCCTCACAGAAAGAAGCGTACATGGCAGACTATGCTGGCATGAAGCAGAACGCATGGAAGGCGTTGTATGAACGTGCGCCAGAGCAGGCGTTAAAGCGGTTTGCAGAGTTTGGCATAACCGACAGCACAAAGGCTGTGTACGCGGAGAAGTTCAAAGACACAGAGACGACAAAACAGAGCATAACCCTTGCCAACGAGCTTTCAGGTAACGGCAAGAGCCTGAAGGAGAATCTGGACTACGTGCATACAACGTACGCAGATAATCCGCTTTTGCATGACAAGCTTGTGGCGCGTTTGAAAATGCGCGGTGCAGAGGAAACGGCTTCTGTTGTTGCAGCTAAGAAAGCGCAGAAAGAAGAACTTGTTGCGCAGGTTCGGGCTGTTGAGGTTGACCCTGAAAACAGGGGCGCAGCTTCTGAAGAGCTTGCGTCGATCATCGAAGGCGCTCCACCGGAACTGAAAAAGGAGCTGACCGCGCAGGCGAGCGAAATCTTGAATCCTTCCGGCCTGACTGACTTGGAAAAACTCGCGCAGGTTGAACAGGCTGTACTGAAAAAGGATATCCGTTCTGTTGAGGAGCTGCAAACGCACTACGCGGGCATTTCCCGCAACCATCAACGCAAGCTGGAGGAAACGTTGCGCAAGGTGGGTAAGGGTGAGGTTCCAAAACTTACCGTGGATAAAGTGAACCGTGTGCTTGCAGAGCTTGGCTACAACAAGAAGATGAACAACCCCAAACAAATGAAGGAGTACAACGCGCTTCATGCTGCATACACGGCCTTTTATGAGCAACGGAATCCGCAGAACCTTAAAGAAGAGATGGCAACAAATTTAGCCTTTAAAAAGCAGATGGAGCAGGAAGGGGTTATCCCGGGTGGAAGCTGGTACGGAGGCGATAAAGGCGTGACTCGCGCAGAAGCAATTGCAGCCGGAAATCTAGCTGAATTCATGCCGGAAGTGGATGAAGCAAACCGCGGCAAACTTCAGGTGACAACACGAGCGCTCGGTGTGGATATGAAAAATACCAAGCTGCTCCGTGAACACAACAAGGCATGGCTACCTGTGTATGAACGCATGGACGAGGCAGATTTGAAAAAAGTAATTTCTGTGATGCTTCGTGAGAAAATAGCTGTGTCTCCAGCTTCAGCACAGCAAGTGTACAAGCTGTTGACCGAGAAAAAGGGGTAGCCATGGGTTTGTTAAATAATCTTGATGTGAGCCAGATTGATAGTTCTGTTTTTGAAGGGCTCCCGCGTGTTGATGAGGAGCAGGAACAGGCGCCTGTATCTACAGGTGGAAGCCGTTTAGCTGACGCGGATGTTTCGCAGGTGGACAGTTCTCTTTTTGAAGGGTTGCCGCGCAGTGCAGCTCCGATGTTGGAGTATGCTGTTACCCGTAATCCGGACACGGTTGCAGACGCGCAGAAGATTGCCAAGCGCACAGGTATGGATGCCGATTTTGTTGAGCAAAACTATGATCAGCTTTCTGCGCAGGACAGAGCGGAACGCCAGCAACGTTTGATGGAAACTATGGATGCTGGCGGAACCATGTATTTTATGCGTGACCCTGTAAATGCAGGCATGGCCCATGACGATCTTGAGAATTTAATCAGAATAGAACAGGAATCAAATCCCTTTCGAGCGCTTGGTAAGACAGCAGGCCGCGCAGTGCCTAAAGTTTTTCAGTTCTACAACCAAAGCATGGCGTATTTATCTGGAACTTTGGACTCTGTTGAACATGGAATAGGTGATGCGCTTGGAACTGGACACACTGGAATTTTTAAACGCAGCGAACAGTTTCACCTTGCTCAGTCCAAGTACATAAACGATGAGGTCTTAAACTCAGAACTGCTTGCGTTACCGGAGCATGTCACCAAGTCGTTGTGGGATAATCCGCAGCTTCTTGTGAATCCAGAGTACCTTGTTACGCAGGTTGGCGAAGCAGCATCAAGCATGTTGCCGATGGTAGCAGCGTATACTGTTTCTGGAGGTAGCCTTGCGGTTCCTTCCGTGGTTGGCGGGTTACAGGAAGCTGCAAGTTTGTACGAAGACTTGGTGCGTGACGGTGTGGATCAGGCGGACGCTGCGACCGCTGCTACAAGTTTTGGTGTGGTTGTGGGCTTGCTGAACAAGGTAGGTCTGGAAGAGCTTACCCGCAAAATTCCTACAAAAACCATCATGCAGAACCTTGCGCGGCGTGGTGCTGCCGGTGCAGCAGAAGGTTTTACGGAGTATCTTGAAGAGCCGTTTCAGGCCGCGTTTTCTGCCCTTGCTAAAGGTAAGGACATGGACGGGGTTGTAAGTGATGTGATTGCCAGCTTGAAGAACGTTGATGTTGCTGTTGGCGCGATAATACTTGGTTCATCCGGTGGGGTTTCCAAGGTTGCAGAGCGTGTGGAGGACAAAAGGCAAGCTGGTCTGTTGGCTACACAAAATGGCGTGCAGCTTTCTGCCCTTTCAGATGCGGTTGCAAAAAGCAAGCTTGCTGAGCGTTCTCCTGAAGCTCTTGGCGAGTTCATTAACAGTGTGTTCCCTACTGAAGCCAGTGAGCAGTTTGTTGATGCCCAGCAGTTTGCGACCCTCTTTCAAGAAGGGATTGAGGAAGGGCAGGACGTAGGCACTGTT
>NZ_JXMS01000027.1 GCF_001672295.1 Halodesulfovibrio spirochaetisodalis | reverse complement strand
TGGGGTACACCCGATCCCATTCCGAACTCGGAAGTTAAGCCGGCCATCGCCGATGATACTGCAGGGGAGCCTGTGGGAAAGTAGGTCGCTGCCAAGATTTATTTTAGAAAGCCCGTTAGCTTTATAGCTAACGGGCTTTCTCTGTTTATATGCTTTGCCTACTTTCCCACAGGCGATAAGAGCCGCGGCGAAGCCGTTGAGCGCCTACCGGCGCGAGGTTTGATCCAAGGCGACAGCCGATGGTCAAACTAATCTATGAAATCAAAAAGTAGCCGAGTCAGAAAAGAGTAGATTGGCCTTCTTCTTTGTCTTTGCATTCATCGAAAAGAGTTCGTCCGAAATAATCTGCCATATCAATTTGCAATATGGCTTTCCTTGCTTAAGCTTACCTATTCCATCTCGTTTCTTTGAATCAAACCGAGTCCCAAGCTTTCTCTTCCCACGCTCCCGCGGGGGGACGGGAGATGCTAGCGCAGATCTCCCTTTCCATTCCCTCTGCGCTTTAACGCGTCACCCCTTCCGTCCTCTCTCCGTCATTATTCTCGGAATATTCACGGTGGGTCGTAATGAGTCCCACGCATGTTGTCAGGCACGAAAAACAATGCCGAGAATAATGACTTCAATGCGAGGTTGGGTTGGAATGCATTAAGGAGGATCCTTAAGTTGAATGGGCTGTTATCTACTGTTGGAATTAATGGAATGTGTATTCGTTAAGTAGATTGAACGTAACTATAGACTTATTTCTTACTGTTTGATGATAAAATAATACAGGTGGTTACGGTATAAACTTTGCTTTAGTAATTACGTGTGGATAAAACTTCCTATGATTACAGGAGAAAAGGTTGTGATTCAAGGCATACAGAACGGCTATTCAGTTAATAAAATAGATTGGTCCTGCAAAGCCGCAGTTAAACCATCAGCAGGGCAGCAGCAGGTAACTGGAGATGCGATAAATTTTTCAAGTCCAAGTAGATTAGTAGCAAGCTTTTTCTCTCAGATGGGAGTGGACTATACACCCGGGAAGGTCATTTCGCTTGAAGATTTGCAGATGGGGCAGCAAAAGGCTGAAGATAGGGTACGCTTAAAGTTAGATGAGTTGTTTGCAGCAAATGATATTTCTTCGAGCCCAAAGATTGAATTAGTTGTAGATAAAAAAGGTTCAATTCGGGTGAATGGCAGCCATCCTCAGAAAAAAAGAAATTGAGCAGTTGCTTGAAGATAATCCTGAGTTGGAAAATAATTTTCGAAAAGCTAGTGCCCTTACTTCTTTGGTGAATGCATGCAATGAGTACAAAGAATTTGCCAAGGAGTATGATAAAGACCCGTACGCAGCTGTAGCTAAGTATTCCCATTTTTTTGATCACCTTAATGATCAGTCTTCACGGTATAGTATGAGTTTTGAATAGAAATGAATTGCTGTTTTAATATATATGGAAATGAGAAAAGGCGCTGTACTGAACCAGCGCCTTTTTTAGTAACTGTATTTTTTTTGTGATTGAGGGCAGTAGTCAGAGGCTGTGAATGTATCGTTCTGCCTCAAGTGCAGCAATAGTTCCATCAGACATTGCTGTTGTTATTTGACGATATTTTTTCTTTCGTACGTCACCTGCAGCGAATACTCCTGACAGTGAGGTTGTCATCTGTTCATCTGTGTTGATGTATCCGTCACTATCCAATATCAGTTGATCCTGAAAGATCGAAGTTCCAGGTTGTTGTCCCATAAAAACGAAAATACCGTCACAGTCGTGGGTAGTTTCTTCGTTTGTTTCTATATTACGTAACGTGACTGAATGGAGTTTGTCAGTATAATTGATAGCGGAGACTTCTGTTGAAAGAAGAAGGGTAGAGTTCGGGCGCAATGAAAGAGCATCCTGATTTGTCTGAGCTGCAAAGAATTGATCCATTTTTTCGATGAGAATCAGTTCTGAGACACCTTGGTCAAGCAGGGCTATTGCCTCATCAAAGCCGCTGTTACCACCGCCTACAACGAGTACTTTTTTATCTTTGTAAGCAGCTCCGTCGCAGATTGCACAGAAATGAACTTGCTCACACTCTCCGGCTATTTGGAGGGGAACTGGCTTTCGGCCAGTTGCGATAATGATTGCTTTAGCTGTGTATTTTTCATCGTCTGCTTCGACAAGTTTGATATCGCCCGTAAGCTCTATGCGGTCGATACAGGCCGCTTCTTCAATATCCACTCCTAACGCTTCCACTTGCTCTTGTATGCGCTCTGAAAGTTCCATACCACCAATCGACATATGGGAAGGCACATTTTCGACGACTTGTGTCCAGTTGACAAGTCCGCCGCATGCGTTCTCGTCTAAAAGCAGAACTTCCAAGTTTGCTCGAGCCGCATAGATCGCAGAGGTCATTCCAGCGACACCACCACCCAGAATAATCAGATCATATTCCGTACTCATGGTTCCCTCTGAGGTTATGGCAGTTTTTCGTACAGTGCTTTCAGTTCCCTAGGGTTCATTAATCCGGAATGAACAGTTGCAACTGAGCCGTTTCGAATAAACACAAGTGTCGGAACTCGCTCCAAAGCGAGTTTTTCCATAATTTCCGAGTTAACTTCGCTATCGATGCTGAAGAGCTCTACAGCTGAAACTTTCGCAGAAAACTTAGCCAACACTTTTTCCATATTTTTGCAATGAGGACAAAGAGCTTTATGGAAAAATATTACAGCATTGGTTAATGAGGCAAAGTCATTTTCAAGGTGAACTGTAGGAAGAGGTGGGATTGTACTCATGGTGTGTCTCCAGCATTATTCGTATGCGAGTGCGGAAAGCCCGTCGATGTCGAGTATATGCAGTTTGTTTTTAGGAAGAATTTTGATCAAATTGCTTTTTTCTAGCTCTTTAAGTGACTTGTATAATGTAGCTCTGTGTACTCCCAGAATACTGGCGATATCTTTCATTCGCAGTGAACCTAACGATATTACTTCATTGTTATGCAGGGGCATGGAGTTATAGCGGAGCAGGATAAATTTAATGATGCGTTGATCAAGTGTATCCAGCCCCAGCGAGGCTGACTGATTGCTGAGAACACTCATTTTTTCAGAGAGCGTTTGTATGATATCTCGTGCAATTTCAGGATGCCCTGTGAGCATCTTTTCCACGGTGTTTTTTGAGAAAAAATACACCGTTGCATCCTTATAGCAGGTAAAAAAGCTACGGATAGGGCGGTTGATAAAGAACGGTGCTTCGCTGAACAAAGAGTTTTGTTCAACATGCATAATGATTTTCTCAGCACCGTCCCACGAGGTTCGTTTCATACACACTACACCAGATTGTAAATAACATAGCTCATGAACCAACTCTCCTGCATTAATGATCACGTCACCTTGTTTGAATTCTTTTTTATGCCCAAGATGTAATACCTGCTCCCAGACATTGCTATCAACGTTAACTCTCCAGAATTCGTCTACATTGTGTATCATGATTTTTCCTTGTCATGCATGAGAGCTGGCGCACCGTTGCGTGAGTGTTATGTTGTGCGTAGTTCGCCGATATACAGCTTGAGTTGCTGCAGAAGCTCTTTAGCTTTATCTGGGTGACTATCAATAATGTTGTTCAGCTGGAACTGATCTATCCTACGGTCGTACATTTCATCTGTTTGCGGTACTGAAACTTCAGCACCGGGAACGCAAGTCCACATTTCTTCTTTTACTTCCAGTTTTGCAGACTGTTCTCCTGCATTACCGCCGGAGCCGGAGCCATCATAAAAGATGGCGTTCATGGAATCGGTATCAATTTCTTTTTGTAACCAGTGAATATAGCTGTACTCATCTGTAATGATTGACCACGACATTCCATAGTAGCCTGCAATAGCAAAATCCCGCACAGTATCTGTTTCTCCGCGCATTACAGGGAGAAGACTGATACCTTGTAGTTCATCAGCATCGAATGTGCTGATGCCTTCATGTCCCGTTTCTTCTAATGCTTCTGAATCATTAAGCCCTAATGCGTCAAGAATAGTAGCTGTAATATCAACGTTTTGGACAAAAGTTCTAATACGTTTTCCTTCTGGCACACCTGGTACATGAGCAAGTAAAGGTATGTGCACCAACTCTTCATAAGGCCATGGACGGCATTTTCGCATAATTCCATGTCCATGCTCTGCATCACCCATAGGCTGTCCGTGGTCAGATGTGATGACAATCATAGTTTCGTCCCACAAGCCTTGGGCTTTGATTGAGTCAAATAACTTGCCGAGCCATTTATCTACCAGAGTGACTTTTTCAGCGTAGAGGGCACGAATGTGTTTACATTCTTCATCAGTCATAACGCCGTCAATTTCTGTCCACGGTGCAATTAGAAGCGGATTGCCCTCGTAATCTGGATTGTACGGGCAAGGCTTTCCTTCCCACACAGAAGGCGGATCCCAAGGTTCATGGGGATCAAAGGAATCTACCCATAGGAAAAACGGACGATTAGGATCCCGTTTTTCTTTTATCCATTCATCTGCTTCTGAGATGACAACGGAGACATAGTTGTCTGCATCCGATTGCCAATGCTGGCGTTGGCGGAGATAACATTCAGTTTCACGGATCAACGATTTGCTTGAATCGTCGTATTCACCATCAGCATTTTTCTTGAGCCATTCAGGAGAGAGAAAGTCTTCTCCCTTGAGCTTTGCATTAAGCGGAAGACGGCTGAATGTCTCGTGATCCAGTTCGTGCCCGTTGCAAAAGCGGACATAGTCGAAGCCACGAGAGTACCCGTACTTTGGGAGCCGCATTGGTGGCGTATCATAGACGAGTGCTGTTTGGACTTCTCGACACCAGAGCATATCCGTCAGCGTAGTGTCTTCTGTAGTGAGCGGTCTCCAGCCGCCATAGGGAAGGGTGAATCGACCTGTCATCAACGCGCGACGTGCTGGAATGGTTGGAAGTCCTTCACTGTAGGCATTTTCAAAGAGAAAGCCTTTTTCTGCAAATTTGTCGAGGTTAGGGGTTTTCACTTTTGTATTGCCGTAACAGCCAAGATAGTTGAACTGCAACGTATCCAGCATAATGAATACGACATTTTGAATCGATTTTTTGAACATATATTTCCTTTGATGCTTAGGCAGTCGTTGTGTCTTTCGCGGTAACAAGAGGGCGTACAGGTTCACCGTTTGTTTTGAAAATACCAAATCCGGTGATAGCGCACGTCATAGAGATCACAGGGATAATGATGTTGAAGAAAGCAAACGGCATAAAGTCTACTGCGCTTACTCCAAGAACCCCTAGAATATAGAACGCATGTACACTCCACGGGATAAGAGGGCACCCCAAAGTACCTGCATCTTCACATGTTCTGGAAAGTACCTGCGGTGCAATATCTGCATGCTTGTATGCATTAGTGAAGGCTCGCCCGGGAACGACGACAGCAAGAATCTGACTGCCGGTACCCAGTAGGATGATATAGGCCGCAGTAAGTGTAGCCCCTACAAGGCTGGTGGCAGATTTAGCTCCGCGGAGCATCGCATCGAGCAGCACTTCAAGGACACGTGCCTTTTCGAGAATCCCGCCGAAAGCCATTCCACTTGTTAACAGCAGAATTGTGACCATAATACTCATGAGTCCACCGCGGGAGAGGAGTTTATTCAGTTCCGGTGAAGCCGTGGTGGCTTTGTAACCACGAGTCAACTGACCGGCCAGTTCTGCAAGAGTAGCACCTTCAGCCATAGCGATGGCAAGAGCGCTGATAAGGCATATGACCATTACCGGTAGTACTGGAAGGCGCTTGTACGCTAGTACAATCATGAGAGCAGGTGGGATGAACGCAAGAGGTGATAAATTGAACGAAGACTCAAGGTTGGTGAGAATGATATTGATATTCGCGATATTACCAGTGTCCCCTGTATGCATAGAACCGAGCATCCAGTAGCCGGCAATTGTAATGAAGGCAGCAGGAACTGTTGTCCAGAGCATAGAGGATATATGTGTGAACAGTGGAACGTTACATACAGTAGCTGTGATGTTGGTGGAGTCAGAAATAGGGGACATTTTGTCACCGAAGTATGCACCGGACACAATGGCACCCACTGTCCATGCGGGGTCAAATTCCATTACCCCTCCAACTCCGAGTAAAGCTACACCAATGGTGCCCATGGTGCCGAAAGAGGTTCCTGTAGCCAATGAGGCAACTGCACAAAGTATGAATGTTGAAACGAGGAAATGTTCCGGTGAGATAAAAGTAAGTCCCCAATAGATGATGGCTGGGATAGTGCCTGAAGCCATCCAAGCTGGAATGATCATTCCGACAAGCATAAGAATGGCAACGGCAAGCTGAATTCTGCCTACAGAGGCAAGCATGCCTTCCTGTAATTCATTCCAGGAATACCCGATGCGAAGAGACATGATCCCTGCAAGTCCAACAGCCACGAGCAACGGAAGAACAGGGGGACGGACTCCCACAACAACAGTGCCGTACAGAATGACGGCAACCGGAAGGGAGAAAGTTAAAATAGCCCACAGTAACGACGGTTTTTTCTCTTCTACACTCATAACAACTCCTTACAGGCGGGAATAATGTTCATGCAGAGCTCTGGAACAGGAGTAAACAGAGTGAGATACTCCGTTCAGGCTTTTGTTCATAACAGTCGAGTATGACAGACATACAGGTTTTGATTAACCGTGGAATAAAATTGAACGTGAGTCTGTTGCATTGGCAACACAGGAGAGAAAAAACGAACTACTTGCATTTGAAGCAAGGCAACTTCTAGAATTAAGGGGTAGATAAAGAGGAATCAGACTTGAAGGTAACGATGAACTTCGCTGTTTGGCTAATAAAAAAGTCAGCTGTCCGCATAACCGAATTTATGCGAGCAGCTGACCTGTGAGTCCTATGATTGCACTGACCAGTGAGTTCAGGCTGTTAAATTTTGGTATTGGGTGGTTTATTTAGGCAGTAAAAGCCAAACTGCACCATTTGTGTTCATATGACCTGCAATCCACGTTGCTTCTTCTCCGTATCCGCTGAAAAAGTCCAGATGGTGTTCTTTGATTGCACCGCCTGTATCTTGTGCTAAGCCGAATCCGGCAAGGTTTTCACCATATTGGAATGTTCCTGCAGCACTTTTTTCAGGCATTGGGACATCGAACAGCAGCATACTTCCTAATGGAAGATAGGAAGGGTCGGTTGCAAGAGAAACGCGAGGAGTAAGAGGTTGTCCCATGGAACCGTACGGGCCGGAGTCTGAAAGTCTGAAGAATACATAGCTAGGGTTTGTTGCTAACAGCTTGTAGGTATCTTCTGGATTTTCCGTGAAATATTTGCGAATAGCCTGCATGGATATACCGTCTTTAGGCAGTAGTCCTTTCCGGCACATAACGCGACCCAATGAGACGTACTGACGGCCGTTTTTTCCGGCATATAAAATGTGCTTTGTAGAGCCGTCAGGAAGGATAAGTCTTCCTGAACCTTGAATTTGAAGGAAGAAAATATCGAGTGGATCTTTAGCCCATGCAATTTCAAGCTGCTGTGCGTGAAGCACTCCCTTCATATCAATGGCTTTTCTGTCATAGTATGGAACGGCTCTGCCGTTTTCAATACGGTAGTATGCACGCTGGCCTTTCCATCGAGGATGGATATCTTCAAGATTCAGCATGAAGAGGTCAGCCGGTTTTGAATAAAGCGGGTAGGCATATCCTGCTTTTTTCTCCAGACTCGCTTTTAGCGCAGGTTCATAGTAACCGGTAAACTGCGGATCAGAGTCCAGACGGAAAAAGGTAAAGTTTTCTGCCAGAAGTTCAGGGTGAGCATCAAGCTTTGGCAATAATGCACGCATACGCTGCAATGAAACCGCCATTGTTTTCCATGAGACCTGCAAGCCGTATTGGTCGAGCGCGAGTTTTTGCTGCGGCTTTTTGGCAACATAGGCAATTGAACGATCAAGAGCCGGCGCAAAATTCATCCAGGATCGCATTCCCTGTTTGCTAATTGCAAGGGATTGGCTCACAGTACGGGCTTCAGAGTCGCTGAGCTGTATGAAGCGCTCGCCTTCGGGTTGTTCCTCAACTGGTGAGGGTATGTTTTCCTGCACAACAGGTTTTGGAGGCTGGCTGCAGCCTACGAAGAAAAGGGTAGTGAAAGCAAGTAGGGTAGCAAGAATTCGGGCAATATGTCTGACAGTCAATTTCGTCCTCCAGTACAGTGTGTGGTTAGCTTCTGTAGCATGGAATATTTCAGGCTCAAAGCCCGAACCACCGGTACTTTTTATCGAATGGTGATGAATATTTCTTTGATGTTGACGGAATTGTATAAAATATGGCTCGGTTACAGCTACTATAAGTAATGCTAGAATCTTTTATATATTGGATAGGGAAACATTTTGGTTTCAGAAACAAGACAAGAACGAATTATTCGTAAGGCAACATTTACTGCATTGGTTACTCCTGCTGATGAGTTGCCTGAGTTGCTGTTTGAGACTCCTGAAGAAGCTGCAGGCAGTATTTCTGCGATGATGCAGGGATTCTGGAAATATGTTGATAGCTGTGTAGAGCGTGAGGTTGGTCAGGGTAAGCAGACCTGTGTAAAAGGATGCAGCCATTGTTGTTCTCAGCCAATTTTTATGGATGTATTTGAAGCTGTAGCTTGTTTGCACTGTATGGATACTGAACAGGTAACAACTGCATTTGCAGAAGGCTTTCCAGCATGGCATACAAATTTTACCCCGCAACAGCCGTTATTATGGAAAGCGTTACAGGAAGACAGGTGGGATGAACTGGGGGAGCTTACCAAAAAGCTGACTGCCCCGTGTCCATTTTTGCATGACAATGAGTGTTCTTGCTACGAGGCGCGGCCTATGGTCTGTCGAACATGGATCTCAACAAAGTTTCGTTTTTGGTGCAGGCTGAATCCATCAAGCATAAAATATTCACTACAGTGTCAGGACGCTGTTCATGATGCATACAACAGGGTGTTGTTGCATATTGCAGATTCGTTTGAAATTCCACTGGCTGCTGGTGGGTGGACTACATTGCCGTTGGCATACAACTCTGTAGAAGGCTGTGCCGTGGAACTGTTGAAGCATGCCATCTCGAAGCACATTACGTACAGCAGGTAAGTACAGATGCAACAAGTGAAACGAATATATCTGATAGGGTCTCGCGGGAGCGGGAAGACTTCTGTGGGAAAGGGACTTGCCCAAAAGTTGTTGTGGGATTTTGTGGATACAGACGCATACTTGTGTGAATCACAAGGGAAAACAGTGGAAAAGATTGTTGAAGCGGGAGGTTGGGAAACTTTTCGTGACTGCGAGTCGTCTGCATTGGTTGAAGCATCTGAAGGTGAGATGCGTATTATTGCCACTGGTGGAGGCATGGTTTTACGGGCGCAGAACAGAGAGTTCATGCGTGATCATGGAGTAGTTATATTTCTGGATGTCCCTGCACAGGAGCTGGCACGGCGATTACGTGCTGATCCTCTGGATGCACAACGCCCCTCATTGACAGATAAGCCGTTACTAGAGGAAATCAAAGAAGTTCTAGCTGCAAGGTTAGAACTGTATATGGAATCTGCTCATATAGCGGTGGATGGAGCGCAGGGGGTGGGAGAAATTATTGATAACATCTTGGAACTACTTGAAACCAAACCAGTTTCATAGTTAGATGGTACATACTCAATGAAAATATCTTCCTAACATCATGCGAGGAGAGCAATATGAAGATCGAAAAGATTCTTGTTCCGGTAGATGGCTCGGAATTTTCCAGAAAAGCTGTTGATTATGCTGCCAAGTTTGCCCCGATGGTCGGAGCGTCTGTTATATTGCTCACTTGTCGCCTTGAAGTTACGTCATTGCTCAGTAAAGACCTATATGAAAGAGCTATTAATGACTTAGATGCCTATGCGGCAGCATTACTTGATCCGTATAAAGAAGTTTTTGCAAAAGCCCATGTTGAGGTGACAGATATGGTGCTTGGCGGAACTCCAGAAGAAACTATTCTGCAAGTAGCCAAAGGTGAAGGCTGTGACATGATCATAATGGGGTCACGCGGTTATTCAGACATTAAAGGCTTGTTCCTTGGCAGTACAACGCATAGAGTACTGCAGCTTGCAGAGTGTCCTGTGACAGTAATTCGTTAAGAAATAATTTTTCAGTATCTGACCGGGGAATTTTTCATAATGGAAGATTCCCTTTTTTGTGTTTATACGGCAACCAATGACGATTTAAGTAAGGAGCCAGACAATGAGCGGTAATACGTTCGGCACACTGTTTCGCCTGAGCACCTTCGGCGAATCCCACGGTGCGGCCTTGGGCGGCACAATTGAGGGTTGCCCATCCGGTATTGCATTGACTGAGGCGGATATCCAACGTGAGCTTGACTTACGTAAACCGGGACAAGGCGGCATTGCAGCCACCGCCCGCAAGGAGCCAGATGCAGTACGGATTCTTTCAGGTGTTTTTGAAGGAAAGACAACCGGTACTTCTATCGGGTTTATTATTGAGAATACCGACCAGCGCTCACGTGATTACGGGGACATAATGGAAAAATGGCGTCCCGGTCATGCTGATTTCGGATTTGATCAGAAATATGGTTTTCGTGATTACCGCGGTGGGGGACGATCTTCAGGTCGTGAAACCGTAAGCCGTGTTGTCGGTGGAGCTGTTGCAATGCAACTGCTCGCAACTCAAGGTATCAGTATTCACGCGTATACGGTGGAACTTGGTGGAATTAAAGCGCCATCTATTACCCCCGCAGGGGCACAGCAACGTCCGTATTTTGCTTCAGATGATGCTGTTGTTGACGCGTGGAATGAGCGCGTTCTGGCTGTAAAAAAAGATGGTGATACCCTTGGTGGTATTGTGCAGATTGAAGCACTCGGAGTTCCCGCAGGATTGGGAGAACCGGTATTTGATAAGCTGGATGCATTGCTTGCTCATGCCCTTATGAGCGTTGGCTCTGTAAAAGGTGTTGAGATCGGACAGGGCTTTGAGACTGCACGTATGCTGGGAAGCGAGAATAATGACGGCATGGATGCACAAGGTTTTACCTCAAATAACTGTGGTGGAAGCCTTGGTGGTATCTCAAATGGTATGCCTGTTATTGCCCGTGCTGCTATTAAGCCTATCCCGTCTATTGCAAAAGAACAGCAGACTGTAACTCGAAGTGGCGAGCCATGCACCATGCAGGTGAAAGGGCGTCATGATATCTGCGCAATTCCGCGGGTTGTACCGGTGTTGAAGTCAATGGTTGCACTTGTGCTTGCAGATTTATTGCTGCAGCAGAGCAAGCAATTCTTTTCGCCCGTTTCAGGCGTTGTAGAACCCCGAGGGTTTGACGAATAGTATAACTGTCAGTACATGAGCAACATGCAACCAACCTTACCTACCGATACACAAAATTCGAACGCTGCCGAACTTAACGGTACACTGGAGCGGGTAGTCTTTCATAATGAAGAAAACGGCTACTCCGTGCTCAGATTTAAAACCTCAGCAGGTGATAATTATACTGTTGTAGGGAACATGGCAGACCCGCAAGTGGGAAGCTCTTTGAAGTTGACCGGCGAGTGGGTGGAGAATGCCAAGTTCGGCCGCCAGTTTAAAATGCTTACATATGAAACCAGCCTTCCGGCAGGAGTGGCTGGTATTCGTCATTATCTGGCATCCGGCCTCATTAAGGGAGTTGGCCCTAAGACTGCAGAACGTATTGTTGGTGCCTTCGGGGAAGACACGTTTGCTATTCTGGATAATGAGCCGGAGCGGCTTTCTACAGTGAAAGGTATCGGTAAACGTACAGCAAAGGGCATTCAGGAGGCATGGTCAGAACATCGTGGTATTCGTGATCTGATTATGTTTTTGCAGCCGCACGGTGTTTCGACAGCGTATGCGGTTCGCATTTACAAGTTTTATGGAAAGCATGCACTGAGTGTTGTGCAGGAGAATCCATACAGGCTTGCAATGGATATCAACGGAATCGGCTTTTTGACAGCAGACACCATTGCCCAGAAAATTGGGTTTGGGGTGGATTCACCACTGCGTGCAGAAGCTGGTACTCTGTACATGCTCACAAAAACGTCCGATGAAGGCCATGTGTATTTTCCACTTGATGGACTGGTGACCAAAACTTCTGACACGCTTAATATCCGTGCAGACTTGGTTGAAGATGCCATTGATACGTTGGAGCGAGAAGAACGGGTTATTGTTGAAGAGCTTTCCAACGGACAAGTAGCAGTCTATCGCAGTCGCTATTATGCTTATGAATCGGGTATTTCAACCTACATCAAAAAGATTCTTGGCTCTCCAAAAACTGTTCATATCCCTAATCCTGATGAAATCGTCGAAGATGTAGTTGAAAAACTAGGCATAAGCTTGGCTGAAGAACAGTTGGAAGCTGTGCATACTGCAGTACGCACTAAAATGATGGTGCTCACAGGTGGGCCGGGCACCGGTAAGACAACAATCACAAAAGCGATAGTGCAGGCATATAAAAAGCTTAAAGCTAAAATTTTGTTGTGCGCTCCTACAGGACGCGCTGCAAAACGTATGTTTGAAACTATCGGGGTGGAAGCAAAAACCATCCATCGTCTGTTGGAATATTCACCGCGTGAAGACGGTTTTCAGCGAAATGAAAATAACCCGCTAGCGTGTAGTCTGATAGTCATTGATGAATCATCGATGATGGACACCATGCTGATGTTTCATTTGCTTAAGGCCATTCCACTTGGAGCCACAGTCATTTTTGTGGGTGACGTACACCAGTTGCCGTCTGTAGGGCCGGGTAACGTGTTGAAAGACGTTATTTCTTCAGGCGTGGTGGATGTTGTTGAGTTGCATGAAGTTTTTCGTCAGGCGCAGGAGTCTGACATCATTACAAACGCGCACAAGATTAATGCAGGCGAAGTTCCGTTTTTGGAGTCATCAAAAGAGCGGTTATCCGATTTTTACTTTATCCGTCAGGATGACCCAGAACGTTGTGCAGCAATGATTGTGGATCTGGTAAAGAATCATATACCGCGTCGGTTCCGTTTTGATCCGATTGATCAGATTCAGGTACTGACTCCTATGCATAAAGGTTCTGCCGGTTCCGGCAATCTGAACAATCTGTTGCAGCAGGCTTTGAATCCGCAGCCGCTTTGTCTGAAGCGAGGCGACCGTGAATATCGTCTTGATGACAAAGTCATGCAGTTGCGTAATAACTATGATAAAGATGTTTTTAACGGAGATATCGGACGTATTTGTGTGGTGAACACAGAAGACAAAAAGCTTACGGTGCGTTTTGATGACGAAAAAAACGTTATTTATGACTTCAATGAACTGGATGAGCTGGTTCCGGCATACGCAATTTCTATTCACAAGTCTCAGGGCTCTGAATATCAGGCTGTTGTTATTCCGGTACTTACCCAGCATTACGTACTGCTACAGCGTAACCTTGTTTACACAGGGGTAACCCGCGGCAAAAAACTGGTTATTTTGGTGGGCTCTCCTAAAGCGCTGACGATGGCGATTAAGAACAATAAAATGCAAAAACGTTTTACTTACTTAGCACAACGGTTAAGCGAGTTTTTGCAATAAGCACTTTTTCATAGCAAGCTTTGTCGAAAATGAGAAAAATCCCTTTGGTTCGAGTGACTGGAGGGATTTTTTTATAACGGATTATTCTCATCTTTACAGTTCATTACGCCACTTAGTATGGTAGGCAGGAATTATAACCAAAGACAGAGTATCTGGGGATGCCTGACGACTGGATAAGCGTTGAAAATATCTGGAGTGAAGCGTGGTTGTTTCGACTAATGTGCTGACAATGGAAGATGATCCTGTTGTGCGGGAGACAATTGCGGCATACCTTACCGATGAAGGGTATAGTGTCACACAGGCTGAAAGCGGTTTGCAGGGACTTGCACTAATTAAAGAGAAAAATATTGATGCGATTTTGCTGGATTGGCGTCTTCCTGACATCTCCGGAGGAGAAGTACTGTCCAGACTTGCAAGTGTAAACCCTGCCATACCGGTTATCGTCGTTTCCGGTACTGATGAGGTTGAAGAGGTTATTATAGCCTTACAGCGTGGTGCATGGGATTACTTGCGCAAGCCGCTCATGAATATGGATGTTCTTATTGAGGCTATTGAACGAAATTTGACCCGTGCACAGCTGATGAAAGAAGCCGCTCTTGAAGGAGAGCATTTGAAGGAGCTTGTACGCAGCCGCACGGAAGAGCTGGAGCGGGCAAACGCATTACTGCGACGTGAAGCCAAGGAACGTAAAGAAGATGCGGTTGCATTGACCGAGAGCGAAGCCCGCTTCAGACAACTTGTCGAGACCGTTCGCGAAGTATTTTTTGTGCGTAATGCTGAGACTCGTGAATTTGTGTATGTGAGCCCCGCAGCGACGGAACTGTTCGGGCTTACCCCAGACCAGTTCGCGCTCAATTCAGAGCTGCTTGTCGATTTATTGCATCCTGAAGATCGTCCAGATGCTTTGAGCAGGCTCCCTCAAATCTACAGCAGTAGTTCGCCTGTAAGTTTCGAATACCGCTTTGTTGTGGGTAAGCAGCAGGTTGTTAAGTGGGTTGGATTTAGAATTTTTCCCGTTACGGATGCTCAGGGGGAAGTATATAGATATGTAGGTGTAGCGGAGGATATCACTGAGAGAAGGTATGCTCATGATGCCTTGTGTGCTTCTCTTCGTGAAAAAGATATTTTATTCAAGGAAGTGCACCACCGGGTTAAGAATAATCTGCAACTTGTTTCCAGCTTGTTGAGTTTACAGGCACAACGTATTTCTAATCTTGAGGACAAAGAGCGCTTCCTTGATTCCCAGAGGCGGATCCAGTCAATGACACTGGTTCATGAAGAACTGTACCGGACGGATGATCTTTCCTGTATTGATTTCAGCTACTATGTGGAGCAACTGGCACGGCGCATTGAGCAAGCCTTTTTATCACTTGTTCCTGTAGAGCTGGTTGTGGATCTGGAAAAAATTCATCTCTCAGTGGATACAGCAGTGCCTTGTGGGTTGATTTTGAATGAGCTTATTTCCAACGTATACAAGCATGCCTTTATCGGAAGAGATCGGGGCAGGTTATATCTTTTCTCAGAGCTGCGGGAAGGGAGCATTGTTCTTAAGGTTATTGATGACGGTGTAGGGTTTCCTGAAGATTTTGATATTGCAGAATCCAACTCGTTGGGGATGCAGGTCGTGCATGCACTTGTTGAGCAACTTTCTGCCTCACTTAAAATTACGTCATGCAGTGGAACCGAGTTTGAATTAACGTTCACTGATTCAAGTATGTGCTTGCTGCCGACATAGGTGAGTGGAATTAACTATAGCTTGAGTTTGGCGAGCAGCGAGAGAAGGAGTGTGTCTTTTGAAAGATGCACTCCTTTTTGACATTCTTTTTCTGTGAATCGTGCCACTTCGTTTTGTGCTGGCAGTGAGGGATGGTAGAGCACGAAAGGAACAGCTCCATGTGCATGCGATTTTGTTGCGGCGGGGGTAAGATGGTCTGCCGTCACCGCAATGCTTGCCTCCGGCATCTTGTCCATTAAGAGGGGGAGTAGCTCTGAATCAATCCGTTCAATAGCATCTTTTTTCCCTTCGCTGTCTCCCAGATGTCCGCAATGATCCGGTGCCTCAACATGAATAAAAGCGATGTCATTTTCCGGATGGCGCAAAAACTCTATTGCGGCACATGCTTTTGCCGCAAGGTCAGTGTCAGGACGTCCAGTGAAAGAGGAATCGGAAATTACATGCATAGAAGCCATGTGTCCAAGGCCGTGCAACAAGGGAACGCCAGAGATAATGCAGGCATTCACTCCGTGCATTGAATGAAAATCAGGCAATGAGTACGGGCTGCCTTGTCCCCATAGCCAGATCTGGTTTGCTTTCGCAGTATGTTTGCGCAATGCGGCTGACGCAGTCTGTATAAGCTGCTGCAGTTCAAGTGGATACCGAGCAATGTACGGTGGTAAAGGGGCTTGTTGCAGCATATGAGGCCCACAGATTGAGAATGCAGGTTGCCCTTTGGAGAGTCGTTGTTTGTCATGCGCTTGCAGCAGAGCACGTCCATTTTTTTGAATCAACAGGTGCCTGTAAGTGCTATTGGCAATGAAGGAACTGTTGGAAAAAGAAGTTTCAGACTGGGCACATGCATTATTGAGAATCTGTATAAGTGCTTCGCCTTCGACCTGAGTGATTGAAGATGCGCAGGGTTCTGTGATTTGAGTATCGGTGACGGAGCATAGTGTCACGCGCCAAATTAAATCATCAGGAGAAGCATTGATTTTAAGTGCAGCTGCTTCAATAGGTGCACGTCCTTGATGGAACTGTCTGGGATCGTAACCGAATAGCGACATATTTCCCACATCAGAGTCTGGATGGAAACCTTCGGGAATAGTATGGCAAAGACCCGCCACACTGTGGCGGGTCATAGAATCTAGAACTGGTGTCTTTGCGCGTTCCAGCGGCGTACCGTCGGGGCAAAGAGAGGGAGCATCTGCAGCGCCGTCAGCAATGCAGATGATACGTTTAGGCATTAGAGAATCCGGTAGAATACTGGCTCTTCAAGAACCAGTCCTTTTTCTTTCATTCCTTCCACTGCCTTGTGAACAGCTTCTGCTCGGGCTTCGTGAGTGAGGAATACAACTGCTGCTGTAGTTTCTGTACCGTCCTTCTGAATTGCCTGAGCAATTGAGATGTCTTCTTCGGCAAGGGAGCCGGCAAGATCACGAAGTACACCAGGAACATCTTTAACCATGACTCGGAAGTAGTACTTGGATGTAGCATCTTCCGGAGCAAGGATGTCTGCCAGAGGCGGAACCTGTTTTACATACCCTGTGTTGTTAGGGTTTGCACCACGGGCAATGGTGAGAATGTCACCCATTACAGCACTTGCTGTTGCAAGATCACCTGCACCCTGACCGTGCATGAAAATAGGCCCGCAGGCATTACCTTCAAGACGCACGGCATTGTATGCACCACCAACACGGGCAATAAGCAGCGTGTGGTGTACCAGCATAGGGAACACACCGGCTTCAATCTTTCCGTCTACATTACGAACCTGACCGAGCAGCTTTACGCGGTAGCCGAATTCGCGTGCAAATTCGATGTCCTTAGGATGAATTTTGGAAACACCGACAACTGGAAGATCTTTGAAAGGATATTCTACACCGAATGCAAGTCGTGTGAGCAGGCACAGCTTATGTGCGGCGTCAAAACCTTCAATATCCAGAGTCGGGTCTGCTTCAGCAAAACCAAGTTCTTGTGCAGCTTTCAAAGCAGTGTCAAAATCAAGCTGCTTGGTTGTCATTTCAGACAGGATGTAGTTTGCAGTCCCGTTAAGAATACCCACGAGACTTTGCACCTGATTACCTGCAAGGTTCTGCTTCAAGCTATCCAGAATCGGAATAGCACCACACACACTCGCTTCATAGGTGAGGTGCACGTTGTGTTCTTCTGCAAGAGCAAACAGATCATGACCGTCTTCAGCAAGCAATGCCTTGTTGGCGGTTACAATATGTTTTCCTGCCTTAATGGCATCTGCAATAAGTGTTTTTGCAGCAGCAATGCCACCAATAAGTTCTACAAGAACATCAACTTCTGGGTCATTCACAAGTACTTTGGGGTCATCTGTAAGGATAGTACCTTCAGGAAGGTCGGCCGCACGCGGCTTTGACAGGTCCCGTACAAGGACAGACTTTACAACAATCTCACGACCGGTGCGTGCAAGAATAGCTTCACGGTTCTCTTTGATAACTTTAAGAAGGCCACTGCCTACAGTACCGAAACCGGCAATGGCTAAAACGAGGGGGTTATTCCTTGGCACAAGTACATCCTTCTTTCTGGAAAAATTTTTTTATTCCACGACATGCCTGATTGATACGGTGCTCATTTTCAATAAGTGAGAAGCGAACATAATCGTCTCCGAAGTGTCCAAAACCAAGCCCCGGTGAAACAGCAACCTTTGCTTCGAGCAGGAGCTTTTTCGCAAATTCAACAGAACCTAGTTTTTTGAATGGCTCAGGAATTTCCGCCCATACAAACATGGTGGCCTTCGGTGAAGGAACATCCCATCCCGCACGCTGAAGACCGTCGATTAATGCATCACGGCGTTTTTGGTATACTTCGACTATTTCGTGCACACAATCATCAGGACCGTTTAGTGCAACAGTCGCAGCAATCTGAATTGGTTGGAAGATACCGTAATCAAGGTACGACTTGATTCTGGTAAGAGCATGGACAAGTTTTTTGTTACCGGCACAAAAACCCACACGCCAACCGGCCATAGAATAGCTTTTTGACATGGAATAAAATTCTACCCCTACATCTTTTGCGCCTTCAGCCTGAAGGAAACTCGGGGGAACATATCCGTCAAAAGTAAGATCTGCGTATGCCATGTCGTGGATAACATACACATTATGTTTTTTTGCCCAATCTACGACTTTTTGGAAAAATTCAGGAGTCGCAAGCTCAGTTGTCGGATTGTGCGGATAACTGAGCATGAGAACTTTTGGCTGCGGCCACGTCTGTTTCGTGGCTGTTGTCAAATCCTCAAAAAAATCTCGTCCCTTACCAATAGGAATCCTGCGTACATCTGCACCTGCAATAATAGCCGCATATGTATGGATAGGGTAGGTAGGGTCCGGAGCGAAAACTACATCACCCGGTGAGAGCATGGCAAGGGCGAGATGCGCAAGGCCTTCTTTAGCACCCATTGTTGCAATAGCTTCAGTTTCCGGGTCAAGGTAGACATTATATTTCCTTTGATACCAGTCACAAATGGCTTTACGCAAGTTCGGAATGCCCTTTGAGGCCGAGTAACGATGGTTAACACCTTTTTGCGCCGCCTCGGTGAGCTTGTCCACAATGTGGTCAGGGGTAGGCAAGTCGGGGTTGCCCATACCCATATCGATGACGTCGATGTTTTGATGACGCAGTTCCATTTTTAAATCATTAACAACTGCGAATACATAGGGTGGTAATCTGTCGATTCTTGGGAATTCATTCATAGCGCATAGTTCCTCTAGGCATTTTCATTTTTCGCTAGAGTACATATACGTGCTGCGCCTGTAAAGCCAATGTGTACAGGGCTTTTAGAGGAAAGTATGATTTTTTGTGATTTTATGAGCAAAAAAATAACAAAAAAATGAAAAAAATATCAAAAAAAAATTAAATAAAAAAGAAAACACAAAAAAAGGACCGATAGCAGCCCCGATGATGCTACCGGTCCAGGGAATTACCACCAGTATTCATAATCTAAATGAATGAGTGGTAAGGAGGTCGAGTTATTTTTCGTAAAGCTCTTTTTTGAGCCACTTTTTAATCTCAGGTGTAGGTTCAAATAAGCCTTTCAAGTCGCCGTATTCAGCGAGGAAGGCATTTGCGACACGTGGTGGAAGCGGTACTTCTATAAGATCAATTGCTGCTTCAGAGTTGCGGCGTACGAGCCGTACAACAGGTTGATCACCCCATGTGTCTACTACAAAATATGTTGAGTAATCTGATTTAGAGCGTACGGGAGGGTACTCGGCATGCCAGTCGTTGTTCCCCCACTCAAGGTACATTGTTACAGCATGTTCGGGGCTCATGTTCCAGTCAATCTGTAAATCGCTGAATTGTGATAGGTTGCTCATGGTTCCTCCAATATAATCAAACGCTATATTTTCCAGTCCTATTCTATTTCGGGTAAGTAGCGGGGAGAACTGCCACACTCCCCCCGCTATATTCTGCCTGTGAAGGTAAGGAATGTTTTTCTTCGTGTTGATTTAATAGTAACTATTACCAAATAAGAGTCAAGAGAAAAAATAGAATAAATTTAAATATAATGAATTCGGTGTGTTGATGAGGTTTTTTTAGGGAGCTTTATAAGGTACCGCTACAATTACTTAGTCCCACTAAGAAGTGGTGGAAGCATGACTGGGGTGGCGGATCGAGAATGAGATCTATAGGTACCCACAGCGCCGTAAAGAAGAGACTCATCAATATAAAATAATGCACTTTTCAATTTTGCTGGGCTAAACAGGAACTATATATAATTAATCTGTCGCGCTCATTCAGAGAGTTCGAGTGAATCTTCTGTTTTTGCTGTGGGCTACAGATTGTTGAATGTAGTATTTTGTGAATGATGGCTATTGCCAGCTTCGCAGTGTGCTGCAGTGTACGATAAAAAGACGAAAAGGAATGTAGTAAAGAATATTTGCATAGTAAAAAGTAAGTTTTGCCACCGTAATATTGGTTTTGGTGTGGTATTAGGTACATGATGGAGATACACAAAACAGTACGAACTGAATGGTCAAACAGTATTAATAGCTTGACCTTGTATTGGTTTTATGTGTTTATAGCGTCGCTGGAGAAGTCCTCTCTCTCTATAGATGTTGCTTTGTGGGTCGAAGCGCATCATGTAGGTTGAGGCAATGAGTACGCTCCCACCGTGAGAGGTGGCCATCATGCTGATTGCTGAATCCTGTAGAGTCAACGGAGGTTGTCATGAAACCAGTGAAATTCGCAAAGCCTGAACAGTACGCAGACCATTTCTTTGCAACTGCAGAAAGTTTAGGTGTTAAGTTCACCCAGTCAGGTAATATTGTTACTGACGGTGGAAAGAACATTTCCAAAGGCAAAGTTGCCACCATTTATCGCCGTTATGGTGATGAATGTCATGTTTGCCCGAGCTGTGAATTTAAGAATGACTCTAAAGGACTTAAGCATTTTCGGATGATAGCGGAGAAGGCTTTGGGCTAGAGACCTTTCTCCCGTCTATGTGATTTTGTAGCATGATCGGTGTCCGCCGCTGCCCCCGCAGCGGCGGACTTTTTTTGTGCAATCAATTTGCAATACTGACTGAATTATTTGGAGAAAAGGTTGTATTGGTACAACCAATTCAACTGTTTTTAGAAAAATGGTTGGTACCCTCTGAAACTGGTAGGAAACTTTTTTCTTCTATAATGTATTGAAAATATTTACAAATGTGGAGTGGTGAAAAGTTTTTTCGCAACGGAGCAAAAAAAAGGATGACATAGATTTTAGGGAGAGATGGACGAAAAAAAACTGGCTGTGTAGGTTGACGTTACTTGTTGTGGCAACTGATACGGCAAGTCTCTTCCTTTGTAGAAGGAAATTGTGTTGTCTTGATGCCAGACCTCTTTGAGGGATGTGCATCAGCTCTTAGGAAAAGACCGGCATCTTTTGTTAAGAGTTATGGTCTGATGGTAGTGCTTCAGATCAGGAGAGGAGTTTTGGCGAATGATCCTCTCACCGTTTGCAGAAAATTCTGCACACCGATATGGCAATCGGTTAAGAATCGGCGCTTCACAGTGGTATGTGAAACGCCGTTTTTTTTATGCCTGATTGGTAGCAGCAACGTCGCAAGTGTTGCCACGTGCCCTTTCTTTTGAGGGTGGGCACAAAAAAGCGGCAAGCTGTTGCCTGCCGCCTATGCGAGTCTGTTTAGATTTTTTTAATTTCTGAGTACCAGCTGCCAGCTTTTTCAAGAATGTCGTTGATACGCGAAACCATTGCGTGCGGGTCTTTGAGGTATCCTTCCAGTAGGAGGGAGGACTCAAAAAGCTGCTCAACAGTTTCTTTAACCAGTGCATCGTCTTTGTCTGATTTATAGATGCGGAGCAGGTTGCGGACGATAGGATGATCAGCATTCAGTTCGAATACTTTTTTCGGAATGGATTCATCCTGATTCATCATGCGCATGATTTTTTCCATGGATGATGTCGCACCGTCAGGGCTGCTGAGCACTGCTGGAGAGCCTGAAAGGCGTTCTGACAATCGAACTTCCGTTACTTTGTCACCCAGAAGAGTTTTGATGTGCGCAAGAAGATCGCTTAAGGTTGCGGTCTCTTCATCTGAAAGTTCTTCAGTTTTTTCTTTCTTAACTACGTCAGGAAAATCTTTCAGACTGTCAGGATTCACTGTTTCTGCTGCTACCAGATCAAATTCTTCGAATTTGCCAAGGTTATCCATAACAAATTCATCAACAGGCTCAAATAAGAAGAGAACTTCAATCCCTTTGCGGGTGAAGATTTCCAGATGCGGATTCAGCTTGGCTGCTTCACGGCTGGTTGAAGAAATATAGTAGATGGATTTCTGACCTTCTTTTGCGCGTTCAATGTACTCTTCCAAAGAGGTGAGTTCGTCTGCAGTTTCGTGCGTAGATGTGTTGAAGCGTAAAAGTTTTGCAAAACGGTCACGGTTTGCGTAATCGCTGTATCCGAGACGGAATATTTTACCATGCACATTCCAGAACTCTTTGTAGGCATCAGCATCATTTTTCGCTGTGCGTTCAAGGTGAGAAAGAATCTGCTTGGTTACGGTCTGGTTGATTTTACGGATGAGAACATTTTCCTGTAATGTTTCGCGGGAAATGTTCAACGGAAGATCTTCTGTATCCACAACACCTTTCACAAAGGAAAGGTAGTCAGGGAGCAGGTCTTTACATTCGCGCTGAATGAGTACGCGACGTACATACAGGTCAAGGCCGTAATCATCACGGCCGATGCTGTTTAAATCGCGTCCGAATGTCGGGATGAATGCAAGGCTGGTGAACTGCACTGGTGCATCAACTGCGCTGTGGATAGTCGCTAAAGGTTCTTTGTCATCAAAGGTAAGATAGTTATAGAACTCTTTGTATTGCTCTTTGGAAATAGAGCTTTTAGGTTCACGCCATAACGCAGGAGTAGTGTTCTGGTGTTCTCCGTTAAGGTAGATAGGGAACGGGATAAAGCTGGAGTGCTGTTTGAGTGCAGTCTGCAGCCGGAATGTTTCGAGAAACTCCTTAGCATCATCTTTAACGTGGATAGTGATCATTGTACCACGTTCAGGTGCTTCTTCTGCCGATGTTATCTCAAAAGCACCAAGACCGTCTGATTTCCAGGTAAATGCTTCTGCACCCGGTTTATAGCTGCGGGTGGTGACTGTAACATTGTCTGAAATCATGAACACAGAGTAGAACCCTACACCGAAGCGACCGATGATGTTGCTTGCAGAGTCTTTGCTTTCTGCAAGCTCTGCAAGAAAGCGTTCTGAGCCGGAACGGGCAATGGTACCCAGATTATCTACCAGCTCATCTTTGCTCATGCCGATACCGGTATCAGTAACGGTGATGATGCCTGCATCTTTATCAATAGCAATATTGATGGAAGCTTCTAGTTCCGGTGCCGAAATATCTTCACCTTTGGCTTCTGCAAAACGAAGTTTATCAAGTGCGTCAGATGCGTTTGAAACCAGTTCGCGAAGGAAAATCTCACGGTTGGTGTACAGAGAATGTGTGATAATATGAAGAAGCTTTCTAACTTCAGTCTTAAATTCATATGATTGTGACATACGAAGAGGCTCCTGTAGAGTTCATAAAAGATTGAAACAATAACTAGGCCAATAATAAATCAGAATTTGCTAAGGTCAAGACTCGTTGCGAAAATGTCTGTAACGCAATAGGTGATACTGGCTTTTACCCGTGATAATTAGAACTTAGCGTGATACTTTTTCTTTATATATTGAGTAAAGTATCCCCCATGCACATAAAAGGAGCGACTATGAGCAAACACACAGCCGGAACAGGAGTGAAGCCTGTTACTTCCTTGGATATCAGGCAGAGTAAGGGTGACCGTAAACTTACTATGCTGACCGCTTACGACTACTCTTCGGCTACGCTTGTGGACGAATGTGATATAGACATGATTCTTGTCGGGGATTCTCTGGGCATGGTCATGCTTGGCAGAGAAGATACTATCAGCGTGACTGTCGACGAAATGGTGCATCATACCAGAGCGGTTGTACGAGGGACAAAGCGTGCGCTTGTTATCGCTGATATGCCGTTTATGTCCTATGAGACAGGTGTTGAGGATGCCATGCGCAATGCTGCACGCCTGTTTCAGGAAGGCGGGGCTCGTGCTGTGAAGCTTGAGGGTGGACATACTGTAGTGCCTCAGGTTCAGGCGCTGGTGAATGCTGGAATACCGGTAGTCGGTCATATCGGGTTGACCCCGCAGCGGGTAGCAAGCCTAGGTGGATTTAAAGTGCAGGGGAAAACAGCAGAAGCTGCCAATGCCCTTCTTGAAGAGGCTAAAGCTCTTGAAGCTGCCGGTGTATTCTGCCTCGTTCTGGAGGCTATTCCAGCTCCTATTGCAGCCCGTATTACTCAGGAGTTAACGATCCCGACAATCGGCATCGGCGCTGGTGCGGACTGTGACGGCCAAGTGCTTGTCTTCCATGATCTGCTCGGACTTTTTGATCGCTTTGTGCCCAAGTTTGTTAAACAGTATGGTAACTTGCGAGAAGTGGCTGCCTCCGCAATCAGTGACTATAAACGCGAAGTAGAAGACGGAAGTTTCCCTGCTTCTGAACATTCGTTTGCCATGCCAGAGCATGAGAAAGAAAAATTTGAAAAGTAATGTTAGTTGATGCTGCCTCTGGTTGGTCTCCGACGGGCAGGCGGGCTCTGCCCCCTGCACCCCCGCAAGGGGACGCGTCCCCTTGACCCCGTTTATACGCGTTTTCAATCTGTGTATTCTCTTGTTGGAAGCCGCGAACACGCTATCTTTCCGTTATTAAAATAAAAAGGGTTGGCCTCGAGTATGAGACCAACCCTTTTATAGTTAGAGAAAGATAGTGGTGTGAAAGCAGCCGGTTTAGATGAAAAACGGGCTGGTAGCGCATATAAAGTTTCTGGAGGTTCTTAAGAACCTCTGGACGCCGAAGGCATCCCGCTGATGAGTACGGTTGAAGGTGCTGTCAGTTAGAAAGCTGGTTCGTACTCAAGAAATTCAGAAAGCTTGTAACCGGAATATTCCTGACAGTTGTTGCCGAAGCATTCGGATGCGCTCAGTACGGTTGCAGTGAGTGTTCTGCCTGGCTGAACATCCCGCACAAGGAGCAGTCTGGTTGATGTTTCCGGTTGTACCAGAGATTCAAAGGAATAGAGCACCAGCCAGTCTTTGCTGCCGGTATTCTCCCAATCCAGAATGGCGAGAAGTTTTAGGGTCTCTTTGCTGAATTCATTAGATATTGTGAGCTCAGTTCCCCGATGAACCGTTTTTTGTCCGGAGGAGGGCATTGCAGCGTATGTTGTGCCGTTTATGGGCAGACTGTGCTGCTCGCCTGTCCAGAGGAAGTTCAGCGAGAGATTGTTATACGCTGTTTTGCTGAATTGCTTCGGGGAATAGTAGTCGAGAGCAGAGCTTTTTTGCGGTTCGTAGTATATAACATCGGACGGAAGTTTGTCCTGTAGCTCTTCAGGCAGATCACGCGTCGCGGAAAAGTATTTGTCAGAAACAACCGTTGCAGGTTCACCAAACATCGGGAGAGAGCGGATGCATCCCGTGCTTAAAGTCATGAATAAGCAGAGCAGGCAACAGTGCAGGATGGTGGAATTTCGTGGGGACATTGTATCCTCGTCTATTCAGCTGGTTTGCATTTAAAGCGGATACGCAGGCGTCCGTCTTCATAATCGTATGAGTTTATGATGAACTCACCGATCTCTGAAGTGTTGGACACGTGCTCACCGATGCATGGGCAACTGTCATAGTCACCTATATGCACAATGCGGATGGTGGTGATGTCATCAGAAGGGAGTCGGGACAGATTAAAGCGCTTTTGCGCTTCTTCAATTGGGAGAATCTCTTCTTGCACATCTAGATTACGCTTAAGCTGATCATTGACTGCTGATTGAAGTGCGACAGCCTCAAGGTCAGTCAAAGGGCGATCGAAGGTATAGTCACATTTAGACTTCTTTGTGTTGATGTGCGCAGAATAACAGCGGTCGCACCCGAACATGCTGACCATCGTTCCATTGAGAATATGTTCTGCTGTATGCATATGAGGAACGTAGCTTTTTGCCATAGTGACCCCTTCTGTCTGTTGAGTGAAAAAAATGTTGTGCCTGAAGAAAGATAGGCGCGTCAAATTTTACAGATAAAAAAAGCCGCACAGGGTGCGGCTTATAGATTGCGGGTTAACTTATAGATTTTTTTGAGCATCCATGGCGTCTGCAAGATCAAGCAGCTTGTCCTGAATGGTCATCATAACCTCTTTAGGGTTTGAAAGATCTTTGCTGCGTCTGAATACCCATGAAGCAATATACAGGTTGGTCTGGTCATCCTGTGCCTTTGTCCACTTGAATTTGCGGATCATATCGGCAAGTGCTGTTTTATGGTCTTCACGGGAACGGATTGCTTCTTCATAAGCGGTGCCTTCAGCTTTCATTTTGCGTTCCGCAGCATCTGTTACTGACTGGGTGGATTTCATTTCTTTTGAAACCTGATAGTCGTGCAGTGCAGACTGGAAGCGCTGGTTTGCTGCCAGTGTCTCGCGTTCAGATTCAAGCCAGACTCCGATGTCGTTCATGGCGGAGTCCACCTTTGCACAGCTCTTAATTACACCGGCTGTCGCACGTAATTGAGTGGCGGCAACGGTGTAAAATGCGTCGCGTTCTTCTTGGGTCAGAAGGCGTTCTGTGCCGTCAAAGGAGCGCTTTGCTGTATTAATCTCGGTAGTGACAGCATTCATAAAGCGTTCTTTGTATAGAGCGTACAGCGCACTGATCATTGTCGGACGTAACGCATAGCGCATTACAGAACGTCTTCCTACAGCTAAGTCATCGCCGCTCCATGACAGGCCGGTCATTTCGACGCCGTAATGAACGTTAATAACCTTCGCGTCTAGCAGGGTGGAGTAACCCGCTGCTGCTGAATCGCTTCCCTTAGGGTGGTATGACTTAACAATAAGACGTGATAAATCAGTAATAAAAGAAGGACGGACGACGCTGTCTTCTGTCACTTTTTTAATTACGGGAGTTGGTTCTACTTTAGTGCCTGAAGTGGATTCAGGAGAAGATGATATATTTGCGTTAGTGCCGCTTTCTGTTTGAGGCACCTGTGTTTCCGCATTGGCTGGTCGTAACGGGATACGTACTTGTGTTGTTACGTCTCCGCCCGGCTCGAGTTGTCTTTCTGTCTCGGCAATTTCGGGTTCAAATGTCCATAGACCTGTGAGAACGATTGCGAGAATGACAAGCGCGACCCAAAGTGCTCGCTTAAGATTGGTATGCTGTTTTTTTGGCGCTTTTGTATTGGACATGATACCCCCCTTGGGAATCATAAACTTGGTTATCCCCGAAAAAACGTCCACCCTGTTGTAGTGTTATGAGAGTGTAATGTTTGTATGACTCAAGGCCATACTGAATACAGAGTATGGCGTATTCAGCCTAGGTAGCATTAAGGTGTATCGATGTGAAGTCTTATTCTACCCATAAAATCCAAAGTATAATTTGTAATATGCTGAAATTATAACAGAGGGAAAAGTTTCTTTTTATACCTTGCAGCTTGTAGGAATAGATAAATCTACAAGTTATACATGGTTGGAAGCTACACAGAATTTTTTGCAGCAGAAAGTGCAGATTTTTTCGTTTTTGACGGAATTCGTGCAATGATGATGACTGCGCTGATGACCATAGCGCCACCAAGGTATGCAGAGGCCGTAAGTTGTTCATTCCACCACAGCACAGCAATGGCAGCGGCTATCACTGGCTCAATATTGGCGATAATTGCGGCCTGTGTGGCTTCCAAGCGTTTAAGGCCTGCACAGTATGCATAGTAGGCAAGGTAGGTGCAAAGGAACGCGAGCGCGACAATTACAATAAGTTTTGCGTGCGAATAGGCACTGAATGTTACCCACGGTAGCAGACCCAGCGCACCGGCAGGAAGGCACCATGCATAGAGTGTCGCGGGTGCATAGTTTTTGAGGAATGTTTTTCCAAAGATGAAGTGGAGCGAATATGTGAAGCCGGACAGTAGTCCGAAGAAAATACCGGTAAGAGGCAACGAAACATCCGTTCCCTGTCCGCTGAAGCAGACTAATCCTGTACCGAACAGGGCTATGCCAAGCGCAGTCAGTTTGGCTGGAGAAAGCAGTTCGTTAAACAGTATTCGGGAGAAAATGGCTACCCATATAGGGGCTGTGTAAAGCAGAATTGCGGAGACAGCTGCTCCTGCGTGCTTAATCGCGATTTGGTAGGAACCAAAAAATATGGATATGCCCATAACGCCGAACACGAGAAAAACTGGAATATCCTTGCGTTGTACAGCAAGTGTTCCGTGCTTTGCTGAATGCAGGAGAAAAAATACAGCGCCGAGGCCTGCTCGCCAGAAGGCAAGCTCATGTGGTGTGATGCCATCTTGGAGTCCGTATTTTGAAATAGGGCCAAGTAATCCCCATAGCGTAGCAGCAGCCAGAATCTGTAAGTACCCGATATAGTTTTTCATAGCCCCTCCGGTGCGCATGTATAGCATGGAAAAAAATGTTGAGTAAGTGGAAATTCACTTAAAATATGTAACATGTTCAATTGATTTATTTATTCTGTTGTGTGACAAGCGGAGGACGCAGCTGAGGCATTAGATTCGCTGCGAATATGCGGTAATTTATGATGAAAGGCTTTGGTTTCCCCCTCCTCTGTAATTGACTGACAGGAACGTTGAGGTATGAAAAATAGTTTTGCAGGAATGTGGATGAGCGTTTGTATTGTGCTTGTCCAGATATCAGCAGCGTCCGCCGGAACGTGCTATTGGAATAACGGAACGATGCTCTTTACAGGTGATGCTGTGCAGCAGGCATTGTGTCTTACTCCGCCGGTGCGGACGAATGGGGTCGTAGGGGGGAAGGATGATGGATTACCATCCACGCTTGATGAACTTGTGGGAAGAGAATTTGATTTTTCCCGTGAAGCTGTAGAGGAATATTTTACAGAACAAGGTTTGTTTGAAGATGAACTGGGTGGGATGTTAAGTCTTCGCGTTTCCCGTGCCCGTGGTAAGCCTGCTGCATACTTTGTTCTTCATGATTCAAACGGGCCAAGCTTTGGAACAAAGACGTTTTCTCCGGATATTAATGTTTCCGAGCGGATAAATGACTTAAAGCAGTTTGGAAGACGATGGCATGTCCTGATAGGACGTAACGGTAATTCACAAACATTGATTGATTTTTTTAAGCCGCTTCGTTCTACGTATTTTGAAACACGGGATGCCGGAGCCAGAAGCAAAGGGCGATTTCTCCATGTGGGGCTGGTTCAGCCGATACGAAAAGATTCCGCCGGAACAGGGAAGCCTTGTATCCCGCTTCCGGCATATTCAGCAGAGCAGTATCGGAGATTGGCGCAGGTCTATGTTGCCGCATCTTATAGAGCAGAGCGCTGGTTGATACCAGCCTATGCCGCCCAGCTGAACAAATACGGAAAGGCGCCTGTTTGTCAGGGAGGCCCAAAGGGGTTCGACCTGGCTGAGTGGGCAGGGGCACTGCGGACAGTATACCGCGAGATTTATACCGGCAATTAACGTAATATCCAGGCAAATCTTATGCGTTCAATTGGCACACTGTATTATTGCAGTGAGTTGATTGAACGTTTTTTTGTGGAATCTGATGATTTGGATTCAACCGTGTGTTGTTACATGCTGTATAGTCACTATTATTAGGTTGTAGTTGTTTTTCTTTTGTTATTCTGACTGCATGAAAAAATATAGTCAGATTATTTCCTGTGTTATTAAGGCGATAATAAGAAAAACAAACTATCTTTTTTTTGTTTTGCAGTGGAGTATGGATGAAGTTCAAAAATTGATAGCGAGTTGCAATGAAAGTAAAAAAGAATGCCCATAGATAAAATCTAATTTTCGAAGCATGCAATACAGAGTGAGATTTCTGCAATCAGGGATAAATATATAGAGTAGCATTGCATGTATGAAGTGAAAATCATTTGAGGGGAAAGGAGCCTCCTACTCTCCATGCTCAGGTGTCAACAGACGATGGATACCAATTAACCGGGGGGCTGCAGCACGCCGGAATTTGATTCGGCGTAGTCGAGGGCAACGTGTGCGGTATGACCACATACACTGGACGGCTCTGTGTAAACAGAGCCGTCCTTGCTGTTTTGTGCAGTATGTAACAGGATGATTATGATATTGTAATTGAAGTATGCATTACAACAGGTTACTAGAGAGTATGAGTCTAACTACTGTAGAGAAAAAATCTTCATCCACGTTGAGGCTGGTTCCTTCTGCAGAACAGCAGACTGCTGTTGGAGCGCTTGTTGGTTGTGCACTTTGTCTTGGATTTATTGGATTGTTGATGGATGGCGTAACCTTGGTGCGTTTTGCAGTGCTGTACCTCTGCATTATTTTTATGGCTGTAGGTATGATCTTGCGAAGACAGCAACGTACCATTGAAATAAGTGTTCCTGATCGCTGTATCTATTTTCTTGGAAGGCGTAAGACAGATGTCTACGCCATACCATTCGGTATGGTGACCACACTCAGGCTGACAAGGCGGAATGCTCAGGGGAATCTCGTGTCTGCTGAGTTTTCTCCGAGAGAGGGAAGCAAAGGGCGGTACCCCTTCCATTTAGATGTAATGCTGCGAAACTCTGGCTATGAGACTTTGGACAGGTCTGTACTTGGCCCAGACTTGGCGGCAACGGCTTTGGATATAGCTGAGCTGACCGGCTTTGCGATTGAAGATGAAGCAGGTGTCGGTTTTTCTCGGCCAGAACGTAAGCAATACACACTCGTTCCTTCAGCGTTCGACAACAAGCTGCCAACAGATTCTGTTCTCAGACCATACGCCGTTAATGGAAGACAAGGCTTTACATGGTCGTTGTCTCCAGGTGGGCTCTACATAACGTTAATGGCATTAGCCACTGCTGGGTTACTCTACGGCGGCGGTACAGGATTCTGGAATGCATCTAACGAAGGTGGCAGCTGGTGGGCAGGAGGAACTTTGCTCGTTGTGTGCGGCTTTTTTGCATATATGGTTTTCTGGCGGCTTGTCAGAGCATTGGCAGGGAAGGGATTTGTTGTCTGGGATAATGAGAGTGTACGTTTTGGTGCAACAATTTTTGGTAAGGAATACTCTTCAGTGTTGCTGGAATTGCGGGATGTAGACGCTGTTCGAATAGCAGTGCCTCGCGCAGGGAAAGGGCGGATTGAAATAGTCCAACGATCCGGAAAGAGTTTTACTGCCGTTGCTGTAACCTCTCCCCTTGCGCCGCTTACAACAGGTGAGTTGCATTGGTTAAGTAGGGTGATGAACAGGCAAATGCTGGCTTCAGAAGTGTAGTGGTAGTTTTTGTCGAGGTAGTATTCTGTCGACGATCAAGGCTGTGGCTCCGAGAGGAAGCAGGGGGCAGTTAATTAAAATGATTAGTGATCAGGTGAACACAAAAGAGGGAAGTTTTTTACGTTGCTGTAGGTTGGGAGCTGCGCTGCAATATTCGAAATTGCTTGTAAAAGAGAACGCTCTTAGATAGGTATCTAAGTACGAAGCACCTGTTTTTGCAGAGCGTATCCTGCGGCTTTTTCAGCATAGGGTGCGCAGTTTATTAATCCAACACTGAGAGGTCTCACAATGGCGAATCCTTCAGAACATATTCTGTATAGCGGTGGTGCACGAGGCACAGAAGCTTACTTTGGTGAACTTGCAGAAAAGTACGGGCTTCAGGAAGTTAACTACAGCTTTGATGGTCATAAGCTTGAGCGTTCCCGTGGTTTACGGGTTCTGACTGCTGATGAACTGGAATTGAAAGACGTAAGCCTTACCTATGTTTCCCGTTTGATGAACCGCTCTTACTCTGTTGCGCCGTTGTTCCGCAAAGTGCTTCAGTCCATTTGCTGGCAGATTTCCAGCGGGCATGAAGTTTATGTGGTTGGTGTTATTCAGGAAGATAATACGGTTAAAGGTGGTACTGGTTGGGGAGCTGAATTTGCTAAAATTTGCAATAAGCCTCTGTACGTTTTCGGACAGGCAAAGAACGCCTGGTTCCGTTGGGAAAAGAATGAATGGATTGAAGTGGAGACACCTACGATTTCGCATAGGCACTTCACTGCAACCGGCACCCGCTTCCTTGAAGAGAATGGTAAAAAAGCTATTGAAGAGCTTTTTAAGAAGTCCTTCGGGTAGATCAAAATGTATAATTTTGCGGGAGCCTGCCTCCCGCTTTTTTTTGTGTCCAAAAATCAGGGCAGCATAAAAGGAAACCATAGTGGATAAGAATGACCAAGGTACTGCAGGAGCGATAGCTGCCATCTGTGCATTTGTTTTTTGGGGTATGGCACCAGTATACTGGAAACAGCTTGCACATGTACCTGCATTTGAGGTGTTGTGTCACAGAGTATTGTGGTCATTGTTTTTTGTGGGCATATTGTTGAGTATTCGCTCCGGCTGGGGAGCCTTCAAAACAATATTTACATCAAAACGGACAATGTTTCTTCTGACTCTCAGTGGACTGCTCATTGGCGGTAACTGGGGGCTGTACATCTGGGCTGTGAATAGCGGGATGGTTCTTCAGACAAGTCTTGGATATTATATCACCCCTCTTGTCAGCATGCTGTTGGGTGTAGCTATATTTAAAGACAAGATTCGCCCTATTCAGTTATGTGCTGTGTTGCTTGTAGTATCAGGCGTGGGAACACAGCTTGTGATGGTAGGTGAGTTACCGTGGGTATCACTGGTTCTTGCTTTTTCTTTCGGTTTGTATGGATTGCTCAGAAAACTTGCCAATGTAGAATCATTGGCAGGGCTTATGTTTGAAACGGTATTACTGGTTCCGTTTGTCCTTTACTATCTGGTTACACTGGAATTGCAGGGCACCGCGTCCTTTATGCATGTGAACACCATGACAGATATGTATTTGGTTGGAGCCGGAGTAATCACTTCCTTGCCGCTTATGGCGTTTGCCTATGCTGCATGCAGGTTGCGTCTGACGACCCTTGGGCTTTTGCAGTACATCGCCCCAAGCCTTGCATTTTTACAGGGTGTTTTCCTGTTTAATGAACCGTTTTCCATGGGGCATTTGCTGACCTTTATGTTTATTTGGAGTGCCCTTGCATTATATTCCGGTGAAAGCTGGTTGCAGCGCTCCAGACGATTCTTACATGCGGAAAAAGTATAGCGCGTCGCAAAAAACGTTTTGAGAATAGTAATAAGCCGTAGATGCTGTGTTGCAGCTTCTGCGGCTTTTTTATATTTACTGGTAATATTGATAGATTAAAAATTTAGACATCTGCTTACGAATGGGCAGCTAATCTGCATTCAGACTGTACGGAGAAAAGGATGTTTTTCGATAAAGCTACGATTAATGGAATGACTGTACAGAACAGACTTGTACGGTCAGCAACTTGGGAAGGTCTGGCCTCCTCTGAGGGCTTTGTTACTCCAGCTCTTGAAACAGCAATGCTTGATCTGGTGAGCGGCGGAGTCGGCATGATCATTACCGGACATGCTTTTGTTGCGGAGCAGGGACGTGCAGGTGAGCGGCAGCTCGGTATCCATACGGATAAACATATTAGCGGGCTGCGTTCAATGGTCGGCAAGGTACATGATGCTGGAGGTGTTATTGTTGCTCAACTTGCACATGCTGGCGGGCAGGCCGCACAGGCTATAAGCGGTTTACCGGCAGCGGGACCGAGTCCGTTTACTCGCCGTGATGGTGAAGTCTGTAAACAGATGACCGAAGAAGATATCGATAATATGGTCTATGCCTTTCAGCAGGCAGCAGCGCGAGCCGTTGCGACGGGATTTGACGGGGTACAGATTCATGGAGCACATGGATATGGCATTAGCCAGTTTCTGTCGCCGCATCTGAATAAAAGGTCTGACGCTTATGGCGGAACATTTGAGAATCGTATCCGTGTTCTCGTTCGAGTCTATGAAGCTGTAAGACGTGTGGTTGGAGACAGTTATCCAGTCCTGCTCAAAATAAACTGTGAGGATTATATTGAAGGTGGTCTTACCGTTGAAGACAGTGTCAATGCTGTTGAGCGGTTGGCAAGCGTCGGGCTTGATGCTGTGGAGATCAGCGGTGGATTGTTGACGAACAGCCCGTCTACATCCTCTGTACGTGTGGGTAATTTTGATACTCCGGCGAAAGAGGTCTGGTACAGAGATGCTGCACGGAGAGTTAAAGAGCGGACGAAACTTCCGGTAATGCTTGTTGGCGGGGTGCGAAGCTTTAGTGTCGCTGAAGGCGTGTTGCATGATGGTGTTGCAGATTTTATTGCAATGAGCAGGCCTTTATTGCGTGAACCCGCTCTTGCCAGACGCTGGGCTGCAGGAGATTTGAGAAGGGCAGCGTGCATTAGTTGTAACAAGTGTTTTAGCGTGCTGTACAACAACGAGGGGTACTTTTGTCCTGTGGCACATGATGAGGCCATTGCGGTAGGAGTCTCGGCATAAAATAGATTGAGGTGCGTTGAAAAATCTCGTACTTCTTGTGTGCTTATTTTTTTGCGAAGAAGCGCAACCCGTGACAGATACAGTATCTTGTCAACCTTCGCTGGCAGTAGCAACGCTGCGTACAGGAACTCTATTGGCAGATTGGTTCCTGTAGTCAAGCAGATTAAGTATGCTGCTGCGCCGTGTGTTAGAAAGGAGAAATTACATGAAAATTATTGCGATTGATAAAGTGCAGCCGGATGCAACGCCTGAAAAAGTGAAAGAAAACTTTATGAAAGAAGTTAACCACACTGTGAAGATGTATCTTGCAGATGTAGTTCGTGAAATGTACTTCCGTCAGGATCGTTCCGGTACCGTGCTGGTGCTTGAAGCACCTTCTGTAGAAGATGCACGTGGCCTTATTGATAAAATGCCCATGGTTCAGGCTGGGCTTATTGATTTTGACCTGATTCCTCTTGGTCCGTTTGTGCCGCTGGCATTGCTGCTGGATGAGGAAGCGCCTGCTCAATAAGATATTTTGAAACAAAAAAACGCCCTGTCTAAAGCAGGGCGTTTTTTTGTTTTAAAGTTATTTTGTTTATTCAGCAAACATGGCTGTGTTGTTGATGCCTCGTGATGCCGCAGCATTTAGTGCGGAATCTGCTTGCGAGTAGAGCGAGTTAACTGAGTATGCAGATGCACCGGACGCGGCACAGCCGATGGTAATGGTAAAGGGAACAGTCAGGTCATCGATGTGTAACGGAGAGTTTTCAATATCCAATCTGATTCGTTCTGCAAACTGGAGAGTCTGCGCGGGAGGACAGTTAGGGCTAAGGATAAGAAAGCGACGATGACTGATTCTGAATATGAGGTCTTCTGCACGGAGAAAATTTGATAAACGGACAGCAGTATTTTTTAGCAGGCTGTCGACGACAATATCCCCATATGTTTCATTGATATGATCAAGGTCATCAATTTCAACAAGGAACAATCCCATACTGTTTGAACTGCTGATAGTTGCATTGTCCTGCGTGGTAGTCATGGCATTGAATGCTCGCAGGTTAAACAGGCCTGTCAGTGTATCTTTGTGGGACAGGACAGACAGAGCCTGCTGCTTGTTTTCAATGGCCATCATAACAAATGATGCTGTGGCAATTATCAGGTACGTGATTGCCCATATTGCATAGACAGTATTCCATCCGGAAATGACGTAGTTATCAAATACAAGTGGTGAAAATGCATTGGCTATCCGTGTAATATAAATAATTGAGCTGACTACAGTAGCAAGCCCGAGAATCCAGGTGGATTGATACTTTTTGGTGTTTGTAAGCAGGTTATGGGTAATGGCAATGGCATAAGGGAGAACCATCAGGTTCAATGCGCCGATTCTTCCGGCAATATTCGGAGCGGGTACGGAAAACCAGTAAATAAGTGTCGTTAGTGCAATAATGCTTAGGAGACCAAAGACATATATCTTCTTTGAAATCTGAAGGGTAAGAAAATTGCGAACACCTAACCATAAAAGGAAGATACCCAGTAAAAGGATGTCGTAAGCTACGATTGAAGAAATATAAAATGGAACATATCCACGAAAAATAATGAGTAGCTGTCCGACACTGAAAGAGCACATTGCAGCAGCCCAGTAAAGTACTCCACGGGTAGACAGGGTACTCACATATAACCAGAGCAGTATGCCAGTTGATAAAATAGCCGTAATAGTAAAGGCTGCGTATAATTCTCGTATTGCGAACATAATTCTCTAAAAAGAGTTGAAGGTAAATATATGCATCCGGCAAATTAGTGTCTGGGAGATGAGCAGTATAGCTTGCGGGGAATTACTTTTTCGTTAAGGAAGGTAAAAAAACCGGTGCAAAAGTGAGTATTAGATAAGAGCTATACGTTGAATAGTCGAGCATTTTTTAATGAAATGAAAGTATGGAAGTTATAAAAGACTTGTAAGTAAGTGCTTGTTTTTATGAATATAAAATAGGAGACGCCAACCCGTGAGTCCGGATCGGCGTCGTAATCTCATTGTTTCAGGTTGTTACCTGAAGAATTGAATAACAGAATATTACATTTATTTATAGCTACATGCTGCCGTCGTCAGGGATTTCCTCTGAAGGATAAAGATCTGTCGGGTTTTCAAACCGGGTGAATGCACCATTATATTGGAGCTGGGCTGTGCCTACGGAGCCGTTACGCTGCTTACCGATGATGATTTCGGCAGAATGGATTTCTGCGCGGTCTTCTTTTTTGTTGTACACAGCGTCACGGTAGATAAACATAATAACGTCAGCATCCTGTTCAATAGCGCCGGATTCACGAAGGTCAGAGAGCATTGGACGTTTGTCAGCGCGTTCTTCAACCTTACGGTTAAGCTGTGAAAGGGCAACAACAGGAATATTCAGTTCTTTTGCAAGTGCTTTCAAGTTACGGGAAATATCAGAAATTTCCAGTTCTCGGGAGTCAGTCTTGCGGCTGGAGCGCATAAGCTGCAGGTAGTCTACCACAACCATGCCAATGTCTTTTTCTGCCTTCAGGCGTCGTGTTCGAGCTCTAAGATCCAGCGTAGAAAGAGACGGAGTATCATCAATAAAGATTGGAGCCTTACCTAGCACATCCGCTGCATAGTGCAAGCGTCCCCAGTCGTCATTGTCAATGCCGCGACCGGTTCTGAGCTTGTTCATATCAACACCGGCAACGGTTGCAAGCATACGTACCATGAGCTGTTCCATTCCCATTTCCAGAGAATAGAAAACAACTGGAGTATTGCCTTCAAGTGCAGCGTTAACCGCAAGGTTAAGCGTAAACGCAGTCTTACCCATAGAAGGACGTGCTGCGATGATGATAAGGTCTGTAGGCTGAAGACCTGCGGTCATTTTATCGAGGTTGTAAAAACCGGTTGTTACACCGGTAACAAGGTCGTTGCTGTCGATACGGATCGAAAGCTGATCAAACACTCTGTTAATAAGTGTTTTTGAGTCGATAAATGTTTGACCGGAAGTTCTTTCAGAAATTGCAAAAATAGATTGTTCTGATTCGTCCAGCAGTTTGTCTACTTCAGTGCCTTGATCATAGCATTTGCCGATGATGTCTGAGCAAGAAGAAATGAGACTGCGTTGAAGAGATTTGTCTCGGACGATTTTAGCGTAGTGCTCTGCGTTGGCTGCACTGATGATGGAGTTGACGAGTTCGCCGATGTACACAGCACCGCCGACTTGTTCCAGCAGGCTTTTGTCTCGCAGGTATTGACCAATGGTAACAGGGTCAACAGCGATGCTTTGCCTGTGCAGTTCCATCATGGCGCCGAAGAGAATTTTATGGGCAGGAGCGTAGAAGTCGTCTTCGGTGACGATATCTACAAGGGTGTTGAGTGCGTCCGCACGCAAAAAAATACCCCCGAGCACAGCTTGTTCTGCTTCGATACTGTGGGGGGGGACATTGCGCAGCAATTCGTCCGACACATTTTCAAATGTATCGGAAACCGAACCTTCGCCCTCATGGGCGAAGGTTTCGGTATTAAAGCTATTCTGCGGATTCTTCTGCGGATTCCACTGCGGATTCTGCGTCATTTTCTTCTACAGGAGCTTCTTCTTCGATGATGCGGCCTTCAGCTTTAACTGCAACCTTAACTTCAGCTACAACACCAGCGTGGAGACGTACACGTACAGTGTAGTCACCAAGAACGCGGATAGGAGCGTCAAGGAGGATACGACGACGATCAACTTCGAGGTCGAGAGCTGCAAGAGCATCAGCGATGTTGCTTGCGGTAACAGAACCGTAGAGCTTGTCGTTTTCACCAACACGAACTTCGATGATAACTTCAGCTGCTTCCAGTTTGTCTGCCAGAGACTGAGCTGCGCCACGTACTTTTTCCATCTGGTCTGTAAGTTTTTTACGCTCAAGCTCAAAAACTTTCATGTTAGATGCAGTAGCAACCATAGCAAGACCCTGTGGAACAAGGTAGTTACGGCCGTAGCCAGCTTTAACTTCTACAATATCGCCAAGAACGCCAAGGTTCTCTACGTCAGCACGGAGAATAAGTTTCATGACCGATCCTCCTATAAGGTGCTTTTCTTTTTCACTTCACTTGCGTGAGTGGAAGTGAAGACGAGAAGTGCCATCTGACGGGAACGCTTGATCTCACGAGTGAGAGCACGCTGGTGGAAAGCACATGTGCCAGTGATACGACGAGCGATAATTTTACCACGTTCGGTGATAAAATCACGGAGGATGTCCGGGCGCTTGTAGTTCAATGGAAGGTCTTTATCTGCACAGAAGCGGCAGAATTTACGGCGTGGAGTAAAACGTCTTTTAAAAGCCATCTTATTTTGCCTCCTCAAGCTTAACAGTTACGTACTTGAAGATACCATCTGTAATACGGATGATACGCTCAAGCTCGGCAATAGCGGTGCCAGGAGCTTCAAACTCAAGACGAACGTAGTAGCCGCGCATAAATTTCTGAACAGGGTATGCGAGGTCACGCATGCCCCAGTGGTCAGCTTCGAGTACGTTACCTTCAACGCGCTCGATAACACCAGTAAGAGTGCTCAGCAGTTCTTCGCGAGCATCACTTGCTAACTCTGGGGAGAGAAGCAAAAGTGTTTCGAATTTTCTCATTCCAATCTCCTTATGGACTTTGGCCCGCCCATCTATAAATAGGGGAGCAAGGCAGAACGAGGGTTAATATAGCAGCAGGAAAAACCTGTCAACCTAATTCTGTGCGGAACAATATCAGAAGGGTAAGAATTTGTCATCTGATGTAAAAGAGAAAATTGATTAGAAGAGAGCCGTTGGGCAAAAAAAAAGAGAGGGGGGCGAGAACCAATTATCACTGTTGAAGAAAATGGCGGCGTCAAAACTTGCTGCATGAGTTATATATGAAGATAGCGTTAAGTTTATAGGCTTTCCCTGCCACTTAAGCTGTGTTATAGCTTGAATGCTGTTGTGCATGATTAGATATTGCGTTGGAACGTGTTCTATTTTCTATCTGAAATCGTTGGGAATATTGTATGTTAGTATCATTCCGCAAGGTACTTGTGGTTTTTTTTGTGTGTGCTTTCATTGTGTCAGCATCTACTGTTGCTATGAGTGCAACACTTACAGCGACAAATGATGATCAGGAAACTGTTGAATGGCAGTTGTCTGCACAAAAAGTATCATCACTAAATGACGCGGAAGTTATTGAAGCTGAGGGGGAAGTTGTTCTTAAGCAGGGTAATGATTACCTGAAAGCTGATTTTGCCCGATACTATGCTGCTACAAACTGGGTGTACCTGTCCGGTAACGTTCAGGTCTTCATGAATAATGACAACTTATCCGCCAGTACCGCCGAGTTCGACCTTGGGAACAAGGTCGGCTGGATGAAAAATGGCAAGGTCTTTATTGACGGGCCACATGTATATTTTTCCGGTGATCGTATCCAAAAAAACTGGGGCGATTCCTACACATTTACCAACGCAAAAATTACCACCTGTGACGGCGATGTTCCTGCGTGGTCATTAAATACAAATCAGGCGACCCTTGAACTTGAAGGCTATGCTGTTATCAGGGGAGCCAATGTTGAGATCAAAGACTACCCTGTAATGGGGATGCCGTACTTTGTCCTGCCGATTAAAACTCGCCGTGAATCCGGTTTTCTCCGCCCTGAATTCGGTACAACAAACCGTTTAGGTTTCTGGTATGCCCAGCCTTATTTTTGGGCGATTGATCAGGAGCGGGATATGACCTTTTATGCTCAGTACATGAGCAAACGTGGCTTTATGCCAGGGGTTGAATACCGCTCTGCAACATCAAAAGAAGATAAACTGTGGATGCGTTTTGACTGGCTTGACGATGCGAAGACTGTAAGTTCCTTATCTCAAGCAAAAGATTTCGGATATGATGAGCTGTTGCGTACCAACGAGAACCGCTACTGGGCTCGTGGTATGTTTAATGGGACGTTCGCTGATCCGAAGTGGAAGTTTAAAGCTGATATCGACTATGTTTCCGATCAGGACATGTTGAGAGAGTTTGACAATACTATGTCCGGGTTCGATAACTCGCAGAGTGAACTTGAAGATACCTTTGGTAGATCTCTTAATGACATCAGTAACCCTATCCGTACGTCGCGTTTGCTCTTTACTCGAGACTGGAACCGATTCGGTGCTGCGTTGCTTGGAGAGTATAACCAGAACTCTGCTCTTGGGCATGGCAACGCAAAGTCTTCAACAGATACAACGCTTCAGCGTTTGCCAGAATTTGACGGGTACCTTTTCAAAAACAGATTGTTTGATCAGGTTCCGCTGACATTAACTGCGGATTTTCAGTCCGTACAGTTCGCTCGTCAAAAAGGAACTGACGGTAACCGTATTGATATTGTTCCGACCATGGGGCTTCCTCTTGTGACGTCGTACGGTACAATTACACCGGAAGTAGGTATGCGTCAGTTGTGGTACAACACAACAGAGCGTGATCCGCTTCCGACTGCGACCGGAGATGACGGCAGGGATTCCCGTACTCTCTTCCAGTTTGGTGTTTCCGGTTATTCTGAAGTCGCTCGCGTATACAACTACGCCTCAACATTGACACCTACACAGGAAAATGCAGGAAAGAGCGAAACTATCGGACTTAAACACGCTATTCAGCCTCGTTTTGAATATCGTCATGTATCCGGTAGCAGCCTTACAGATGCACCGCAGTATGATGATGTAGATAAGAAAAGCAATGAAGACGAGTTGACTGTCTCTCTTGTTAACTTGATTACCAGAAAAAAAGCGACAGTTGTTTCCGGCGATGAAGAAAAAGATGTCTTGCCGACAATTAAAACGTCCTTTAGCGAGCTTCTCTGGTTCCGAATTCTTCAGTCATATGACTTTGAAGAAGCTAAACGCAACGAAAATATTAAAATTAGTGACCGGTTGTACAAGCGCAGGCCGTGGGGCGATCTTGAAGGGGAGCTTCGATTTTATCCGTGGACGAATGTTTGGATTTCTTCCAGAACATTCTTCTCGTACTATGATAAGCAACTCAATCGCCATGACCATACCGTAACCGTTGCTGCGCCAGATTATGGCCAGTTCTCAACCGGTGTCGATTTCCGACGTAATCTTAACGAAGACATTACTTACGCAGGTACTGATTTAACAAACTTGAATGTCTGGAAAAATACCCTGACAATTGATTACTTTGATCCGTTTTCTGCGGAAGTGTACTACGAGTATGACTTCAATAAGAAAGAAACATTTGAACAGAGTTACGCTTTAGCTTATAACCACCAGTGTTTTAGGTTGATCTTCAAAGCAAAGTTTACACCGTTTGAAGATAGCTATAAGATGTATCTTGAATTACCGGGACTCACTTTCTAGCTATGTAAGCTCATGTAAAGCGTCCTTCGTATGAAGGGCGCTTTTTTTGTGTCTACTGACTTAGAATAAATTAGCCTTATGAGTAGTTCGTTGTTGCTTACTCTTAATCATAAGTGTATCACAATGAACTTTTGCATACTTAATCTTGTGTTGTGCAGTCGTTCAGTTTCCCTGTCGAGGGTTGGGAATTTTCTTGAATGCTGTAGCAGCATCAGGAGGAATGTATGCGAAAGGCATTATGCTATGCGCTGGCTATTTGTTGTATACTGTGTTTGACAATAAAAAATGAAGCGAGGGCGAATATGCGCGATAGAACTCCAGAAAGCGCGCTCAAGGCCTTGCAAGATGGGAATAAGCGGTTCGTAGCGAACGAATCTGCACACCCGCGCACGAGCTATGAGCAGACGATAATGGAAAAGGAGCTCAATCAGAACTTCCATGCGATTGCAACGGTAGTTGCGTGTTCTGACTCCCGAATGCCAGTTGAACGTATCTTTGATGTAGGCATTATGGACACATTTGTTGTTCGTACTGCAGGTAATGTTATCGGTGTTGAACAGACCGGTTCCATTGAATATGGTGTAGGAGTGGTAAAAACTCCTTTACTGGTTATTCTTGGACATACCAATTGCGGTGCTGTTCAAACGACTATTGATAAGCTGTACAACAAAGATGAAGAGCTGACTCCAAGTATTGATGCAATTGTTGCAAGGATTAAACCTGCCGTACTTAATGTGCTCAATCGAGATGAGGAGCTGAAAGGACAAAGCGTTCTGGATGCTTCTGTAGAGCAGAATATCTGGCAGGGATTGCATGACCTGTTCATGCAGAGCGAGCTGATTCGCGATATATATGCTGCTGGTGATGTTCAAATCGTTGGTGGTGTGTATGATCTGCATACTGGTGCTGTACGCTGGCTGGCTGGCAAGCATGTTGCTGATGTGTACACAGCAGTGCAGAATGAATTAGATAAGAATGCACAATAGCAGTTTGATATGCTGCACTTAAAGGCACTGCATTGCTATGCCGATAACGAAACCCGCCATTTGGCGGGTTTTTTTGTTTTTGATTACAAAAAAGTAAAACACATGTGTCTTTTTCGGTTTTGTATTTATTATCAATATGTTGAACTGCTTGGTGTACGTGTTGTTTCTGCTTGTCACTGTAGGATGGAGCAGTTTTACGCTAAGCGTATTGACTTTTTTGTAAATTTAAGGGTACACAGAAATCACAGCAGAAATGACATTTTTGAATAAATCAAAGGTTTCATTTTAGTTCTTCTTTGTTTTTTTAAACAAATTTGTTTGTCACAAAGAATATCCTCGCGTTGCGGGGCCGGTATTCGTTTCCAGCAGTAGCGAATCTCGGAGTATTTCTTTTTGGCAGACACGAATGACGTTCGTACAGGTTCAGCAGGCCTGTATGGATACCAATCATGCCCATGCAAGGGGCTGAAAGCTAACTCTTCTCGCAACGTAGAGTGAGCCAATGGGGGAGACCGGTGAATTATCACCGGTCTCATTCGTTTTTAGCCCGATTGCTTTTCTTGCTCCCCACCTTGGCACATTCAGCTTGTCGACTTGTTGGATACGAAAAAAATATCGCTGACCCGCTGCTCCTGTGGTATTGTGCAGTATCGGAAAGAACATTCATACAGGCAGGAGCGGACATGCATACTCTTGTTTTTGATGTATATGGAACGTTGGTTGATACGACGAGTATACCAGCAGCTCTTGAAACGAAGCTTGGTGAACGTGCTGTTGTATTTGTTAAGCAGTGGCGTAACAAGCAGCTTGAGTATGCCTATAGAATGGGGTTGATGCGTTGGTATCAGCCATTTTCTCAGTGCGCACGGTATGCTTTTGAGTATACATGTGAAGAATTTGGTGTGGTTTTTTCTGAGCAAGAAAAGGAAGCACTCTTTTTACGCAGTCTGTCTTTTCCTGCCTTCGATGATGCGGAAGATGCATTAAAAAAACTATCTCAGACTGATGCTACGTGTTTTGCCTTTAGCAACGGAACAGTCAGCGAGATTGAAACAGTCTTAACTGCTACCAATATCAGGCCATATTTTCAGGATGTCATAAGTGTAGATGCCGTGAAGGTATTTAAGCCGTCACGTATTGCATATGCGTATCTGCTTGAGCGTATCGCCTCTTATCAGGAAGGCAGGGATAGAAGAGCGCGTAAGGTGGCATCGGTCGGTTCTGAAGAGGCGAAGTCTGTGGGTGTGTTTCAATGTTCACCGCAAGGATGTCTCCATTATGTGGAAGCGGGGCTTGAAGAACAGGAGAACACAGTGGCTAGGCAGAATTCTTCTGCTTCATACGAAGAACGTACACGCGTCTGGCTGGTCTCTTCTAATCCGTTTGATGTCATCGGTGCAAAGGTAGCTGGGCTACAGGCGGTATGGATTAAACGCTCCTCAGCTTCTATATATGATCCATGGGGTGTGGAGCCGACATTGACTGTTGCTACCTTGACGGAACTCTATGATGTTTTGCGATATCGGAATGTAGTTACTCCGACATAATTCCATAGTTAGTAGGAGAGAATAGATATGTCTGAACGATTAGCCGACCAACTTGCAGCGCGCAGAGAAGAATTTGCCCGCATGGCACCACAATCTGCACAGGACGTCATGCGAAACTCCGCTGCAATGCTTAAAGAGTCCGGTATTACAGATGGTGCAAAGCATACAGGTGATCGTGCTCCTGATTTTGTATTACAGAACGTAACTGGTAGTTCGGTAGATTTTGTGGCGTTACGCAAGAATCATCGCGTCGTGATTTGCTTTTACAGAGGTGGATGGTGACCGTATTGTAACCTTCAGTTGAAGGCATTACGCGAGGTGCAGCAAGATATTGAATCCAGAGATGCAGTGCTTATTGCCATCTCTCCAGAGCTTCCAGATAATTCGTTGTCAGATGAAGAAAAACAGCAGATTCCTTTTGAGGTGCTGACAGATCCTGATAACAAAATTGCCCGTCAATTCGGACTGGTATTCAGCTTTGATGAAAAGTTGCGTGAGGTCTATAAAGGCTTCGGGCTCGATCTTGAAAAAGCGAACGGAAATGACAAGTGGGAGCTTCCTGTTCCTGCAGTCTACATTGTCGATAAAGACGGAACCATTCTGTATGACTTTATTGATACGGACTATACAATCCGTATGGAGCCGGCAGATATCCTTTCTGTTCTTGATCGCGTATAAATAAATGTAAATGAAAAAGCCTAGCCTTCGCACTCAAAAAGAGTGTGAGGGCTAGGCTTTCTTGTACCCTTTTGCTGTACCAGTGCTTGGTCGTATGGATAGCAAGTTGTCGGCAGATATCCTGATGCTGTTATCGTTTTTTACCGAATGTAATGTTGAGCTTGCGCATTCGGTGTCGCAAAGTGGAAGGGTTAATCCCCAACAGCGCTGCGGCTCCGTCTGTCCCTTCAATTTTCCCTTTGCAATGCTGCAGGGCTTTTTCAATATACATGCGGGTTACTTCATCCAGCGTGGGAAATGATGCAGGGGATACTGGGAAAGTTGGAATTAATGCGTCGGTTGAGTCCGCAATATCTATTGTCACAGAAGGCTCAGGTGCAGGTTGCGACTTTTTGCTAGATGTCGCAAGTGATGCAAATGTGAGTGGCTCACCTTGGCTCAGGATAATTTGTCGTTCAACTACGTTGTGCATTTCCCTGACGTTTCCCGGCCAGTGATAGTTGTTGATATTATCCACACCTTCCAGTGTTACAGGTGGTGGTGAAATTCCAAGCTTTGCTGAACAGCTTCGTAAAAAGTGCGCAAGAAGTAATGGCAGATCATCTTTACGTTCTCGGAGTGGTGGTATGACGACTGGAAACGCACTTAGCCTAAACCATAAATCTTCGCGAAATTTTCCTTCCTCAACCAATTTATTCAAATCTCTATGAGTGGCAGCAATAATACGGGCATCAATAGGGATTTCTGTATCGCCACCGACGCGTTCTATTTTCTTTTCTTGCAGTACGCGTAGTAGTCTGACCTGAGCGTCCAGTGGTAGTTCTCCTATTTCATCAAGGAGAAGTGTACCGCCATTAGCACGCTCAAAACGACCTTTTCGTTGTTGTCCGGCTCCGGTAAAGGCACCTTTTTCATGCCCGAATAGAACGCTGTCTACGAGTGATTCTGGTATGGCACCACAGTTTACAGTTATGAATGGGCTGTCACGTCTTGGAGACATGCGGTGCAGTGCGTTTGCGAGAACTTCCTTGCCGACGCCTGTTTCCCCCAAAAGCATGACAGGAACATCTGTGTTTGCCACCTGCGATAGCATGTTGAGCGTTGTTTTGAGGCCAGAGTTGGCACCAATAACGGTTTCTCCGGCTTGCTTGGCAAGTTCCCGTTGCAAGAATTTGTTGTCATCTTGCAACTGATCTTTCACAGCTTTGAGTTCGTCAAAGCGCAGAGCATTTACGAGAGCAATAGTTAGCGGAACAGTTAGCGATGAAAGTAATTCCACCTCTTCATTACTAAATGCATTTGGAACATCACGCGTAATGCCTGCTACACCGAGTATTTCCCCTTCAATGCGCAAGTAGCAGATTACACCAGAAAAAATTCGTGAACTGAAACGTTTTGTCACCTGTTCAGATATCTCCAGTTCTGCGGAGTTGGGAATGTAATCAGAGAGAAGACTGTCGTTATTGGCATCCGCCATAAACAGTTCGTGGAGGTCGTCGTTGACTTTTAGATCAGCGACTAATCGTTGCTCTCCTTTGTGCATTGAAATGATGTTGTGCAGTATCTGTTTTTCATCATCATAGGTGTCAAAGCTGATGGCATCTACAGGTACTCTGTCCTGCAAAAAACGATATAGGTCAGTAATGGCCTTTTGCAGGTTGAGTGTTGAGCACGTTATTTGGGTAACGCTTTTAAAAAAATCGGTTTGTGGCATAGTTCCCCCGCACAAAAGAGAAGCTGTCATATATGGCAGCTTTTTTATGTTCTGTTAAATATAACAGCCAATCTGTTAAATACAACAGTTTTTGATGGGGTACGATTCTTTTTAGTTGTAACGTGCTCATTTTTTGGAAATATTTTTTTGGCATGCAGATTGCTTTTATACGCCAGCTGCCGAAATTAAAAAAACAACACATTATCATCAGGTTGTTGATGAAGGCTTACGATTCGCCGTGTTGATCGACGATGAGTCAATCAACGGGAGTGCGATACAACAACTGTTATTTTGCGGGAGGTTCCCGCATCGGACCTTTCGGCAGTCTTTTTTATTTTTGAAACGGGCTGTTATGGAATGACCAGATCTATATCACCCTTGTTTTTAACACTATACATTCATGATTACAGCACCTTTAATAACTCGAGGAGAGGTGCTGTATTTGCTGGGGAGCATTTCATGGAACGTTTGAACGTTAAAAGTTTAGTATTTGTTATTGCAGGATTACTGCTATTGGTTCTTCAAGGCTGTAACAGCGACAAAGCTGTTGAGGAAACAGTGGTTGTTAAGCCTGTAAAGGTGATCACAGTTAATAGCGATGCTGGATATGTGGAAAGAGTCTTTCCGGGGACAGTTGTTGCAGGTGAAAAAGCTGAAATTGGTTTTCGTGTAGCAGGGCAGTTGAAAGAGCTGCTTGTGAAGGCTGGCGAAAGAGTTGAGCGCGGACAGACAATTGCGACACTTGATACCAGCGATTTTCAAACCCAGCTGCGCGGCCTTGATTCTCAGCTGGAAGGAGCTCGTGCATCTTTAGTTGAAGCTGAGTTGAATTTTAAACGTAATTCTGTGTTGCTGAAGGATGATATTGTTTCCAAGGCAACCTATGACAGTGCGCACAGTAGTTTTGAAAATGCACGTGCTCAGGTAAAGCAGCTTGAGCAGCAGCGCGAGCAGGCTCGCTTGAATTTAGAGTATACTGAGCTCCGCGCTCCGTTTGACGGTGTGGTTGCACAGACCTACGTGAAGAACTTCGAAAACGTTCAGGCTCAGCAACGTATTGTACGTCTGGATGATGTGGAACATCTTGATGTTGAAGTTGAAGTGCCTGAGCTGATTATTGCTCTTCTCAAATCTAAAAAGGATGCTCCTAAACCTTCTGTCCGTTTTGCTGCTATGCCGGATAGTCTGTACGAAGCAACTCTTAAAGAATTTGAGACAACTGCTAACGCGGCAACAAGAACCTACACTGTAACAGTTACACTTCCACAGCCGGAAGGTGTAAACATTTATTCAGGTATGACCGCTGAAGTTATCGGATACTTACCGGGTGATTCTGCGAATCAGGGGGATGGGGTACGAATTCCTGTAAGTGCTGTCGCAGTTGATGAAGCACAAAACCCTTTTGTGTGGGTTGTTCAAAAAGACAATACCGTAAAACGGACTTCTGTTGTTCTTGGTGCAATGCAGCAGGATGACTATCTCCTCAAATCCGGTCTTGATTTTGGAGCACAGGTTGTAACTGCGGGTGTTCACTACCTTCAAGAAGGACAAACTGTGCGTGTGCTGCAGGGTGAGATTGGAGAATAGCTGCCATGAGTATCGGAGAATGGGCGATCAGTAAGCGTGTAACAACGCTTACTCTGACCGTAGTACTTATTGTTGGTGGGCTGTTCGCATATCAGTCCATGGGGCGATTAGAAGATCCTGAATTTACCATTAAACAGGCGCTGGTTGTAACAACATATCCGGGGGCAACCGCGGAAGAAGTTGCATCAGAAGTATCTGAACCGATTGAAAGTGCGATCCAGCAGCTTGCACAGCTTGATAAAATTACCTCTGTATCAACTCCGGGTAAATCTATTGTCACTGTTGAAATAAAAGATAGCTATGACAAAGAAACACTCCCTCAAGTATGGGATGAGTTGCGCAGAAAGGTTGGCGATGCTCAAAAGAACTTACCTCCAGGAGCGCAGTCCTCTGTTGTTGTTGACGACTTTGGTGATGTGTACGGCATTTTGTACTCAATCACCGCGGAGGGGTATTCATATAAAGAGCTTCAGGATTACGTTACCTTTTTACGTAAAGAGCTGCAGCTCATCAAGGATGTCGCAAAAGTAACGGTCTGGGGTGACCAGCAGGAAGCTGTATTTATTGAAATCCCCCGCGCTAAGTTGCGTCAACTGGGTGTGTCCACGCAATCAATCATGAATGCACTGCAGCAGCGAAACCTTGTTGCTGACTCCGGTAATGTTCATGTGGGTAGCGAATACATTCGTATATCTCCCTCGGGCGGAATTACCTCTGTAGAAGCGCTGGGTGACATTTACATAACAGACTCTTCTTCCGGTAAGCTTGTTTACCTGCAGGATCTTGCGGAGATTACCCGTGGGTATATCGAACCTTCCACAAACATTATGCGACAGAACGGTAAGCGCGCTCTCGCAGTCGGTGTTTCTCTTGCCTCGGGTGGTAACATTGTTGACCTTGGTGAACGTGTAACAGCCCGCCTGGCAGAGCTTGATGCCTCTACTCCTGTCGGGTTCCAGATTGAACCGATTTATTTCCAGCCGGATTACGTAACAAAAGCTGTTGACGGCTTTGCGATCAGCTTGCTTGAAGCTGTCGGCATCGTAGTTGTTATTCTTATGATCTTTATGGGACTGCGAAGTGGTCTGCTTATTGGTGCCGTATTGTTGATTACGGTGTGCGGCTCTTTTATCTTTATGAAGATGATGGATATCCAGCTTCAAAGGATTTCTCTGGGTGCCTTGATTATTGCATTGGGAATGCTGGTTGATAACGCCATTGTTGTCACAGAAGGCATGCTTATACGAATTCAGCAGGGCGAGAACAAGTTGGCGGCAGCACGCGCTGTTGTCTCGCAGAACATGTGGCCGCTGCTTGGTGCGACTGTGGTTGCAGTCTTGGCTTTTGCTGCTATCGGTCTTTCCAGTGACTCCACTGGTGAATACTGTGGCTCTTTGTTCTGGGTATTGCTTATTTCGCTGATGCTGAGCTGGGTAACAGCCCTGACCATTACACCACTTTTATGCGAAATGTTTTTGCATAAAAAAGATGGTGGTGAAGATGTTGATCCGTACGGAAGTTTCTTGTTCCGTGCATACCGGAGCTGCCTGCGTTTCTGCCTTAACTTTAGATGGCTTACCGTTGCATCGTTGCTTGGGCTGATGTTTGTTTCCGGTTATGCAATGCAATATGTGGATCAGATGTTCTTTCCGGCATCCACACAGCCACAGTTCTTTATCGATGTCTGGAAGCCTGAAGGGTCAGATCTGAGTGCTGTAAATGGTGATTTGAAAATCCTCGAGAAGAAGCTTGCTCAAGATAAGCGCGTGGTATTTACCTCAACCTTCGTTGGGGCTGGTGCGCCTCGATTTATGCTCGTATATAACCCTGAGCAGAATTATTCGAACTACGGACAGTTGATTGTTACGGTTAAGGACTATCATGATGTTCCGGCAATGATTGACGAATACAGAACGTATGCAAGTAATACGTTTCCTGAAGCCTTTTTTAAATTCAAAAAAGTTCGTCTTGGCCCTGGGCGTGATGACCCGATCGAAGTGCGTTTCTCCGGTTCAGATCCTGAGGTTCTCAGAGAGTTGTCTAGGAGAGCACAGGCTATTTTTGCGTCACATAGTAACTCCCGTGGTATCCGCGACAACTGGCGACAGAAAGCCAAAGTTATTGTTCCGGTGTTGAACGAGCAAGCTGTTCGCCGCGCAGGACTCGACCGTCCTGATATCGCAAAAGCACTGAAAGGGGCATACGTTGGTACTGCTGTTGGTACCTACCGTGAAGATGATACACTTCTTCCGATCGTAATGCGTCCTCCGGCAGACGAAAGAACAGATGCAGGCTCAATGAACTCTGTGCAGGTGTTCAGTCCGGTGTCCAACAGTATGATTCCACTCGGGCAGCTCGTTTCTGAGTTTAAAACTGAGTTTCAGAATAACGCGGTACATAGAAGAAACAGAAAGCCGACCATTACTGTGTCATGTGAAGCAAAAGTTGGACAGCCGACTGCGTTATTTGCAGAGCTTCGTGCCGACATTGAAGCAATACCGCTTCCTGCTGGATACACTATGGAATGGGGCGGTGAGTACGAGGACTCCACAAAGGCGCAGGCAGGGTTGTTTGCAACCATTCCTACAACAATTGTGTTGATGATTCTTATCACAATCGGATTGTTTAACTCTCTGCGGGAGCCGCTTATCATCTGGCTAACTGTTCCGCTTGCAATCATCGGTGTTGCGTGGGGACTCCTTGGGGCAGGGCAGCCATTCGGCTTTATGGCGTTGCTTGGCTTCCTGAGCCTTATGGGGATGCTCATTAAAAACGCAATTGTATTGCTGGATGAAATAAACTTGCAGATACGTGAGGGCAAGGAGCCGTTTACAGCGGTGCTTGATGCTTCAGTAAGTCGTGTCCGTCCTGTTATGATGGCAGCGAGTACAACAGTACTTGGCATGCTCCCGCTGCTTGCCGATGCATTCTTTGTATCAATGGCTGTAACAATTATGGCAGGTCTTACTTTCGCAACCGTGTTAACGCTTATTGTTGTACCAACACTGTATGTAATCCTGTTTAAGATTCGAGAACAGGTAGCGTAATTCCTTCAGGGAGTGCCAGTTCTGGTACTCCCTGAATTGTAATTTCAGGCGGGACTTATATTTTCCTAACCATGCACTAGGCAGAAAGGGACAGTAACTCCTCCCCCTTAGTAGTTACGCTCTCCTCGAGCCCTTATCTGCGACAAAGCCCATGTGAATTTCACATGGGCTTTCTGGTTAATGATACGTTTGCGCACTGTTGTGTTAGAATCTCAAGAATAATTTATGCGTAGGATGGGGGAATATTGCTTTAAGGGGAGGGGGGATTAACATGGTCTCAATCTGATAGCGAACCTTGTCACTTTAATCGTAAAAAAAACGCATGTGTATTTCACATGTATTTTTTTACTACTTTTGCGTTGCTGATAGCTATATGCAAAAACAGCGAACGATACATGCATGAGTTAACGGACGCGCACAACAGGGAAGCGTGGTTTTAACTGTATTCCGGCACGTTCTCTGATGGAATCTGCATGCTGTTGTGCTTTTTCGAGAAGAGCGCTTTCGTCGAACGTGACAATAGCTTTATCCTTCATAAGCCACTGCCCGTCACACATGGTATGCGTCACATTAGATGAGTGCATTGAATAAACAAGGCTGGACACAGGGTCGTGCACTGGCACAGAGCCCGGTTTGAGTGAAGGTTTGATGATTGCGAGATCTGCCTTTTTCCCAGAAGTCAAAGAGCCAATCTGATCCTCCCACAACAGTGCCTTGGCAGCGTTTACAGTTGCCATCTCAAGAATGGTTTCCGCTGGAACAGTCGTTGAGTCAAGCGTGCGGCCTTTATGGATAAGGGCAGTCAGGTACAGTTCGTCCAGCATGTCCATACGGTTGTTGCATGGTGCACCGTCCGTCGCAATGCTCACACAAACACCTTTATTAAGCATTTCAGGAACCGGTGCAAAGCCAAGGACACGCATGGCTGCACCCGGGTTGTGTGAGACTTTAACATTGTGCTCGGCAAAAAGTTCAATTTCACGTTCAGTAAGCCACACTGTGTGTACTGCAAGAAGGTTCGGGCCGAGAGCACCCAGCTTTGCAAGGTGTTCGACAGTGGTGGCACCGCGTGTGTTGCGTACAAAATCAACCTCTTCTTTGATTTCAGCAACGTGCATATGAATGCCGAGGTTCATTTCGTCAGCAAGCTTCTTGGTACGCACGATAAGTTCATCGGAGTTGTTGAAGATGGTTCTTAACCCGAACCAGCAACGGATACGATCGTTTTCAGCGCCGTTCCAGCGTTTGATTAGGTCAAGCTGGATATTGAGTGCTTCGTCTGTACTTTCCTGTTTGTTTTCTGGAATTCCCTCACCGCAGTCCATGGTGGAGCGGGCTAGGATGCCTCTGATACCGGCTTTTGTGACAGCCCGTCCCATTGCGTCCACATGTTGTCCTCCTGGCTCTGCGAAGCAGGTCACACCTGAGCGGATGAGTTCTGCACAGCAGGCAAGAGCTGAAATTTCAACGTCTTCTTCTGTCATAGCCAGTTCGTAGGGCCATGTTCGTTCATGCAGCCATGTGAGGAGGTCTACATCGTCTCCCAGTCCACGCCCGAGTTGTTGGCACAAGTGAACATGTGTGTTGATAAGACCGGGAATAATGATGGAATCTGTACAGTCAATGACTTCAGCATCCGGTGAGATTAGCTCGGGTTCTACTGTGCCGACAGCGCTGATGCGGTCGCCAGTAATAAGGATATCACCGTTAACAAACATCTCGCGTTTGTCATTCATGGATAAGATAAGTGCATTGCGTAACAGTTTTTGCGACATGAGCCCTCCGCAAAGAGAAAATTGGAAAAAACGTGGGAATATGCCTGAGGGTTCCTGCTGTCAAACCTGCTGGTGTTGAGACAATTGCGCGAGACAGTTTCGTTAAAAAATCCGAAGCAGGCTTAGATGTAGCTAAGGAATAATGCGTGGTTGCCACGTTTTGGA
>NZ_JXMS01000026.1:43913-97137 GCF_001672295.1 Halodesulfovibrio spirochaetisodalis | reverse complement strand
GCACTTTTTTTATGTAGAAAGTTTTATTTTCAAACTTTTTAAATTCTTTTTTTCTTGCATAAGTGATTACTTACGTTATTATAACAGATTTGCAGCAGTATCGTAATGCTAAGTTATTATATTTTAAAGCAATACTATAGTTTTCATGCTTCTTGTCGATACTGAACTGTATACTAAAGGGGCTGTTATTTATGAGACTGGATTCAATTAAAGTTCGGATAACTTCGTTTTCCGGCATTACCTTATTGATTGTAATGGTAGCGCTTATTGGGGTGGCGGGGAATACTATGTGGAATTCCTCCATTGAGGATGCGCTGGTAAATGCAGAAGCAATAGCGCTCGGGTATGCCAGCAAGACGCAAACTGAACTGGATAAGGCATTGGTGATTTCACGTACCATGGCGACGTCCCTGGGGGGAATGCGGGAATCGCAGTATCTGGACAGGGTTGCTATTGATGCTATGCTTAAAAATGTGCTGGCAGCGAATCCAAGATTGTTGGGTAGCTACACGATTTGGGAGCCGAATAAATTCGATGCACGTGATGATAACTACGCTGATGAAGAAGGGTATGATGAAAGTGGACAGTACATTCCGTTTTGGACTCGTGATGGTTCCGGTGGCTACAAAGTAAAGCCACTTTCTGATTACGGAACAGAAGGATACTATTTAGTACCCAAAAGTGTTCAGCAGGAAGTGATTATTAATCCATACCGGTATGAGCATGACGGTATCGCGGAGTATATCACCTCACTGGTTTGTCCGATTTTTGTTCATGAAAAATTTGTCGGTATTGCCGGTATTGATATCAATCTGACGTTCCTGCAAGTTCAGGCAAATGAAGAGAAAATTTTTGATGGTGCCGGTGAACTGTCTGTAATTGCGTATAACGGTGAAGTTGTGGCTTTTTCCGGCCAGCCTGCGAATGTAGGGCGTAATATTTCTGAGTTGTATCCTGAGCTTGATGGCCTGAATGACCAGATAAAAGCAGGTAAAGTCCAGATACTGTTCAATGAAAAGATCGGCAAATATCAGATTTTTGAACCTATATGGGTAGGTAAGGCAAAAGCACCTTGGGGTGTGATGGTTACGCTGCCAAAGAGTTTTATTACAGATAAAGCGACATCCAAGGTTGTGGACCTTGTTATTACCGCTCTTGCCTTCATGTTACTGGGACTTGCTGGGATGTGGATTGTTGCATCCAAGATTGCTAATCCGCTGATTAAAATGTCTAAAGCCGCAAACGTTGTTGCTGACAGTTCTTTCCAGAAGCTTGATGGAATTCCAGAAGAAAAAGAATTTTATGGTGAGTTGCTGGATCTGCATCGAAGTTTTTCGAGTATGGTCGAACAGGCTGTTGCCGCTCTTGGAAACGCAGAAACTCAGTCTAATGAAGCCAGAGATAAGGCGCGGGTTGCTGAACAGGCAGTGAAGGAGAGCGAACAGGCCAAACGTGAAGGCGAACAGGCCATGCAGCGCGGTATTGCACAGGCTGCATCGCGTATTCAGGATGTTGTTGAGCGAGTGTCCTCTGCATCTGAACAACTGTCTGTGCAGGTCGCCCACTCAAGCGAAGGTGCTTTGATTCAGCGTGACAGAACAACAGAAGCCGCAACTGCCATTGAGGAGATGAACGCAACCGTTCTAGAAGTTGCTAAAAACGCTTCAGAAGCTGCTGCAAATGCAGATGCTTCAAAGTCTCGTGCTGTTGAGGGCGCTACTGTGGTAAGCGAGGTTGTTCAGTCTATTACAGAGATAAACAACCAAATTGCTGAAATGAAAACAGGGCTTGATGAGCTTGGTGAACAAGCAGAAGGCATCGGGCAGATCATGAATGTTATTTCAGATATTGCTGACCAGACAAACCTACTTGCCTTGAATGCTGCCATTGAAGCTGCACGGGCTGGAGAAGCGGGGCGCGGTTTTGCGGTTGTTGCGGACGAAGTGCGCAAACTTGCTGAAAAGACAATGGCTGCAACCAGTGAAGTCGGGCAGGCCATTTCGTCTATTCAGTCCGGTACACGCAACAATATTACCAGCATGGACCGAGTAGCTGTTGTTGTTGAAAACAGCACAGTGCAGGCACAGCAGTCCGGTTCATCTTTGGCTGCAATTGTTGAGTTTGCAGAATCTACAGCTGATCAGGTTCGTGCCATTGCTACGGCTTCAGAAGAGCAGGCTGCAACGTCTGAACAAATTCATCGAAGCACAGAGGAAGTTTCCCGCGTTAGTACGGAAAATAATGAATCCATGGAACAGGCTTCAGAAGCGTTGGCAGAACTCTCTACGCTGACTGGAGATTTGGCTGCGATCGTTCGCGAAATGCAGCAAGGTTAGAGATTCTCTCATTACAAAAATATTCAGGGTGTCTTTTCAGTAAGGCACCCTTTTTTGATTGCGCAAATCACGCAATCAGGGAGAGTCTTGATGTGCATCAATGCAGGCGGCCGATAAGTGATATATAGCATGGAACCTGTGAGGTGGCCTTCCTGTAAGCATCCGGTTACCAATGTGATTGATCAATATCCTACTTTGTTGGTAGTGAATAATCAGTATGCAATCACTGCTTGCAAAAATAGCCAAACATGCTAGTCCTACCCTCACGCAATATAGCCGGAGAGTATGTACTTGCATAGTCGGTGACTATCGTGGATGTAAGTATGCACAGACCAACGGCCTGCTCTTGCTTTCTTTTGGATGGTTCAGAGCGTTGATTGCGGCAGCGGTTACTAATTAGCTTTTTACTAACCTGCTGCTTTTAGTGTTTCGCGATATCAGCGGACACGTATTAACTGGTTTGTTTCTTTTTATTTTACAGTAAATTGTGCGACAGACAGTTCATTGTGAGAGCGAGCCTGCCGCCGACTTACACATCTTTTGCGGAGGATGTTTTATGTCTAAGCACGTAATTGTTATTGGTGCTGTTGCCCTTGGTCCAAAAGCTGCCTGTCGTTACAAGCGTCTGTGCCCTGATGCTAAAGTAACCATGATTGATCAGGCTCCGCGTATTTCTTACGGTGGTTGCGGCATTCCTTACTTTGTCTCCGGTGAAGTAAACACCGTTGTAGACCTTCAGTCCACCCCGTATCACATTGTTCGTGACGCTGCGTTCTTTAAAACAAACAAAGACGTAGACGTTCTTATTAATACCCGCGCAACTTCTATTGATCGCGAAGCAAAAACTGTTTCCATTGAAAACGTTTTGACTGGCGAAAAAGAAGTTCTTTCTTACGACGAGCTCGTAATCGCTACCGGTTCCAAGCCGAATATGCCTCCATTTGAAGGTATTGACCTCAAAGGCATTACTCCTGCTACCAACCTTGAAGAAGCTGAAGTTATCAAAAACGCTGTAGCTAACGGTGAAGTAAGCAACGCAGTTGTTGTTGGTGCTGGTTTTATCGGTCTTGAAATGGCTGTTGCATTTGCAGATATGTGGGGCATCAACACTAGCGTTGTTGAGCTTCAGGATCAGGTTCTTCCTGGCTTTATGCCTAAATCTCTGGCTCGCATGGCGCAGACTGACCTCGAAAACAACGAAGTTAATGTGTACCTTGACGAGTCTGTTGTTCGTTTTGAAGGTGAAAACGGTAAAGTTACCAAAGTTATCACCAACAAGCGTGAGATTGAAGCAGACCTCGTTATTCTCGCAGTCGGTGTTTCTCCGAACACTGAAATTGCTGTTGAAGCTGGTATTGAATGCGATCCGCGCGGTGCTATCATTGTTAACGAACGTTTCCAGACTTCTGATCCGGCTATCTACTCCGGTGGTGACTGCGTAACTATTCCTAACCTCGTAACAGGTAAGCGCGGCTTCTACCCGCTTGGTTCCATGGCTAACCGTCAGGGTCGTATCATCGGTACAAACCTTGCCGGTGGTAATGCAACCATGGCTGGTGCAATCGGCAGCTGGTGCGTAAAATTATTTGAAATGTCCTGCAGCGGTGCCGGCCTCACTCTTGAGCAGGCTCTTGCTAACGGTTTTGATGCTATTTCCGTTCACGTTGAGCAGATGGACAGAGCGCACTTCTTCCCAGAAAAAGCGCTTATGTCTCTCCAGATCGTTGTTGATCGTCCTACACGCCGTATTCTTGGTATGCAGGGCATGAACGAGTTTGGTGATGCTCTTACAGCACGTATTAACGCAGTAGTACCGCTCATTTCTTCCCACGCAACCATCGATGACGTATCCAACCTCGAAGTTGTATACTCTCCACCGTTCTCTTCCGCTATGGATATCGTGAACGCAGTGGCAAACGTTGCTGATAACGTGCTTGCAGGAAACAACAAGTACATGGACCCTGCAGACTTTGAAACATGTTGGGCAGATCGCGATTGCGGTGACTACTACTTCATCGATACCCGTCTTGCTGGTGGCGCAAAAGATATGTGTGAAGCACATCCTGACCACTGGCATAACATTCCTAACGAAGAAATTCGCGAGCGCATCAACGAGATTCCAAAAGACAAGCAGGTTGTTATGATCTGCAACACTGGTTTGCGTTCTTACGAAGCTATGCTTCTTGCTTGCGAGCTCGGTATCGAGAACATTAAAGCTTCTGCTGGTGGTATGGGCGCTCAGAAAAAACTGAGTGCTGACATCTAGCCGAGAGTTGAGGAGTGTTCTGAATTCTCAGGACGTTCCTTTAACGTTTAGATGCGAGCGACCTTTGTTGCTGTTGAAGACAACAGAGTCACTCCATCATAGTTCTGAAAATGAAAAGGGCTGTTCCAGATTATCTGGAACAGCCCTTTTTTATACTATTGAAAGGTAGCTTCTACGCGGTTTCCAGCGTCGTTAATTACGAGCCTTGTCGCGTATACTCGGGGTCAAGGGGACGGTGTCCCCTTGTGGGGGTGCAGGGGGCAACGCCCGCCTGCCCGTCGGAGACAACAAGCTAAAAGTCCTCAGTATCCTGAATATGCAGCTTGGACTCGAGATACGTAAACTTAGCATCAAGTTGCTTGTTATGTTCTGCATCTGTTGCAGAATAACGCCAGAGCGGGGACATTTCACCTAGAACATCTTTGAGGCGCCAGCTATGGACAAACACCTGTCCTGACAAATCATACAACACTGCTATTTCGGCCTCTGTGAGCTTTTGCGTGTCGAGGCGTTCGATCAGCCGTGGTGATAGCCTGAGTGAATCGCGCTTTGCATAGGTCATGATTTCGCGGATTGTATCGGGATTCTCACCAAGTCGTGTAACGAGTGCTTTGCGGAAGCTTGATGCATCCGGGAAGCGCTCGAGCCAGAGATCATCAATTTTTTCCAGCGTGTCTTGATTGATTCCATCAAGTTCCGTCAGCTTTTCCCATGCGCTTGGAGTCAGTTCGTAGGACACAGGCTGGTAGGTTGTCTGCTGGAATACGTTCTGGAGAAAGAAGAGACATACAAAGCAGATAGTGGCAGCCATGACGGGGGTCAGAATCCAGCCGAAGGCAATGTTTGCCAGTGATCTCCAGCGGATTCCCCTGCCGCCTTTGAGCAGGCCGATGCCGACGATTGCGCCGATGGTTGCTTGTGAACTGGATACAGGAACCAGCGGAATAGGTGGCAAGCCCAGTGATACAGAAAAATTGGAAAGCCCTTGTGAGGACAGGATGAACAATACAAGGGAGTTTGCCATTACGACAACAAACGAGGCAACTGGTGAAAGCTTAACAATACCACTGCCTACAAGCATCATTGTGCGTTGGGAGTATGTAAAAATACCGACGGAAACTGCGACGCCGCCGAGGAAGAAAAGCTGTTGAGTGGCAGACAGAATAAAGCCGGGAAAAATTTCAATAGGCTGCAAATGCGCTACAGGAATAAATACCCCCATGACGTTTGCCATGTTGTTTGCCCCGAGCGCATAGGAGCCGAAGGCGCCTGCAAAGATAAGCCCCCATCTGGTCATACCGTCTAAGGTAAAAATATGCAGTTGCGCAGCACGGATAAGGGTGGCGATACATTTATAGAGCAAGATGGAAAACACAGCGGCAAGAGCAGGGCAGGCAACCCATGTGAGCATAATCTTGCTGAGAACAGCAGGGTCTGTTGCTGCACCACTGAATAAGTTCCAACCGACAACGGCACCGACAATTGCCTGTGACGTGGAAACAAGACAACGGGCTTTAACAAGCAGGTATACGGTAATGGCAGCAGAAAATGCGACCATGAAGGCACCGGCAAGAGCGTTTACTTCACCGAGCTTACCAAGGGTGTCAGCTGTTCCTGCGCCGCTGTACATAGCGCCGCCAATAACGCAGATAGAGCTGACGATGGCCGCGGTTCTGAACCGTACCATGCGGGAGCCCACAGCAGCGCCGAATACGTTTGCGGCATCGTTTGCGCCCAGTGACCAGCCAAGAAAAAGGCCGCTGGATAAAAATACAGGCAACATAAAGGCCGTCCTAAAGCATGCGTTTAATCACGTAAATTGTCAGTCTGTCCGCTACGTCTTCTGCTCTGTCCGCAATTTGTGCGACCTGCCGCACCAGATCTTTGAGCTGGCTTTTGTGGCAGAGGCTCAAATCGTCACGACGGTAAATATCCATGAGCATACGGGTGGTTACTTTGTCAGACTCACTTTCCCAGTAGGAAACTTTGTGAAGGTGGTCAGAAACATCAGAACTGCGGAAAAAGGCTCGTGCAGAGCGGACAATTGCTTCTACTGACTCTACTGAATAGGAAACAAGCTCTTGCATGTCGTCATGGGATTTAAATGGTACTTCCGGAAGTTCAATCTGGAATTGCCAGAGTACCTCTTTACAACAGTCAAGTAATGTATCGAGCTGTTCTAAAAGTTGCAGAACGTCCCCGCGTGATTCAGGGATAAGTGTTTTGAGGTAAAGCTGACGCTCAATGGCACGTCGCATTTCATCGCCGTGATGTTCAACAGTTGATATCTGTTTCAGTTTTTCTTCAAACTGGTCATGCTTTTCTTCAATATAAAAACTAACTCCTTGCTTAAAAAGCAAAGAAGCTTCACTTACTTGATCTAAAAACTCATCAATACGTTTTTTTAATCCGATCTGCTTTCGCAGTACGCTGTGAGCCATCTCTCCTCCAGTACAATAATTGTTTGTAACAATTACTTTTCAGTATTTAGTATTCCATGTAATATACGCAAAATATTTTTTACGATTCTTTTACATATTTTGATGTATTTTGCAGCGAAGGTTGCTCTATCCGTTTACACGCAGCGAGAGAGAAAGAGGGTTGAAACGCATGCAAGGGGATACACTGCATCTGTTGATTATAGATGATGACGCAATATTACGCCGTAATATTTCAGTTTATTTTGAAGATAGCGGTTTTGTTGTAACACAGGCCTGTAATGGTACAGAGGGTATTGAGCTTTTTTCTCAATACCATCCGGACATAGTGATCGTTGATTTGCTTATGCCGGAAACTGACGGGCTTGCTGTTGTCGAACATGTAAAAAAAGAAGCCCCGTATGTGCCTGTAATTGTCATTTCCGGCGTTAATCTCGTGGATGAAGCCGTTAAGGCACTGAAAAAAGGCGCGTGGGAATTTATTACAAAACCGATTATTGAGCATGGTGTGCTTGATCATGCGGTAAAAAAGTGTCTGGAACGTGCCAGCCTGTTACTTGAGCGCAACCAGTACCACACTCTGCTCGAATCCCGCCTTAAGACGCATTCAGACGAACTGAAAACCACAAATGATCAACTAATCCGCTATCAACAATTATTGCGGTCAAATAGCAGTTTTGTAAACAACCTTGTTGAAGCTATCCCGAGTCCCCTCTACATAAGCGATAAGAATTTTGTCTGCATAGATTGCAATAAAGCTTTTTGCGACATGCTTCAGCTTGATAAAAGCGACGTTGTTGACCGGAGTATTCCGGAATTGCTTTCTTCTAACCGCACATGCGTAGATGTCCTGTGCGGTGATGTTTTTTCGAACAACAATAGCGGTGATTGCGAAATTACATACATAAATGAAGACCGGACAACTTCTCATTACGTGCTGTATCGCAGTGCTTTTACAAACGGTAATGACGGGAAGATATGCACACTTGGGGTGCTGTACAATATTACGGAATTAAAAGCACAAAAAGAGCTTGTGGCGCATCAGGCATATCATGATGAGTTGACCTCGCTCCCTAACCGCTTCCATATTGTTAACTTTCTCCATGAATTGCTGGCACAGGACTCCGGCAACACCAAGTTTTGTCTTCTGTTTATTGATCTCGATAACTTTAAGCGGATTAACGACAGTCTTGGGCATGACCTTGGTGATCAGCTACTTAAGCTTGTTGCAGCACGGCTTAAAAAAATGATTGGTAACAATGGCAAGGTTGCCCGTGTAGGCGGCGATGAATTTTTGGCTTTGCTTCCGAATGTTACTGAGGAAGGGGTTATTGCAAAACATGCTGAAAGATTAAGCAGCGTGTTTAAAGAGCCTTTTTCTGTAGCTTCCCATCAGTTTCATTTGTCTGTAACCATCGGCATTACCTGCTACCCTGATGACGGTCATGATGCGAATACTCTGCTTACCCGCAGTGATATTGCTATGTACCGCGCCAAAGAGGATAAACGCTCCAGCTGGATGCGTTTTGACCGTTGCATGCTGGAGCAGGTGACTGAACGCTTGAAGCTGGAACGCCTGATTCGAGAAGGGTTGGAACGCCGAGAGTTTATCCCGTACTTCCAGCCGCGTTTTGATGTGCAAAGCGGGGATATTCTCGGTGCAGAAGCACTAGTGCGCTGGATTCGTGCAGACGGCTCCATCGGCAACCCTGCGGAGTTTATTCCGGTTGCAGAGGAAACAGGGCTGATTCGGGAGCTGGGTGAGCACGTATTGCTTGATGCGTGCAAACAGATGCATGCATGGCATGAGGCTGGCTATGTTGACCTGACAATCTCTGTGAATATTTCTGCGGTACAGTTTACGGAAGATTTGTATACAACTGTAAGCAATGCCATTGAAGAGTCCGGTATTAATCCTAAGAAGCTGGAGCTTGAAATCACAGAAACAATCATGATGAAAAACCTCGATAAGACAGCGCAGATTTTACGTGAGCTGGCGGAATTGGGGGTAAAGATTGTTATTGATGATTTTGGAACCGGATATTCTTCCCTCTACTATCTGAAGATTTTTCCGATTGATATTTTGAAAATTGATCGATCATTTATTGATGGCATTCCAGGGGATGAGCACGACGGCAACATTGTTTCCGCAATTCTTTCCATGGCAAAGCAGATGAAACTGCATGTTGTGGCAGAAGGCGTTGAAACGGACGAACAGCTTATGTTTTTACAACAGAATAATTGTGAAGAAGCGCAGGGCTTTTTGTTCTCAAAACCTGTTGCTGCTGACGATTTTATTCATATGCTGGGTGATGAGAAAACAGCATAGCGGTAGGTACCATAGTGTATAAAAAAGGGTGGAGTTGTTACAAACTCCACCCTTTTTTTCAGGACTGTTGTTCTGATATCTGTTTTTCCGGTTCATCCCATGAGGGGTAGAATCGGTGCAGCAGAACTTTCCATAGAATAAGGCTGATGCATATTCCGAAAGCCCATCCGCCTAGAACGTCCAGCGGGTAATGCTTTGCTAGGTATACACGTGAATATCCGATAAGAAGCGGAAGTATCCATAAGAATGAGCGAAGCTTCGGCCAGAGCAGCATTGCCATGACAACCGCAGCAGCAGAGTTGGATGCGTGGCCGGAAATAAATGAAGAGCCGTGATCGTCTGTCTGGATAAAGTTGGCTGGTCGCTGGAGCCACTCCGCTTTTTTGTAACTGTAGTGGTAGGACTGGGCAATCGCATCTTTAGGGCGAACGCGGCCTACTGAATCTTTAATAATGTTTGTACCGATGTCGTTTGCACCGACAGTGGCACCGATAATGGCTAACCCGATAAGAAGGTGACGCCATTTTTTTGTTTTGATTCCGGTGATGAGTAAAAGCGGGATCGCAATAACCCAGACCATCATACGGTCAGAAAAGATAGGCATAAGAAAGTCAAAGACATCATTACGCCATTGCATATTGATAAGTTTGAAAAGGGCTAAATCCCATTCGGGAGTTGGAAACGCCATATATTCCTCTGAAAAGCAGCAGGCTCTTCGATGTAGAGCAAGGTGCTGCTATGTTTGTATCGGCAACAAGATACGTTGGGTGTTTGTGGCTAGTTTGTACTCATTGAACTCAGGGAGTGCAAGTTAAAATGATGGGTGACAAGTGTTCATTGAATTTTCGGATAGTTAAGAAGATTAAGCGCATTTGGGAATTGGAGTAAATGTGTTTACGGGGAACCATGCTCTAACAGCACAAGTCTTTGTTGTGGCAGGGGAGCAAGGAGCATGAGGCCGAGAGTAAGAAAAGATTCGTAATATATGGAAACCATATGATCTTTTTGTTATAGTTGAGCTACTCTTTGTTCACTGCACCGGAGGAGATGTATGCCGCAACAAAATGTATGCGATTCCCGTCCCTGGCTTGGTGTTTCATCCAGAATAAATGCGCACACGCCAATGTTGTTGCTGGCGCTTGGAGTAGGTGTGCTCGCTGGCTATGGCTCTGTTCTTTTTCGGTACGCCATAGATGCGGTACAGGTTCTGTTTTATAGAAACGGAGCCGATTTTCTGGAGTTTTGTGATACGCTTCCGTGGTACGCTATTGTACTGCCTCCTGCTGTAGGTGGAGCCATTGTCGGTCTGCTTACTTCCAAAGGAGCCCCTGAAGCCAAAGGTCACGGTGTACCTGAAGTGATGGAGGCTGTCGCATTACGCGACGGGGTTATCCGTAAAAGAGTCGCGGCTGTGAAAATAGCAGCATCAGCCATCTGTATAGGTTCCGGTGGCTCTGTGGGGAGGGAAGGCCCTATTGTGCAGATAGGTTCCAGCATCGGTTCAACATTCGGACAACTTCTTAAGGTGAACAGAACAAATCAGCGAACACTGGTGGGCTGTGGAGCAGCTGCGGGTATAGCCGCAACATTTAACGCACCCATTGCAGGCATTCTGTTTGCTTTGGAAATACTGCTTGGTGATTTCGGGTTTGCCGCATTTTCTCCTGTGGTTCTTTCCAGCGTTACTGCAACAGCCATTTCCCGTTACTATTTCGGAGATTTTCCAGCGTTCATTTCTCCTGTGTATGAACTTGGTTCCATATGGGAACTAGGGTTGTTTCCAGTTCTGGGAGTTGTGACTGCGCTTATTGCAGTACTGTTTGTGTTTGTTTTGTATAAAATGGAAGACTTGGCAGATCGTGTTGCCATTCCGCCTATGCTCAAGGCGTCACTTGGCGGCCTGTGTATTGGTGGAATGTTGCTGTATTTCCCTGAGCTTATGGGAGTGGGGTATGGTGCCATTACCCTTTCGCTTATGGATAAAATGGCATGGGGAACCATGCTGGTGCTTGTATTTTTAAAAATATTTGCCACATCGCTCACCATAAGTAGTGGAGGCAGTGGTGGCATTTTTGCGCCTTCGTTGTTTATCGGCGCCATGACAGGCGGGGTGTTTGGTGTTGCCGTGCATTATGCATTTCCGGCAGTGGTGCCAACTCCCGGGATATTTGCACTCATCGCTATGGGAGGTCTTGTGGCGGGGACTACCTATGCGCCAATTACAGCAATACTGATTATTTTTGAGCTCACCAGTAATTATCACATTATCCTGCCTCTCATGCTTACGTGTATAATCAGTACGCTTATTGCCTCCTCTATCAGTACAGGATCTATCTATACAATAAAGCTCATGCGCCGTGGCGTAGATTTGCAAGATGGCATGGAGCAGAATATTTTGAAGAAGTATCGGGTGAAAGATCTGATGCACCCTGTTGCAGATACCCTGTATGAAGGGGCATCCTTGCAGCAGGTGTTTGAAACATTCCGCAGAAAGAATGCTCCGTATCTGCATTTAGTGGATAGCAAAGGGGAATTGAGCGGGATTATTTCATTTCGTGATTTGCGCAGTGTTCTTGCAGAAGAATATTTGGACAATTTGCTCATTGCCAAGGACATTGCCACAACCTGCATTGAAACTGTGAAGGAAAATGATGTGGTGCTGGAAGCACTGCACAAAATGGCGGAGTTCAGTATTTCGCAGCTTCCGGTGGTGCGTGCAGATGGTACGCTGATTGGAACCCTCAGAGAACAGGATGTGCTGGCAGCGTATGATCAGTCTGTGGTGGGAATGCAGCTTGATGAAGCTGCCTGATAGTGAGACAAATGAGGACTTCTTGTTTGCCGATTATTCAATGCTTCAAAAGCCCGTCCGAATTGATGAGGTGTTGAGCAGGTGGTGTGACATGCTCGCTTTGCACTACTCAACATGAAATTTGAAAGATGAAGTAAGAAAAAGTCAGGTGCATCACAACGTGTGGGCATCTGACTTTTTTATTACTTCAGTATGGTCTGGGGTATGAACAAATATGGTTATCCAAGGCCGGGTAAAAGAAGTTTGCGGGGCTGGTTTACCCGTTGCTTTACCCGTGTCCATGTCTGCGGAGTGCATCCGAAACGGAATGACCATAAGTGGCAGTCCTCGCGAGCGCTGCAGGCACGTACTTCTGTACGGTTGTTGTCGGAGCACATGAGACAGTACTGGCGAATTTGCTGTACTGTGCTGCGTTCCGGATTTTCCGGTGTTGTGCCAAGCCGGTGGTTGAAGAACAGGCAGTCGCTGTCTTCGCATTCGTCTACACGTTTAGAAGAGCTGCCCTGACATGCGAGGCAGAATCGTCTGATTGCTTTGTTTGGTGGAACCTTTGCCATATATTGCCTTTATTGAAAGCTGTTTGCACATTTGTGCTACAAACAGTATGTAAAATCTGAAAAACGGAACCGAAGATTGTATTAATTTCGGCAGAATTACACAAATCTGCTGAATTTTTTACGCATATATTAGAACGGCGCGAACTATGATAGCATAATAGTTTCGCCGTGCTGCATAAAAAAACATGTATATAATACCGGACAGGGGGCACTGTGCCGATTAAAGATTCGATTACAACAGGTGTTGCACACTTTTTCCAGGCAACCGGCTACACGATTGAAGGACTTATTGCTACGTATCGTTCTGAAATTGCATTCAAACAGGAAATTGCTCTTATTCCAGTAATACTGCTTGTCGCCTGGTTTTTCTTTGGATTTCCTTCCGCATTATTGCTGACCGGCATGTGGCTTATAGTCTGTGCTTTTGAGTTATGCAATTCCGCGATTGAAAATATTGCAGATTTAGTTATGCCTGAGAAAAACGACTTTATTAAACGCGCAAAAGACGCAGGTTCTGCCGCTGTTGGTGTTGCCATTGTCGCTAACCTGCTCACGTGGCTGTATGTAATGTTTGTATAGAGCCGCAGTTTTCAAAATTAAGCCCTGTTCCGTGTGGAACAGGGCTTTTTTTGTACCGGTTAGGTCTTTATGTTGATGGCTCATACGGAAGAAGAGGCGTTTGCACGTTGAGTTCCATAAAAATATGTGAAAGCTGGAATTCATGCATAACAATATGGGCGAGGTTCAGGCTCATGGCTTGCTGAATATTCATGGGGCCGGCTATTTTGTGGGTAAAATAGTTTTCCGCAAGGCAGTCGCGTGGCGCTTCTGTGATGAATGCTCGCAGCCATTTGTGGTTTTCATCCCACATGGAGGAGAGCTCATCAATATCGTATTCGCCTTTAGGATACAGAGCCAGTTCCGGTACAGGAAGCAGCAGGTGCAGGTTAAAAACGTACGATGTAATACCGTAGGAAATTTTATTCCCCAGTGTTCGTCGCACCGGTTCCATGTCTTCAGGGTTTGGCAACCCGCCTAACAGGGAGCGTTCTGTAAGGATAATGTGTTCAAGCACCATAATTGGAGACCACCGGTCTTCCCCCGGTGGTTTACGGCGCACTATTCCTGCATACTGCTTGTTCAAAGAAGACAGAGCCTTGATGAGTTCTGTTTTATGGTCACTGGTCGAGTGCATCATATAGTAAAGATTCTGTTCCATTCCCGTAGGGTACACAGCCGTTTTTTATAGCTTCTATGATTACTCTGGGGGGCATATGTGGGGACAAGACGTGTATGCGACACAACATGACAGAAAAATTACGTAAAATTGCTGTCTGCGCAGTTTTTTCAAGGGATGATTAAACGAAAAGACAGGTGTTGCGCATGCGCAGGTGAAGAGCAGAGCACAAAAAAGTACTCCCCGATGGTGGTCGGGGAGTAGAAGAGGCCTTGCTAAAGGAGGAAAAAAACGTGGGCTAGTGTGAGTGAGTATGCTCGTCTATGTATATATAAAAACAGTTAAAACTGTTACTTGCTCAGTAAGCGGGGGTTGAACATTCAACCCCCGTTGGGACCTGATTGAAATGGTGAGGAGGTATACCATTTCTTTTGTAACCCTGACTGCACCAGTGTGGGGGGTACAGTCCAGATGCCTTTGCTAGAGGCAGTTGTTCAGTCTGCCCAGGGGTGTGTAAGGGGGACTGAAGCAATCGACACGTTTTCAACGAGGAGTGTATACTAGTTTTTTTTACGCATCTGCCACAATGCGGAAAGGAGCAAACTATGTAGTTGCAATGTTACTTGCGTTCTCTATGCTGTTTGATTGTATATAAGCATACAGCGTGCCAAAAGTTTTATATCAAATAAAACAGGTGTTTATTTTTACGTACAGAATTTTTGGTAAAAAATATGTGCAAAGTTTGCACTAAAAGAAAAGCACATGTGCAAGTTCGCATGTGCAAGAGTTGCACATGTGCAGAGAGCCTGTTGTGCACAACATAGCCAAAGCTAATCATGTGAGGTTACGTCCAGCCCCATTTCGAGCAGTTTTGCTGCGAACAGGCCGTTGCCGCTGATTTTGGTTCCTGAAAATGACCCGTCATAGATAACACCCTTGCCGCAGGACGGGGAGCGGGCTTGTAGAATCGCTTTTGTGCATCCTGCCAGCTCAACAAGTTTGTATGCCTCTTCCACTCCGCGATTCATCTGGTCAGTAATATCCTGCCCGTCTTTAGAGACAGCACGTCCATTCAGCAATTCAAAAGGTATTCTCGGAGTAGGAAAGCCCCCAAGCTGCTCAGGACAGACTGGCAAAGCGCGACCTTCCCGTACCAGCTGTTGCACCTGCTCACTCGCAGTGGCCTCTCCATCATATCTGCATTTGCAGCCGGCAAGGCATGCACTTACGACATATTCAATCATAGTCTCTCCCAATAATAGGTGTGTTGTCAGGCAAGGCTCTAGCATTCACATCTTTGCTCTGCAAGTACTCCAATGTATTCAGTGTACTATGGCGTTTGCTGGAGTGTGTTGAGCAATTCCTTCCGTTGGTGTGTTGTATTGAAATTGGACGGCTGCATAAAATTTACACACTATATCGAAGCTATTTTTGTGCCTGCTGTATGCTTTTTTTACAAGCGATGACAGCGCGCCATGACTCTCTTAAAGAATGTTTTTTAGTACCAGCTTGTTATCGTGTTTGGCACACAGGTTGCTTCATACGGGGCATATCAACGAAAAACTAAAGGGGTTAGTTATGAAAAAGTTTATCGCAGCTGCGGCTGTTATTATGGTGTTAACAGGTTCAATGGCATTTGCCGCAAACAACGCTCCAATGGGGCACATGGCCATGAACAACAGCGGGTACACTCAAACTCAGGGATATGCATGCCCGATGGGACAGAATGGAAATCATATGTACCAGCTTTCAGAACAGGGCAAAGCCAACTCTTCTTCAATGTGGGATTCTGTATGTAATTTCTTTGGAATGCATGGCGGACACGGTAGCCACGGCGGCCATTACGGTGGTCACTACAGCGGACACAATGGTGGTCATAACGGCAGACACATGTAGCATACAGATTGGGTGAATTGGGTAGAATTCATCTGCTGATCATTGAAAGAGAAAAAATACAGCCGGACTCATTGTGAGTCCGGCTATAATTGATACCAAATGCAAAAGTCAGATGGTCATGTACATATCGTATGTGACCATCTGACTTTTTTAGTATATTTTGCACTGCCTGATCTGTCAGATAAAGGCAGTTTTGGTCTTGAGCACTAGAGAATCGGCAAGTATTTGCGAAGTTCAAACTCGGAAACATGGGTACGGTATTCGTCCCACTCTATTCGTTTGTTGTTCACAAAGTTGGAGTGCATGTGATCTCCGAGAATACCTTTCATAAGCTCTGACTGTTCGAGGTGTTCAACCGCTTCATGGAGAGAACCAGGTAATGACTCAATACCCTTTGCGGTAAGATCTTCTGTTTCCATAGCGAAAATATTTTCTTCAACCGCAGCAGGAAGCTCGTACCCTTTTTCAATACCTTCAAGGCCGGCACCAAGGGTAGCAGCAAAGCATAGGTACGGGTTAGCTGCAGGGTCAGGACTACGAAGTTCAATGCGTGTTGCCTGCTCTTTGCCCGGTTTGTACATCGGTACACGGATAAGGGAAGAGCGGTTGCACTGTGCCCATGCGACATACACCGGAGCCTCATAGCCCGGTAACAGACGCTTGTAGGAGTTTACCCACTGGTTAGTGATGCAGGTGTATTCCTTAGCGTGCTTCAGTAGACCTGCAATGTAGCTGCGTGCTTCGCTGGAAAGGTTGTGCGGGTCATTAGCATCGAAGAAGGCGTTTTTACCGTTCTTAAATAATGACTGGTGTACGTGCATGCCGGAGCCGTTTTCACCGAACAGCGGCTTAGGCATAAAGGTAGCGTAGTAGCCGTGTTTGCGGGCAATCTCTTTCACTACCACCTTATAGGTCATGGCAATGTCTGCCATTCTAAGCGCTTCAGAGTATCTGAGATCGATTTCGTGCTGTGAAGGAGCTACTTCGTGATGGGAGTATTCAACATCCACGCCCATTTTTTCCAGCGCAAAAATGATTTCACGGCGCACATCGTTGCCCATGTCGAGCGGTGGTGCGTCAAAGTATCCACCGGAGTCGATAGCCTGCGGATTATTGGAATCTGTGAAGAGAAAAAATTCAAGCTCAGGGCCGACATAGTAGGTGTATCCCTTTTGTGCTGCTTTTTCGATAAGCTTGCGGAGGATATAGCGGGGATCACCTTCATACGGGGTGCCGTCCGGATTTTTAATGTCGCAGAACATGCGAGCCACAGGGCGGTCGGACGGACGCCATGAGCAAATCTGGAATGTGGTTGCGTCAGGATAGGCTACCATGTCGGATTCTTCAATGCGTGTGAATCCGAGAATGGAAGAGCCGTCAAAGCCCATGCCTTCTTCGAACGCTGCTTCAAGCTCTTTCGGCGTTACCTGAAAGCTTTTAAGGGTGCCAAGGATATCAACAAACCAAAACTGTACAAAACTAATGTTGTGCTCTTTTACTGCACGGATAACGTCATCACCGTTCTTGCAGTTGAACACAGTGTATTCTTCGGTCACAACATACCTCCCAAAGGCAAATTCTGCATAAAGTGGACTGCAGATATCTACCTTGTTCCTGAAAATATTACAATTTATGCGGGACTTACTGCGTGACATTGAAAATGATTGCGTTTTTTATGCCACATCCCTGTTATTCACGGTCGCATCATTAATCAGCATCCCAATGAATAGCAAGCAGTTAACAATATCCTTGTTTACAAAATTGTCACACAATGGAATTTTTTTCTATACTTAATTTTATCAGTGCATAAAAAACTCCCCTGTCTTTTTCAAAACAGGGGAGTGGCTTTGTCAATTGGAGGTGCTGGATAGCGCTATTTAATGAACAGCATTTCCTGGTAGGTAGGCAGAGGCCAGAGATCGTCAGCAACGATTTCTTCAAGTTTGTCTGCGTACTCACGAAGCTCTGTCATCACTGGCAGTGTCTCATTGCACAGGGAGTGTGCATGTTCCTGTTCGCCTGCATGGGACTTTGCGAGCATGGATTCGAGTTCATTCGCAGCGGACTCAAGGCCATTCAGGTTTTCGGTCAGCTTGGTCAGCGGGCCGGTGATGCAGCCGAGGCCGAGTTCTTTCATGTTCAGGCAGTTGCGTGCCAGTTCAGTCTGGTAACGTACAGCAGCCGGAAGAATGGAAGTACGGGCAAGCTTGATCGCAAGTTCAACTTCAGTCTGCAGTGTGTTGATGTACTGCTCGAAGAAGATGGAAACGCGGCTGTCGAGTTCGCGGTTGGACAGAACGCCAAATTCTTCAAATACAGCAACACTGGACGGGCTGTTGAGTGCAGGAAGCGCTTCCGGGGTAGTGCGAAGGTTCGCAAGACCACGTTTTGCAGCTTCAATTGTCCACTCTTCAGAGTAACCGTCACCGTTGAACACAACGTTGTCGTGTTCTTTCATGATTTCCTGAATAATTTTTGTAACCGCTACGTTGAGCTCAACACTTTCGTCTTCAACAAGTTTCTCAAGACGATCAGAGATGTATGCGAGAGACTCAGAAAGAATAGTGTTCAGAACAAGCTGTGCACCAGCGATGGACTGGCTTGAGCCTACTGCACGGAATTCAAAGCGGTTGCCGGTAAATGCAAATGGACTTGTGCGGTTACGGTCACCTGCATCCATTGGGATCGGAGGCAGTGTGTCAACGCCGACACGCAGGATGCCTTTTTCTTTACCGGTAACTTCAGCACCTTCTTTAATCTGGTCAAAGATATCGGTGAGCTGGTCGCCGAGGAAGATGGACATGATTGCAGGAGGAGCTTCGTTAGCACCGAGACGGTGGTCGTTGCTTGCACAAGCTACGCTTGAGCGGAGCAAAGAACCGTGTTTGTGCACAGCACGGATCATAGCAGCACAGAAGAGGAGGAACTGTGCGTTTTCGTGCGGGGTTTCGCCCGGATCGAAAAGGCTGCCGAACTGACCGTTACCGATGGAGTAGTTGAGGTGTTTACCGGAACCGTTGATGCCTGCAAACGGTTTTTCGTGCATCAGGCACGCCATACCGTAACGTTTTGCAACGCTTTTGAGCACGCTCATGATCATCTGGTTGTGATCGTTTGCGAGGTTTGAATCTTCAAACATCGGTGCGATTTCGTACTGACCAGGTGCTACTTCGTTGTGACGGGTTTTTACCGGCACACCGAGTTTGTAAAGTTCGCGCTCTGCTTCAATCATGAAGGCGAGAACACGTTTCGGGATGGTACCGAAGTAGTGGTCATCCTGCTCCTGACCTTTCGCTGGCTTTGCACCGAAGAGTGTGCGGCCTGCAAGGTAGAGGTCCGGACGGGAGAAGTAGAAGTTGCGGTCAACAAGGAAGTATTCCTGCTCAACACCGGCAAAGTTCTGGATGCGATCGAAATTTTCGTGACCGAGCAGCTTGAGCAAGCGGCTGGCCTGAGTGTGAACAGCCTGGTTGGAACGAAGGAGCGGAGTTTTCTTGTCGAGTGCTTCACCGGTCCAGGAAACGAACGCTGTCGGGATACACAGGAAAATGCCGTTGTCATTTTCAAGCAGGTATGCAGGGTTTGTAAGGTCCCATGCAGTGTAGCCACGAGCTTCAAAAGTGGTACGAAGTCCACCGTTAGGGAAGCTGGATGCGTCCGGTTCACCCTGAATAAGGGTAGATCCAGAGAACTGCGCAATAGCGCCGCCGCGTCCGTCCGGCTCAAGGAAGCTGTCATGCTTCTCAGCAGTGAGGCCGGTCAGAGGGTAAAATACGTGTGTGTAGTGAGTCGCACCTCTGGAAAGAGCCCACTCTTTCATTGCTGCTGCAACTGCATCTGCAATGGATGGGTCCATCTGCTCGCCATTTTCAATTGTGCGCTTGAGAGATTTGTACACAGCCTTCGGGAGGTGTTCTTGCATGACTTTGTCATTGAACACGTTGCAGCCGAACAGATCGGTTGGCTTTTCTTCGCTGAAGTTTAAAGGCTTGTTTGTTGTTGTTGCGTTGTTTACTGCCGAAATGGCATTAAGTCTTGCTAACGATCCACTCATGAAAATCTCTCCTTTACACTGATTCGCGCAATATAAATGGTACACGCCGTTTTCTGGCGTCTGCGTTTTGTTTTGCAAAAATATAAAGCACAGATGATGCCAGTGTTGTAAAATCAACAAGTTATGGAAAATGTCATCTTCTGTTGATTTCTATTTATGACAATTTTGTCATAAGAGCAACCTCGAAATAAGTCGTATTTACAATATTGTCAAAAAATGCACATTCAGAGTGGTGTTCTTCTTTTTATAAATAACAAAAATGTACAAACAGTGTTTTTCTTTCGCCTATCCTCCTTCTTTATTCAGAATCCCTCAATAAAATAGTGTAACATAAAAAACACAATGCTCAAAATTTCCCAAAGTTGTAATTGGTCGAAATTATGGTTTTATTATCGAAAAAACTTTGGAAACACGCTATAGCATTGGAACAGTCGTGTAATAATTTTCCGATAGAAGTCTGAACTATAGTATTTAGTGAGAGAAGCACGCGACACAGTGAGTTGATGAAGTGACTTAAGCCTTGAGAGGTCGACCATGATGAGACGGAGTATTGAGCACAGTAATATCAATCTGGATTTTATTCCGCCTAAGGTTAAAAAGGTACTTGCACCTATTAAAAAGCCGCTGATGCACGTTACCCGCGTTGACGGACTATTTTCAGTGTATGACAGCATTTCCCGCAGAGAAACGCCGCTTGAATTTTGTCAGAACGGACTTGAACTGTTGAATATCAAGGTGGAAGCGCTTGGCAGGGGGCTGCGCGATATTCCGCACGATAATCCGCTTGTGATTGTTTCTAACCATCCGTTCGGGGGGATTGAAGGAGTGGCGTTGATGGCAGAGCTTCTGCCGCTGCGTCCTGAATGTAAGTTTTTAGCGAATTTTTTGCTTGGAATTATGCCCGAATTACGCCCATGCATGATTGAAGTGAACCCGTTTGAATCTCAGGAAGCACGCCGTGCCAACGTACGAGGGCTTCGTAATGCCATTACTCATGTGGGTGACGGTGGAAGTCTTGTTGTTTTTCCAGCTGGTGAAGTTTCCCATCTTCAGCCAAAGATGGGTGGCATTGTTGATCCGGTCTGGAACAGAAACGTTGCGCGGATTATCCGTAAAACAAATGCAGATGTGCTACCGTTATACTTCCACGGTCGGAACAGTCTGTTCTTTAACATGATGGGGCTTGTCCACCCGCTGGCACGCACCGCATTGCTTCCTGCCCAGCTGTATAACAAGCGAAATAAAAAGATTACGTACAGCGTGGGGAACATCATCCCTTCCAATATGCTTAAAACCTTTGCTACAGAAGATGATGTGATGAACTATCTTCGTGTACGTAGCTATTCTCTGGCTAAGCGTCCTTCAGCAAAGAAATTTTTTATTCCGCTTAAGAAAGAAAAAGATCAGATGGAAATTGCGCAGGCGCGGCCGCATGACTCCTTGCTGAGGGAAATAGACAATCTTCCTTCTGAGCAGATTTTGGTGAAAGAAAATGGATTCACCGTATTTGAAGCTCAGGCGTTTCAGATTCCTAATATGCTCCATGACCTTGGCAGGCTTCGTGAATTGACCTTCCGCCCCGTAGGGGAAGGAACCGGATTGGATCTTGATCTTGATACCTATGATTACGAATACGATCACCTGATTCTATGGGATGACGAAAAAGAATGTATTGCCGGCGCATACCGTCTCGGGTGTACAGATAAGATTGTACCGAGAAGCGGTGTGAAAGGTATGTATTGCAGTACGCTTTTCAAATTTAAGCCGGAATTTTTCACAAGATTTGAGCATGCTGTTGAATTGGGACGCGCTATTGTCCATCCGGAATACCAGAGGGACTACAGCCCGTTGATGCTTCTCTGGCAGGGCATCGGCCAATACATACTACGTCGTCCCGGAAGCCGCTATCTCTTCGGGCCGTGCAGTCTGCCGCTTGAGTTTAATCCGTTTACCCTTGTGACGGCTGTGAACTATCTTAAAGAACATCACATTGATACAGAGCTGGCAGAACTGGTTGCCGGTAAAAAAGTACCTAAATTGAAATTGCCGAAAGGAATTCCGTCAGCATTCAATATCGCAGACCTGAGTTTTACCGGTCTCAACGGGCTGGTGAAAGACATGGAAGAAGGCAGGACAATGCCTATTCTCTTTAAGCACTATCTGCGACTTGCTGGAAAAATAGGAGCGTTCCATGTAGATAGCGCATTCGGAACACTGGATGCATTTCTTATGATCGATCTGGCAGAAACGCCGCTGAGAACATTGAAAAGGTACCTTGGGGAGACAGAGGCTGTTCAGCTCGTTGATTCATTTGCAAAGCCGGAGACTGTTCAGTAGCCGATTGGTATTATAGGCATATATGAGCGTCTGACTTTTTTGAAATGACGCTGGGATATGTTGGTTTGTTAATAAAATAAGGGCTGTTCTGAGAAATCAGAACAGCCCTTATTTTTAGATATGCTATGAGACCTATTCGTCGGCAGCGACTGCATCGCGTGTGCGGCATACGCCACAGATACCGGCAGAGGTCGGGTAGCCGCAGCGTTCACATGGAACTGGCTTGGTGCCTTCTGCTTTTTCGAATTGACGGAACGGTTCACGACCGTGTGAAAGGAATGCGGTGTAGAACGCAAGTTTTCGTCCCGGCATCTCTTCTTCCAGCTGGTTCCAGAGCTTTTTGTACGCAGTGGATGTTGCGCCTGGTGAGTATGGACATGGTGCGTAATGATATTCCAGACCGTTGAGAAAAGCGTAGTTAGCGTTTTCAAATTCAGTGAGTCGGAACAACGGGCGCACTTTGCGGGCAAAACCGTTTTCTGCTTCAAGCAGCGGGCCCTGATCGCTCAGGTGCGGGATATCCCAGCGCAATGTGTTGGAGAACAGGCGTGCAATCTCATCATCAAGGTTATGCCCTGTGGCAAGTGCGGTAAAGCCTTCGTCCATGGCTACCTTGTTGAAGAAGTATCGCTTGATGCGTCCGCATGCTGAGCAGACAGAACGGGAAAGCACTTTTTTAACGCGTGGAATCTGCAGGCCTTCCTGCTCCATTTCTTTTACGATAAGCGGAATATCGTGTGCGGCGCAGAAGCGTTCTACAACACCGCGTGCTGCAGCAGAACTGTCGGGGATGGCAAGGTCGATGTGCAGGCCGTGAACCTTGTAGCCGAGTTTTTTCAGTACAAGAGCGCAGGCGAGAGAATCCTTACCACCGGAAAGAGCGACAAGAATTTTATCTTCAAACGTAAACAGTTTCTGGCGGCGGATGCTGCGTTCTACAGAGCGTTCGTAGAACGACATAAAACAGTCGGGGCAGAAACCTGTATTATGGCTGGGAAGTGAAACAACCGCAGTTGCTTTACATACTTTACATTTCATACTGTGTTTTCCTTTTGGGTCATAAGCGGCGTCTTGGATAGCCGACGCCGGAGACATGATCAGGATATAGTGGAAAATGCCGCACAGCAGAGACGTGTGCGTGCAATACAGAGTTAGCCGCTGGAAACAACGGTGCGCACGATTATTTCGTCGCCATGAGAGAGCTTGCGATCAGATGTAAGTAATTCGTTGTTGCGGATAACAAGCACTGTGGTCGGGCTTGCTTTCACCATGTTCAAAAGTTGGCGAACAGAGCGAGCTTTAACAGTACGTGTTTCGTTTTGCGGCTGAAGCGTCACAGTAACGCCGTATGGTCTTGTGTAAACAACCTTTTCTTCTTGCATGTAGGTCATCCGGAAAAAATAGAGTTAATGAACAGCTCCTGCCTCTTGTGAGCCGAGACAGGAGTTTACTTCAGACGATGGATGTCTTGCGGCTACTGCCGGTATCGATACAGCGGCATGGCGCAGGCACAGGACAGTCCGTGCATACTTTACTCATTTTTTACAGCATGACAAGAATTGCTACTGTAAGCGCTTGCTGATGTATTGGCACACGAAAACTCAATTTTCGTAAGCAGAAATATTCATGTAAATTGCATTGTTATCTTTTTTTAAGGAGTGTGCATATATTTAGGTAGTAATTTGGGCATGCTGGAGTTTTATACTTTTTATTGAAGGGGTTACAATTGTCGTTGCAATTGGCGGCAGTGTATGCCAAGTATACGCGGTGCTATTCACATGCGAATATTTACGTCGCAACATCTACAGACGATAGCCGCGCTATGTTTTAATCATTGCGAAATCAGCCTCTACGCGAGATTACCATGTAGAGAATTATCCATTTTTTCGTGTCAGGGAGAATGAGATGGCTGAGAAAAAAGTGCTTATTGTTGATGATGAAGAGAACATCCGGTTGTTATATAAGGATGCATTTGAAGAGGATGGATACGTTGTGGCACTTTCTGACGGTTCTGAACCGATTCTGGATGTGCTGAAGCGTGAAGATCCTGACGTTGTTATACTGGATATACGTTTGAATCAGAAGCTGACCGGCTTGGATTTATTACAGGATATCAGGAGCACAAATACAACGTTACCGGTTATTCTCAGTACAGCTTACGACAGTTTTCAACATGATATGAAGTCCATAGCGGCAGATCACTATGTGGTAAAATCTGTGGATTTGACAGAGTTGAAAGCTAAGGTTGCAAGTTTTTTTGAATAGCATTATTTTTTTATACACGAACTAAAAAGGACACGCTCATGCGTGCCCTTTTTGAGATATTGTCTCTTGAAGGGGGTCATCCTTCAAGGACTTTGCTGCTAGAGCTGGTCACTCTTCAGCATCAGGATAATGTGTGTAGCGGCCCTGTTTTTTAAGCGGAATGGGGCCGCCGCATGTCCGGATAGACCGAAGCAATCTCCTGAAGCATTTGACAGGTTGTAGTCACGGAGGGGTAGTCCTGTTCCTCACCAACCCATCAGGATGCTTTCTTTTTTTCTACCACACATCATATATTCCACAAGCCTTAACCATGTTATTTTTCGAAAAATAATGAAAATAATTCGAATCTAACATCTTCATATTACAGAACAAGCCCTTTCTAATATCGTAGCTTACTCTAACAAGAGTTCTACTTCACCATGTTTTGCTGTTGTAAGAGTTTGGATACCCCTTCTATGCAGTTCGCCCATGACCAATGTAGATGGAAAATTGTATTTGTTCATGAATCCACAAGAGGCGATAGCCAGCTTTGGAGAAACAGCATTATACAATTCCGGTGAATAACTGCTTGCTGAACCGTGGTGCGGGAGAATGAGCACTTCTGCACTGAGATCGACGTTTGATCGTAGCAATTCTTCTATACCTTTCAGTTCGATATCTCCGGTAAGAAGCACAAGTCCCTTACGTGCATTGCCGGTGTGCTCCACCAGCCGGAGTACCAGCGATCTATTGTTTCCTTCTAGAAATGAGTTTTGAGAAGGATGCAGAACCTCCAGTTCCAAATTTTCTGAAATCGTCAGGGTATCTCCTGCAGCAAGGACTGTTTTTTTGATTCCTGATTTTTTGAGTGAATTTGCCAGCTGCTTTTTATTCCATCCATGAGGAATAGCTGCTGTAGCATAGTATCCTTGCACGTCTGCGTACGCGAGTGGGTGGAATAAGCCTCGAATGTGATCCGTGTCCGGATGTGTGGAAAGAATCCATTGCAGGCTATCGTCGTGCTGTCGGGTTATAGATGGAACAATTATGGCGCGTCCTATATCAAACGAGCGGGAAGAAAAGCCGCCACCGTCAACAAGCATGCGTTTTCCGTTTGGAAACGTGAGCAGTAAAGCCTGCCCTTGCCCTACATCAAGAATGTTCAGCTTCGTGCGTGTTTCAGGTGAATATGCCTGTTGAATCTCCGGTACAAAGGCCAGCAGTATAAAGCCGGTAAGTGCAAGTCGTGCCATCCAGTGAGCAAGTCGTGATTGCGGAACAGGTGTTGATATCAGCCTGTTCTGGTGTGTTGCAGGCGTATCCTGACGTGTGTTGTCGGAAGGACGTTGTGTGCTTGGCTGATTTTCAATGTCATCGCCAACTAGCGGTAATCCCGCAGCCGTAAACAATTTGCTTTCCCATGTCGGCGCACCTTCGTACAGGGAGGTAAACATTTCGGGCACGGCGTATCGTCCTTCAATCTGCCACCATACAAGTGCAGAAAGGATTGTGCCGTACCATGCAACAATGCCCAGCCAGTCGGGACGTTGCATGATTATGGGAGCCAGAAATCCTGCATTATCCATATCATCAAGGAAAGCAAACAGCGTCGCAATGGGCGCAGCAGCAGTAGCAAAAATAGTTTCCGCAATCGGTGTCAGCGCAGGGAAGGCAAGGCTTGCGCATGCAACGATAAGACCTGAAAGCATTAACGGCATAATGATCATGCCGAGCAACGGCAGCCAGACGATATTCAGGATGTTCCATAAGGAAAGCTCATTAAAATTCCAGATAGTGACCGGATAGAGCACAAGCTGAATAGCGATGGACAGCAGGAAAATATCGAAAGCAGCTCGTTTGAGCCGTTGGAGGCGTGTCTTCTTTTCGGGCAAAAGATACGCTTTGGCAGACGCAACCAAAGGCATAGCGATGATAATGGCAACAATAGCCAGTGCGGAAAGCTGAAGGCGTAAATCAAAAATGATGAGCGGGTCAGCAATAGTCATGATGGCAAGTGCCCAGAAAAGACCATCCATAAAGACTTGTGGCCTGTTGAACAGTAACAGGGTGCACCAGCAGCAGAGCATTATGAATGCCCGCACCAGAGACGGTGATCCGCCGCCAATCCATACATAGAGAGCCGCAGCCGGAAGAATAGCAAGTGCCAACAGCTTTGGGCGGCTTATGAGTTCATAGATACTTGCCCGCCGTATACAGATGGAAAGCAGAAGGGAAACACTGAGTGCAACAATCGCCAGATGCATTCCTGAAAGCGCAAAGGAGTGGGAGAGTGATGCTCTGGAAAGCTGGGAGTACCGTCTGCTCGGAATATCGTATCTGTCACCGAAAACAAGCGCTGGGATAAACCGCACTGCGTCCCTGAATGGCGTGACTCCTAATGTGGAAGCCAACTTCTTTCCAAGATCTGTATGGATAAGCTCTTCAAGCTGGTTTGAGACAGTAAAGCGCATTGTTTCACGCCACTCTGTGAGCAGCGAGATATCACCGGAACGGACAGGGATAGCCTTATCTCCCCAAGTCCACATACGCCAGAAAACGCCTTTGTTCTGCCAGTATTCCTGACTGTTCCAGAGGCTTTTATTGCGAAATCCGACTATGGGAAGCAGCTTTGCTTTCAGAGAAACTGTTTCGCCTACCATCGGACGCAGTCGTTGTATTCTGCTACCTTCGTCCAGTGTGCCTTTTTTTGTCTCTCTTTGCCCTGTCTTAGGCGTTTCAGCAGCCTGTTGCTTGTTCCATGCGTCTTTCCGGTTTGCCCATGTCCAGACGATATCTCCGGTAACTGGGTGTGTACTTTCATTTACGCTGTACGTTGCGTCGGTCAGGATGAATTTAATGCGCCTGTCCGGCGAGGTAATGACTTCACGGATGCGGCCAGTGACCTGCACGGGCTTTTTTCCCAGCACAACAGAAGGCAGGGAGTCTGGCGTACGGATATCATAGGGGCGTGCGGGGATAGCAGCGGAGCCGACTTGGATTCCAATGAAAAAGAGGACGCAAAGGAGCCCGAGCCGGACTGAGCCTTGCGAGAGCGACAGGTTTTTTTCAGGAAGCTGCCGTGCAATGTGCCTTGTGAGGGCGTAGAAGAACACAATGGAGCCAAGCAGAACGAGTGACGGGATGAAGTAACGCGCACCCCACAAGCCGGCAAGCCACGCAAGAAAGTACCAGTGCCACATAAGCAGAGAAGGATATGTGATTGAAGTGTGTGGCGAAGTGTTTTTCACGTGCTGAAAATCCTCCATGCTATGCGGCTCCCGAGTGTGATTACAAATTTGTTATTAACGGTAATGCAAAAAAAATAGCTTTTCAATAAGGGGAGTGAAGATTTCAGCAGTTCCGGTTTTGCTTGCTGCATTTTTTAGGTTCACAATAAGAAAAGGCTGTCCTTATACGAAAGGACAGCCTTGTTTTGTACGATATACTGAGTATCCGGCAAGGTTGTGGGACTTCTACCCATAGCTTGCGGATAGCAGGGGCTAGAGAGTGCGAAACGTGTTTCGCTATTTGCTCTGGAGTCCCAGTTTGCCGGCAATGGTCTTTGCAGCAGTTTCAGTGAATGCTTCAGGTGCCAGCTCTGCTTTTGCAGACTCTTCAATGACCAGCTGCGGTGCATTGGCGAGTGAGGTGTCCGGCGTAACGCCGAACTCAGCAGGGAAACTGTTGCTGAAGTACATGTCCTGGAAGCCGGAGAATTTGAGTGCATGTGCTGTAGCATCAAGAATTGCAAATTCATCTTCAGCAATGAGGCCGAGTTCTTTTGCACGCTTGAGGCCTGCGTAACATTCGCCGCCCTGTGTACATGCAATGTGACCGTTCATGTTTGCTTCAATCATGGAGTCCATGATCATCTGTTCGGTGACTTGCAGTACCTGAAAAGAGCCTTTGCCGCCGATTGCTTCAAACTGCTCTGCAAAGTGCTTTACACGCGGGAAGGACACAGGGTTACCGATCATTGCAGCCTGTGCAACGGACGGTGTTACTGCTACCGGCTTGTATTCACGTTTTGCAGGGTCTTCTACGCTGTAATACTGGTAAACAGGGTCAGCATGGTGAGACTGCACACCGAATACGCGAGGAAGATCGCTTATGATGCCGAGGCGGTGCAGCTTGAGGAAGCCACTCATAACAGCAGTAATGTTACCTGCGTTACCTACTGGTACAAAGACACATTTGCCTTTGAGATCCCAGTCACACCATTGTGCAACTTCGAATGCGTAGGATTCCTGACCGAGAATGCGCCAGCTGTTTTTGGAGTTGAGCAGGGCAACACGGTAGTTTTCAGCAAGGTTTTCTACAACCTTCATGCAGTCGTCAAATACACCCGGAATCTCCAGTACGGTTGCTCCGGAACCCAGAGGCTGTGAAAGCTGCTGCGGAGTAACTTTACCGTGCGGCAGAAGTACTACGGATTTGAGCGGAGAGCCGATGTGGGATGCATACAGAGCCGCTGCTGCTGAGGTGTCACCAGTGGATGCGCAGACGGTAAGAACTTCGTCCCAGCCGTTTTTACGAACAAGGGCTTTGAGGTATGCAAAAGCACAAGCCATGCCGCGATCTTTAAACGACGCGCTCGGGTTCTGGCCGTCGTTTTTAAAGGCAAAGCGGATGCCGGTTTTTGTAGCAAGATGATCATTTGCTTCAACAATCGGGGTGTTACCTTCACCAAGGTACACAATATCATCTTCTTCCAGAACAGGTGCCATTAACTCGTAAAAGCGGAAGATGCCGCGAAGAGCTGTGTTTTTGGAAGCAGCACGGGTGTCGAACAGTTCACGCCACTCTTCACCGCTGCGTTGAGACAGCTTTTCAAAGTCGAGGTTGTCGAGCAGGAATACGCCGCCGCATTCAGGGCAGGTGTACAGAAGTTCTTCGATACCGAAGCGTTTTCCACAACCGAGACAGAAATATTCCATTGTTCCCCGATATTCAGGGAATACTGATGCGTTGTTCATTATGCTTGTTCCTCGTGCTTCTTTTTGAGCCACGATTTTTCTTCACCACGGGCGAGGCGGCCGATGTTTTCTCTATGAGTCCAGAATACGAGTGCGAGCACTGCGATTGCCAGAGGGATAAAAGACCAGTGGCCGGACAGGAACAGGAATACAGGAAGGGTGACTACGAGAGTCAGTGACCCCATAGACACGTAGCCGGAACGCCAGATGACAAATGCGCTGGCGAGACAGCTGAAAAGAATAGGGTAGAATGCCAACGGGATAAATACACCCACGGTTGTTGCAACAGCCTTGCCGCCTTTAAAATCAAGGAAGCAGGAACGGACATGTCCGATGAGGGCTGCGAAAGCAACAAGACTTAAAAAGAGCCAGTTGTGGCTGATAGTAAACGCGATGGCTACTGGAACTGCACCCTTAAGAAGGTCACATGCCAGTGTTGCTACACCGAACTTAAAGCCGCAAAGACGGGCTACGTTGGTGGCGCCAACGTTTTTACTGCCGTCAAGACGCGGATCAATGCCGCATGCAGCTTTAGCGATAAGCAGGCCGAACGGGATGGAACCCATAACATACGCGATACCAAGCCAGAGAAGTTTTGCCAGCATGTTCACTCTCCTTGCGATAATTCAATAATCTGTTCTCTACGCAGTGATTGCGGATAATTGAAGAACAGTCAGTTAACTTTCCATTGCATCCAGAATCTGGATTTCGTTATTCAAAGGGTGAACCTTACCGATGCGAACCATAAAATATTGCCCCGGATTCACCTTATCGCCAAATGACTTACGTCTGCCACGTACGAAAATTTGCTCGTTCGGTAAAGATACCGTGACAAATGCATCGTTTTCTTCTGTGACAATTGCTTCACGCCATACTTTGTCACCCTGCTGCTTGAAGTACAGCAGTTTCCAGTAACGCGGGCGGAAGCGCTGAATCTGTCCGACAGAGTCAAGACGAGCATTCAGCAAAGGAAGCATGTTGGTAATTTCTTCTGCACTCCAGCGTGCTTCCCCTGTAGCAATATAGTGTATTACTTGTGCTACGTTGACAAGGTCAGGGTACCGTCTGAGCGGCGAAGTGATCGGGCTGTATGCATCTACACCGATACCTCTGTGCGGTTTGGGTGCTGTTTCCAGAATAGCAGATGAGAGTGCTTTTACAACACGGGCGATATCGTGCGGAGCACTCCAGATGCCTACATATTCTTTAGGAACTGCAACATCCTGCGTTCTGTGCAGCAGGGTTACCCCATGCTCTTTTGCCCATAACGCAACGCCGGAGTTTGCGAGAATCATCATCTCGCTGACCAGCTTCATTGCTTTCGGTGTATCGTCGGCAGGAAGAATTTCAACTTTGGTCTGCTCCCCTTCACCGGAGAGTTTTACCTTTGGATCGTTCCGTTCGATAATAACAGCACCGTTGGCTATCCGCTGCTCCTGTAGCTTATCGCTGAGTTCAGCAGCAAGTTTAATTTGCTCTGCAAAGGCTCCTGCTGGTGTACTTTCTCCACCGCCGTTAATTACTGCTTCTGAGTCGATATATGTCAGATTTGCAGCCAGATTAACCCAGACTGTAGTCGGGGTACAACGCTCAAGTTCGCCTGTGCTGCTGCATTCCATATCAAGAATCAGTGACGGACGTGCTTCGTTTGCATGCAGACTGAAGAAGTCAGTGCCAAGCGCTGTCGGCATCATGTGGCAATCACCTTCCGGCAGATACACGCTTGTGGCGCGGCGCAGAACATGTTTGTCGAACGGACTGCCGAACGGCCAAGCTACTGCAGGGCAAGCAAGGGAAATCCGAAGGCGGTAGCCACCGTCACCGCGCGGTTCGATGTTGAACGCGTCGTCGATGTCTTTAGTAGTAGCTGAGTCTATGGAAATATATGTGCGTTCTTCCGGTTTCTGTTGAACGGAAAGACACTTTTCTTTGATATCGTTAACTTCTGAAGTAAATTCGTCTGCCCAGTTGTTAGAGCAATCGTAGTCGGCACGATCCAGCCAGAAGTTATGATGAGCTGGCACCAGATCCCAAGCGCGGGCAAGATGCAGTGCCATATGCGGATCTTCTGGAAGTCCCTTGGCAAGTTGTTTCCAGACCTGCTCAATTTCGTGGCTGTCCGGATCGCTCATACGGTTCAGGATAATAGTTTTGAGCTGTTCAGCAACTCCTTCGTCAGGCGCTTTACCAAGGGTGCGTCCTTTGGAATGTTTTTCCCAGAGATTGCGGAAAAATCCTACACCTTGCGTGACCAGCGCTTCACGTTCCTGTCGTTTGCGCTCTTCTTCCTGTCGTTTTTCTACTTTTTCAGCAGGGTAGATTTCAAATTCCGGTGGCTGGAATTTGAAATGAGTTTTGCAAGCCAGCATGGCACTTCCAAGTGCAGCCAGCTGGTCAATCGTAGGGTCTTCCCACAGCAGTTCTGCAAACCACTGGATGGATTCCTTGTCGACTTCACCCTGTGCAAAATCCCATAACTCAAGTGCATCGATTTCTGCGCTCATGGCATCACGCTTTGCACGATGTTCTTCCAGCAGCGTACCGATTTCCTGACGGGAACGTTCGCCGCTGTACGATGGACCAGCCCAAGGCAGAACACGTGATGAAGCGAGCTTCATCTCCCGTTTATTGATGGTAAGAAGCCGCAGTTTTCCACCTTGTTCGTCAAGCACCCAGCCTTGCTGAGCCTTGTTACCGTGCATAAATTCTACAACGCAGCCCGGCCCGGGATAGCGGACCAGAGAAGAAGCACTCATATAACCTGCTTTATTTGGTAACCGGATTTTCCGGTATTCATTCTTGTGGATGCGGTGTGTGTCTCACCGTACATTGTTCAGAAAGCTTCCTTGGAAGCGAAAAAATTTGAGCAGAAACGGAATAGCTTCCCGCAGGTAACTGCACCTGCGGGAAGCTTTTTCAATTAATGCTTAAAGGAGCGCTGGGCAGTAAAGACCATAGCTACCTGTGGTGAGGCTTCGTTCACCGCTTCGATAACTTCGTGGTCACGAATAGAGCCACCCGGTTGAGCAATGGCACTTACACCGTGTGCAAGTGCTGCATCAACACCGTCGCGGAACGGGAAGAACCCGTCAGAAACCATTGCGGTTCCCATGAGTCCACCTTTTTCAGCGCGGGTGCGGGCTTCAATGTCGTCCAGAATTGCCTGTGCATCCTTGTCCTTAAGCGCTTTAAGCTTAAGTTCGTACAATGACATGCCTTGTTCTTTAAACGCAAGCATGTCTGCAAATTTGGTGTATGCTTTGTGGATGGTCAGTTCTACGCAACCGACTCTGTCCTGTTCGCCGGTGCCGATAGAAACGGTGGCCCCGTTACGGGCGAAGATGATAGAGTTGGAGGTAACACCGGCTTCTACAGCCCATGCAAAGAGGAGGTCGTCCGCTTCTTGTGCAGTCGGCTTACGCGCTGCCACTTCCACACCGTCTTTTTCTGCCGTGGCAGGGATAAAATCGTCTGCGGTGAGAATGCGGTTACGGAATGACTGCTGCATGACAATGCCGCCGTCGATAAGGCTCTTGAAGTCGAGCATAGGAACGTTAACCAGTTCTTCAAGGTGTGCCATTCCCGGAATTTCGAGAATACGGAGGTTTTTGCGTTTTTTCAGTTCATCAATAACACCTTCTTCAAACGCAGGTGCTGCAACCACCTCAAAATATGCGCTGTTGATGACTTTTGCACACGCTAGATCCATAGGCCGGTTTACAACCACAGCGCCGCCAAAGGCAGCAATACGGTCGCTCCAGAAGGCTTTTTCAAGCGCGTCAGCAACACCCTTTTCGGACCACGCAGCGCCGCAAGGGTTATTGTGTTTTAAGATGAGGGCTGCCGGTTTTGCAGTAAGGTACTGCAAAATATTAATAGCATTATCAACATCTGTCAGGTTGGTCTTGCCGGGGTGCTTGCCTGCCTGAATCATATTTTCTTCAGTCAATGCAGAAACAAGTCCTTTGCCCGGTCCACGAAACTCTACGCCACCCAGAGTAAGGGAACCTTCTGCCAGCTCATACACAGCTGCTGGCTGGTCAGGGTTTTCGCCATAGCGAAGTCCCTTTTCTTCTCCGTCAATTTCCCACGTGCGCTTGCGATACACAAGCTCTTGATCGCCCAGTTGAACTTTCATCTCGGATGGAAAAGGATCACCGAGAATAGTTTTGTACATATTCTTCAAGTCGCTCATGAGGTTTTGACTCCGCTTGTCTTATGTTAGTAGCCCGAATAAAACACAAACATGTGGTGCAGTGCCGACTTCCGTTGCCAGAATCTGGCAACAACACCCCCAGAGGCGCAAGAAAGTATCATACAGTAGCACGGGGGGCAATTTTCATTTGAAGGCAATGGCAGATTGCAGTAGTGATTCAGTAGTACCAATTTTTACATGCAGAAAGGAGCACATTGTTGCTATGGAACGCGCCCTTCGAAAATTAGCTGCACAGCTTAACGGATATGATGAAGCATCTCTCATGGACTTATGGGAAAAGTATGCTCAGAAGACAGAAGATTTTGCACCAACCCGCGAATGGGAGGAAGCTGCGCTCATCTTTTCCCTGATTCAGGCTGTGCGCTGGAAAAACCAGCTGTTCAACCATCATTGGGCTGAGTCTGAACAGGGAAATATGCACAGTCTTCCACCGCAGGCCGCTTTTGATCTTGTTGAAAAAGACTCAAAAGAACAGCTTGCATCAAACGCCGGACGTGATGGTTCCGATGCTGCTCCTAAGCTTGCCAAGGTTCTCCCCTTCCGGCCGAGAAAGGGCGACTAATCCGTTGATAAGATAGTAGTAATACCGAATGTTTTCTACATAGGTTACGGCTTCATAGCCGCGACAGTAGCCGTATCTGGTCTGAGAGTAATGTCGCTTCCAGGCCAGAAGCGGCAGAACCTCTTTAAGTTCCATCCAGGTTTTACCTGTGCCGCCGCGCTTCTGCGACAATTTGATGGCGTCGGTAATATGCCCGAATCCCTGATTGTAGGCGGCAAGTGTAAAGAACCATCTGTCCCACTCTGCCAGATCATACTCTTCGAATCTGTCCCATAACTTACGCAGGTATCTTGCCCCGCCAGTAATAGACTGGTGAGGGTCAAGGCGGTTGATACCGAGTTCTTTTGCGGTGTTCTGGGTAATCTGCATTAATCCGCGCACTCCGGTTCTGCTACGTGCGTTGTTATTGAAGTGGGATTCCTGAAAGATCACTGCTGCAAGGAGAAGAGGATCAATCTTTGTCTTCTTGCTCGCTTTTTCCATTGTTTTTACATATTTTGGCAGCTTTTTACGCAGTGCTTTTTTCAATTTTCCGATAACGTAGTAGTTCAGGTCAGCGGGAAAAAAGCCGTAATGCTTTTCTTTGAGCGCTGTCACAGTGCCGTTGGCTTCTGCGCTTTTCCAAAACTCTTCAAGATCTTTTTGCAGCCCCGCTCCGGCAAAGAACTTATTACGCCAGAACCAGCGGTAGTACTCTTTGTGTGTAGTTTGTGCACGCGGTACTACATCCAGAAAGAACGGTTGAAGCAGAGTAAAGTTGCGCACATCAATTTGTGCAGTACCGTTTTTGTCATCATCAAATGACATCAGGTGGTACATATGGAACCGGTCAAAGTCGACACAGTCCACATTTTCAAGTGCTTCCTCCGCTGAAGAAGTATTGGTGGCAACTGTTTTCGCAACAGAATCAGTTGTATCTTTATGTATGGCTTCATCGCCCAGTTTTTCTTTTGCGTACGGCGTGTGACTCGAAGGTTCACTGTCTTCCCGTGGCGAAATTGCCTGCGGGAGCGCATCGACAACAGAAGAGATGAACGTGTCGTTTTCACTATAAATCTCTTCATCTACGCCTTCCGGCATTGCTGCAAGCAGACTGGTGCACAGTGCTTGCAGCTCTTTGTTGTCGGCTTGTTTTGTATCCCTGATAGTAATCGACTGATAGTCGTCATATGCTGGCCCCGCTGTGATTTGGGAGGCGTATTCTTTGGGAACATGACCGCCGAATCCTACAAGCAGATCTGCTTCGTCATGGGCAACCAGATCCCATGCTTCTTCAGTGGTTTTTACCCGCAGGATAGATATGGTGTAGCCTTTTTCTTTGGCAAAGGCGCTTAACAGTTCGCCGTCAACGCCAAGTCCATACGGGGATACAAGAGATGAAAACTGGGAGACGTTGGGCACAACGACGCGCACTGGAGGCAGGCGATGCAGGTAGGCAATAATATCTGTGCCCAGCATCAGTGCCACTTGAGCGACGATGAGTACAAGCAGGAAAACAGCTTCCCGCGAGGTGAAAAAACGTCTCATTATGAGGTCTCCGAAAAAAGTGCTGGTGAGCATCTTTTGATTATTTTTGTTCCAATGCACTATAACAGGTATCTAATACCCCGCTACTGAAAATTTCTTTTCGAATCAATTGACGGCTGTGTAGAGAGTGTATTAAGAGAAGATGCATTTTTTGCGTTCCTTGGAAAGCCAAGGTGCTGAAAGTGCAGTTTCATTCCAGAAGGAGAGGCTAATGTCAAACGTAATCGTGATGGGCGCTCAGTGGGGAGACGAAGGCAAGGGTAAAATTGTTGACCTCCTCACCCGCGACATCGACGTAATCGTCCGCTTTCAGGGCGGCAATAACGCCGGTCATACCGTAATCGTAGGTGATAAGGAATACATCCTTCATCTCATCCCGTCAGGCATCCTGCACGAAGGCAAAAAGTGCCTCATCGGTAACGGTGTTGTTCTTGATCCGGGCGTGTTTTGGAAAGAGATTGAAGGGCTTCGTGAAAAAGGACTTGATGTAAGTCCGGAGCGCTTGAAGATCAGTAAAAAAACGCATCTCATCATGCCGTACCACTGTGCGCTTGATGGTGCTCGTGAAGATCATAAATCCGCTGATAACAAAATTGGTACAACCGGTCGTGGTATCGGTCCATGCTATGAAGATAAGGCAGCACGCATCGGCATTCGTGCCGGAGACCTTGCTGACCATGCTCTTCTGCGCACTAAGATCGAAGCTGCATTGGTTGAAAAGAACGCATTGTTCACTTCCCTCTATGGTCGTGAAGCTGTTTCCGTTGACGCAGTATTCGAAGAAGTTGTGGCAGCAGGTGATTGTCTTGTGCCATACCTTGCCGATGTTACTGGTGAAATCTGGGAAGCATTCGACTCTGGTAAGAACGTGATGTTTGAGGGTGCCCAAGGTATTCACCTCGATATCGACCACGGTACTTACCCGTTCGTAACCTCTTCCAATACTGTTGCAGGTAACGCATCTGCCGGTGCTGGCATTCCAGCAAACCGTCTCGATCGTATTATTGCAATCGTTAAAGCGTACACAACCCGCGTTGGTGCAGGTCCGTTCCCGACTGAACTCTTTGATGAAGACGGTAGCTACTTGCAGGAAAAAGGCCACGAATTCGGTGCAACCACCGGTCGTCGCCGTCGCTGTGGCTGGCTTGACCTTGTAGTTCTTGGTGAAACAGCACGCCTTAACGGTCCTACTGATATTGCTCTTACCAAGCTTGACGTTCTTAGCGGAATGAAAGAAATTAAAATTTGTACCGCTTATGAATACAAAGGTGAGCGTGTTTCCATTATTCCTCAGGAGCAGGGCGCTCTTGGCGAATGCACTCCGATTTACGAATCCGTACCGGGGTGGGATGAAGACATCACTAAAGCGACTGCATGGGAAGATCTTCCAGAAAACTGTCAGAAGTACATTGAACGCATCGAAGACCTCACAGGTGTACGCGTAAGCATCATCTCTGTCGGTCCTGAACGCGATCAGACCATCATGCGCTAAACTACCGGAGGTAACGGTTTGGGTACGTCAAAAGACCAATCAACCCAGTCCGCTCTGGAGCCTCATGATATTATAGCCCCGTCTCTGGATGCTCGTCATGCCAGAGTGCGGGGCTTTATTGAGCAGCTCGCAGAAGACCCGCCACAAGTTGTTTTGTTCGAAGGTGGAACCACCGAAGAACGGGAAGCTGTGGCTCTTTACTGGGCTGCACGAATAAACTGCCTTAATTCTCCTGCCCCCTGCATGGATTGCAGTTCCTGCAGGCAGATGATTAACAAATCATCCCGCGATCTCTTTTTCTTTGACGGACGTGCAGGTTCCATCGGCTACGATGGTGAGCCTAATAATACCGGAACCATTAAAATTGAATGGATTCGTGAGTTGCGTTCAGTGCTTGGAGAACCTCCGCGTTCAGAAAAGAAGCGTGTTGTTGTGCTTTTTGAAGCACAGTCTTTGAGTATTGCCTCAGCAAATGCGTTGCTGAAATCTCTTGAAGAGCCCCGTCCAAATACAAGCTTTTTGCTTCTTGCGCCTCAGCGGGAACGTCTGTTGCCGACGCTCGTGTCGCGCAGTTGGGTGGTAACGCTTGCATGGCCTATAGGTGAGTCCGACTCCCCGCTTTCTGACGAAGTGCGTGAATGGGCAGACTTGCTTGCAACGTTCATGGTTGAAGGCACTGGTCTGCTTGCCAAAACTGGTACGCGCGGGGCATTGGATGCGACGCTTGCCATGCAGCTTGTTGTGCATTGTCAGCATGAATTGACAAATGCCATTACAGGCAGGAAAGCCGGTGAGCTGGCAAGGTTATTTGCCCAGCTTGATATGGGACGCCAGCGCAAGCTCGATGAGGTGCTGAGTGAATGTCAGGATTCGCTGAATGCGCTTGTTGCTGCGCCGCTAGTCATTGATTGGCTCGGAACAAAGCTCTACCTGTTGGCAAAATTCGCTTCTAAAACAAGCGGGCGTGCTATCCGTTAATTGCTAGCGCTCTGCCTGATATGCTTTTCGACGGGCAAGATCCCTTTATAGGTATTCAATGGTTACCGTAGACAGGTTGAAGCGCCTTCGGGGGCAAATACCTTTTCTTTGAGAAATTGTATGGTTTCTTCAAAGTGTTTGCGATCAGTGCATTCCACGAACCGCTTTCTGTTGATTTCAAGCCAATGTGAACCGTATTGCGGGTTCTTGGTGAATCGCTCGATTTCGTCTGCAAAAAATCGCGGGTTTGGTTTATCTGGAATAACAAATTCGGTGTTCTCTGGGTCTGCAAGTTCCATTGCGCCCACCCCCTTGCTGGCAAGAACTGGTGTGCCGCAAACAACTGCTTCAAGGATGATGAGACCGAACTCTTCAAGGGGGCCTGCGTGTATCATAAGGTCAAGCCCGTGGTAGAGTTTGTGGACTTCGGGGGTGGCTGGCAGGATGTGCGTTTGTTCTGCAAGCCCTAGTTTTTCTGCTTCTTGTACGTATTTTCTTTTATTCTTTTCTTTTCCCACGATAACTATGGCGATTTTGTCTCTGCTTTCTTGCGGGACAAGCGAGATGGCTTTGAAGAGCGTGTTAATGCCGCGTTTTTTGAAGTCACCTGACGTAATCAAGCCAATGACTTTCTTGTCTTCAGCAATGTTGAGTTGTTTTCGCAGGGCGATTCTATCTTCTTCCCTGTGATCGAGGGAAAATTGCTCAGGAGAGTAGCCAGGATAGATGACGACTATTTTATCGGGAGAAATGTCGTACCTCGTGATGAGGTCGTTTTTCATCAGGTGGGAGTTGGCAATAATGAATTTGAAATTATGTGCTGAAAGAAATGCGTTATGAAGCCGGTGTACACTACCCTGTTTAGCATCAATTCCGTCAAGGCGTTCTGAGGCAAGATGGACGCAGTTATGCATGCTGATGATGTCCGAGTTCAGGTTTTCTCCCTGACCCCATACAATGTCCGGCTTTATTACTGCTGCAGTCAGGTCTACAAACTTGGAAAAGATAAGGCGTCTGGAATACTTGCTCAGCTTGATTTTAGGGACAAGTATGGCTTTTGCGCCAGCTTCGACCACCAGCTCTTTGTCGCATTTTTCACTGATAGTCCATACGGTGTGCCCTGCGTTAGTCAGGTACTTGATATTTGCCAGAATAATTCTGGAAGAGCCTGTATTTCCGAGGATATTTTGCGATGCGATCAGGATAGTGCATTTCATAAAATGAAACGTACTCTGAACGATCTGGGAAGGTGATTAGAAAAAAAATAAAGGGGAAACAGATACTTCTGCTTCCCCTGATGATGCTTAGTTCAGAATAAATTTCTTAGGGTTAAGTGCGACGCCGTTTAGCTTAACTTCATAGTGAAGATGAGGCCCTGTGGAGCGTCCTGTGTTACCCATGTATGCGATCAATTCTCCGCGTTTTACCTTCTGACCTTTCTTGACTACGTAGCGGTTCAGGTGGGCGTATCGTGTGATAACGCCAGCGCCGTGGTTGATCATCAGGTTGACGCCGTATCCGCCACCAGTGCCTGTAAAGGAAACACGTCCATTGGCAGTGGCATACACAGGAGTGCCGATGCGGTTGGCGATGTCGATACCTTTGTGGAAGTCTTTACGACCTGTAAATGGTGATCGACGCGGGCCGAACGGTGACGCCACCCAGCCTTCAGTAGGCCAGATAGATGGCGTTGCGGCAAGCAGGCGCTGGTTTTTGCGGAATGTCTGAATCAGTTCCTGCTGGTTCACTTCTTCCAGTCTGACCTCTGTGTTGAGGTCTTTAATGAAGCTGTGAATTTTTCGGGCGAGGAGTTCCTGCCTGTGAATCGGCAGGTAGTTGTCAGTAAAATCTTTTGTTTTGGCTCCACCTACTGCAGAGGCTGTGTCACCCTGATCTTTATCAAGGTTGATCATGATGCGCAGTTTTGTGTCGAACTGCTGCACGCGTTGCAGATCTTTTTGAACAATGCGCAGTTTGTCTACCATGCTCAGGATTTGACTGTTCTGTTCAAAAATTGTTTTTTCAGAGTCAGCGAGGTTTTGCGCAAGGGTTTGGGACTGATGGTAGTACTTCCACAGGTAAATATTACCAGCGGATAGTGCTAGAATAAGAACCAGTATACACGCAAAAAACCAGCCGCGCAGACTTACTTTCTTGCAGTGTCCCTGATTGTCCTTGAAGACAACAACGTGGTAGCGATTTAACAGCATAGTATCTGTGTGTGCTCTGAAAGTTAGGGTGAAAAAAATAATTTTCGAAGTTACTTCGCTTTAGAGTCAAGTGTCAAGCCAAGTTGCCATCTGCTCAGGCCGTTAAAAACGTTTTGCTTCAAGTTTTTATACTTGCCGGCCAGCTCCCAAAAGTCGTCCATGACGTCTTTTCTGCGGGAATCAAACGCTGAAGGGCACGGATTGTCCCACAATGGGAGTTCCCATTGCTTTACGCATTTTCTGATGATGTCTTTTTTGACCATGAGCAGTGGACGTATAATAGTTAGATCGCCATTAAAGAAATCTTCTTTAATTGACATTCCACGAACACTGCCTCCTTCATATAGGTTCATGAGGAAGGTTCCGACAAGATCATCTGCATTGTGTCCGAATGCAAGATGGGTCAGTCCGTACTGTTTGCAGAGTTCGAAAAGCCTCGTCCGGCGCTTCATTGCACAGTAAAAACAGGGTGAGTTGTTTTTATTAACGTCTGAATGTGCATCAGGCCCGTCGGTTGTCGTTTCAATATGATACGGAATTCCGTGTTTGATCAGCCACGGAGCCAGAGGTGCATGGCATGTGTTGTCAAAGCCGGGATTGATGTGCAGTGCCATCATCTCGAATGTGAACGGGACGATTTTCTGGCGGTGGAGAAGGGTTTTCATGAGAACCCAACTGTCCATGCCGCCGGACATGGCAATGCCGATGCGTGCGCCCGGGTGGATCATCTCGGTTTGCTGCATCAGTTTGCCTGCGCTGCCGATACATTGCTTCTGTGCGTAGCTTAATTTTTCTTTAGCCATGTATGCTCCTGACGCTGCCTTCGGCATGTTGTGCATGGTGCCGTGCTGTGCGGGCAGCGTTTTTGTCAGTTTTACCTCTGAACAGGCGCAACTAAGGTGTGCGAAGTGTTCCGGGGTGTCACTGGCATTAGCAGTGCGGGCATTGTCGCGCAAGTACGTTTTTGCAGATTTGAAGCTGTTGCGTGACTGCAAATTGCAAAAGCGTATTAGATGACGGGTAGCTATTGAGGAAGATTGAAATATTGTTGCTATTCTTGACAGACATTATTGCGGGAAGTATACTGCAAAGCTTGCCGGATAGTCTGCATTTTTTTTATTGCTGAGTTCAGCAGGGAGTTCCTGCACGTGCAGACAGGCTTATTTTGGTGATGATGGCGGACGCGCCAGGCGTTATCATTAAATTATACCGTCGAACGGTTGTTTATGAAAAGAACAGTACTAGTAGCAATTGCTCTGCTCCTCCTTTCTGCCGGAGTTGTAGCAGGAGTTCAAAAATATCAGCGCACAAGTACGACGCGCGTGAGCAATGCTTCTTGGTTTACACAATCGTCCGAGGTTGTAGAGAAGATTGATCTGATAAATAACAGCGGCCATTTTTCTTTTATACGGGAAAAAGGACGCTGGTTTGTTTTGTTTAACGGAAAAAAATGTCTTGCACGGCAGGATGTTCTGGACAATCTCCTCACCAAAATGCGTGAAACTCCGCCACAGAATTGTGGTGATGTTGCGCCGCACAAGATACTTGAACACGGTCTGGACAATCCTAAGATACGAATTACGTTGTCTGGAACAGACCTGTGGCATTTAGGTGTAGGTGCCCTTTCAAAAAGCCGTGATGCCTATTATGGTAGAAAAGGCAACGGACAGGTGTGTATGGTTCCTTTGGAATATGTGTACATGCTTGCCCAGCCGGTAGCAAATTTTATTGATTCCAGACTGCTTGCTATTCCTTCTGACCGGATTACAAAAATTCGTATGCAGGGTGACGAGACAGGGACATGGGAAATTGAGCGCACTGATGATGGTTTTGTTTTCTCCTATCCTGAAGCGTTAATGAAACACGCCGTAAACCAGAATTCAGCTGATCTTTTTATTCATACGCTCGTAAATGGTGGAGCGTCCTGCGAAACTGCCGCAGTCCTCGTTGGTGCTGTTGCTGATTTTGCAATCTCTGTCTGGCAGGATGGTGTTTCCGAACCTACATCACTTGTTGTGTTTAAACGTGATGGAGCTAAAGGGCCATACAAGGCAAAGGATAGTCGTCAGCCTGACCCGGTTGAGCTTTCGCCTCAACTGGTCAAGCAGTTGAAAGTGACTGCATTTGCTTTGCAGGAAAAACCGATTTTTACCGTGAATGTCAGTGAGGCCGTTGAGCAGAAGCTGACACGCATTGACGGAAAACAAGTACAGAATATTACCATCAGGAAAACTGCTGAAGGGTGGGTGGACAACCTTACCAATCAGGAGCTTACCGGAATGGATTTATTTATATGGCGACTTGGACAGATGCAGTATCGCAGGTTGCCGGTGCGTAACAGGCCAGAGAGTGCTCTGTTGTCGCTGAGTTGGAACATCTATGCTGCGGATGGTGTTCCACTTGTAGAATTGTATTTCTATACCGACCCGAAGCTTCCGGAAGGGGTTTGCTGGGTTAGGTTGCAAAGGGAAAGCGTGTGGTACCCCGTATCAAGCAGTTTATTGCATGATCTGCGGGCACGTCTTCCTTTTAATCAGTAACATTTTTGTTGAAAAAACGGCTAAGCCGCATTCATACATAAGGAGTCCTCAATGGCCCGTATTACAGTAGAAGACTGTCAGGAACGTGTAGACAACCGTTTCCTTCTCGTGCAGATGGCAATTAAACGTGTTCAGCAGTTCCGTGAAGGTTACGAGCCCCTCGTCGATAGCAAAAACAAAGAAGTAGTAACTGCGCTTCGTGAGATTGCTGCCGGCAAGGTGCTTGCTGACGGTGTTGATATGAAAATCGGTTACGAACAGGATGACGCTGAATAGTTCCTATGAGCCAGAGAGATTATTACGAGGTACTCGGGGTTTCCCGATCTGCCTCTGCAGACGAAATTAAACGGGCTTACCGCAAAAAAGCTATGGAGTTCCATCCGGATAGAAATCCGGATAATCCGGAAGCTGAACAGAAATTCAAAGAAGCCTCTGAGGCGTATGAAGTTCTGCATGATGCGGAAAAGCGTAGCCGTTACGATCAGTTTGGCCATGCCGGTGTCGACGGCAACGGTTTTGGCGGGTTTAACAGTGCAGAAGATATCTTCGGTTCATTCGGAGATATTTTTGGTGATTTCTTCGGCTTTAATATGGGCGGCGGCTCTCGTGGTCCCCGTGCTCAGGCCGGTGCAGACCTGCGTTACAATCTGACAGTTTCTTTCCGTCAGGCTGCGCATGGTGATGAAGTTACCCTGAAAATTCCTAAGAACGTTGTCTGTGATGAATGTGACGGTTCCGGAGCTGCTCCGGGTACTTCGCCTGAAACATGTAATCACTGTCACGGTACTGGACAGGTGCGCCAGAGTCAGGGGCCTTTCTCTATTTCCCGCCCTTGTCCGGTGTGTAGCGGTTCCGGTCAGATTATTCCGAACCCTTGTCCTAAATGTCGCGGTGTCGGCATTGTAAAGGAAACCAAGGAGCTGCAGGTTAAAGTTCCTGCCGGTGTTGATACTGGTAACCGTCTGCGTCTGCGTGCAGAAGGTGAGCCGGGCATTCACGGTGGCCCTCCGGGTGACTTGTATGTTGTTCTTACCGTTGAGGAAGATAAAACATTCAGTCGTCAGGGGCATCACCTGATTCTGACTAAAGAAATTTCTTTTGTTCAAGCTGCGCTTGGTGACAAAATTGAAGTTCCGACTCTTGATGAGCTTATCACTATGGATATTCCAAAAGGAACCCAGAGTGGTGAAGTCTTCCGTATGAAAGGGTATGGGTTGCCAAACCTTGGGTACGGTGCACAGCAGGGTGATCTGATGGTTGAGATCATCGTTAAGACTCCTACTAAGCTCTCAAAACGTCAGGAAGAATTGCTGCAGGAATTTGCCGCTCTTGAAGAAGAGAAGCCACTTTCCAAAGTAAAGAAGATGTTCAAAAAGGCCGGAAAAGCAATGGGGGTTGATTAATGGATGAGAAGAGTTTTTCCCACATGGATACGGATGGTTCCATAACTATGGTGGATGTCGGCGATAAAGACGACACTCGCCGAACCGCAATTGTACGGACTGTGGTTGAAGTCTCTTCTAATACCCTTGATCTGCTTCTTCGTCAGGCTTTGCCTAAGGGTGATGTTCTGACAACCGCCAAAGTAGCCGGTATTCAGGCTGCTAAGCGGACATGGGAACTTATTCCCTTGTGCCATCCGCTCTTTTTGAGTTACGTTGACGTACGTTTTTCAATAGATGAAGCACAGAATGCTATTGAGATTGAAGCTGAAGCCAGAACCACATCCCAGACGGGAGTGGAGATGGAGGCGTTAATGGCAGCGCAGACAGCAGCCATGACAATCTACGATATGTGCAAAGCTGTGCAGAAAGATATTATCATCCGCGATTGCAGGCTTGTATATAAGGCAGGCGGCAAGAGTGGCGTGTTTCAGTCCGAATAGTTGTACTGGACACAGGACAAAGAGAAAAAGCCCTTACATAATGTGAGGGCTTTTTCTTTTGCATTTTAGTCAGTTGAAATAAAATTTTTGGGTGTTGACAACATATCGATAAGTCGATACTAAAAACTATTACTAATAACAGGGGGTGCACGTATGGCTGTACAGACACGTATGACCAAGCAGCGCAAGGTTATCCTTGAAGAGCTGTGTAAGGTCACTACACATCCAACAGCAGATGAAGTGTACGACATGGTCAGACAGCGGTTGCCGCGCATTAGTCTGGGCACAGTGTACCGTAACCTTGATGTGCTTGCAGAGAGTGGAGATATTCTTAAACTCGAACATGCAGGATCACAGAAACGGTTTGACGGTAATACGAATCCTCATGCTCATGTTCGTTGTAGCATTTGCGGTAAGGTGGGCGACGTGATGAACGCTGAATACATCGCTTCCGCCCGGGGTGCTGAGGCTCCCGGCTTTACTATTCATGCTGCATATATTGAGTTTGAAGGCGTATGTGACGCTTGCCAGACACACAATTAATGCACATTTTCCGCGGGGTGGGTGAATTTGTCATCTGCCCTTTGCCATGAACTGGAAAAACGGATGAGGGGTTATACTCTTTATCCGTTTTTTTAGTTTTGCAGTCTGGTGCAACTGTTATTGTAATGTTTCTGGACAGGTAATTATACTGTTTTATTCGGAATTAAGATTTGGTGTCTTTGTGGTGAAGTCCGGTGCGCTTTTTATAAAACAAAACTGCCTATAACTACGGATGATTAACAGAAAATACATGTTGTAATAGGGCGGAATGGCGTAGGATTGTAAAGAAACACTAATCTATGTCGATAAGATATAAATGGGGGCAATGGGTAATAAGCAGTAGAAGGGGGATTCTACTTATTGTGCATCTAGTTGCTCTACATGGTAGGGGGGGCTACTTGTCCGGGTGCAGATGCACAACATAGCGTAGCTTATATAAACCCATGCCCCCTAAACAAGGCGGCGATTTTGCCTTGTTCATATCATTTCTTTGTTCAAAAAGAGTAACAGAGTATCCCTGCTCGGCAGGAATAATCCCTGTTGTGATGTCGGGGCTGTTTAACAGTTTGCGACTAGTGCGGTAAGCAGGCATCAACCCTTTATGGGAGTGTCAGTTATTTGTCTTTTACTGCAGGGTGCTTTTTTGCCTTAGTGGAAGAAGCAAAAAACACCGCTAAAATACCTCTTCCGGGCTGTAGATAGGGCTTTGCTCCATTTGATCCTGGGTCATTTTTTCCCGTTTTCGTTCAGCCTTCCTTGCAGCTCGTCGCAGCGCAGCTTCTTGCAATCTTCGTTCCTGAGTTTGAGTCTCAATTACAAGAGGTGGGATGGTTGTCGGCTTTTTATCAGTATCCATTGCCACAAACGTTAAGTACGCAGATGCAACGTGGCGGATGTTTCCTGTAAGCAGGTTTTCAGATTCTACCCGAACCCCTACTTCCATGGATTTTGATCCCACAAAGTTGACGCAGGATTTTAAAACCATAAGCTCTCCCACGTGTACAGGTGCCTTAAATTCCATGCGGTCTATAGAGGCAGTTACTACTGTGCATCCTCTTGCATGACGCATGGCGCAAACTGCTCCTGCGAGATCGATATGCTTTAAAATTACACCACCGTGTACATTACCAGCTGCATTTGTATCGCCCGGTAACGCTCGGTGAGTCATGAGTGTTTCGCTGCTGGTTACGCTCCGACCTTCCATAGAGTCTCCCTGCCCAGAATAACTGGGTTCTATATCTTTCATTACGTGTTGCGGCAATACATCTACCTAATATTGCTTTATTTCTAAGTAGAGTCATAATGTTGGAAAATGAAATATGCAAGAGAATCTGTAGAGGCTGCATGCCTTCTTTACGGCAGTATACCTTTTCTTTGCAATGCAGACGATAGGGTTAGTGTTACAAAGATATCCTTCTTCCTGTGCCGTTTTTTTACAGAAAGATGGCGGTTGGTTGGTATATAGGTGGCGACTGGTTTGAGTACCAGTTTGTGGTTGCTTGCGGAGGGAGAGTTCGAGTACTATTTTTGAGCTGATTGAGCAGAGGTTGTTTTTGCTTGGTATATCCTGAGATGCATACTTTTTTGCAACAAGGTGATCTGACATGACAATTTGGGCTGATGAAAAACTTGTGAATGAATACCGTCGATGGGCAGAGTCTCCGGCAGGCGTGCTTGCGTTGCGCTCAAAGATGAAGCTCGTGGCTGACTTGATTTCCGGCTGGCCTAGACGCGGCAGACGGTTTCTTGAGGTTGGCTGTGCAACAGGGCTTGTCACCGAGATGTTTTATCATGCCGGCTTTGATGTTACAGGGCTGGACTGCTCTCCTCTTATGCTTGAAGCAGCCAGAGACTTACTTGGATGTCGTGCAGAGTTTTTTTTAGGAAGAGCAGAACACCTGCCGTTTGATGATAATCAGTTTGACTACGTTGGCGTTGGCTCTGTTCTCGAATTTGTAGACGATCCTGAAGCAGTTATTGCAGAGTCGCTACGGGTTGCTTCCGGTGGCGTTATTGTGACTGCGTATTCAAAGTGGTCGCTATACTACTTGTTCCGCAACTGGTCTGTCGAGGTGTACGGTAAGCACAGGAACTGGCTCAGTCCTCTCACGCTTGACCGTATGGTGCGCAATCAGGCTGCCTCTGGTGTGCTAACGCGCCGTTCTGTATTGCTTGGTCCTGTGAGCACATGGAAGGATGCGCCTGTGTATAACTGGCTTAATTCGAGTGTGGTTCCATACGGTGTGGGCGCACTTTCCGGCATCTGCATAGATAACAATGAGGCAGGAATGACAATTCCTCTGATGGTTAAAAAATGTGGTGCAAAACCTGCAATTATGAATGCTTGTCGCACTAATATTGCTGCCAGAAACTCTTCTTCTGCTTTTGACAAGTAAGCGACTTTAGACTACTCAAAGCTGTTTCGGCACAATTTTGCCGACACAGCTTTTTTTATGTGCAAACGGCATCTCTGATTTGCTGCAATGCAGGGTGTGCAGCACATTGAAAAAAATACAATTTTTAGGAACCGGCATGAGTAAAGTAAAAAGAATTAAAGGTTTTGCGGATATGTTCTCTCCGGAGAGCGACACCTTTACCTTTATGGAAACTGTTGCACGCGAAGTTTTTGGCAGTTTTGGGTACAAAGAACTGCGTACGCCTATTCTTGAGCGTACAGAGCTTTTTAAACGCTCTATTGGCGATGAAACAGACGTTGTACAGAAAGAAATGTACACTTTTGATGACCGTAAAGGTCGTTCTCTTACTATGCGTCCGGAAGCAACCGCAGGTGTTATGCGTGCATACATTGAAGGCAATGTGAACGCATCAGAGCAGATTTCCAAGCTTTTCACCTTCGGCCCTATGTTCCGGTACGAGCGTCCGCAAAAAGGACGTATGCGCCAGTTCCATCAAATCAACTGTGAGTGCCTTGGCCCTGATGAGCCGCATGCAGACGCAGAAGTTATCCTTATGCTTATGACGTTCCTTACCAAAATTGGTCTTAAGGAGCTTGTGCTTGAGGTTAACTCTCTTGGTTGTCGTGAGTGCCGTCCGCAGTACAATGAAGCATTGCGCAGCTTTCTTGCTAATCTGAATAAAGAAGAGCTTTGCGAAGACTGCCGTCGCCGTATGGATACCAATCCGCTTCGCGTACTGGACTGTAAGGTTCCTGGTTGTAAAGCATTGACTGAAAGTGCTCCGACAATCATCGAACACACTTGTGAGACTTGCCGTACTCACCATGATAAGGTGCTTTCAACACTGCGTACCGCAGATGTTCCGTTTATACAGAATGACCGTCTTGTACGCGGCCTTGACTACTACAACCGCACAACCTTTGAGGTTGTTTCCAACGCTATCGGTTCGCAGAGTTCCGTAGCGGGTGGCGGACGCTACGACGGGCTGATTAAGCAGCTCGGCGGTGCAGATGTTCCGGGTATCGGCTTTGCCTGCGGCATGGAGCGTCTTGCGCTTATGCTCGGAGAGCGCGAAGTTGTGCAGCCTGATTTCTACATTGCAGTGCTTGACGAAAATGGCCTTGAAGATGGCCTGATGCTTGCACAGACATTGCGTCTTGCCGGAAAGACCGGTGATGTAAGTTTTGCCTCCAAATCCATGAAGGCGCAGATGCGTCAAGCCGGTAAAAAGGGCGCTCGTAAAGCTCTTATCCTTGGCGGAGACGAACTTGCAGCGAAAACTGTTGTAGTCAAAGATATGGAAACCGGTGAGCAAACCACAGTTTCCCAGTCTGAACTTATTGAGCATATTTAATATAGTCAGAAGCAGATTTTACCCGGCCGGAACGTTTGATCCGGCCGTATTTTCCGCACTCTGATAACACCAATCGTGTAGAACCCCTAACCGTTGGACAGCCTAGCTGTCTTTACTACATTTTTTAAAGGAAACGAGAATGAGCGATCAAAATCTGGATATTCAGCAGGACCATCAGCAGTACATCGAGCCTCTTAACGGGTGGGTTCGCACCCATAATTGCTGCGAGCTGAATGCCAATAATATCGGCTCAGAAGTATGCCTGATGGGTTGGGTGCAGTTCCGTCGCGATCATGGTGGCCTGATTTTTATCGACCTTCGTGACCGCAGAGGCCTTACTCAGGTAGTATTCAGCCCTGACGTGAACAAAGAAGCACACAAACTCGCACATATCCTGCGTACTGAATATGTTGTTGCTGTTAAAGGTGAAGTGCGTCATCGCCCTGAGGGGATGACAAACACCGGCATGGTGACTGGTGAAGTTGAAGTGTACGTAACAGAGTGGAAGCTGCTTAACACTGCGAAAACCACTCCGTTCCAGATTGAAGATCGTGTGGAAGCATCTGAGAACCTGCGTCTCGAATACCGTTACCTTGATCTTCGTCGTCCTAAGCTTGCAAATAACTTCATCATCCGTAACCGCGCTGCACAGTCTATCCGCCGTTACCTTGATGAGCTGGATTTCCTCGAAGTGGAAACTCCGTGTCTTACCAAGTCTACACCGGAAGGCGCACGTGACTTCCTCGTGCCGAGCCGTGTGAATCAGGGCGAATTCTACGCTCTGCCACAGTCTCCACAGATTTTTAAGCAGCTCCTTATGGCTGCCGGTATGGATCGTTACTACCAGATCGTTCGTTGTTTCCGTGACGAAGACCTTCGTGCTGACCGTCAGCCTGAATTTACTCAGGTTGATATCGAAATGAGCTTTGCGGACGAAAAGCAGGTTCAGACAATGGCGGAAGGCCTCGTAGGGCGCGTGTTTAAAGATTGTCTCGACGTTGAGGTTCCAAGCACCTTCCCGCGTATGACATACGATCAGGCAATTGAAGAGTACGGTCTTGATAAGCCGGATACCCGTTTTGATCTGCGTCTTAAAAACGTAAGTCATGTTGTAAAAGACTCAGGCTTCCGTCTTTTCTCCACCGCAGAGCTTGTTAAAGCTATGCGTGTACCGGGTGGCGCTGTGCTTTCCCGTAAAGAGATCGATCAGTACACTGAGTTCGTAAAAATTTACGGTGCTCAGGGTCTTGCATGGATCAAGATCAAAGAAGATGAATGGCAGTCTCCTATTGCGAAATTCCTCTCTGATGAAGAGCGTAAAGGCCTTACAGAAGAGCTTGGTCTCGAAGTTGGCGATATCGTATTCTTCCAGGCTGGCCCTGCAGAGATTGTTAACAACGCGCTCGGTTACCTGCGTATCGAAGTTGCTAAACGTTTTGATCTTATTCCTGAGAATACCTACAACTTCCTGTGGGTAACTGACTTCCCTCTCTTCGAGTACGATGCAGACGAAAAACGCTACGTAGCGTGTCACCACCCGTTCACCGCTGCTCAGGATGGTGAAGAGAACGTGATGGTAACAGATCCTGCAAATGCTAAAGCACGTGCGTACGACCTCGTACTGAACGGTAGCGAAGTTGGTGGTGGTTCTATCCGTATGCATAACCGTGAGCGTCAGGAAGAAATGTTCTCTGCACTTGGTTTCTCCAAAGAAGAAGCAGAAGAACAGTTCGGCTTCCTCATGGAAGCATTTGAATACGGCGCACCTCCTCACGGTGGTATCGCATTCGGTCTTGATCGCCTTGTTATGATCCTGACTAACTCTGCTTCTATCCGCGACGTTATTGCCTTCCCTAAAACTCAGAAGGCGACTTGCCTGCTCACAAACGCACCATCTGCTGTTTCTAATAACCAGCTTCGTGATTTGAGCCTGCGTCTGCGCGAAATTAAAACAGAATCTGCTGAATAAGTTTTTTCAGCGCTATAGAATGCTAAAAGGCAGAAACGTAGTGATGCGGCTACGTTTCTGCCTTTTTGTTTACTGTGGGCCAGCGCCGCAGCAAACGAGGGAGTTTGCCTGCTCCGGTTGGGGGCTTGGAGCAGCAGGAGTGGAAAGCTGGAGAACTATTACACGAGTTGCGTAATCACCACTTATGGATGAACGTGTAATCATCAAATGCCATGCTGACGTGACACTCAACACAGCTTTTGATTTTACCTTCTTCCAGAACTTTTCCACTCGGCTCATACGTTGCCCAGAACCAGTCTCCGGCGGACGGAGCATAGCCGGGGCGTTTTTGCATGAGGTTTATGGTAAGGAGTGTTTTTCCATCATTTTCGTAGTTTTCCATGATGACTATGGAGCCTTTTCTGCCTGTGTAGGTAGAGCCGGTCGCGATGTCATTTGCATAAATTTTCACCAATGGGCCGTGAGGCGGGGCAGCTTGCAGTAATCCTTCGGCGTCATCAAATTGATCCCACTTAGAGTAATTGTCTTTTAGTTTAATGAATTGCCAAAGTTCTGCTGCACTTGTTGCTGGAGGTGTTTTTTGGTTAACAGGTCGAAATAAAGAGCAAGCTGTAAAAAGAAAAATTATTGTACTAATGCAAACAACAGTCAGAAATCGTTTCATAATCTTCCTCCGGCAATGTCAATAAGACTAAATGTTGTATATCCTAAGGCAAGTGTAATGGGTCTTATTACTTGTTGATTTTAGGTTTATATGTCTTATAAATCATATTTTTCTATTTTTTTGTAAAATTAAAAGACTAAAGAAGCGAACTCCACTCCAAATTGCAGTGCATCGTGCCGCTGGTCTGCATTCATTCGCCAATTAATGCGGAATCCTTCATCGACGGTCTCAAAACCGGCATCAATCAACTCTGAAAGCATAAGCTTTGCTGCTTCGCCGCTCCATCCGTAGGAAGTGAACGCACTGGCTTTTTTGCCTGTGAATTTTAGTCCCCTAAATTCTTCAAGTATGGCGGCAAGGCTTGCCAGCGGGCCTTTATTGAACGTTGGAGAACCAAGAAGTACAGCTTTTGAGCGGAAAACTTCAGTAATGATGTCATTTTTATCTGCTTTTGCTGCATGAAAGAGTTTTACGTGTGTTGCCGGGCTATGCTGTAAGATGCCTGCTGCAATTGTTTCCGCCATTACCTTGGTTGAGTTGTACATTGTGTCATAAATAATTGTTATCTGGTCTTCCTGATACGCATCAGACCACCGCAAATATTGCTCAATAATTTGTTCAGGATTGTCACGCCACAAGATACCGTGACTGGTGGCAATAAGATTTACCGGAAGGTCTGTTGCAAGAAATTCTTGAATGCGGTTTGTAATAACTGGGGAAAACGGTGTGAGAATATTAGCGTAGTACTTGATTGCTTCTTCGTAGAGCGTGCATTGGTCAGCCAGATCATTGAAAAGCAGTTCATGTGCGTAGTGCTGCCCGAATGCGTCATTGGAAAACAGGACGTTCTGGCCGGAAAGGTGGGTCATCATGGAGTCTGGCCAATGTACCATGGGAACCGGAAAGAATGTGAGGGTGTTTTCGCCCAGGCTCAGTGTGTCTCCGCTGGTTACTGTGCGGAAGTCCCAGTCCTGATGGTAGTGTCCTGAAAGCGACAGTGTTGCCTGTTTTGTGCAGTAAATCGGTGTGTCCGGTATATATTTCATTAAGGCTGGTAGTGCGCCGCTATGATCCGGTTCTGCGTGATTACAGATGATGTAGTCGATCTGCTCTAAATCAATCTCACGTCTGAGGTTGGTTACAAACTCATCAGCATATGGTTCCCATACAGTATCAATAAGAGCGGTTTTTTCATCTTCGATAAGATAGGCGTTGTATGAAGTACCCTTATGCGTGGAATATTCTTTTCCGTGTGCTGTGCGGATTTCCCAGTCTATTTTTCCGACCCATGAGATGTTGTCAGTAATTTTTTTGCGCATGTCTTTCTCCTGCGTACGTATGATTGCAGAAGAGTGTAGCATGGTTACATGGCTGCATGTTTGATATTTGCTGTATTACGAGGATGATAGGTGGCCTCCGACGGCTGGGTGAAACCTTTCTACAGA